>CAZTJC010000009.1:0-129336 GCA_964613945.1 uncultured Acetobacteraceae bacterium
CGATGATCCTGGTCACCTTGATCGCCGGCTTCATCGGCTGGCACCTGATCATGGCGATCGGCGGCGCCGACATGCCGGTCGTGATCTCTATGCTGAACAGCTATTCCGGTTGGGCAGCGGCGGCGATCGGCTTCACGCTCTCCAACGACCTGCTGATTGTCACCGGCGCGCTGGTGGGGTCGTCGGGCGCAATCCTGTCCTACATCATGTGCAAGGCGATGAACCGCAACTTCGTCTCCGTGATCCTCGGCGGCTGGGGCGGCACCACTGGCCCGGCAATGGAGATTGAAGGCGAAATGGTCTCCATCGACGTCGACGGCGTGGCGTCGATGCTGGACGACGCAGACTCCGTCATCATCATCCCGGGCTACGGCATGGCGGTGGCGCAGGCGCAGCAATCGGTGAGCGAGTTGGTCAAGCGGCTGCGGGCCAAGCACAAGAACGTCCGCTTCGGCATCCATCCGGTCGCCGGCCGGCTACCGGGGCACATGAACGTGCTGCTCGCCGAAGCCAAGGTGCCGTATGACATCGTGCTCGAGATGGACGAGATCAACGACGACTTTCCGTCCACGGACGTTGCCATCGTCATCGGCTCTAACGACATCGTCAATCCGGCCGCTCAGGACGATCCCAACTCGCCGATCGCGGGCATGCCGGTGCTGGAAGTGTGGAAGGCCAAGCACGTGCTGGTCATGAAGCGCGGACAGGGCACGGGGTATTCGGGGATCGAGAACCCGCTGTTCTACAAGGAGAATGCGCGGATGTTCTACGGCGACGCCAAGAAATCCTTGGACCAGCTACTGCCGAAGATCGCTTAACTGTATCTGATGGGGTCCGGGCATCCGCCCGAACCCCATCGACTTGCCTAGGCCTTGACGGCCCGCAGAACGGAGCGGCTTTCGCCCGCCAGGCTGCGGTAGATCGATAGGTAATCCTCCGCCATCCGCTTGGCCGTGAACCGCTGCTCGAAGCGCTGACGCACTTTGTGTCGCGGCAGGGTATGCAGCTTAGCGACGGCGTCCATCGCGCCGACCTCGTCCTCGACGATGAAGCCGGTGAGCCCGGGCTCCACGATCTCCGGCACCGATCCACGGTTGAAGGCGATCACCGGTGTCCCACACGCCATCGCCTCGATCATCACCAAGCCGAACGGCTCCGGCCAATCGATCGGCATCAGCAGACCAACCGCTCCCGACAGGAATTCCGGCTTCTGGGCGTCACCGATCTCACCGATCATCTCGACGCCGCCTTCGGCCAGCATCGGCCGGATCACGCTGTCGAAATACACCTGATCGACCCGGTCCACCTTGGCAGCGATCTTGAGCGGGATCCCGGCGGCGCGCGCGATGCGGATCGCCTTGTCCGGCCCTTTCTCCGGCGCGATCCGCCCGAGAAACGCCAGGTACTCCTGCTTGCCGGGCTGCGGCGTCAGCAAATTCGCCGGCAGACCATGATGCACGGTGCGCACGTAATTGGCCTGCTGAAGCGGGCGCCGCTGCGAGTCGGAAATCGAGACGATCGGCACCTTGGGGAAAGCGTCGAACACCGGCTGCAACTCGGGCAGATCCAACCGACCGTGCATCGTCGTCACGAACGGGGTCCGTTGCCGGCCGAACAGGCTGAACGACCAGTAGTCCATATGGAAGTGCAAGACGTCGAAATCGTCGGCACGACGACGGGCGGCCTCCATCAGCAGCATGTGCGGGGCGATGGGGTCGCGGATCGCCGGATCCAGGCGAAGCGCACGGGGCCAGATCGGCTCCAGCGTGGCAGACGTGATCGAGTCGCCGGAGGCGAACAGCGTAACGTCGTGACCGAGGGCGACAAGCTCCTCGGTTAGGAAAGAGACAACGCGCTCCGTCCCGCCATAGAGCTTAGGCGGAACCGCCTCATGAAGCGGGGCAATTTGCGCGATACGCATCTTGAAACTCTCTCCTGACACCAGGGGAGTTTATAGCGGCAAATCGGGGCAAGATTTAGACAAGGGCACTCGCGTGAGATGCGAGAAAGTTTCAGCCCATTTGCCACAAGGGCGGCTTTCAGTAATAGCCGCCCCGATCATCTGGTAAAATTAGAAGCCTTCGCGCTCCAGGCGCTTGCGCTCCATCTTACGCGCACGACGAACGGCTTCGGCCGCCTCGCGAGCCCGACGCTCGGACGGCTTCTCGAAATGCCGGCGCAGCTTCATCTCGCGGAACACACCTTCGCGCTGCATCTTTTTCTTGAGCGCCTTCAGCGCCTGATCGACATTGTTATCACGTACGAGAACCTGCACTTGGCCGCCATCTCCTGTTCGCTGGCCCGCCCACTTTCCGGAGTCGGGGCATGTCAAAGGGTTTCCAGCCAACACGTCGCGGCGGAAGCGGAGCGCATACCACACTCTTCGGACACCGCGAAAGCCTTTCCCGTTTCACGATTTCCTCCATATTGAGTCCATGGCCATCCTCAAGATCGCGCGCATGGGACATCCGGTCCTCCTCCAACGAGCCGAGCCGGTGGTCGACCCCGGCGCTCCCGAAATCCGTCGCCTCGTCGCCGACATGATCGAAACCATGGAGGACGCCAACGGTGCCGGCCTGGCTGCGCCGCAGGTCCATGTCCCGCTCCGACTTTTCGTCTTCCGTGTTCCAGCCGGACGCACGCAGCCGGCCGAGGGTGATGGCGAGATGCCCAACACCGTCGTCATTAACCCGGAGTTGGAGCTGTTCGATGACGAGGAGGTGCTCCGCTGGGAGGGCTGCCTGTCGATACCCGGCCTACGCGCCGCCGTCCCCCGCCGTGCCCGCCTGCGCTACAAGGGCGTCGACACCGACGGCAATCCGGTCGGCGGCTTCGCTTCCGGCTTTCATGCCGGGGTCGTGCAACACGAATACGATCACCTCGAGGGGATCATGTATCCGATGCGAATGAATGATTTCAGCCGCTTCGGCTTCAACGAAGAACTGTCGAAGTTCGCATGATCGCCCCGCCCGAGCGTAGCCCGGAGCGTGACCTCGCGATCGAGGCCATGCTGCCTTTCGTTCCCCTGACCGGATGGACCGTCCGAACCTTGGTCGACGCTGCCGGCCCCGATGCGGACCTGCTCTTCACCGGCGGGCCCACCGACATGGTCGAGACCTACTTCGACTACGCCGATCGTCAGATGGAAGCTGCGGCCGCGGAGATCGACCTGGCTGCCCTGCGCGTCCCAGCACGCATACGCCGGGTCATCGCTCTGCGGCTCGAGCAGGAGCGCTACGACAAGGAGGCGATCGCGCGCGCGCTGGGCATACTGGCACTTCCCTCCAATAGTCTTCTCGCTGCCAAGACCGTCGCGCGCACCGTTGACGCGATCTGGTTCGCCGCCGGCGACCGTTCCGCCACCATGAGTTGGTATACGAAGCGCGCCATCCTGGCGCCGATCTATGCCGCGACGCTGCTGTATTGGCTGCGCGACACCAGCACCGAGGATCAGGCGACCCTGGCCTTCCTTGATCGGCGCCTTGCCGGGGTGGGTCGTATTGGCAGGCTACGCCGTCGGATCGAGGGTGTCGTCGGGCCACGCCGCGCTGCGATTTAAAGAAGCACGATCTAGGAACCGGAGCAGCCCGTTTACCGCCTGGTAATATAAGCCTGGCATAGTTTGCACATGAAGCGTGATGTGTCGGAAGCCGAGTTGGCTCGCCATTCTCCTGAAACCACGTCGTTGGAGCCGCACATCGGTGGCGCGGACAGGCATGTCTTTCGACTGGCAGCTCAGACCTGGCTTGCGCTCCAGGCAATCGACGTTCCGCCATCTCCCAAAAACTTCGAGCTTTGGTTCAATTATCTCGGTGGTGGCAACGCCGAACTGACCCGGCGGATGGAGGAGCTGCTCCAGCATGGGCACCGCCCGGTTCCCGAGGTGCTGGAACTCATCCACGCCGAATGCGTGGCCGGTCATTCCGACCCCGATTTCGAAGCCATCGAGGACGGTGCGGAGGTCATGGAGCAAGTCGCTCGCGAGACGGCGACGCATATTGCCGCCGGGCAGCGATACTTACAGGACTACAACAGCGTTCTTTCGTCGGTCGGCGTGCAGCTCGGTCGCGATCAGACGCTGGGCAGCCTGGTCAACACGATTGCCACCTTGGTGTCTGAAACCACCCGTGCCGCCGAGCTCAACCGCTCGTTGGAAGCACGCCTCAACGCTTCGGCCGCCCAGGTTCAACGGCTCCGGCAATCGTTGAACGATGTCAAACAGGACGCGACAACCGATTCGCTGACAGGTTTGGTCAATCGGCGCGGCTTCGATGCGAGGCTACGCCGGGCCATGTCCCGTCAAAAGTCGGACAACACGCCGATCTGCCTCCTGATCGCCGACGTCGACCGGTTCAAGACCTTCAACGATACCTATGGTCATAAGACCGGCGACCTGGTCCTTCGCCTCGTCGGTCGCCTGCTGGCCGATAACGTGAAGGGCAAGGACACCGCGGCCCGCTTCGGTGGCGAGGAGTTCGCCCTCATCCTTTCCGGCGCCGATGAACAGGCCGGCGGCAAGGTCGCCGAGCAGATCCGAGCCGCCCTAGACGGCAAGCGCTTCATCAACCGCGGCAACGGTCAGCACCTGACCGGCGTCACCATCTCGATCGGTGTCGCCGAGCTCCGCACCAACGAGCGCTCCGCAAGCCTGATCGAACGTGCCGACGCCGCGCTCTATCAAGCCAAGAACAGCGGACGCAACAAGGTCTGTCTCAGCACGCAGACCCGGGCCCAGTAGCGGTCAAGCGGCAGCGAGTTGCAACCGGTCTGCCGCCCGGTTCCGCCCCATCAGCGGCAACAGATCCCGTAGCTCCGGCCCATGATCCTCCCCGGTCAAGGCCTGTCGCAACGGCATGAATAGCTTCTTGCCCTTCCGCCCGCTGCGCGACTTCAACTCGTCGATCCAGACCCGCCAGATATCGTTGTCCCATGGTTCCGGCGGCAGCGTGTCCAACGCCAGTCGCAGATACTCCGTCTCGTCATCGAGCAAGGGCGGTATGATTGACCCGGCGACCACGTCCCACCATCCCCGGGCCTCGTTCAGCAGGTCGAGATTGCCCCGTATTGCAGCCCAGAAGGCCGGCGTCGCCGCCGGCGGCAACCGATCCTGCACCGCCTCGAACGGCACCTCCCGCAACGCACGCCGATTGAGCGCCAAAAGCTGCTGCCCGTCGAACCGCGCCGAGGCATGCGACACGCGGGTGAGATCGTATTCCAGCGCCAAGGTATCCGGCGTCCCCGGGAACGGGTCCTCCGAGGTGCCGAGCCGCGCCAGGTATCCCGCCAGCGCCGCCGGCTCGATCCCATCGCCACGCAGCCCGCGCAACGTCAACGACCCGATGCGCTTGGACAATTTTCCGCCGTCGCCATCCACCAGCAACGGCAGATGCGCGAAGCGCGACATCCGCCGCCCCGGCGCCAGCGCCTCCATGATGTCGAGCTGCAACCCGGTATTCGTCACGTGATCCTCGCCGCGGACGATGTCCGTGATGCCCGCTTCGATGTCGTCCACCACCGACGTGAACGTATAAAGCGGCGTGCCATCGGCCCGGATCAGCACGGGATCGGACACCGCGGACAGCTTCACCTGTCGCCGCCCCAGCACCTGGTCATGCCACTCGACCTGCCGTCCCGACAGCAGGAACCGCCAGTGCGGCCGCTTTCCACCGAACTCGGCTTTCTCCCGCTGCTCCGCCGTCAGCTTCAGCATGGCCCGGTCGTAAAGCGGCGGCAGCCCGCGCTTGTGGCGTTGATCGCGTTTGGCGTTCAGCTCCTCCTCGCTCTCGAAGCAAGGATACAGCCGCCCGCTCGCCTTCAGCTTTTCCGCCGCCGCCGTGTATCGGTCCAGCCGCTCCGACTGCCGGAACATCTCGTCCCAGTGGATGCCGAGCCAGCGCAGGTCGTGCTGGATCGCCTCCTCATATTCCGGCTTGTTGCGCTCGGTATCGGTATCATCGATCCGCAGCAGGAACGTGCCGCCGCGACGTTTCGCGTGCAGGTAATTCGCCAACGCCGTTCGCACGTTGCCGACATGCAGCAACCCGGTCGGGCTCGGCGCGAACCGGACCTTCAAGCCTCGTCCTCCCCTTCGTCCGCCGTCGCGCCACGCGGGTCCAGGCTGCGCCAATCCCGGTCGGCCCGGCTCGCCTTGCGCGCGGCAAAATCGCCCAACTCGGCAGCACTTCGCCAGCCTTGCTCGCCGGCTGCCGGCACGATTGCGTCCTCGCCGAAAGCGAACCACGCATCCAGCACCGCTTTTGCATCCATGCCGCGGGCCCGGCATCGCTCGACGCTGTCGCGGACGTAACGCCGTGCGAACATGTTGGCGTCTTCGACCGACGCGAACGGCCCGATATCCTCGACGATATTATCCTCGGCGCCACCTGACAGATCCAGGATGCGCACCGTCCAAACCGCGTCGCTCATCCCTGTCCGTTTCTCTCGTGCTCACGCTTCTGGTGCGCCGACAAAAGAAACTCCCGTCCGACCTTCACCCGCAATTCGTCTCCATAAGCCACGATATCCGCCGTCGCATATGTCTCGTGCCAGTCGCGCGGTATGAAACTTCCCGTGCCAACCAAGTCGATCGGTGCCTTGGTATCGGCCATGACCCGGCATTTCTCGACCCCGAAACCAGACGAGACGATGATCTTGACCTTCGGGAAGCCCCCGTCGTTCAACGCCTCGCGCATCCGCCAGATCGCCGCGGCCGATACCCCGGTCCCGACCAAGTCGCGCAACTCCGTGTCGCTGCGATAGCGCCGAATCGCCCCGGGCGCCCGCCGCTCCAGCACGGCGTAGCTGGCCGCCGGGTCGAGGCCCTCGAGATAGCGTCCGCCATGCGTGTCCAACCGCACGCCGAGCCGACCCTCCGCCGCCAGGTCCGGAAAGGCCCGGCAGACCTCCAGCCCGTCCGTAATCTCCCGCCCGAAATAGTCGGTCAGCACCGTCAGGAATTCATCCGGGAAGGTTTCGTGGAACAATTGTGCCGCCCGCACCGTCGACCCAGCGTAACCGATCAGCGCATGTGGCATGGTTCCGCGCCCACGCGTCTCGCCGAAATACTGGCTCGCCATCGTCGTTGACGTGCCAACAAAGCCGATCGCGCCCTCGCGCTTGGCGGCCTCGCTCCCGACCGAGGCAGCGTACCCCATCATTTCCTGCATCTCGGCACCGGCGCAATGCCGCGCTTCCATGGCCAGGAACTGCACAGCCGGCAGCGCCACACACATCTGATAGGCGTTGTGCGCCGCCACGCAGGCGGGTCCGAGCTTCTGCAGAAACAGTGTTTCGCAATCCGCCAACGCCTCGAACGACCCGGTGATGTAGGCGATCGGCTCGCCGGCCCCGACCCACTCCCCCTCGGGATGGATCACGTCGAATCTGAACGTGGTTCCCCGCGTTTCCGCAATCTGAGCCAACCATTCCAGCATCAGCCGCGGTGCCGAAATCACCGGTCGCCGCAAGAACACCGCATACGTCACCTGAACGTCGCCGAACTTCGCGATGACCTCGCGGGTGCGATTGAAATACGCATCCGTCCGCAACTCGACATCGTCGAGCAGCGGTGCCGGCGCTGTTTGGCTCAACATTCCCGCCTCACTGCGCCGCGACTGCAAGCGGATCTGCGCGCCGCGACTTCAGCGACCCGGCCACCAGGAACGATAGTTCGAGCGACTGCTCCGCATTGAGCCGCGGGTCGCAGAACGTCTCGTAACTCTCCGCCAGATCGGCCTCCGTCAGCCGATGCGCCCCGCCCACGCACTCCGTCACGTTACGCCCCGTCATCTCGACATGGATGCCGCCGGCGATCGTGCCTGCCTCGGCATGCGCGTCGAACGAACGCTGCACTTCGGTGACGATGGAGTCGAAGTTGCGCGTCTTCACCTTGGCCGCCGTGTTGATGGTGTTCCCGTGCATCGGGTCGCACAACCAGACCACCTTCCGCCCCGACCGCTTCACCGCGTTGAGCAACGGCGGCAGCTTCTGCATCACGGCGTCGGCGCCCATGCGGCTGATCAACGTCAGGCGCCCTGCTTCATTGGCCGGGTTGAGCCGTTCGACTAACCGCAGCAGATCGTCCGCCGTCGTCGTCGGCCCCACCTTGAGCCCGATCGGGTTCTTGACCCCGCGCAGGAACTCGACGTGCGCGCCATCGAGCTGCCGTGTTCGATCGCCGATCCACAGGAAATGCGCCGAACACGCATAAGTCTCGCCCGTCGTGCTGTCGATCCGCGTCAACGCTTGCTCGTACGGCAGCAGCAGCGCCTCGTGGCTGGTGTAGAAATCCGTCTCCCGCACCTGCGGCGTGCTAGCCATCCCGCAAGCCCGCATGAACGACAAGGTTTCGTCGATCCGGGAGGCGAGGTCCTGGTAGCGCGCAGCCAGCGGCGATCGGGCGGCAAAGTCCAGGTTCCAGCGATGCACCTCGTGCAGATCGGCGTAGCCGCCACTGGCAAAGGCCCGCAGCAGGTTCAGCGTTCCGGCCGACTGGAAATAGCCCATCTCCATGCGCGCCGGGTCCGGCACCCGCGCCGCGTCGGTGAAGGCCGGCCCGTTGATGATGTCGCCCCGATACGTCGGCAGGCTCACGCCGTCGACCGTCTCCTGGTCCGACGACCGCGGCTTGGCGAATTGTCCGGCCATGCGCCCGAGCTTGACCACCGGGACCCCGCCGCCGAACGTCAGTACGACGGCCATCTGCAGCAGCACACGGAAGGTGTCGCGGATGATATTCGCCGTGAAGTCGCCGAAGCTTTCCGCACAGTCGCCGCCCTGCAGCACGAAGGCTTGCCCCTCGCCCGCCAAGGCCAACCCGGCCTGGAGGCGCCGTGCCTCGCCAGCAAAAACCAGCGGCGGATACCCGGCCAGCCGGGTCTCGATCGCTTCGAGCGCCGCCTGGTCGGGGTAAGCCGGCATCTGCTTGATCGGCTGGGTGCGCCAGCTCCTCGGCGTCCAGTTCTGCATCATTTTCCTCCGCGACGCGGCAGCACAACAGCCGCCGCCCCTGACAATATCGTGGCACGATAGACCCGGAACGCTTCCGCCTCCACCCCGCCCCGCGCGCGGGTCAGCCGGCCGATCTGTTCCACCGCGGTCCACTGTGCCGGATCCGGCTCATCCTGCCGCCGCTCGCTGATCAACAGCAATCCGATCGACGGTGCTGCCGGTGGCAACCGGAACAGCGCCCACCGCGCTTCCGCCCCGATCGCCATGACCCCTGGCGGCAGCCACCACGCCATCTCCGCAGCTTGGCCATACTCCTCGGACGCTACGAACTCGAGCCCGTTGGCCTGTCGCATCCGGTCCGCCGCGTCGGCCAACTCGCTCCAGCCGCCCAAGCGCGCCAAAGTGGGGTCCATCCGCCGCGGCAGCGGAAACAACGCTGCCGTCGCCTGCAGGTACACCAGTGTCGTCAGCGTCAAGCCCAGCGTCACGGCTGCCGCGCGCCATCGCAACCCGACCAATGCCGCCGCGACTGCCAGCGGCGGATACAATATCGCCAGCCAATTGGCCTGCACGCGCGCGCTCACGGTGTGTTCCACGAACACGAGCAATCCCGGCACCGCCAGTGACACCAGCAACAGGCCGGCCGGGTCGCGCCGCCGTGCCGCGACTACCGCCTGCCACAATCCGGCGGCGAACAGCCCGAAGACGATCGGCGTTGCCAAACCGACCTGACCCGCGATCAACTCCAGCAGATGCTGCACCGCCTGACCCGGTGCCCACCGACCGCTTCGCCCGCCCTGCTTGGCAAAGCTCACCCAGCCATGCGTCGCGTTCCAGACAATGACGGGAGCGAACAAGGTCATGGCCAAGACCGCACCGGCCCACGGCCAAGGCGAGCGCAGCAGCAGCCACCGGCGAGTTCCCAAAATCCAGAGCACCGGCGCGAGCGCCAGCAAAGCCCCGGTATATTTGCTGTCCAACCCGGCCCCGATCGTCAGGCCGGCGACGAGCCACCAGCGCGGATCGTCTTCGACGCGCGCCAATGCCCACAGCGTCATCACCGCGAAGAACAACAGCGGCGTGTCCGGTGTCATCGTCACCGCGCCGGCCCCGAGCATCAACGTCGCGTTGAGCAAGACCGCTGCTGCCACGCCGGGTCGTCGCGCCGGGTAGAGCCGGTTTGCGGCATCGACCAACATCAGCGACCCAATTGCCGCTGCCAGCGGCCCCATCAACCGCACCCCGAGCGCGGTTTCGCCCGCCAGTGCCGTACCCAACCAGATCCAGAGCGCCACCATCGGCGGATGGTCCAGGTAGCCCGGCGCCAATGCCCGCGACCATATCCAGTAGTATGTCTCGTCCGGCGCCAAGGGTGCCGTCGCTGCCACCGCCAACCGCACGGCGGTCAGCAGCAGCAGAGCAAGGATCGGCATTTACCGCTTGAGCAGGCGCTCGGCGATCTGAACTGCGTTCAGCGCCGCCCCCTTGAGCAGTTGATCCCCCACGACGAACAACGCCAGCGTCCGCCCGGTCGGGTCACCGAGATCCCGCCGGATGCGGCCAACTAGGACATCGTCCTGCCCGGTCGCGTCGGACGGCATCGGAAAGTAATTCCGTTCCAGATCGTCGACGACCCGGAGGCCCGGCGCGGCCCCGAGTAGGTCACGCGCCTGCGTCACCGCCATTGGCTCGTCGAACTCGACCGAGACCGCCATCGCATGCGTCCGCAGCACCGGCACGCGGATGCAGGTGATGCCGATGTTTAAATCCGGCGTGCCCAGGATCTTCCGGGTCTCGGCGACGACCTTCAATTCCTCGCCGTTATGCCCGCTCTCGGCGTCCATCTCGGCATTATGGCTGAACAGGTTGAACGCATAGGGATGCGGCAACACCTTCGGCTCGAAACTCTCCCCACGGAGGTAAGCGGCTGTCGATTGCCGCAGCTCCTCCATGGCCGCCGCACCGGCGCCCGAGGCCGCCTGATACGTCGCGATGCTCAGTCGGCGGATTGGCTGAACCCGGTGCAGCGGCGCCAGCGCGATCGTCAGGATCGCGGCAACGCAGTTCGGGTTGGCGATCACGCCCGCATGTCCCTCCAGCGCGCCAGGATTTACCTCCGGCACCACCAGCGGAACCGCCTCGTCCATGCGGAATGCGGAGGAATTGTCCACCACGACCGCACCCGCTTTGACCGCGATGTCGGCATAGCGCTTCGAAATGCCACTGCCGGCCGAGAACAGCGCGATGTCGATCCCATCGAAGCTGTTGTCGTCCAACGTCTGAACCGTCAGCGCGTCGCCCTTGAACATCATCGTCCGTCCCGCCGACCGGGCCGACGCAAGCAGCCGGACCTCGCTGGTCGCCATTCCCCGCGTCTCGAGGCAACGCAAAAGCTCCACGCCGACGGCGCCGGTCGCCCCGACGATGGCAACATTGGGAGCCTTGGTTTGGACGGCGCCGTTCGGGCCAGCTTTGTCGCGATCCGTGGTGTCAAGCATGCTGTCTCTCGTTCTCTAGGCCGGGAGACGGTGGCAGCGCGCTTGCTCGGCCCCGTCCATCCTCGGCGGGGCGTTCTGGATCAAGCCGCGGCGTTCATCGCGGGTCGACCAGAAGACGCGCCGCTTCCGCGGTAGTCCCAGTCTTGCGCTTGGTTATCATCGCCGTGAACATAAAAGGTGAGATAGTCGATCCCGGTTTACTGGGTCAATCGCCACCGCATCTTGCCACTCAACACCTAGCTGGCGAGTTATCGCTCGCTGGAACGAAGCCTCCCCGCCGCTGTTATTCTTCAATGAAGACCACGCGCCTCCTGCTCCTCGTCCCGCTCGCCGCGTTGGCCGCCTGCACAGTTCCCGGGGGCGAACCGCTGGTTTCCGCGCAGTTCCCGCCCGGGACCGGCGAAGTCAATGCCAGCAGCGAGCCTCAACCGCTCAACAGCTTGCCGCCGGGCGCCGCGAACTTTGCCGCGACCCCGTTCGCCACTCAGCCGAACTTCCTAAGCTTCAAGTTCGGCGGTCGCTGACCTCACCGATCGGCACGCCGGCTTCGTTCCGGCTGGTACGGATCGTCTGCAAGGTCTGCACCCGGCTGACCGACGGCATCGCCGTCAGACCTTGCGTTAACTGGTTTTGATGGGCGGTGTCCCGCGCCACCAGCCGCAGCAGGAAATCTCCGCCGCCCCGGATCATGTGACACTCGCGGACTTCCGGCCAATCCGCCACCTGTTCCTCGAAAGCCGCCAGGACCTGCTCTTTTTGGCTATCCAGCCCGACGATGGCGAAGAACACGATCTCCCAACCGAGTTGTGCCGCGTCGGTCTCGGCATGGTAGCCACGGATAATCCCGGCCTCCTCCAGCCGACGGACCCGGCGCAAGCACGGTGGCGCCGTTATCTCCGCCCGGCGGGCAAGCTCGACGTTCGTCATCCTGCCGTCGCGTTGCAGTTCTGCAAGAATGAAAAGATCGATGGAGTCGAGTTCCGGAGTGCCCTCGCCAAGCTTCATACCGCTGAGATTTCCTCGTTTTGCGCAATATAATTACAAGCAGCACCGCGTGCAAAGCCTGGCCTGAAACGCAGCATTGAACCGGAGCCGCTCCAGTCGATATTGTCGAAGCATGTCAGACACCATCGTCACGCCCGTCCTCATCATCGGCGCCGGCCCAGCCGGTTACACGGCCGCGATCTATACTGCACGCGCCAACCTGTCGCCCGTGCTCCTCACCGGGCTGCAACCCGGCGGTCAGCTCATGATCACCACCGACGTCGAGAACTACCCGGGCTTCGCAACCGCGATCGAGGGTCCCGCGCTGATGGAGCAGATGCAGGCGCAAGCGGCCAATGTCGGCACCAACATCGTCAACGACCTGGCCATGTCGGTCGACTTCAGCAATCGCCCGTTCCGCATCGTGGGCGACTCCGGCACCCTTTACCTTGCCGACACGGTCGTGATCGCCACCGGAGCGCAAGCACGCTGGCTTGGTCTACCGTCGGAGAAGCGGCTGCAGGGTGCCGGCGTTTCTGCCTGTGCCACATGCGACGGCTTCTTTTACCGCGGCAAGCAGGTCGCGGTGGTCGGCGGCGGCAACACTGCCGTCGAGGAAGCGCTGTTCCTGACCCACCACGCCGACAAGGTCACCTTGATCCATCGCCGCGATTCGCTGCGCGCCGAGAAGATCATGCAGCGTCGCCTGTTCGCGCATCCGAAGATCGAGGTCATCTGGAACAGTGCCGTCGAGGAAGTCATCGGCAGCGGCCAGCCGGAAGTCGTGACCGGGTTGCGGTTGCGTAACCTGCCGGACGGCACGGAGCGGACCCTCGACGTCGATGGGGTGTTCATCGCCATCGGCCACATGCCGACTACGAGCGTGTTTCGTGGCCAGGTCGAGCTGGACGACGAGGGATACATCGTCACCCCGCCGGGTCAGACGACGACGTCCGTTCCGGGAGTGTTTGCCGCCGGCGACGTGCAGGACAAGCACTGGCGTCAGGCCATTACCGCAGCCGGTACAGGCTGCATCGCAGCGCTGGAAGCCGAGCGGTTCCTGACGCTGAAGGCGGTGCCGCAGCCGGCATCGGGGCTGATGGCCGCCGCGGCGGAGTAGCCGCGCCTCTTAACTTCTCGTCAACGCGTACCCGCTAAACTGCCCGAAATACTTGGGCCATCTGATGAGCGGTAAAAAGCGTGACAAGGGGACGATTATCGTCCGGCGCAACGAGGTGGTCGAAGGGGGCCATCACGGCGGCGCGTGGAAGGTAGCCTACGCCGACTTCGTTACCGCAATGATGGCGTTCTTTCTCCTGATGTGGCTGCTGAATGCGACCACTCAGGAGCAGAAACGCGGCTTGGCCGACTATTTCAGCCCCACGAACCACCTCGGAATGACCACGTCCGGCTCAGGCGCGCCCCTGGGTGGCCGCACGCCGAATAGCGAGGGCGCAATGACGTCTGATAAGGGCGCCATCGAGCTGACTAAGTCGCAGCCCTATCCGGTCACTGACGAGGACGATACCGGTGACATCCCGGTGTCGCAGGCCCCATCCAAGGCTCCGGGAACGGCCAATCGTCCCAACGGCAGCGCCGATGATGGCTCACGCGCGGGCACCAAGGAAACCGAAAGCAAATCTCCGCGCGAGGGCGACAAACAGGTCGAGGCCGACCGTCGTGAACGGCGCGAATTCGAGCATGCCGCCGCGCAGATCCGCGACGTCGTTGCGGCCGACCCCAGCCTTTCCGCGGTGGCCAAACAGCTGGCGATCGACATCACGCCCGAAGGTCTCCGTATACAGCTCCTCGACGCGGATCGGACGCCGATGTTCAGCACGGGGTCATCCTCAGTGAACGACCGCGCCCGCGCTGTGCTCGCCAAGATTGCACCCGTCCTCCTCAAGATGCCGGAATCCATCACCATCGCCGGTCACACCGACTCGCTCCAGTATCGCGGCAGCGACAAGACCAACTGGGACCTGTCGGCCGACCGGGCCAACGCAACGCGGCGGTTGCTCGTGGAAGCCGGGCTGCCCGAGACGCGAGTTCGCAGCGTGACTGGTAATGCTGACCGCGATCCCTTGATCACCGATGATCCCATGGCGGCCGCGAACCGACGCATCTCCATCGTCTTGCTGCGCGACCGCGCCGTCGTGAAGCGGTAACCGCCCATGCTCACGATCGGTGGCTTCGGCTTTCTCCTCGCTTGCGTCTTCGGCAGCTACATCCTCTCCGGCGGAAGCCTGGAGCCGCTCATCGAAGCCATGCCGTTCGAGATGCTGACGATCGGCGGCGCCGCGCTGGGGACGTTCATCATGTCCAACAGCATGCACGACGTGAAGCACACGTTGGGCGGCTTCAAGAAGATCCTGAAGGGCGCTTCATACAAGAAGGCCAATTACGTCGAATTGCTAAGCCTGCTTTATTTCTTCACGCGGCTGGCCAGCTCGAAAGGCGCCATGGCGCTTGAGCCGCACATCGAAAATCCCAACGAAAGCACCGCCTTTCAGGCGTTTCCCGGCATCCTCGCCAACCATCATGCGACCGCCATCATCTGCGATTACCTCCGCATGCTCGGCATGAATGCGGACGATCCGCATCAGATCGAGGACGTCATGGGCCGCGAGCTGAAGAAAACGCTGCATGAGGAATTGCACGGTGCGCATGCTCTCCAGAGCACCGCTGATGCGCTTCCCGCCCTCGGCATCGTCGCGGCCGTGCTCGGCGTCATCAAGACCATGTCGCACATCAACGAGCCGCCAGCCGTGCTCGGCGCCATGATCGGTGGCGCTCTGGTCGGCACGTTCCTCGGCGTGCTCCTCGCCTACGGAATGGCCGGCCCATTCGCGACCCGGCTGAAAGGCGTCGTCGAGGAAGAAAGCCAGTTCTTCGAGGTCATCCGTGCCGTGCTGATCACGCATCTCCACGGCAACGCACCTCAGGTCAGCATCGAGACCGGCCGCAAGATGGCGCCGACGCAACACATGCCGACGTTCCAGGAACTCGAAGCCGCGGCTCAGTCCGTCCAACTCTCCTGAGCCAAATTACGTCAGCGTGACGCCCAGCAGATCCGCGATTCGCGGCGTCGCTTTCAGCCCGGTCCCGGTCAGCACCAGCACCGTCACGTCATCAGGCCCGATCGACCCGGCGGTCAGCAATTTGGAATAGGCTGCCGCCGCCTGCGCGCAGGTTGGTTCGACGTAGATCCCGGTTTTCGCCAATCCCAGCATTGCCGCCGCGATTTCCGCTTCCTCGATCAGGACGCCGCCGCCGCCGCTGGTCCGCAACGCCTCCACCACCTCCGGCAGTCGGATGGGCGACGCGATCGCTGTCCCTTCCGCCATCGTCGGCCGTATTTCCCCGGGCACGCGGCCCAACGCCGCCGCCGCGATCGGCCCGCAATGCGCCGGTTGCGCCGCCCAGAGCTTCGGCATGCGGTCGATCTGCCCCGCCCGCAACAGCTCGGAGAAGCCGATCTCGCAGCCCAGCACGTTTGATCCGGCGCCACAGGGAATCACGACATGATCCGGCGCCCGGAACCCGAGATCCTCCCAGAGTTCATATGCCAGCGTCTTGGTCCCGTGCAGAAAGAACGGGTGCCAGTTGTGGCTGGCGTAGAACGAGTCGCCCGCGAATCGCATCGCGGCCTCGGACGTATCCTGCCGCGATCCCGGCACCAGCTCAACGGCTGCTCCATGAGCGCGCATCTGCACCGTCTTTGCCGGGCTGGTGCTGGCGGGCGCCATGATCGTTGCCGCCATTCCGCCGGCCGCCGCATAGGCCGCCACCGCCGCACCGCCATTGCCCGAGCTGTCCTCGAGCACCGACCACACGCCCTGCGCCCGCAACAGCGACAGCATGATCGACGCGCCCCGGTCCTTGAAGCTGCCGGTCGGCATGAACCACTCGCACTTCAGCAGCGCCGACCCGCCATACAGCGTCCGCGCGAGCAGCGGCGTGCAGCCCTCCCCCATGCTGATCGGCTGCTCGACCGCGAATGGCAGCGCAGCCCGGTATCGCCACAGGCTGCGCTCCCCCGCATCGATCTGATGCCGCCCGATCCCCGGCAGGGGCGACAACATCAGCGGCGCATGATCCCGCCCGCACCATCGTGGAACAGCCAGCGGAAAGGTCTCGCCACTGCGCGGATCGACATATTCGGTCATGCGCCAGCCTTGCCCGTCGCCGGCACCCGTGCAAGACGTGATGCCGGCCACAGCTGGAGGAACCGGGCATGGACACGCACGAGTTCGTCACAACCCTCGCCCGCGACCTCGTTCGCATCGACAGTCGCAGCGCGATCAGCAACCTGCCGATCGCCGACCGCATCGAAGCCGAACTGGGCGAATTTCAATTGGAACGGATCGACTACAAGGACGCCGCCGGCGTCAACAAATGCGTGCTCGTCGCTGCCCGCGGCAGTGGCGGCCTCGCCTTTTGCGGGCACATGGACACCGTTCCCGACGTCGGCTGGGGTGCCGATCCGTGGTCCGGCCAGGTCGACGGGGACACTCTCTTCGGTTTGGGCAGCACCGACATGAAAGGTCCCATCGCCAGCCTCATCGCTGCCGCGACGGCGCTACCCGCCAGCGTTCCCATCGCGCTGTTCATCACCGCCGACGAAGAAACCACCAAGCAGGGATCGCGCCTCCTGGCCCGCACCAGCGACCTCGCGCGCAGCTTCGCCCCCCGCGCCATCCTGATCGGCGAGCCCACCAACATGGCCCCCGTCCGCGGGCACCGCAGCCACATCGAGTTCGTCGCTGTCGCCACCGGCGTGCAGGCGCACAGCAGCAGCGGCGTCGGCCGCAATGCGAATTGGAGCCTGTTGCCGTTCATGGCCGACATGGCGACCATCTTCGACCGTCTCCGAACCGAAACCGCCTTGCAGGACCCCACCTACGATCCACCGTTCAGCGACTTCAACCCGCTGATCGACAATCACGGGGCGGCCATCAACATCACCGTCCCAAAAGCCACCGCCCGCATCCGCTACCGATACAGCGCCGCCGTCGACCCGGCCCCGATCGTCGACGCCGTGCAAGCCGCCGCCGACCGACACGGCCTGACCCTCACGGTTCTCCGCGGTGCCCCGCCGCCAGAATTGCCCGCCGAGCATCCGCTGATCGCGCTCGCCAGCGGCATCACCGCAATCCCGGCTGCGACGGTGCCGTTCGGTACCGACGCCTCCGAGCTTCAGTCCATGGCACCGTGCCTGATCCTAGGCCCCGGCGACATGGCCCAGGCCCACACGCCCAACGAGCGCGTGAGCCTGTCCGCCCTGACCGACGCCGTCCCGATCTTCATGCAGATCGCCGAGGGCGTCGCTGCCGGAAGCTACAGCACCTCCTGATTGACCACGTGCTCGCGGATCGGCGCTCCATCCAGCACGCTCAGGATGTTCCGCGCCGCCGCGACGCCCATCGCGTCCATCGCCTCTACAGTCACGCCGGCGACGTGCGGCGAACTGATCACGCCGGGCTCATGCAGCAGCGGGTTGCCTGCCCCTTGCGGCTCCTGCGCCAGGACGTCGAGCCCGGCCCCGCTGATCTGCCCCGATTGCAGCGCTGCCAGCAACGCGGCTTCGTCGACGATGCCGCCTCGCGCGGTGTTGATCAGCACGGCACCGCGCTTCATGCGGCCGATCCGCGCCGCATCGAACATGCCGATCGTCTCCGGCGACCGCGGACAGTGGATCGTCACGTAGTCGGCACGCCCCAGCGCCGCGTCGAGATCGTCCACTGGCTCGAATCCTGCAGCCTCGATCGCCGCCGCCGCCACGTTCGGATCGAACACCAGAACGGACATACCCATCGCGGCGCAGCGCGGTGCCGTCCGGGTGCCGATCCGCCCGAAGCCGATCACCAGCACCGTCGAGCCCGACAACTCCCGCGGCAGTGGACTGGTGCGGTCGTGCCAAAGCCCGTCCCGCGTCCGCTGGTGCATCTCCAGCGCCCGCTTGCCGACCGCCATCATCATGAACAGCGCGTGCTCGGCGACGCTGGTCGAGTTCGCCGTGCCCGCGATCATCAGCGGGATCCCCCGCGCCGTCAGCGGTGGGATCGCCACTGCGTCGAAGCCCACACCGATCCGCGCCACCACCTCGAGCACCGGACTGGCATCAGCCTCCGCCTGCCCGAACCGCGTCGCCGACAGCGCCACCCCGCTCGCCTCGGGCAGCAGCGCGCGGAACGCCTCCGCCCCGATGGAAGCCGGGTACACCACCGTCTCGACGTCCGGCCGCGCCCGCAGCACCGATAATCCCGCATTGCTCATAAAATGCGGGACAAGAACGGTTTTGGTGTTCTTCATGATGGTGCGAACCTTTCTGCGACGATCGCCACGGCAAAACCCAGCCGATTTCGGGGAGGCATTTTTAAGTGACTACCCGCGACCCATGAACGGCATCTTCGTGGCCATCACGGTGACGAACGGCACGTTCGTATCCAGCGGCAGCCCGGCCATCGTGACCACCATGTCTGCCACATGCTTTGAATCGATCCGCGGCTCGACCACCATCTCGCCGTTGGCCTGTATCACGCCTCCGGGCATCCGCTCCGTCATGGGCGTTATCGCGTTGCCGATGTCGACCTGACCGCACGCGATGTCGAACGCGCGCCCATCCAGCGCCAGCGACTTGGTCATCCCCGTGATGGCATGTTTGGTGCTGGTATACGGCAGCGAACCCGGTCGCGGCGTATGTGCCGAGATCGACCCGTTGTTGATAATACGTCCGCCCCGGGGCGATTGATGCCGCATCATGTGAAACGCCGCGCGGGCACACAGGAACGACCCGGTGAGATTGACGCCGACCACGTCCATCCATTGCTGCACCGAGATCTCGTCGATCGGCAGGGACGGCGTCCCCATACCGGCATTGTTGAACAACAAATCCAGCCGTCCCCACTTCTCCTTGACGGCCGCAAATGCCGCATCCACCGCGCCTGGATTGGACACGTCGGTCGGGAGCACGAGGAATGCCGCATCCCCTCCCTGCGATGCCGTTTCGTCGAGCGCCTCCCGCCGCCGTCCGACCAGGGCGACGCTCCACCCGGCTGTGGCCAGCGCCAATGCCGTCGCCCGGCCGACGCCACTGCCGGCGCCGGTGACCAGAGCCGTCTTGCTCGGTTGAGCCATTTTTGTTGCCTCCCTTGATTCGCAGGCGCCGCGGCGCCGCCGCATAGAACCACCCGCATCCGGTTTCGGCCAGTCATCGAGCGCATGGAACACGGTGCGGCGGCGGGCCCGTTTTGCGCTGCCGTTCGGCATCTCCGGTGCTAATTTGTCGCCATGACGAGAATCACGCTCCGCATCGATTTCGACAAAAACCGCGCGCTCGGGCCGGGAAAGGTGCGTTTGCTGGAGTTGTTGGGCGAAACCGGGTCCATCTCGGGGGCTGGCCGCGCAATGGGGATGAGCTATCGCCGGGCTTGGCTGCTGATCGATGCGCTTAACCAGACCTTCCGGCAGCCAGTGGTTCAAACCAGAGGCGGCGGCGTGGGCGGCGGCGGGGCGGACCTGACGGAGTTCGGTGCCGCTCTGGTCGCCAATTACCGCGCGATGGAGCGGGAGGCGCGCGAGACCCTGGCCCATCGGATACTAGAACTCGAAGCAGGCCTGGCCGCCTGAGCCGATGCTCGACCCGGCAAGTCAGCCGGGCAATCCTGCCTAGCTGCCGCGTTCTTCGTCCGAGCGCGTCGTCAAGTTCAGCAACGGCAAGTCTTCCTGCGGTTTGTCCGCTTTCGCCCGCGACGCACTGCGCCGCTCTGGCCCGGTCGCCCGCCGACGCAGCAGCTCGTCGAGCATTCGGTCGATCGTCTGCCAGATCGGCTCGTCGCCCACCCGCTCCAGCATGATCATCCGGTGCGCCGCCAGGGTCACGTTCAACGTTCCCCGTGTCGTCTCCGGACGGGGCGACCGCATCTGCACCAGCGCCTTTTCGACTTCCTCCACCGGCACGCCGAGGGCAAGGGCGATATCGGCCGGCTCCGCGCCGGCGCGGCGCATCTTGCGCGCCTTAGTCGACTCTCGCGCATCCATGGCGATGGACGGCCGCAATGCCTGCGTCCGCAACGACATCTCACCGGAGCCGGCACCTGGCGCCTTGCCCTTAAAACCAGACATCACGCTACCTCACTGCCGCAAAACATCCCAGAAGCACGGTATTTTTCATATGGGTGCCGAGCCACGCGAGCGGAACACAGGCACTTCGATCGTCGATAAATTCGGAATAATCCTGATAAACAGTCAATTCATTACGGCGTTGTTGCGGACCAGCCATAGAATAGCCCGGATTGGACGCTCTGGCACTCCTGCGGGCTTGCCCGCGCAATGAGCTTATGGATAACACTGCTTCGAGGCCGATTCCGACCGTGGATTCCCGGATCCCCAGAGCGATCGACTGGCCGGAACGGTATGCACTGACAACATCTCCGGAAGGAACTCCCATGAACGTAGCCGAGCTTGCCGAACAGATCGCGACCACCCTCAACATGGACAAAAAAGAAGCTCGGGCTGTTGTCGACGGCGTTTTCAAGGCCGTTGTGGAAGCCGCGCAGCAGGGCGACGAAGTCAGCATCCCCAGCTTCGGTAAGTTCAAGGTCGCCTCGCGCGAAGCACGGCAGGGCCGCAACCCGGCCACCGGCGAGACGATCCAGATCGCCGCGTCCAAGAAGCTGAACTTCATGCCCGCCAAGCAGGTCAAGGACGCGATGAACCCGCCGGCCGCCTCGGCAGCCAAGGCTGCTGCGGCGCCGAAGGCAGCGTCCAAGGCCGCTCCGGCCGCCAAGGCTGCGCCGGCAAAAGCCGCTCCCAAGCCCCGCGCCAAGAAGTAACCACCACTCTAGTAGAGTACGCCGGCGGAGCCTCTCCGCCGGCGTGTCGCTCTCCCCGTCCATGATCCCGGTCCGCGCCCTCCGCCCCGTTGCGCCGCCTACGCTCCTCGTCGTTATCGACACGGAGGAGGAGTTCGAGTGGAACGCCCCCTTCGACCGTAACAGCACCAGCGTCGCCAACATCGGCTACCAGCACCTCGCCCAGTCCGTCTTCGCGGCCGCCGGCATCGTTCCGACCTACGCAATCGACTACCCCGTGGCGACGACGCCATCCTCCATCGCCGTCCTGGCGCCGTGGCAGGCTGCCGGAGCCTGCGAGATCGGGGCGCATCTGCATCCGTGGGTCAACCCACCCGATGAGGAGGCCGTATCGGCGCGCAACTCGTTCGCCAGCAATCTTCCGCCGGACCTGATGCAGCGCAAGCTCACCGTGCTGCGTGATGCCATCGTCGCCAATTTCGGCATCCCACCCCGCGTCTACAAAGCCGGCCGCTACGGCATCGGCGCCGAAACGCCCGGCATCCTCGACGAGCTGGGCTTCGTCGCTGATGCCAGCGTGGTGCCGCATCTGGACTCCTCCAACAAAGAGGGTCCCGACTTCCGCGGTCTTCCCGACCAGCCTTTCATGACTGATTGCGGCATCGCCGAGCTTCCGCTCTCCGTTCATTTCGTCGGCCGCGCCGCCGCGTCCGGACCACGCCTGTTTCCTGTCCTTTCCCGCCTCGAACGGTTCCGCGCGCCTGGCCTGGCCAGTCGTCTCGGTCTGCTCGAGCGGTTGCGGCTCAGCCCCGAAGACCACGGCTTCGCCGACATGAAGCGTCAGACCGAGGCCGCTCTGGCCCGTGGCCACCGTTATTTCATGCTCACCTATCATAGCTCGAGCCTCATGCCCGGCGGCTCTCCCTACGCCCGCACCGAAGCCGCCCGCGACGCCTTGCTCGAGGCCTTAACCAAATACATACGATTCTTTGCCACGATACCGGGATGGACCACCCTGACCACCACTGAGCTCGCCAACAACATGCGTGCGGATTTGCCGACCTGACCCAGCCCGACGTCTCGCCATCCGCCCCGGTCATCCGCGGCAAGGCCCTCGTCATGGGCGACGACACGCGGGGCTTCCTTGCCACTGTCCGGTCGCTCGGGCGCCAGGGAATCGAGGTGCATGCCGCCCCGTTCGACTTCCGCGCCCCTGCCCTGGCCAGCCGCTACATTGCGGCCGTCCACGATATTCCCCCATGGATGGGCGATGGCTCGGCATGGCGCACCGCCATGCGCACCCTGCTCGAAGCGCAAGGCTATGACCTCGTCATCCCCTGCGACGAGCGCAACCTGCTGCCGCTTCATCTGCTGCGCGCCGAGTTTGAGGGTCTGACCCGCCTGGCCATCCCCAACGCCCGCGCGATTGAGGTTCTGTTCGACAAGCATGAAACCCGCGAGCTTGCCGATCGGGTCGGGGTTCCCGTCGCCCGGGGACGCATCGCGCGGCAGGACGACCGGCCCGCCGATATCCTGGCCGAATTTGGCAGCCCGGTGGTCGTCAAGCCACGCCGCTCCTATACGATTGAAGGCCTGGCCAAACGCGGCCGGGTTCATGTCACCAGCGACGAGGCGCTTCTCGCCCATGTCCTGCGGGACGCTGAGCCCGACAGCCTGTTGCTCGAATCCTGCTTTGAGGGAGACGGCCTCGGCCTGTCGATCCTCGCCCATGATGGCCGTCTGTTGCAGGCGTTTGAACATCGCCGGGTTCACGAACGATCCGGCAGCAGCTTCTTCCGCGTCAGCGCCGCGCCCACGCCGGATCTGGTCGAGGCCTGCGCCGCACTGGCCGCCGGCGTCAGCTACACCGGCATCGCCATGGTCGAGTTCAAGCGCAACGCGTCCGGCGGTTGGATCCTGCTCGAGGTCAACGCTCGCCCCTGGGGTTCCTTGCCGCTGCCGGTCGCCCTCGGCGTCGACTTTCCCTATCGCTGGTATCGCCTTCTGGTCGATGGCGCCGACACGCCCCCCGTTCCCTATCGTGCCGGCATCTTCGGCCGCAACGTGATCCCGGATCTCGTCGCCGCCGTCGCCGCGGCCGAAACCCACAGCACCCACATCCGCAGGGCCGGTGCCCTTTTCCAACGCCTGGCCGGAACCCGGCGCATGCTCATCAACGCTGAAAAGCAGGACGTCTATGTTCGCGACGATCCCGCCCCGTTTCGCGCCGAACTCTCCACCATCGCCCGCAGCGCCCTCACCCGCGCCCAGCGCCTCGCCCCCGGACAGCGCCGCGCCGCCACCGCCCGCGCGCAAACCGTCGTCTCGGCCATTGCCGCTGCGCCCGGACCCAAACACATCCTGTTCGCCTGCCAGGGCAACATCTGCCGTAGTCCCTATGGTGCGGCCGTCCTGCGCGATACTGCCGGCGAAGCTCTGCTTGTCACCTCCGCCGGTATGATGCCCCGACCGGGCCGATCGGCGCCCGACCTGTTCCAAGCCCAGGCCGCGTCGGAAGGGATCGATCTGGCCGCCCATCGCTCGGCTTGGCTCGACCGCGCCAGCGCCGAAGCAGCCTCCCTCATCGTCCTGTTCGACCGTGTCAACCAGGCCGCCTTCGCCGACCGCTACCCCGATCTACCGGTCCCGACTATCCTGCTCGGCGACCTCATTGGAGTCGGCGAGATCGACGATCCCGTGGATGGGGACGCCTCGGTCGCTGCGGCCTCATACCGCCAGATCCGCGCAGGGGTGGACCGCCTCGCCGCCCTCTTAAAGGTGGGCGGACCAGCAAAGGCACCGGAGACGCAGCGGCAATCGCCCGCGTCAGCTGAATAGGTCGAACAATCCGCGCAGAAAGCCGGGCGTGAGTAGGCTGAACGGATTGATGCTGACGTTCGGGCTGGCCACGGCTCCACCGACGCTGAAATTGGCCGCGATCAACCCGCCACCCCGTTCGGGGCTGAACAATCGCCCAATCAGCGGCAACTTCCCCAGCGCCGCATTGACCGCATAGGCCGGGACGACCGTCCCGCTGATGTCCATCACCTGCCGATCCAGGTCGATCCAGCCATTCGCCGTGATACCCAGCGACGAACTGAACGCCCGGCTCGGCCCAAGCCGCACCACGTTTGCGCACAGGCAGAACGGCGCCTGCAACTCGGCAAAATACACTCCGCTATCCTTCAGGGCATCCACGATTCCGTAGACGGTCACCGCCTGCAGCAATTTGCCGACGATCACCGCGTCCTTGACGGCGAAATCGTGCAACTGCACCCGTCCCGCCAATGGCGGATCGGCGACCCGGTCGTCATACCGCGCCTCGACCGACAGCGCTCCGCCCTGGATCGTCCGCGTCAGATCCAGCCCGCTCAGCAACGCACCAAGGTCCGCCGCTCGCACTGATAGCGTCCGCCCGTTCTCCACCGGCGTCAGCGAGACCAGCAGCTTCTCCCGTCCCCCCGTCGTCGCCTGCAGCGATTGCAGCTTGCCACCGGTCCGCTCCGCATGCGCCGCCAGGTCAGTCAGCACCCGCCCATGCCCGAGCGACACACGCCCGAAGCGGATATCGGCGACAAAGGCCCGCCCCGGCCCGCCCGCGGCGTGACCGTCGAACAATGAGCCGACCTGCTCCGATACATCCAGCGCCGAACCGCTCGCCCGCACGCGGATCGGCCCGGTCTCGTCGGGCGGGAACGCCACTTCGCCCGATACCCGCGTCGGCCCGAGGATCAGCTGCTCTACCTGCAGCACCCGCGGCACCCCATCCACCACCGCCGCGCGCGCGACCACTTTCATCCCCGGCCCACTCGCCATCAGGCTCGGCACGCCGGTGATGTTGCCGTGCTTCAATGTCACGGTCGCCGCCGCCCGCGCTGCCGCGCCCGGCGCCTTGTGCCATCCCAGCGCCGACAGCCCCGCCGGGCCGAGATCCGCCTTGACCGATACGCGGGACAAGCCGTCCCGCTGTTCGGAATAGGTCGTATCCACCAGCGCCGACCCGCTCGTCAGCAGCCCGGCCGACCCGAGCCCATTGGCTGCCAGCTCCGCCGCTCCGACTCGCCCGACCAGCCGCGCCTGCTGCAACACCTCCGTCGCCGGCCCCGGCGTGAAGTCCATCTGCACTTCGGCCTGCCCCGCGATCCCCGCTATGGTCGCCGCCCCGGAAGCTTTCAGCCCGTCCTGCGTCACGTCATAGGTGATGTCGCCACCGGTCAGGTTCCGCCCGGCCACCAACCCGTCCAGTCGCAATCCGGTCAGCCGCCCCGTCGACGCGATCGATACTTGGTCGAACGTCAGGTGGTCGAACATCGGCACGTTCACCTTGAGCTGCGCCGTAGCCCGTCCCGCCGAACCGGTGATCGGGATCGGATGCGCCGACAGCAGGTTCAGCCGCGGCTCGCGCAACACATGCAGCACGTCCGGAACGCTGCCTTGGATCGACGCCGTCAGCGCCATGTACTGGTCCTTGTGCGACATGCCGGTGAAGTGGATCACGCCGTCCTTCAACACCGTCGGCCCCTGGTTCGCCCGCGGTATCGTAATCAGCAGATCGTCCGGCCCCGTCACCGTCAGCGTCGCACGCGCATGCTCGACCGGCGGCACCGGCCGCAGCCAATGGATCACCACCTCCTCCGCCTGCAGCGAGCCGCCCGCCGCTGTCACCTGCGTTTTACCGGGGTCCGCATCCGGAATCGCGATCGTCGCCGTGAACGCCGCATCATGCGCCGTCCCCGCCGTGACGTTGTCGGTCAGCCACGGTCGCACATGCCCGCCCCACGCCTTGGGCCACAGGGCCGGCAGGTCGCCGAACTGCACCCGATCCACCTTGAGCGTCGTCTGCGCCGTCATCCGGTCATCAGCGTGCTGCGCCGAAACGGTGATGACGGCCGTGCTCCGCCGCGCCCCGCCCGCGACCAGCGTCGCTTGCGCCGGGTCGACGGTCAGCGTCTGCGGACGCCAGGACTTGCCGTCCCACGTCGCCGACGCCTGGACCGAGGCACCGTCAAAGGCGACCGGCGTGCTGTTCGGCACCGAAAGCGTGCCTTGCCCGGCAGTCGCATGCAGCGTCGCCCTCTCCGGCAGCAGCCCGGCCGTCAAGTCCAGACTGACCTCAGCCCCGACCGACGTCTCGAGCCCGCCAAGGACCGACAACCCCGGATCGAGCTGCGCCAGAAATCCAAAATCGATCGTTCGCGTCGCTACAGGCATCAAGCTCGCTTCGAAATGCGTCCCCCCTGCCGGAAGCAACTCGGCCTTCAACGCCAGCGCCAGCGTCGTATCGCCGGTTATGAACGTTCCCGTCGCGGCGCCGGTGATGCCGCCACCGGACTTTCGGCGCAGATCGAGCCCGGCGATCTTGCCCGCGACCGACGCGCCCGACGCCTCGTCGACCAGCGTCAGTCGCGCATGCTCGACCACGACCTGTTCGAGCGCGCTCAGCGCCGGGTCGGTTCCGCCGCTTCCCGCCGGCTGCCGCAGGGCGGCCAACACGGCGCCGAAACCGCCATTGTCGCTCGGCGACGCTTCCTCGGGCTGATCGGCACCGGTGTCGAGCCGGACCGTTCCATCGGCACCGCGCACCATCCGGAGCCGTACCCCGTCCAGCACGACCCGCCGTGGCGCCACCGTCGCCGTCAGCAGCGGCAGCGGCGCCAGCGTCACGTCGGCCAGCGCGACGCTGGCCCGCTGCTGCCCTGCCGCATCCACGGTATTCACATCGTGCAGCCGCAGCTCGAGCCCGCTCTGCGCTCCACCGTTGAAGCCGTTCCACGCCACCGTTACGCGCCCGATCTGCATCCGCCCCAGGCCGGGCTGCGGTCCCATCAGCGCCTCGGCCGCGCGCACTACCCACGTGACGTCTAGCGGTCCCTGTCCTAGTCGCCACGCGAGCCCGATCGCCACCAGCATCGCCACCAGCACGACCGCGAGCGCCAGCCCGAGCAGTGCTCGCGCTGGCCCGATCGCCGCCTGCCACACCGTCCGCCAACTTAGGCCGGTCATGGCAGGTTGACGCGTCTCCCCTACCCCGGACACGCTGCGCCCCGATGACTCTCACCACCCTGTCGGGCACCTGGCCCGCCGCCGCCGATCCCGCTGCCGCCGCCCGCCTGGTCGAGCGGTTCGCCGATCTGGGTGCCGAGGCCAGCGCCCTGGCTGCCAGCGCGTCCGGCCGCCCCATGCTCGACGCGCTCGGCGGCGGCAGCCCCTATCTGTCCGACCTGCTGGTGCGCGAAGCTGAAACCGCGCTGTCGGCCTGGCGCGATGGCCCCGACGTCACGCTCGATCGGCTCCGCGCCGATGCCGGCACGCTCGATCCGTCCGCACCGCGCGCCACCGTCGCGGCCACGTTGCGCGCGCTGAAGCGCCGGGTCGCCCTGCTGTGCGCCATCGCCGACATCGGCGGCCTGTGGACGCTGGCCCGCGTTACCAGCACGCTGTCCTGGCTGGCCGAAACCGCCCTGCGTCATGCGGTAGATCATCTGTTGCTCGCCAGCGCGGCCGACCTTCACATCGCCGACAGCGCCGACCCCGGCCGCGATAGCGGCCTGATCGTTCTGGGCATGGGTAAGCTCGGCGCGGGCGAGTTGAACTACTCGAGTGATATCGACCTCATTCTCTTCTATGACCCGGCCGCGCAAAATGATCGCGACGACCTAGGCCCAATCTTCACGCGCCTGTCGCGCAACCTCGTTACCATCCTCGAGGCCCGGGACGCGAACGGCTACGTGTTCCGCACCGACCTGCGCCTCCGCCCCGACCCGGCCGCGACACCCCCCGTCGTCGCCCTGCCCGCCGCGCTCGCCTATTACGAGAGCATGGGTCAGAACTGGGAGCGCGCCGCCATGATCAAGGCGCGTCCTATCGCCGGCGACCTCACCCGCGGCTATGACTTCTTGCAGCAAATCCGGCCCTTTGTGTGGCGCCGAGGTCTGGATTTCGCCGCCATCGCCGACATTCACGCCATGAAGCGTCGTATCGACCAGCATAAGGGCCTGGACGACCGAGACGGGATTGCTGGCCTCGACGTCAAGCTCGGCCGCGGCGGTATCCGCGAGATCGAGTTCGCTGCCCAGACGCTTCTGCTGGTCTGGGGCGGTCGTGACCCTTCGCTGCGCGACCCCACCACGCTCGGCGCCCTGCGCAGCCTCGTCCGCGCCGGCCGCCTGTCCCGCCGTGCCGCGGCCGAACTCACGGTGGCCTATCGCGTGCTCCGCACCGTCGAACACCGGTTGCAGATGGTCGCCGATCGGCAGACCCACGCGATCCCCGCCAAGGCCGCCGACCTCGACCGCTTCGCCGTGTTCATGGGCTGCCCCGACACGCCGGCCTTCGCCGCCTGGCTCGGGCGACACATGGCCCGCGTCCGCCAGCGTTACGCCGAGGTGTTCGAGGTCGTCCCCGATCCACCGCCGGGCGCCACCACGCTCGACCTCAGCGGCATCGACGACCCGGCCGCCACCGTCGCCGCGCTTGAAGCGCTCGGCTTTGCCAACACTTCCGGCATCATCGCCGCCCTGCGCGCCTGGCGCGCCGGCCGCCTCCGCGCGCTGCGCTCCACCCGCTCGCAGGAACTGGTCGGGCTAGTGCTGCCGACCTTGCTGGCCGCCCTGGGCCAACAGACCGACCCCGATGGCGCGTTCATGCGGTTCGACCAGATGCTGCAGCGCCTCCCGGCCGGTGTGCAGATCCTCTCGATGCTGCAGCGCAATCCGGACCTGGTACGCCGGGTCGCGGCGGTGCTTGGCGCGGCACCCTCGCTGTCGGACCATCTCGCGACCGTCCCGATGGCGCTGGAAGGCCTGCTTGCCGCCGACGCGCTCGAGCCCGATGTCGGCCAGTCCCTCCGCGGCCGCCTCGCCGACGCGCGCTCGCTGGAGGACGTCGTCGCCATCACCCGCGCCTTCGTGCGCAGCGAAGAATTCCGCCTGTGCGTCGGCCAGATGGAGGGCTGGCTCGACGTCGACCGTGCCGGTCTGGCCCGCTCGGCGCTGGCGGATGCCGCATTGGGCGCGCTGCTCGGCGCCGTGCTGCGCGATCATGAGCGCAAATATGGCCGCGTTCCCGGCGGGGCGATGGCCGTCGTCGCACTCGGCAAGGCCGGCAGCCGCGAGATGATGGCGGGCTCGGACCTCGATCTGATGCTGATCTACGATCACGCCCCGGACGCCACCGAAAGCGATGCCGTCAACGAGAAGAGTCGCCTGTCCGTCAGCACCTGGTTCATCCGCGCCGCCCACGCCTTCGTCGCCGCGTTGACCGCCCGCGGCGCGGACGGCCCCCTCTACGCCGTCGACATGCGCCTGCGCCCCTCCGGCAGCAAAGGACCCGTCGCCGTCTCGCTGGAGGCTTTCCGTCGCTATCACGCCGCCGATGCCTGGACGTGGGAGCGCATGGCCCTCACCCGCGCTCGCCTCGTCGCCTGCGACTGCCCGACCGGCACCATGCCCGCCTCGGTCGAAACCGCCATCGCCGCTGCCCTGGCTCACATCCAACCGGCCGCCCAGACCCGGGATGATGCCGCTCAGATGCGCGCCCGCCTGCTCCGCGACCTGCCGCCAACCGGCCCGTGGGACGTCAAGCTAGGACCCGGCGGCATGATCGACGTCGAGTTCATCGCCCAGACCTTGCTGCTGGTGACGGGCATCCCGCCCGGGCTGCAGCGCACCACCGACGCCCTCGCCCATCTCTCCAGCATTGGTGCGATCCCCGCCGACGAAGCCGCCTGCCTCATCGGGGCCGACCACCTCTGGCGCACGATCCAGAGCATGCTGCGCATCCTGGTCGGCCGCACCACGGCCGAGTTGCCGGCCGCGGCGCTCGCACCCTTGCTGCGCGCGGTCGACGCCCTTGACCTGGTCGCTCTCCGCGCCAGGATGGAGACCACCGCCGGCGCCGTCAGCCGTGCCTTTCGCGATCTCATAGGAGAGTTGAGTGACCATCGCCGAGACTGACCGGGCTCCGGACTTCACCATGCCGGCCACTGGTGGCCGGACCGTCAGCCTGGCCGACATGACCGGCAAGCCGTTCGTGCTCTATTTCTACCCCAAGGCCGACACGCCCGGTTGCACCAAGGAGGCGCAGGCCTTCGAGGAGAACCTGGCCGACATGAGCGCCCTTGGCTTGGACGTCATCGGTGTCTCCAAGGACCCTATGAAGGCGCTGGAGAAGTTCGCCGAGAAATACGCCCTGACCTTCCCGCTCGCATCGGACCCTGATGGGACCGTCATTGCCGCATATGGCGCATGGGTCGAGAAATCAATGTATGGCAAGAGCTACATGGGCATCGACCGCAGCACGGTCCTGGTCGCAGCGGACGGTACCGTGGCCAAGATCTGGCGCAAGGTGAAAGTGCTGGGTCATGCAGCCGATGTGGTCAAAGCCGCCAAGGCCCTTTGACCAGGCGATCAATCTCAGACTTGCGATACCACGCCTTGCACGATGACCAGGATCAGCGCCGCGAATGCCACTGCGGCCATCTTGGTCTGTCGCCATGTCTGCCAGGTCAGCGCCGCGCATAGGCCACCGATCCCCACCGCGACGATTATCTCGCCCAGTTGCATTGAGCCGTCCGACAGCATGATCTGAAACGCGACGCAGCACAGCGCCAGCGCATCGACCATCCGCCGTTGCGTCGTCGTTTGGGAACGCCAGCGCACGAAACCCAACATCCCCAGCACGGTCGCCCAGGCCAGATCTTGGAACAGGAACGTCCAATCGCCAGGCTCGATAAAGCGGTCGATCCCGAACGCGAACATCACCACCTCGTCGATGGCCGCTGCCAACGCGAACGATACCACCCAGAATGCCGCCTTCGTGCCCAACCATCCCTGCGCCAACCGGCGCACCCACAGCGCGAGCAACACGCCAGCGCCCGCAAGGGCGACCTGATCCGCCGGCCCCAACCCAAACGACACATCGGTTTCGGCCACGACCACCTTGATCGGGTCGATATGGGTTCCGAGCGCATACCATAGCCACTCCGCACCCAGCGTCAGCACTGCCGCCATCGCCGACACCGCCGCCAGGCCGCCAAAGGTTCGATCCTTGCCGACCGGCATCGAACGCCAGATCATCAACCAGATGAAAACGCCCACGAACAGCAGCGGCAGCGAGACGTCGGCCTTTGTCTGCAGGATGAAGTGGACCAACGACAGCACCGCCAGGCCGTAGACCAGTTTGTGAAGCCGTTTCCACCGTGCGCCCATCCGCCGGATCGACTTATCGGTCGAGGTAAACCCCAGCACCGTCAGTCCCACCAGCGCCACGAATCCGATCGTCAGATAAAAGCGCTGCACGATCTCGGTGATGATCGTCAGCACCTTCCAATTCTGGTCCGCGCAATACAGGGCAAGGTGCAGCCCGGCATAGGCCAGCGCCGCGTTGCCAATCAGTCGGCGCAGCACCACGATTCCCGGCATGCCGAAGATCGCCTTGGCCGGCGTAATCATCAACGACGCGATCAGGCAACTGACCGCCCAATATCCCGTGCTGTGGATCGCGGCATTCAGCGGCCGGGCGCCCATCATTCCCAGCCCGAACCGCAGCGCCAGCCATGCGGCTGGCAGCAAGAGCACTGCCAAGGTAACTGCCCGCAGCGGGTCGAACCGACCCTTCTTATCGGTCCAGGGCACCCACTGGGATGTCACGGATTGCCGTGCCGCAGTTCCGGCAGCCGGCCTCACAGGCGTCGAGCGGATGGGCAACGTGACATCAACCTCGCCCATCCAATCGCCCTTTCTATCGCTTCTGCGGCGGGCTGGCCCGCTGATACCCTGCCGGAATGGCAAAGATCGTGGGGTCGAGCTGCCCGAATGTCACGCCCGCGGCCTGCACCAGCACCCGATCGCCGGCGCGCGCGCGCAGCAACACTCCGTCATCGGTGAAGCAGGCAGCGACCTGGTTGCCTGCCGTGTCCGTCGTGGCCCATTCGGTGCAGCCAAGCCCGGCCACCGTCGCCGCGCCCAGCCGCCGATAGGTGGCAGTGTCGGCACCTGCCGAACCAGCCGACCCGGCCGCCGGATCATACGGCATCTGAACCACGCCACGATCGGTGTCGCTGACCATGTCCATCGTGTGGGCGCCGCGGTTGAGGATCATGTAGAAGCCCGGCGTCGGCGTATCGATGCGAATCTCGGCCGCCCCTGCCAGCGTCCGCGTGCGCTGCTTGACCTGCTGTCCACCGACCGTAGCCACGTAGGTGACGTCTACGTCGCGGGTGGGCCGGGTCAGGGGTCGCTCGTCGGCGAACGCGGGCATAGCAATTAGAAGTGTGGCGGCGATGGCAAGTTTCATCCCGATTTGCCAAAACCCGGGAACGCCAGATGCATATATCCCGGCGGCGGCTCGAAACTCGCCGCCGGCACTTTCCCCGGCACCACCGACGTCGCAGTGAACCCGCCCTGCTTGCCGTCCACCGTCCCATTCCCGCGCAAGGCCACGCCGTCAGCGGTCAGGCACACCACCCCGCGACCGCGCTTGGCGGCAACATCGTATTCCGTGCAGCCCAACCCGGCTACCACGGCGTGCCCGCGCGGCGTTAGCGTCGCATCCTGCAGCATCAACGGCTCGATGTCCTTTGCCCGCATCGGCAATGTCAACACCCCGTGCATGCCATTGTCGATCAGCTCCGCCCGCGGCGCGTTCAGATCCACCAGCAACACCTGCTGCCGCCCCTCCGGTTCGATGCGCAGCCGACGGCCGCCGGCATCCCAGGCCAGCCGAACGGTGTCCGGCAATCCGCCCGGCACCGCGTCGCGCACCGCACCCTGCAACCGGTAGGTCACCGATACGTCGCGCGTCGGCAGGGTCGGCGGCGCAGCGCGGGCCGATAGCGGCGCGGCTCCGAGAACCGCCACCAGTGATAGAAGTACTCGCCTCAAGATAGATCCGGCTCCGCGTCCAACGTGCCAGGTCGATACATCGACTTCAGCTCGACGTCGAATTGCTCGGGGTCCGGCTCGGCCAACCACGTCGCCTGCACCTGCACCGCCGTCGCCAGCATCGCCTTATAGGTGTCACGCGGGACTTCGATCGCGCCGAACTGCGCCAGATGGCTCGTCACGAACTGCGTGTCGAGCAACACGTAACCACCGATCCGCATGCGCGCGACCAAGTGCACCAGCGCGACCTTGGAGGCATCCCGTGCCCGACTGAACATGCTTTCGCCGAAGAACACGCCGCCGAGTGACACCCCGTACAACCCTCCGACCAGCGTCTCGCCCTGCCAACACTCGATCGAGTGCGCATAACCCTGGCGATGCAGGTCCTGGAACAGCCGTTCGATATCGGGGTTGATCCACGTATCTTCCCGCCCCGGGCCGGACGCCGCGCATCCGGTGATCACCGCCCCGAAAGCGCGATTGGACGTCACCCGGTACTCGCCCGACAGCACCGTCCGCCGCAGCCGCTTCGGCAGGTGAAACCCATCGAGCGGCAGGATCCCCCGTTGCTCCGGGTCCAGCCAATACAGCCGCGATCCCCGGCGTGTTTCCGCCATGGGAAACAACCCGACGCGGTAGGCCCTGAGCGTCAGCTCCGGCGTGACCTCGATGGCTCGGCGTGACATTGCTGCATCCTGCGGTTGCCAGCCGGCAAAGCCAATCTCAAAAGCGCGTCATTTCGCGTTGTTGCAAACCCGCGTCACTCCGTGCCGACGAACTCTTCCAACCAATGGATGGTGTAGTCCCCCGCCTTGAAGTCCGGCGCTTCCATGATCCGCCGATGCAGCGGGATCGTTGTCTTGATTCCCTGGATGGCGAATTCCATCAGGCTTCGCCGCATGCGCGCGATCGCCTCGTCCCGCGTCGGTGCATGAACGATCAACTTGGCCACCATGCTGTCGTAATAAGGCGGCACCACGTAACCGGCGTACAGCGCGCTATCGACCCGCACCCCTAGCCCGCCCGGCGGTTGGTACAGTTCCACCCGGCCCGGCGTCGGCATGAACGTCACCGGGTCCTCGGCGGTGACCCGGCATTCGATCGCGTGCCCGGAGAACGTCACATCCTTTTGCGCATACCCTAGCGGCTGCCCGGCGGCGATGCGAATTTGCTCGCGCACCAGGTCGACGTTGCAGACCATCTCGGTCACCGGATGCTCGACCTGCAAGCGGGTGTTCATCTCGATGAACGCGAACTGCCCATCCTGATATAGGAACTCCAACGTTCCCGCGTTGCGGTACCCAAGCTTCTTCAGCCCGCTGGTGACGACCTCGCCGATCGCGTCCCGCCCTGCCGCGTCCAAGGCAGGGGAGCCCGCTTCTTCCACCAACTTCTGGTGCCGCCGCTGCAGGCTGCAGTCGCGCTCGCCGAAATGCACCACGTTGCCGTAATTATCGGCCATCACCTGCAGCTCGATGTGCCGCGGCCGGTCCAGGTACTTTTCCATGTAGACAGCGTCGTCGCCGAACGCCGTCCGCGCCTCGGTCCGCGCCACCGTCCAGGCTTCCTCAAGCTCATCGGCCGAATGCGCCACCTTCATCCCGCGCCCGCCGCCGCCGGCCGCCGCCTTGATCAGCACCGGATAGCCGATCCGGTCCGCCACCAGCCGGGCGGCGTCCACGTCCTCCAACGCCCCATCCGACCCGGCCACTAGCGGCACCCCGATCGACGCCATCGCCGCCTTTGCTGCGATCTTGTCGCCCATGGTCCGCATATGCGCCGGCGACGGCCCGATGAACGTCAGCCCATGCGCCTCGACCATTTCCGCGAACCCGGCATTCTCCGACAGGAACCCGTAGCCGGGATGGATCGCATCCGCCCCCGTCACCGCTGCGGCCGAGAGGATCGCGGGGATGTGCAGGTAGCTGTCCCGCGCCGCCGGCGGCCCGATGCACACGCTTTCATCGGCCAGCCGCACATGCATGGCGTTGCTGTCCGCCGTCGAATGCACCGCCACCGTGGGGATGCCCAGCTCGCGGCAGGCGCGCTGGATCCGCAGGGCAATCTCGCCGCGGTTGGCGATCAGTATCTTGCCGAACATGCGCGGCGGCTATTCGATGACCAGCAGCGGCTGTCCGTATTCCACTGGTTGACCATTGGTCACCAGGATCTTGCCAACCGTTCCCGCCTTGGCCGCCTTGATCTGGTTGAACGTCTTCATCGCCTCGATCAGCATGATCGTCTGCCCGGCCGTCACCGCCTGGCCTGGCGTCACGAAGGGCGGGCTTCCCGGATCGGGCGACAGGAACGCCACGCCCACCATGGGGCTGGTCACCGCTCCTGGCGGTGCCACGTCTTCGGCGACCGCAGCTGACACGACCGGCGCTGCGGCGACGGCCACCGGCGCCGCAGCCACCGCGGTCGGTGCCGCCGCCACGGCCGCGCGCGTCACCCGGATGCGCCGGTCGGCTTCGACGATCTCGATCTCCGTCAGCCCCGCATCGCGCAGGATGTTGGCGAGGCTCCGGATGGCCTCGGGATCGAACTGGATCGAACTCATCACTTTTCCTTCAGCCTGCGCGCCAGCGTCGCGCCCTACCATGGTGCTGCGGGCGCGTCCAATACGGCCCGCACGGTCACCCTGCCACCGCCAAGCTTGTTTGTTCCCTGTCTTGGATGGGGTATGGGCTGTCCGGCCGTCACCAATAGCACAAGCGGGGAACGCCATGGATTTTGACCTTTCCGACGAACAACGCCTGCTCAAGGACAGCGTTGATCGCTTCGTCGCCGACCGATACGGCTTCGAAGCCCGCCGCGGCTTCCGCGCCGAACCCGAAGGCTGGAGCCGCAGCGCCTGGGCGCAGATGGCCGAACTCGGTCTTCTCGGCCTTCCCTTCTCCGAGGAGGATGGCGGCTTCGGCGGGGGGCCCACCGAGATCGCCATCGTCATGGAAGCCTTTGGCCGCGCCCTGGTGGTCGAGCCCTTCCTGTCCACCGCCATCATGGCCGGGTCCCTGTTGCGTCATTGCGCCACCGCCGAGCAACGCGCCCGCCTGGTGCCCGAGATCGCCGCCGGCGAGCGCGTCCTCGCCTACGCCCAGGTCGAGCGGCAATCCCGCTACAGCCTCAACGATATCAAGACCAAGGCCACTCGCACCGGCGACGGCTGGAGCATCACCGGCGCCAAGAGCCTCGTGCTCGCCGGCGACAGCGCCGACACGCTGCTGGTCACGGCGCGGACGGATGGCGACGAGCGCGCGCGCCATGGCATCGGCCTGTTCCTGGTGGATGCCGCCGCCCCCGGCGTCTCGCGCCGGGGTTACCCCACGCAGGACGGGATGCGTGCCGCCGAGATCGAGTTCGAAGCCGTTGCCGCCGAAGCGCTCGGCGACCCGGCCGAAGCCCTGCCCGGCCTCGAATGGGCACAGGACGAGCTTCTGGCCGCCCTCACCGCCGAGGGCGTTGGCGTGATGCAGGCAATGCTAGACATGACCACCGACTATCTCAAAACCCGCAAACAGTTCGGAAAAGCGATCGGCGACAATCAAGCGTTGCAGCACCGTACTGTTGACATGTATGTAGCCCTCGAGCAAGCCCGCAGCATGTCCATTTTTGCCACAATGATGGCATCAGATGAGACAGCTATCGAACGCCAACGGGCTATGCATGCGGCAAAAGTCCAGATTGGACGCAGTGGCCGGCATATCGGTCAGGAAGCGGTGCAGCTACACGGCGGCATCGGCGTCACTATGGAGTACGCAGTGGGACATTTTTTCAAGCGCATGACGATGATCGAGCGTGCCGTGGGTGACACCGACACGCACCTGGCGGCACTCGCCCGCCTCGGCGGACTTATTCACGCCTGATCATGCGCAAACTCCTGCTTCTCGCCGGGCTGGTATCGTCGCCAGCCCTGGCCGACCCCGTCATCGACCCGGTGGTGGCGGCGCCCGCCGCCGTGTCGCCTTATGTTGAGTGCGACACCGCCATCGTCGCGGCGGCCAAGTTGCTGGGCAAGGCGCCCGACAAGCTGCTGCCATCGATCGCCCGCGTGGAAAGCGGCCGGCTGGATGCGTCCACCGGCCGTGTCCGTGCCTGGCCATGGACCATCAACGTCGACGGCGTCGGCTATTTCTTCGACAGCAAGCCCGAGGTCATCGCCGCGGTGCAAGCGCTGCAGGCCAAGGGCAAGCGCAGCATCGACGTTGGCTGCATGCAGGTGAACCTCATGCATCACCCGAAGGCGTTCGCCGATCTCGACGCCGCTTTCGACCCGGGAACCAACGCGCGCTACGCCGTCAAATTCCTGACCGCTCTCTATCAGCAGACGCGCGACTGGCCCCTCGCCACCGCCTGGTACCATTCGAGCACCCCCGAGTTCGGCGAACAGTATCAGCGGCTCGTCTTCGGGCGCGTCATGACCCCGATGGGCGCTGGCCCGACCGCCGGCGGTGGTGCCAAGGCCGCCGGTCCCTATGGCATCTGGCCGCCCAGCGGCATCCGCTTCGCCGCTATGCCGCCGGCCAGCTTCAATTTCGGCGCGTTCGCCCCGGCCAAGCCCTCCACCATGTTCGGCGGCATCCCGATGCTCGGATTGGGCACGCAGGTCGCCCCGCCAACCGCCATCAATCTCCGCAAGCGGTAAAGCCGCCGCCTACTCGGCGGCTTTACGTATCGCGACCACGGCCACCTCGGGCAACACCGGCGTCAGGATCCCGAGGTCGCGCTCGGCCAGGCAGTACAGGAAATTGTTCGCTCCGGTGGACGCTTCCGTCGAGATCAATCCGTCCGGGCCAAGCGCTACCGGCGTCAGTCCAAGATCCTCGTACACCTTCGCCAACTCGGGTCCGCCGCGATAAACGGCGGGGTCGCGCCGCTCCTGTAGCGCGAGGTCGCGCAGATTCCAGATCGCGGACACCCGGTCCGATTCCGCTCCCGCCGGGTCACCGAGCCCGAGCAGCACGCGGCCGACCCGGCGGAACGGGATCGCCGCCCGCTCGCTCTCGCCGAACACCACCCCGTCCGCCGTCGCCGGCGGCGTCATTCCGAGTGCCGCGTAGCGCAACCGGCCTTCACCGGCCCAGGCCAACCAACCGACCCGTACCGGGCGGATCAACCGCCATAGCGCGTAGAGGCCCAGCAACATCACCAATGCGAGCGTCACGCGCGAGCCGTTGGAAAAATCGGACGACATCACCAGGTCGTAGAAGCTGTTCTCGTTCAGCCCGCGCACCTTCGGCTCCAGCAGCGTCAAGTTCAATGCGCACACGGCCAGTACCAGCAGCGGCACCAACGTCCCCGGCTGCAACGGCCGGGCCACCAGCCGCGCGTGCCGGTAGTAGGCACCGCGGAACGGCGCGATCAGCAGCGCCGTCAACAACAGCACCGCCGGAACCCAGCTCGAGGCACCCTGGGCCATGGTGTAGAACGCGCCGGCCAGCAGCATGACGATCGTCATGAACCAGGCCAGCGTCACGCGCCGCGTCAGCCCGATGGCCAGCACCATCAGCGCCGCGCCGATCAGGGAAGGGATGAACTGCCCCGCATTGGCGGCGACCTCGGCAAAATCCGCGTCGAACCAGGGAAACTCCGGCCTGTCGTCCAGCACGCCGATCGCCAGCAGCATCGCCCCGCACAGCGCCACCGACCCGGTCGATGCCACCACCGCGAAGCTGCGTTCGCTGAATACCGACCTGGCCGGCGTCGTTCCCGCCGCCTTGCCGCGAGGGCCCTTGCGCCGGAACATCGCCCCGCCCCGCAGCAGGATCTCGTTGCCGGAGAACAGCGTGCCGGCGATGAACAGCGGGATGATGTAGTAATACAGCCGGAACACCACGATCCCGCCCAGGATCCGCGGCTCCGACATGTAAGGCTTGAGGCCGAGCAGCATGGCCGCATCGAACACGCCGAGCCCGCCCGGCACGTTGGCCGCCAGCCCCGCCGAGTACGAACTGAGATATACGCCGAGGAACCGCACGAACGTCAGGTTGGGGGCGTCCGGCAGCAACTGGTACATGATCGCCGCGGTCACCGCGACGTCGACCGTCGCCAATGCGACCTGCACGAACGCCATCTTCCAGTGCGGCAGTTCGATCTCGACCCCGAACACCGTGAACTTGCCGACGAAGCGCGACAGGCTGATGTAGCCCACCACGATGGCCCACATGGTCGCGCCGATGGCGTACATGCCCCAATGCGGGATCAGCGTGCCCAGGAACGGCACCGCTTCCGGCTCGAGGAACAGGATGCACCCGCCGAGCACCATCCCGCCCAACCCGAATGTCAGGCTACAGAACGCAATGACCTTGGCGATCTGCACCGGGCTCAGCCCCCAATGGGCATAAAGCCGGTAGCGCACCGCCGCTCCCGACACCGCCGCAAATCCGAGGTTGTGCGACAGCGCATACGCACAGAACGACGCAAACGCGACCCGGCGGTAGCTCACCTTGTTGCCGGCGAACATCGTTCCCAGCCGGTCGTAGAAGGTCAGCACCCCATACGACAGCACCGTCCAGATGAACGACACGACGAGCGCGCGCGGCGGAATCTCCGCCAGCGCCGCCCGGATGTCGGCGATCTTGAGGTGGTGGAATTCGTTCCAGACCACGTAGATCGCGCCACCCAGCAGCAGCACGCCCAGCAGCGCCGGCAACGCCCGCACGAACTTCTTCAGCAATGGCAACACTAGGCGGCGTCCGCCGATGGATGGTTGGCAGCGAGCGTCGTCTCGATCAGCGCCACGGTCTCCTCGATCCCATACAGCGCGACGAAGACGCCGAACCGTGGCCCCTCCGCCTGCCCAAGCAGCACCTGGTACAGGCACCCGAACCAGGCCTTCAGGTCCGGGAACGGATAGCGTTTCCCGACCTCGTAGACGGCATTCTGGATCGCTTCCGCGTCCGACCTAGGCGGCAACGCCGCCAGCACTCCGGCCAGGTCCGCCAGCGCCTCGCGCTCCATGTCGCTCGGCGGGCGGAACTGCTTCTGCGGCCGCACCACGTCGCGGTAATAGGAGATGGCACGGTCCACCATGCCGTCCACGAACGCGCTGTTGCCCGGCGCGGCGTCCGGGCTGTAGCGCCTGAGGAAGCCCCACAACATGTCCGGCGTCTCGGCGTTCACCACGCTGGCCAGGTTCAACAACATCGAGAACGGCACCGGACTGCGGAAGTCCGCGTTGCGCCTGCCGATGATATGCCAGGCCGGATTGACGTATTTGGCCTCGTCCGCCTGCCCGTCGAGCTTGGCCGCATTGGCAATGAACTCGTCGACCGCACGCGGAATCACGTCGAAGAACAACCGCTTCGCCCGCTGTGGCGAATTGTACATGTACTGGGACAGGCTCTCGGCCGGCGCATACTCGAGCCATTGCTCGACCGACAGCCCGTTGCCCTTGCTCTTGCTGATCTTCTGGCTGTTCTCGTCCAGGAACAGCTCATAGGTGTAGCCCACCGGCGGCGGCGCTCCGAGCGCACGGCACACCTTGCCCGACAGCTTGACGCTGTCGATCAGATCCTTGCCCGACATCTCGTAATCCACGCCGAGCGCGAACCAGCGCATCGCCCAGTCGGCCTTCCACTGCAGCTTGCAGGCACCGCCGCGGATCGCCGTCTCGAAGTGCTCGCCGCTCGCCGGGTCGGTCCAGGCCAGGGTGCCGGCCGCGACGTCGACGCGATCGATCTTGACCTGCATCACCTCGCCGCTGCGCGGATGCAGCGGCAGGAACGGCGAATAGGTCGCCCGCCGCTCCGCCCCCAGTGTGGGGGCAACGATCGCCACGATCTCGTCATGCACTTCGGCCGCCCGCATCAGCGCGTCATCGAAGCGCCCGCTGCGGTAATATTCCGTGCTGGAGGCGAACTCGTAATCGAAGCCGAAGCCGTCGAGGAAGGTGCGCAACCGCGCATTATTGTGCGCCCCGAAGCTCTCATGCGTCCCGAACGGGTCCGGCACTTTCGACAGCGGCTGGTTCAGGAACCCGGCCAGCATCTCCCGGTTCGGCACGTTTTCCGGAACCTTGCGCAAGCCGTCCATGTCGTCGCTGAACGCCAGCAACCGTGTGGGTTTGCCCGTCAGCGCCGTATAGGCATGGCGAACCCAGCTGGTCCGCGCGACTTCGCCGAACGTGCCGATATGCGGGAGCCCGGACGGGCCATAGCCGGTCTCGAACAGGGCCAGTTCCTTGCCGCTGGCCGCCACATGCGCCGCGATACGCGCCGCCTCGTCGAACGGCCAAGCCTTCGGCAGCGGTAAGCCGCCTAGCGTCAATTTAGTGTCAGACATCATTCCCAAGCTTAGGTCTCAAGCCGTCCCGGTCAATCGTCCAGACCACGTCTTCCCCACTTAGCCCACTCGACCCTTGCATGATACAGCATCGAAATGCCGCCGCCCGCTTCGAGTCTGCTTCCGCAGGCGCCCGCCATCGTCGCGGGACACGGCCGAGCCGCCCTGCTCAGCGCCGACGGCGAATTGCTCACCCTCTCCAAGCCCGCCGCCGCCCGGCAGCTCGACGCCACTGACCCACCGCTCGTCGTCCATGCCCCCGCCACGCTGCGGCGGCTCGGCGCGGCGCCCATGGCGTGCCTGGACCTGTTGCAGTTGTTCGCCTTCGTCATACCCGCGCGCACCGCGCCGCCGACACCCGCCGGCTTGGCCGCCGCGCTCGACCTGCGTATACCCCGCTCCATCGAAGACGCCGCGGCAGCGCTGCCCGACATCGCGGAAGCCCTCCTCCGCCGCCTCGAAGCCGCTGCCGATGTGCCGCTCAACAAGGACGCACCGGCGCTGGCCGCCTCCATGGGCAAAGCCGGCTGGCCCTGGGCGCCGTACGTCCTCACCGCTCTCGGCGCTCCGGCCGCAAAACCCGCGCTCGACTCCTTCCGTGTCTGGACCCGCCTGCCCGAATGGGAGGAGGAACCGCCGCCGCCGCCGCCTGCCAGCCATCCCGTCCTGCCTGCCGAAGCGCGCGCCCGCCTGGCCCGCATCCTCGGCCCCGGTGCCGAACAGCGACCCGGCCAGGCCGATTACGCCAGCGCCGTGGCGGAAGCCTTTGCCCCTCGCCAAGCGCCCGGTGACCCCGCCGTCGTGTTGGCCGAAGCCGGCACCGGCACCGGCAAGACCCTTGGCTACATCGCCCCCGCCAGCTTATGGGCCGAGCGCAACGGCGGCAGCGTCTGGCTAAGCACCTACACGCGGCACCTGCAGCGCCAGATCGACGGCGAACTTGCCCGCCTGTTCCCGACGCTGTCCGAGCGCCGCCGCCGGGTCGTGGTGCGCAAGGGGCGCGAGAACTATCTCTGCCTGCTCAACTACCAGGAACAGCTTTCCTCACCGGGCACCGACACAACGGTCCCGCTCGGCCTCGTCGCCCGCTGGGCTCTGGCCACCACTGATGGCGACGTCGCCGGCGGCGACCTGCCGGGCTGGTTCACCGAACTGTTCGGCGCCGGCCTGCTGCCCGCCATCGCGGACCGCCGCGGCGAGTGCATCCACGGCGCCTGCCAGCATTACCGGACCTGCTTCGTCGAACACACGATCCGCCGCGCCCGCACCGCGGACCTCGTGGTCGCCAACCATGCCCTTGTCATGGCCCAGGCGGCCTGGGGCGGCATTGACGACAACTTGGTCCCCAGCCGCTACGTGTTCGACGAAGGGCATCACGTCTTCGACGCCGCCGACGGCGCCTTTGCCGCCTCCCTCACCGGCACGGAGGGCGCCGAGCTGCGCCGCTGGCTGCTCGGTGCCGAGGGTGGCCGCTCGCGTGCCCGGGGCCTGCGTCGCCGCCTCGACGATTTGCTCGCCCTCTACCCGGTCATCCAGCCCTCCCTCGACGCCGCGCTTCAAGCCGCGCGGATGCTGCCCGGCATCGGTTGGGCCTCCCGCCTGCTCGACACGGAGGAGGTCGGTCCATTCGAGACTATGCTGCGCCTGATCCGCACCCAGGCCCTGGCCCGCTGTGCCGGCGACCCCGGCAGCGCGACGGGCGACCTAGAATGCGACCTGTATCCGCTCGCGCCGGACCTGCCGGAGGCTGCCGAGACGCTGCAACGCGCCCTGCATCGCATTGCGGAACCATTGACCAACCTCCTGCAACACCTGCGCGACCTGCTGGAAACCGAAGCCGACTCGCTGGATGCCGCCCAGCGCCAGCGCATCGAATCCGCCATCCGGTCGGTCCAGCGCCGCGCCCAGCTCCGCCTGGTGTCATGGGAAGCCATGCTGCAGACCATGCGCGACCCGGCGCCAGAGCCCGGCAGCCGCCCGCAATACGTCCATACGCTCGAACTGGAACGGCGCGGCGGTGCCGACCGTGACGCCGGGCTGCATCGGCACTGGCTTGACCCCAGCATCCCGTTCGCCACCGCCCTCGCGGCCCCGGCCCACGGCCTGCTCATCACCTCCGCGACCTTGCGCGACACCGGGGCCGAGGACGCCGAGGCGTCCTGGACCGAAGCCGAGGCCCGCGTCGGCGCCGCCCACCTGCCCTCCCCCGCGCTGCGCGTCTCCGTCGCCAGCCCGTTCGACTATGCCGCCCAGACCCGCGCCTTCGTGGTCACCGATGTCGGCGCCGAGATGGAGGCGCTGGCCGGAGCCTACCGCGCGTTGTTCGCCGCGTCCGGCGGTGGCGGCCTCGGCCTGTTCACCGCCATCTCACGCCTCAAGGCCGTCCATTCCCGCATCGCCGAGCCGCTCGAGGCCGCCGGCATCTCACTCCTTGCCCAGCACGTGGACGCGATGGACAACGCCACCCTAGTGGACGTTTTCCGCGCCGAGATGGATTCCTGCCTGCTCGGCACGGATGCGATGCGCGACGGCGTCGACGTCCCTGGACGGGCCTTGCGCCTGGTGGTGTTCGAGCGAGTGCCCTGGCCCCGCCCCGATATCCTGCACCGCGAGCGCCGCGTCCACCTCTCCGGCGGACGTCCCAAGGATTACGACGACGGCAAGGCCCGCCTACGCCTGCGCCAGGCCTTCGGCCGCCTGGTCCGCACCGAAACCGACCGCGGCGTCTTCGTCCTGCTCGACCGTCGCACGCCCGGCCGCCTGCTGTCCGCGTTCCCGCCAGGCGTCGAGGTTCGCCGGGTCGGCCTGGCCGATGCGGTCGCCGAGACCCGCGCCTTCCTTAACCACCCCGAACCCGGCTAATACCCCCGCATGCCCCAATCGAAGATCAAGCCGAAGCCGCCCTCCGCCGCCACCCGCAGTTCGCTGACCGCCGAAGAGGCGCTCGTCTGCACCATGGTTTTGGTCGCCGCGGCCGACGGCGCCATCACCGACCGCGAGATCGGCGTGATGTCCGGCATCGTGCAGACCATGCCGGCCTTTTTCGAGTTCAGCTCCGAAGACCTGGACACGGCCACAGAGGCCGCGGTCACGCTGCTGGGCGAAGACGAAGGCCTGTCACATGCCGGTCAACTGATCCGCGATGCCCTCGAGCCCCGCTTGCGCGAAACGGCCTACGCGCTCGCCTGCGACATCGTCGCCGCCGACAAGGGTGCCAGCCAGCCGGTGCTGCGCATGCTTGAGCTGGTCAACAGCGAGCTTCGGCTCGACCCCCTGGTTTCCGCCGCCATCGAACGCGCCGCCCGCGCCCGCCATCAGCGGATACGCCCGGCAACCGAACCGAAAGCCTGAACCGGCGTTGTCGAACGCCGCCCGTGTCGAAGGAATCAAGCGATGAGCGATAACGTCGAGAACAACGAACAGCCCGCCCTCAGCGACGAGGTCCAGGAAATCCAGGCCAACTTTCCCAACGACGCGACGCTCCAGGATGCCATCGGCAAGCTCGAGCACGGCGGCTTTGACCATGCCGATCTGAGCCTGCCCGACCCTCATGCGCCGGACGGCACACCCGATAGCGCCGAAGCCGCGACCGACGACGTGGATCGTGGACAACTCCGCACCATGGCGTCCGGCATGGCCGGCACCGCTGCCGGCTTCGCCACCGCTGGCGCGCTGCTGGCCACCGGCGGTCTGGCTGCACCCGTGGTTGCCGCGATCGGGGGGGTGTCGGCCGTCGGCACCGTGCTTGCGACCTCCAGCACCAGCAACGCTGTCGACGCAGCTGCCTCGACAGCACGTGACAAGCTCGGAGCCGATGGCAAGCTGGTCCTGGCCGTCCGTATCCGCTCCACCGAACTGCAGGCCAAGGCCGAGGCGATCCTTCGCGAAGCCGGCGCCACTGCACTAAAGGCGATCATCGACGCCGATCAGGCCAAGACCCGCGGCACCAGCTCGACCTCCTGGACCGGCTGAATCTATCCCCGTGTCCTCCGCCTCAGGAGGACACGGCAGCTACCGTTCCCGTATGACGCGCAGGAACGTGCCGATGATCTTTCCACCCGCGTCGACCGTTCCTCGCAGCGACCCGGCAACCTTCGAAGACCCGGCCGCCCGCACCCGGTAAGGCACCGGCACTTCCTCAATCCGCAGCCCGGCCCGTGCGGCCTTCATCTGCATCTCGATGTTCCAGCCATACGTCATCTCGCGCAGCCCCAGCCCGGCCAGGGCAGCCCGCCCAATGATCCGGAACGCGCACATGTCGCTGTAGCGGACCCCGTATTTCGCCCCGATCAGCCGCCCGGCGACGACCCCGGCCAAGACCTGGTGCCACAGCATCGAGCCCGGCTCCCGCTCGCCTCGCGTGCGCGAGGCGATGACAAAATCCTTGCTCCCGTCCAGCACCGGCCGGCACAGCGTCGCCATGTAATCGGCCCGGTCTGCCCCGTCCCCATCCATGAACGCGATCACGTCCGCCTCTGGCCGCGCCGCCTCCGCCCCCATCTCGCACGCCCGGCCATAACCGCGCCCGCAATCGATGACTTTTGCTCCAGCCGCCTCGGCCCGAGCCGCCGTGCCGTCCTTGCTGCTGCCATCGGCCACGATGACCTCGCCGACTCCCTGGGCGAGCACCTCGGTCACCACCGGCCCAATGCAATCAGCCTCGTTCCAGGTCGGAATGACGACCGAAACCCTTTGCAACAAGCTTACAGGCTCCAGCGCAACCCACAGCCCTGGCAGGGCTTCGGCGGCGTGTCACTCATCAGCGAGCTGCGGAAGTCGCGATAGGCCGGCCCGTTCCAGATTTCCGCGAGGTCCTGCTTGGACGCGTTGCCCAAGGTGTAATTCTCGTAACCCCGCTCCGAGAATGGCGCGATGCAGCACGGCAGCGCCGTCCCGTGCGCGGTGAAATACATCAACGACCAGGGCCGCCGGCACATTGCCCACGGCTTGTCGTCCGACTGCCGCTTCAGGCTGATGCCGGGCTCCGTCGCTCCTGACGCATCCAGCATCACACCCAGGCTCTGCCCCAGCGCCGTGGCATTGGCGATGATCGCTTCCTCGTCCGCCCGCGTCTGCTCGAACAGGCTGCTCTCCGACCGCGCCATGCCGAACCCGGCGCTGTCGAACACCAGCCGCTGCAGGTGCACTTCCTTGACCCCGATCCGCGCCGCCATGCGCACGAAATCCGGCAACTGGTCCACCGTCTCCTTCAACCCGGTCAGCCACAGGCTCACCAGCGGCTTCTCCGCCCCGATCGCCCGCTGCAAATTGGTGAACGAGCTGACGTTGCGCACGATGCGGTCGAACATGTCCTTGCCGCGCACCTTGAGGAACGTCGCCGCCTCCGCCGCGTCCAGGCTCACCCGCAACTCGTCCAGCCCGGTGTCGATGATCTCGCGCTGCTTCTTCGGCGCCAGCAACGTCCCGTTGGTGTTGAACAGCACGTGGATGCCGGACCGCTTCTTCAGGTAGCGGATCATGTCCGGCAGGTGCTTGACCAGCATCGGCTCGCCTACCCCGTGCAGCACCACGCGCTTCACGTTCGGCACCTGGTCGACGATCTTGGTGAACATCTCCATGCTCAGATCCATCGGCGGCTCGAGGTCCTCGAAGGTCCGCGGACAGGTCTCGCACAGCAGATTGCAGCGGTTGGTGACCTCCAGGTACAGGCACACCGGCGGCGTGGACGCGATGCTCTCGCCGGACTCCACCGTCTCGAAATACCGCCGCGCGTCGATGTTAGTATCAGGCATCGTCAATTCCCTTCCGCATCTCGATCGCGAGCCAGACCATCGCCGGGAGGTACACGGCCGCCGGCCACCACGGATCGCTCAATCCAAAATCCTGGTACAATAATGGCCCCGCGATCGACGGCCACAATGCACCCCAACCCGGCGCGATCACCGCCGGCAACACCGCCATTGTCACATACCACGGATAATGTGGCGTTAGTACGACTAGCAACGCGACGGAGAGCAGACCGGCGTGCCGCGCCATGGTTCCCGCCCGCGGTGGCCCCTTGGCGCGCACGATCCTGAACGCCAGCCAGTCCAGCAACGCCAGCCCGGCCAGGAGATAGACGCCCAGCGCCCACGCTGGCAGCGGCCCCGCCAACGCCGCCAGGCGCATCAGCACGAACCCGCCGCCTTTGGTCAGATCCTCTTCCTGCGCGTAACCCGGCAGATAGCCGAACACCCGCCACCCCACCGACGAATACACCGCATAGCCCGCGCCGATCACCGCCACGCACGCCGCCGGCGTGCGCCACGATCCCCACTCCTTTGAGCGGAACCGCCAGATCGCCGGCCCGATCGCCGCCGGCAGCAACTTGCACATCACCGCGATGCCCAGCGCGATCCCCGCCCAAACCGGCCGCCGCCGCGCCGCGAACAACAGCGCCGCCCCGGAAGCCGCAACCGCCGCGGCATCGACATGCCCGGCACCGGAGAACTCCCGCATCACCAGCGGATTCAGCGCCCACACCAGCACCCAAGCCTCCGGCCGCCCCGCCGCGATCAGCAACCGCCACGCGAACCATCCTGCCAGCACGTCGAGCGCCAGCATCACGCCCTTCATCGTCCATACCGATGACGCCGTCACGCCGATCGCGGCGAACAGCATCTGCGCCGCCGGCGGATAGATCGTCGGCGCCGTCTCCGCCCGGTTGATGTTCGGAAAGATCGCCGTCGGCCCCGATCCGGCATCCCGCAGCCCGGCCAGTGCCGGGTCGGCCGGGACGTAGCGATAGGGGTTGATCCCTGCCGCCTGCACCCGGCCATCCCACACGTAGCGATACAGATCCGTGCTCATCACCGGCGGCGTCGCCACGATCACCAGCCGCGCCAACGCTGCGATCGCCAGCGCCGCGAACAATGCTCGCCGCGACACCGCCCGCCGCCGCACCAGCCAGACCAGGCCGGCATAGGCAATGCCCGCCGTCAGCATCCACGCGACGTATCGCCAGCTCAGCGCCGTGCTCAGATCTCCGAACGCCCCCGCCGGCAGCGCGAACACCGGCGCCACGGCCGCGATACCCACCAGCGCGGCCAGCGCCACCACGGGGTTCACGCCCGCAACCGCGCATCCAACCGCATCGGCCTGAGCGCCGCGGCGGTATGTGGCGCCGCGTATCCCCGCTGATCGCCGATGAGCCGCGCCAGAGCCGCCGGGTCGTCGACGTCGAACCAGGCTGTCAGCTCACGCAGCGGTATTCCCGCTGCCGCCAGCCGATCGCGCGTATCCTGCGCCGCATCATCCGTGCTCCACCGGATGCCGGCGAACGCCTCCGCCCGCGCCGTCCGTAGCCCCAGCAGATAGTATCCACCGTCCTCGACCGCCCCGAGCACCGCCTCGGCCCCCTCGAGCAGGCCGTGCGCCGCCGCCACGAGCGCCTCGGTCGGCAAGGTCGGACTATCGGCTGCCAGGACGCACGCCGCCCCGTAGCCCAGGTCGAACAACCGCCGCATCGTCTCAAGCAAGACACAGCCGAAGCCCTGGACCCCCTCGGCCGCGCCACCGCTGCCATCGGCCAGCAACAGCGCCGTTCCTTCCGGAAGCAGCCCGTCGAACCGCGCCTCCTGCCCGGCTGGCGCATACGCGACATAAGGATCGATCGGCGCCATCGCCGCGGCCGCGTGCAGGTTCTCCGCCGTATCGCGCAGGAACGCCGTCCCCAGCGCCGCCGCTTCCTCCGGCTGCAGCACGCCCTGCAGCCGCGTCTTCACGTGCCCGGGTCGCGGCGCCTTGGCCATGATCGCCACCCCGCACCGCCGCGCTCGACCCTCATCCATTCTGCCGCGGCCCGCTTCAATCACCCGCGCCCCATACAATCACCGGCCGCCCGCCGCCAAGCGCCCCTCGATGACGTCCCGCACCTGTCCCATGCGTTCGGCCAGAAAATCCAACAACACCCGCACCCGCGGCACCTGCCGCAGGTCGTCATGCGTCAGCAGCCACAGATCCGTCGCCAATGCCTCGATGGGGCTGGTCAGCCGCACCAGGCCGGGGCGCCCATCCCCCACGAAACAGGGCAACAGCCCACATCCCAGCCCCGCCGCAACGGCGCCGGCAACGCCGCCGATGGTGTCGAACCGTGCCACCGTTCGATCCGGTGCCGTCCAACGCCGCAGCGCGCCCGCCGCCGCCAGCCCGGCCAGAGCGTCGCCGAACCCCACCCAGCGCACCAGAAGCCCGGCCAGCTCCGCTTCCGACACTGCCGCCATCTCCGAGCCGGCCGGCCGATACGCCGCCCAGGCGATCCGCGCCACCTTCCGCCCCACCAAATTCTCCGGTGGCGTCCCGCTCGCCCGGATCGCCACATCCGCATCCCGCCGCGACAGGTTCGCCGCCTCGTTGCCGCAGACCAGATCAAGCCGGACCTCCGGGCATGCTTGCTGGAAGGCGGCGAACATCGGCAGGAGCAGCTCCGTCAGCAGGACGTCGCTGGTCGCCACCCGGACCTCTCCCGCCGGGCTCGGCGCCTGCCCCACGACCCGGCGCAGCACGGCGGTCACCTCGGCCTCCATCCGCGCCGCCACCGCCACGATCTCGGCGCCCGCCACCGTCGGCACGTAGCCGCTCCGGTGCCGCTCGAACAGCACCGTGCCCAACGCCCGCTCGACCTGGCGCAGCCGCCGGAACACGGTGGAATGATCCAGGCCGGCCACCGCCGCAGCCGTCGGCAGCGACCCCGCCGCCGCGATGATGTTCACCAGCCGAACGTCGTCCCACGCCAGCGTTCGTGCAATCCCGCTCATCACCGTCCCTTCTCGACGTCACTACGACCAGGCAAAGCTCCAATCGTGACCTTGCATCACTGCAATGGCACCTGGCCAGAACCAGGTCTATCTGATGACTCGAACGGCGGCAGCATCCCGCCCGCACAGGAGCCCGGACCATGGCAGCCTCGCATACCCACGGCATCCACCACGTCACCGCCATCTCCGGCGATCCCCGTCGCAACCTCGCCTTCTACGCCCGGCACCTTGGCCTGCGGCTGGTCAAGAAGACCGTCAACTTCGACGACCCCAGCGCCTATCACCTGTATTACGGCGACGCCGTCGGCAACCCCGGCACCATCATCACCTTCTTTCCCTGGGCCGACGCTCCCGCCGGACGACCCGGCGCCGGTGAACTCCAGGAAACCTCGTTCCGCATTCCCCGCGAGTCCCTCGCGTTCTGGACCACCCGGCTGGCCGCCAACGACGTCGCCCGCGCCGAACGTTTCGGCAACCCCGTGCTCACCTTCCGCGATCCCGATGGCATGCGCCTCGCACTCGTCGGCCTTCCCGGCATCGGCGACGAACCCGCCCATGTCATCGACGGCATTCCCGCCGAACACGCCATCCGCGGCTTCCACGGCGTCACCCTGACCGTCGCCGACCCGGGCCCGACCGCCGCGATCCTGTCCAACGTCTTCGCCTTCAGCCCCACGGCGCAGGAAGGCGGTCTGCACCGCTTCAGCACCGACGCCGCGCTCGGCGGCATCATCGACCTGCAGGCATCGCCGGCCGCATCGGCGCCCCGCCTCGGACGCGGCTCCGTCCATCATCTCGCCTTCCGCGCCGCCGACGACGCCGCCGAGTTCGCCATGGCCGACAAGATCGCCACCGATCACGGCCTGCGCACCACCGAGCAGAAGGATCGCGACTACTTCCGCTCCGTCTACTTCCGCGAGCCCGGGGGCATCCTGTTCGAGATCGCCACCGACATCCCCGGCTTCGCCGTCGACGAGCCCGCCGATGCCCTCGGCACCGCCCTGAAGCTGCCGCGCATCCTGCAGCCGAGGCGCGCGCAGATCGAAGCGGCGCTCATGCCTCTCGACTGATCGGCACTCACGGCGGCCCGGTGCTGGACTGGTCCCCGGGCTGGACTGGTCAAGTCCCGGTGCCCTCGCGTAAGGGGGCCCACACCCACGGGACCGCCGCGATGACATCAACATCCGACAACCGGCCCCGCTCTGGCATCGCGGTCGGCGCTGATGGGGCCGGCCGCGCCGGCCTCCTGCTCGCCTGCTTCGGCCTGTGCGGTCTGTTGCTCGTCTATGCGGCCCAAACCGGTTTGGGCCATTGGCAGGTCGACGAGTTCCGCTACTTCGCCGATCACGACGCCCTCGGGTGGCGAGCCTACTTCGAACGCTTCGAGGTCTCGCCGCGGCCCTTCTCCGAGTTGCTGATCTACGCCTATGGCGCCCTGGTGCTGGCGTTTGAGCGCAGCTTCGTCTCGGCGGCCCTGCTCGCGACCTGGGCCGCGAGCCTGCTCGCCATGGCCATCGCCGCCTATGCGACGGCGCGCCCGGTCCGCGGACGCCTGGCGGCTGCGGCGATGCTCGCCCTTGCCCCGATGCTGTTCACCCTGCAGACCAATCCGGTCACCGAGATGTTCTACTGGCCGATCGCGACCGTCGCCTATCTGCCCATGCTATCCGCGGTGACCGCCCTCATGCTGCTGCTGGCCGACGAACCACGCACGGCCGGCCGCCGCGCATGGTGCGGTCTGGCGCTCGCAGTCGCGGTCCTGAGCCACGAGATCGGCGCGGCCGTCGCCATCGGCTTCGCCATGGGTGCAACCGCATTCGACATCCCTCGATCACGCCCGCAGCGCCTGCCCATTCTATGGTGGCTCCTGCCGGCACTCGCGGGCATCGGCGTCATGCTGAGCCTGGTGCTGTTCCGCTCCCACTATGTCGACCTCGGCTCCAATACCAAGCCCTACACCGGGCGTCTGATCCTCTCTGCGGCCGTAGCAATGCGGCAGATGTTGATCGACGTGGTCACCACCGGGTCATTGCCGCACGACACGGTTGGGGTGCTCGCTGCCCTGCTGCAGAAGACGGCGTTCGCCACCGGCTTCGCGGCAATCTGGCTCCGTTTCGGCTCCGTTCATCCGAGCCGCTGGCACGCGACGCTCGGGGTTGGAATTGCCGCTTCGGTCTACTTCTCGTTGCTGGGCGCCTACTACCATTACGGCGAACTGTGCTGCGAACGGCAGGCGAGCGCGCGGCAATGGCTGATTGAACTCGCCTTCATCCTCGCCGCGACGGCGATCCTGCTGCGCTGGCCCGGCCGGCGCGGTCTGCTGGGCGGCCGAGCTGCCTGGGTCGGCCCGCTTCTCCTCGTCGTCTCGCTGCTTCCCGTCATCGCCCAGATCCCGGCGATGCGCGCCGACTTCGAGCAACTATCCATGGCCGGCGCCGCCCGCTTCAAGACCTGGCAGTCAGGCCTGGCCCCTGGCTCGCGGATGCAGCTCTACATGCCGCCCGACAATCCCGACATGCTGATCCACGGCACGTCGACGACCGTCGGCACGCTCGACCTCACCAGTCTTCCCTTTGATCCCGCCAACATCGCTGCCGCCGCTGGGCGGTTCTTCGGCAAGTCTACCGTCGACGCCTGCCTGGCCTGGCAGACGCAAGACTCCTTCCTGATCGACGGAGTGTTCATCCCCGCCTGCCCTCCCCATGACGGCCCGCCGGACCGGGTCTTCAATACTCACTAAACCCCATCGAAACGGCAGTTCCCACCGGATCGTCTGCCGTACCAGCCCAGTCGCGATGCACCGATCAAGGTGGGTGGACCGACGAGGCATGCGTATGCCCGATCCAAGCTCACGTTGCGCCGCCGCAAGCTCTGGCCTAAGTTACAGTCCATTCGCCTTGGACCCGGTGTAAATCCGGGTGGCTCTTCCGGCCGCCAATCCGCCGGACAACGCATACGACACGCCCTGCCTCGGCATTGCCCGACGCTGCCCCGTGCTTACTGCGGATTATCCCTCATGAATTCATCGTCCCTCTCCCGCTATCGCGCCGAGTGGTTCACCAATTTCGGTGACCTCCGGCGCGAAGTGCTCGCCGGTATGGTCGGCACCTTTGCCCTCATCCCCGAAGTTATCGCCTTCTCATTCGTCGCGGGCGTTGACCCGGAAGTCGGCCTATTTGCCTCCTTCGTCATCGGCATCGTGATTTCGATCACGGGTGGACGCCCCGCCATGATCTCCGGCGCCGCCGGCTCCGTCGCCCTCGTCGCCGCCGCTCTCGTGCGGGCTCATGGTCTCGACTACCTTCTGGTCGCCACCATCTTCGCCGGCGCGTTGCAGATCGTCTTTGGTCTGCTTCGGCTCGACGTGCTGATGCGCTTCGTGTCCCGCTCCGTCCGCACCGGCTTCGTCAACGCTCTGGCCATCCTGATCTTCTCGGCCCAGGTGCCGCAGATGCTCGGCGTGTCCTGGCATACCTACGCCATGATCGCGCTGGGCCTGGCGATTATCTATCTTCTTCCCCGTCTCACTACTGCCATCCCCTCTCCCCTCATCTGCATCGTCGCCCTGACTGGCATCAGCCTGCTCGCCCCCATGCCGCTCCACACCGTCGCCGACCTTGGCCGTCTGCCGGCGACCCTGCCATCCTTTTTCCTGCCCCACATTCCCCTGACCGCCGCATCCCTCGGCATCGTCGCGCCCTACGCGCTGGCCATGGCCGTCGTCGGTCTGCTCGAGTCGATGATGACGGCCACCGTGGTCGACGACCTCACCGACACCACTAGCTCCAAAGCGCGCGAATGCACCGGCCTTGGCCTCGCCAACGTCGCCGCCGGGCTGTTCGGCGGCATCGCCGGTTGCGGCATGATTGGCCAGACCGTCGGCAATGTCCGCTATGGCGGCCGTGGACGCCTGTCGACCCTGGTCGCCGGCGTCTTTCTTCTGGTGCTGATGGTGCTGCTCCGCCCCTGGGTCGCCCGGGTTCCGGTTGCGGCGCTGGTGGCCATCATGATCATGGTCTCGATCAGCACCTTTTCCTGGAGTTCGTTCCGCGACCTGGTGCACCACCCCAAGGTCTCCAGCCTCGTCATGCTGGCCACCGTCGTCGTCACCGTTGCCACCAGCGATCTCGCGGCCGGCGTCGTCGTCGGCGTGTTGCTCAGCGGCGTCTTCTTCGCCTTCAAGGTCGTGCGTCTGATGTCCGTCACCAGCACCCATGACCCGGCCACCGATACCCGTACATACACCGTCATCGGCCAGATCTTCTTCGCCAGCGCCGACATGTTCGCCGACAGCTTCGACCTCCGTGACCCCGCCTCCACCGTCATCATCGACCTCGCCAACGCCCATCTCTGGGACGTCACCTCCGTCGGCGCGCTGGAAACCGTCGTCACCAAGATGCGCCGCCGCGGCACTCGGGTGGAGCTCCGCGGCCTGAACGAGGCCAGCGCCGTCCTGGTCGACCGTCACGGCCCCTTGATCCAAGCCGGCGGGTGATTTCACCCGCCAAAGGAATGCACTAGGTTCAGCCCATGACCGACCAGAATAAGCGCGGCCTCGCCCGAAACACGCCGGGTTACGGCGATCCGGAATTTGCCGCCTACCTGCGCCGAACGTTTTACAAATCCATGGGCTATTCCGGCGCCATGCTCGACAAACCGGTGATCGGCATCGTCGACACCGGGTCGGCCTTCAACAACTGCCACCGTACCGCCCCCGAACTCATCAAGGCCGTCGAACGGGGCGTGCTGTCCGCGGGCGGGCTGCCGATGCCGTTCCCCACCGTCAGCCTGTGCGAACCCAGCCTGTTTCCCACCTCCATGCACTTCCGCAACCTGGCTGCGCTGGATACCGAGACCATGCTCGCCGCCCAGCCGATGGATGCGGCCGTCATGATCGGCGGCTGCGACAAGACGGTGCCGGCGCAACTCATGGGCGCCGCCTCGTCCGACGTGCCGTCCATCCAGGTCGTCACCGGCCCCATGCTCGCCACCCCGTTCCAGGGCGAGCGTCTGGCCGCCTGCACCGATTGCCGCCGTTACTGGGCCGCTTATCGCGCCGGCAAGGTCACCGCCGAGCGTATCGGCGAGATCGAAGGCCGCCTGGCCAGCACCGCCGGCACCTGCGGCGTCATGGGCACCGCGTCCACCATGGCCTGTATCTCCGAGGCGCTCGGTTTCATGCCCGCCGGCCATTCCAGCATCCCGGCCGTCCACGCCGACCGCCTCCGCGCCGCCGAGGAGGTCGGCACGCTGGTGATGCGCTTCGTCGAGAACCCGATCCGCCCGTCGCAGCTCATCACCGAGCACTCGGTCGAGAACGCGCTCCGCGTCCTGCTAGCCCTGGGCGGCAGCACCAACGCCATGATCCATCTCACCGCCATCGCCGGGCGACGCGGCATCAAGATCGATCTGCACCGGGTCAACGAACTATCCGACACCACGCCGGTCCTGGTCGACCTCAAGCCCACCGGCGAAGGCTACATGGAGGATTTCCACAGTGCCGGCGGCATGCCCGCGCTCTTGTGGGAACTCCGCGACCTCCTGCATCACGACTGCATCGACGTCACCGGGCAGACCCTGGGCGAGCGCCTGCGCGAACCCGCCTTCGTGGACCGCCGCTACATCCGCGCCTTTGCCGAACCGGTCTCCCCGGTCGGCGGCCTGGTCGCCCTGTTCGGCACGCTGGCCCCGCGCGGCGCCCTGCTCAAGCGTTCCGCCGCCACCCCCACGCTGTTCGAGACCGAAGCCCGCTGCCTGGTTTTCGACGGCCCAGCCGACCTGGCCGCCCGCATCGACGACCCGGCGCTTGACGTCGAAGCCACCGACATCCTCATCCTCAAGAACGCCGGCCCGCTCACCCCCGCCGGCATGCCGGAAGCCGGCTACCTGCCGATTCCCACCAAGCTCGGTCGCGCCGGCGTCAAGGACATGGTCCGCATCAGCGACTGCCGCATGTCCGGCACCGCCTTCGGCACCATTGTGTTGCACGTCACGCCCGAAGCCGCCGCCGGCGGCCCGCTCGGCCTGGCGGAGTCCGGCGACCGCATCCGCCTCTCGGTCGAGCATCGCAGCATCGACCTCCTCGTCGACCCGGCCGAACTCGAACGCCGGCGCCAGTCCTGGTCGCCGCCCACCGTGCCGGCCCGCGGCTGGGACCGCATCATCCACGACCAGGTTCTCCAGGCCGACGAAGGCTGCGACCTCCGGGTGCTCCGTGCCGAAGGTCCCTGAACCGACCCTGCCGGCGGATCTTCCGCAGACCGAGGAGGAAGCCGCCGCCGAACTTGCCCGCCTGGCTGCCGCCATCGCCGAAGCCGACGTCGCCTATCACCAGAACGACGCGCCGGACCTCACCGATGCCGATTATGACGCGCTGCGCCGCCGCAACGACGCGCTGGAAGCCGCCTTCCCCAGCCTGATCCGCTCCGACAGCCCCACCCAGCGCGTCGGCGCCGCCCCGGCCAGCGGCTTCGCTAAATTCCGTCACGCCGTGCCGATGCTGTCGCTCGACAACGCCTTCGACGCCGCCGACTTCCATGAATGGGACAAGCGCGCCCGCCGCTTCCTGGGCCTCCCCGCCGACGCCCCGCTGCCGCTGGTCGCCGAACCCAAGATCGACGGGCTTTCCATCAACCTGACCTACGAAGCCGGGCGCCTCATCCACGGCGCCACCCGCGGCGACGGCGCCGAAGGCGAGGACGTCACCGCCAATCTCCGCACCCTCAAATCCGTCCCCCGCCGCCTCAAGGAGCCCGCCCCCGCCCGGATCGAGATCCGCGGCGAGGTGTTTATCGCCAAGGAGGACTTCCTCGCCCTCAACGCCAGCCAGGAAGCTGCCGGCCAGCGGCTTTACGCCAACCCCCGCAATGCCGCCGCCGGCTCCCTCCGCCAGATCGACCCGGCACAGACCGCCACCCGGCCGCTCTCCTTGTTCGCCTACGCCATGGGTGACGCCTCCGCGCCGCCCGCCGAGACCCACTCGGCTTACCTCGACCAGCTCCGGGCCTGGGGCTTCACCGTCAACCCGCTCTCCACCCGCGTCGAGACTGAAGCCGACGCTGCCGCCTTCCAGGAGCGGCTGGCGGCCACCCGCGCCCAACTGCCCTACGACATCGACGGCATCGTCTATAAGATCGACGACCTGGCGCTGCAGCGCCGCCTGGGGGCCGTCGGCCGCACCCCGCGCTGGGCCATCGCCTGGAAATTCCCCGCCGAACGCGCCCAGACCACGCTGGAGGACATCCAGATCCAAGTCGGCCGCACCGGCGCGCTGACCCCCGTCGCCTGGCTCCACCCCGTCACCGTCGGCGGCGTCGTCGTCACCCGTGCGACGCTGCACAACGAGGACGAGATCAAGCGCAAGGACGTTCGCGTCGGCGACACGGTGATCCTGCAGCGCGCCGGCGACGTCATTCCGCAGATCGTCGGCGTTGCCCCGGATACGCTCCGTGGCCCGGCCGAGTTCGTCTTCCCCACCCACTGCCCCGCCTGCGGCAGCCTCGCCGCCCGTGCGCCCGGCGAGATCGTCTGGCGCTGCACCGGCGGCCTGATCTGCCCGGCGCAGGCCATCGAGCGCTTGCGTCACTTCACCTCCCGCGGCGCCTTCGACATCGAGGGCCTCGGCGAGAAGACCCTCGACGAGTTCGCCGCCCTGGGCTGGCTCAAGACGCCCGCCGACATCTTTCGCCTCAAGTCGCACGCCGACGAGATTCTGGGTCGCGAAGGCTGGAAGCAGCGTTCGGTCGACAACCTCCTGGCCGCCATTGAGACCCGGCGCACCATCCCGCTCGCCCGTTTCATCTACGCGCTGGGCATCCGCCGGGTCGGCGAAACCAACGGCAAGCTGCTCGCCCGCCATTACGGCAGCTACGCCGCCTGGCGCGACCAGATGCAGCGCGCAACCACGGTCGGCAGCGAGGAGCGCAGCGCACTGGGCAGCATCATCGGCGTCGGCCCGGCGCTGGCCACCGAACTGGCCGACTTCTTCATGGAAGCCGGCAACCGCGCCGCCATCGACGACCTCGCCGCCGAACTCACCATCCAGGACGCCGCCAGCCCCACCACGACCGACAGCCCCCTCGCCGGCAAGATCGTCGTCTTCACCGGCACGCTCGAAACCATGACCCGCCCCGAAGCCAAATCCCGCGCAGAAACGCTCGGCGCCCGCGTCACCGACAGCGTGAGCAAGAAGACCGACTACGTCGTCCTGGGCGCGGATGCCGGATCGAAGGCCAAGAAGGCGGCCGAGTTGGGGGTCACGACATTGACCGAGCAGGAATGGCAGGAATTGGCGGCAAGATCCGGCGGGTGAGAGGCGCGGGTATGGCGGCAGTGATGGTTAGCGGTAGGGAGGTGACCGAAGCGGAAATGAAATTCGAGAGCCCGCCGTGGAGACCTGAACACGACGACATCCTCGGCATAGGCTCAAGAGCTTACGATCTGTAGTGAAGGGGACAGGTTTGCCAGTTGAGAGCACATCGTCCCGATCTCCGACGCTGGCTGAGGCCGGCTGAAGAGATATCCCTGTGCCTCGCTGCAAGCTCCTGTCCGCAGTTGTTTTAGTTGCTCGTCCGTCTCGACACCTTCAGCGAGGGTCGACATGCCGAGGGTTTCACACAACTCGGTCACGGCGGTGACGATCGCATTGGAATGTGCCCCGAACCCGAGACCTTCGACAAAGGACCGGTCTATCTTCACCTTGCTGAAAGGGAACCGACGCAAGTAGTTCAAAGACGAATAACCGGTGCCGAAGTCATCCATTGCGATGCCGACCCCAAGATCGCGCAACCGATGCAATGTCTCGAACACCGCGTCCGTATCCTGAAGCATGACCGACTCGGTGATTTCCAATTCGAGCCGTTCTGGCGCAAGTCCCGAACTTGCAAGCGCCTCGGAAACATCGGCGACCAGGGAAGCGCAACCAAATTGAATAACCGAGACATTCACGGCCACCTTGATGTCGCCTACCCAGTTGACGGCGTCTCGGCACGCCTGCTGGAGAACCCAAAGCCCTATCTGCACAATTAGGCCGGTTTCTTCTGCCAAGGGAATGAATTCGGACGGAGGAACCAAGCCGCGTGTCGGATGATTCCAGCGCACGAGCGCCTCAAATCCCGCAATGGATCCCGTTCTGATCGTTACCAGCGGCTGGTAGTGGATTTCGAACTGGCCGTTCGTGATGGCGAGGCGCAGATCGGCCTCGAGCGTCAATCTCGTCCGCATGACGGCATCCATTCCCGGCTCGAAGAATCGATAAACGCCGCGCCCCGACTTCTTCGCTTCATACAGCGCAAGGTCGCCATTTTTGAGCAACAAGTCCGGGCTTTGACCATCGGCGGCAATCATCGCGATGCCGATGCTCACGCCAATAACGACTTGGTGGCCACCGATCGAGAAGGGGCTGCAAAGTGCTTCGATCACCCGTTTGGCCAGGACCGCCGTGTCGGCAAGCTCATCCAGACGAGTTTGGAGAATTGCGAATTCATCGCCGCCTAAACGTGCCACCGTGTCGGTTTCACGAACGGCGCTCGCGAGACGTTTGCTGACTTCCTGCAATAATGTATCACCAGCGGGATGACCGAGCACGTCATTGACGCTTTTGAATCGGTCGAGGTCGAGGCATAGCAATGCCGATACTTCGCCACGCTTGCTCCGCGCAACTGCATCAGCCAATTTCGTATGAAACGTTACTCGGTTCGGCAGTCCGGTAAGCGCGTCATGGAGTGCCATGTGCGTGATTTTGGCTTCTGCCTGCTTTTGCTCGGTTATGTCCTCGAACGTGAGAAGCCAGCTATCCTCGCCGACGGGCGCGTAATTGATGGTGAGCCGACGTCCATCGGCTAGCGACAGAAGACAGGTATCGTGCTTCTGATCTGCCCTGAATCGCTGAACCCAGCTGTGCATCGAAATCGCGTCTTCTTGGGACAGATTCGACGCGTTAACGGCTTCGGCAAGAATAGTATCGAGCGTGGTGTCGACCGCGACGATTTGAAGATCAAGCCCGAACATCTCGGCAACGCGACCGTTGGCGACAATCAGGCCACCGTCGATGTGAAACATGCACAGGGCCTGACGTATGTTGGCCAAGGCTGCTGCGAAGCGCGTGTTCTGTGCCTGAACGTCGACGCCGGCCTGCTCGCGTTCATGGGCAACCGAAAGCATCGTCTCGGCCCATAGCCGAGCGGCTTCGGATTGCTTCAATTGACGCTCGCGCGCGACCTGGGCCGAGATGTCCGTCATTGTCGCAACCAGCTTGGTTTCGTTGAGCCGGACCAGAGTTACGGTCATAACCAACTGCTGTGACGATGCCTGGTTTTTCGTGAGATCGACGTAGATGCGATGATCCTCACAGATCACGCCATGCGGCGTCGCATGGTTATCAGCAAGCTCCCGCAACTCTGGAGCGTAATCTTTGAGCAAGGCGAACAGGTTGGGTACCCAACCCCCGCCAGCGATCGGCATGAGCAATCGCATGGCATAGGGATTGATCAAACCAATTATGCCATCGCGATCTAGTTCTAGTATTCCGACCGGACAAGCGTAGAGAAAACGGAGGAGTTCCTCGTTATCGGGTTCGATGATCTCACTCAAGTTCAGGACCGATCGAGAAGAATGTAGCGCCGACGCATAGAGGCACTTTTCATCAAACGAAGCTTCACCGGCGTCGGTCTCATTCGAAGCGTCAGAACGAAATTGATGACGACGTCCAACTCCGGCTCGTCGATGAAGCGCTGTGCGACAAGAAAATTGTTCATGCATTGTGCGATGGTTGAGAAGAAGTGCGCACCCAGAACTTTGTCCGGCGACAAACCTGCCAGCTTTGACTCGGTTTGATTGTAAACTTCGACGATGCCATGCTCAGACATGCCGATGACGCCGAATGGGAGGGCATCGAGCTCGTGTTCGTCGAGTTCTTCGAGCTCATCAAATCGAATATCGGCGAACCCAGGCAGGCAGGTCGCAACCACAGTCATGCTTATCCCCAAATAACAGCCAAGACTCCGACTGCAGACAATGGGACCATCCCAGACTTCACCGGATGGTCTCGATATAGAGCTTGAGGGTTTACAGATCGTTAAGCTGCCTGGCGCAGAAAGCGTGAGCTGCTAGCGGGCGACCAGGATCAATCGCGGGATGTCCGGCTTGCGATAGAAAGCGGAGATGGCGTTTACAGCGGCTTCACCCCCGCCACCCAAGTATTTCGCCGTGGGTCCACGCCGCACACGCGCGCTCGAGCCCCATGAGCATCAATCCACGCCAACACGCGCACCGGATAACCCGCCCGCTCCGTGAACAACATGTTCCAACCTTCGGGATAGAAACTGCTATTCCCGTTGATCGTCGGCAGTCCAAGCTTCTGCGAAAGCAACATCGCGTCCGCCTGGTTCTGGTGCCACAGCCCCCTCCCGCCGCCCGGCAGCAAGTAAAACGCCTCGCAGGCGAATGCCGGGCGCCGGGCTGCATCGAGCCAGGCCGTCATCGCCGCAGTCTCTCGCCCCGACGGCCGGTCGCCTAACTGCTCGGCCAGCAGCACCGCCATCAACGTCACCAGCCCCGCCCGCCGCAGCCGCCCGCCGCGCGCGACACCCTGCCCCAGCGCGAGCCCCAGGCCGAGGCACAGAAAGAATTGCGCCGCCAACTCGATCCGGAACGGCGTCCGCACCGCGTTGCCGCCCGGCACCCACCAGAACACCGCTTGCCATGGCTCCACCCAGCCCCAATCGACCGCCAGCGCCGGCCCCAGCACCCCCGCGGCCAGTAGGGCAGCCGCCCCCGCCCGCCGCCGTGCCGTCAGCACCAGCGCCACCACGCCGCTCGTCGCCAGCACCGGCGTCAAGCCGAGCGCCACCTCGTCGCTCGATCGCCCCGCCGCTCCGGCAATACCGGTCCAGTGCAGCAGGTCGGACCACATCAATTCCCCGGGTGGAACGTCCAGCAGGTCGCGCGGCCACCCCGAGTAGAAATGTGCCGCCGAGAAATCCCGCACCAATCCGAACGAGTCCCGATACAGCAGCACGAATGGCACCATCCCGACGGCCAGTCCTAGCCCGAATGGCGGCACTAACCGGGCACCCCGCCGCCACTCCACCCGCCCCAGCGCCGCCCCGGCAAGTAGCGCCATCCCCGCCTCCAGCCCCAGGAACCACGGTGTCTGCGCCGCGGTCAGGAACATCAGCCCATACAGCAGCCCCGCCGCCATCGCCCACCCGGGGGCGCCCCGCCACGCCGCCACCAGCATCAGCCCCAGCAACGGCGCCAGCTGCATCGTGTAGGTCTGCAGGTGCCCCAGCTTGAACACCGGCACCACGCCGAAGCTCCACACGAATGCCACCACGCCGCCGACCGCCACCGGCGCCCCCAGCCGCCGCACCAGCAGCACCATGCCCCAGAATCCGGTCGTCGCCAGCGACGCGATCGCCAGATCGTTGGCCAGGAACCATCCCGCGCCCGCCGCCCGTGCCGCCGCATAGGGCAGCGCCACCAGGAACAGGCTGTCCGAGTACCCCAACGCGTGCGGCGCCGGCCAGAACCAGCCCGGGGACCGCCAGTCCGCCGCCTGCCCCATGAACACCCGCACCCAATGCTCCAGGATCGCCAGCGCAATGCCGCCGTCGTTATTGTCGCCGAGCGACCGTGGCCCCCACAGCGCACCCCGGAACATCAAGGCCATGCCGGCCGCGTAGATCGCCAGCGGGATCACCCATGCCGCGCTTTTCGTTGCGCCCCTCGCGGTGATCATCGCCGTGCGCCATAGTGCCGTCATAAATTCTAAGTATCTGAAGCCATGCTCGACTTCTTCCGCGATTTCGACCTGACCGAGCGTCACGTTGCCGACGGCACGCTGCGCCTGCGCACCGCCGGGTCGGGCCCGCCGCTACTGTTGCTACATGGTAATCCGCAGACCAATGCCATGTGGCACGCCGTAGCCCCCACGCTGGCCGAGCGCTTCACTGTCGTGGCCCCCGACCTGCGCGGTTATGGCGGCAGCTTCAAGCCCGGTGCCACCGGGGATCATGCGCCCTACGCCAAATCCAGCATGGCGCGCGACCTCGCCGAGCTGATGACGTCCCTCGGCCACGATCATTTCCAGGTCGTCGCCCATGATCGCGGCGCCCGCGTCGCGCATCGACTGGCCATCGACAACCCGGACCGCGTCGACCGGCTGTGCGTGATGGACATCGTGCCCACCATTGAGCATTTCGAGCGCACCGACATGGCCTTCGCGCTCGGCTATTATCACTGGTTCTGGTTCGCCCAGCCGCACCCGTTCCCCGAAGAACTTATCAATGCGGCGCCAACCACCTGGTTCAACGCTCACACCTCCCGTGAACCCAAGCCGCCGGGCTTCTTCCATCCCGACGCGCTGGACGATTATCTCCGCGCCGCCCACGACCCTGCCGCCATCACCGGCATGTGCGAAGACTACCGTGCCGCCGCGACCATCGATCTCGAGCACGATCGCATCAGCCGTGCCGATGGCCGCAAGATCGCCTGCGACCTGCTTGTGCTCTGGGGTTCACGGGGCAAAATCGGCGGCTGGTACGACCCGCTCGACCTGTGGCGCCAGTATTGCAGCGGCACCGTCCAGGGTGGCCCGGTCAACAGCGGCCATTATCTTGCCGAAGAATCGCCCGCCGAAGTCCTCACCTATCTCGAGGGCTTCCTCGAAACCGCATCGAGACGCAAAGTGGCCTGATCGAACGAAAGCTTCATCGATGTCCGATCAGACACTCCTCCTCACCACCGCCCAGGCCGGCATCACCACTCTCACGCTCAACAATCCGGGCGCCCGCAACGCGCTGTCCACGGCCATGCTGACCGCCCTGGAAAATGCGCTCGACGCCATCGCCGCTGACGACACCATCCGCGTGCTCATCATCGCCGCCAACGGCCCCGGCTTCTGCGCCGGCCATGACCTTCGCGAAGTCCGCAGCTTCGACGGCCCCGCCCGCGCCCGCCTCTTTGCCCAGTGCAGCCGTTTCATGCAGCGCCTGACCACGCTCCCCGTCCCGGTGATCGCCCGCGTCCACGGCATCGCCACGGCCGCCGGATGTCAACTGGTCGCCACCTGCGACCTGGCGCTGGCATCGGACACGGCGCGCTTCGCCGTTTCCGGCATCAACGTCGGCCTGTTCTGCTCGACCCCGATGGTCGCACTGTCCCGCGTCGTGCCCCGCAAGGCGGCGATGGAGATGTTGCTCACCGGCGACTTCATCGATGCTCCGGAAGCCGCCCGCCTCGGCCTCGTCAACCGCTGCGTCCCGGAGGCCGATCTCGACGCCGCCGTGCTCGCCCTGGCCATCAAACTGGCCGGTAAGAGCCGCAGCGCCGTCGCCCTCGGTAAGCCCGCCTTCTATCGCCAGGCCGAGCTGTCCCTGGCCGACGCCTATGCGCACACGGCCGAGGTGATGGTGCACAACATGGACGAATACGATGCCAACGAAGGCATCGACGCCTTTATCCAGAAACGCTCCCCCGTCTGGGCCGACTGACAGGCCCCGTATCGGGCTACTCGATCGTGTCGCCGGCAATGCTGCCGGCCCGGAGCACGCCGGCGATGTCGCTCAACCGCACGATCAGTGCCGGTACTCCGCGTCCGCCGCTCACCGTCATTGTCACGACGAGCGGCTCACCGTCGCGCTCCCGCTCGATCTCTAGTGTCCCGACCTCGAACCGAAGCGCCGCGCAGGCCGAGAGCACGGCGTCGGGCAGCCCCGGCCGGTCTTCCCCGGCAACACGGATCCGCGTGATCCCGTGCTCGGTTCGCGGCAGGAAACGCCCTACCAGCATCGGGTAGGCATACATGATGACAAAATACCCGGCCGTCGTCGCCACCGCCAGGATTGGTAGCCCGGCGCCACACGCCATCCCCAAAGCGGCCGTCAGCCACACCGACGCTGCCGTCGTCAGCCCACGCACCACGTCGCGGCGCATGAAGATGACGCCACCGCCGATGAAGCCGATCCCCGACACGATCTGCGCTGCCACCCGCGACGGATCGACCACGATCCGGCCGCTCTCCAGCACGTTGGTGAACCCGTATTTTGAGATCAGCATGAACAGCGCCGCCGATACCCCGACCAGACTGTAGGTCCGGAGCCCGGCGCTTTTCTGCCGCAACTCCCGCTCCAGCCCGACCGCAGCGGCCAGCAGAAAAGAAAGCCCGAGTTCCCCGAGCTGAATCCATCCCTGACCAATCGGCATCGTCAGCGCGGCGGAACCCTAGCTGTCCAGCTCGCTGTCCCAATACAGGTAGTCGCGCCAGCTTTCATGGAGATAGTTCGGCGGGAACGACCGGCCGTTCTCCTGCAACACCCAGGTCGATGGCTGCTCCGGCCGCAGCCGCGGATGCATGCCGCATTCCCGCGGCAGCTTGTTGCCCTTGCGCAGGTTACATCCGCCGCAGGCCGTCACGACGTTCTCCCACGTCGTGCGTCCCCCGCGGCTGCGCGGGATCACGTGGTCGAACGTCAGTTCCGGGGTGGGGAACCGTTCGGAACAGTATTGGCAGCTGAATGCATCCCGCAGGAACACGTTGAACCGCGTGAACGCCGGTTTGCGCGCCGTCGGAATGTAGTCCTTCAGCGCGATCACGCTCGGCAACCGCATCGACATGCTCGGCGACCGGACGCGATCCTCGTATTCGTTCAGCACCGATACCCGGTCGAGGAACACGGCCTTGATCGAGTCCTGCCACGACCACACCGATAGTGGAAAATACGACAACGGCCGGAAGTCGGCGTTAAGAACTAAAGCGGGAAAATGTAGTCCGCCGTCTGGCACAGCGCTCTCCTTCTCACTGGAGGTGTGAGACCGGAGGTCGGTTGCCAGACGACCCGCCAGATATGCCTCCAGAGTCGGATAAAAGCATGGCACCGCCACCGTGCCCCCGCAAGCGATCTACACGCCGCTGTGAGGCAGTTGTCACGCTCTCGTCACTCACAGCTGCGCCAGCAGGTCCACCCCCGCCCGCAGTCCGCCTTCGTCTACCCAATGCCCGACGCCCTTGCGCCAAACGGTTGTGACCGGAACGTGCCGCCGCCGCAGCGCCTCGGCCGCCGCCGGGCCGCGCGCAAACGGCACCACCTCGTCGGCCTCCCCGTGCACCAACAGCACCGGCGGCCGGCCGGTGATCTCGGCATCGAGCGCCGGGCTGTCGAGCAAAGCACCCGAATAGGCCAGGATCGCCGCCGGCGGCACCGGGCGCCGCAGCCCGGCGTGCAACACCATCATCGCCCCCTGGCTGAAGCCCATCAGCACCACGTCGCGAGCCGCGAGCCCGAGCCGCAACAGTTCCGCATCCACCGTCGCCATCAACGCCGGCGTCGCCCGCCGTGCCCCGGCGTCCAGCACGCTCGGCGTCCGATCCTGCAGGCTGAACCATTGCCGGCCATACGGCGCCATGTCGTACGGCTCCGGTGCATCCACCGCCAGGAACGCCAACTCCGGCAATCCTGCCGCCCACGGCTCGGCCAGTCCGATCAGGTCCTGCGCATCCGCCCCCACCCCATGACACAGCACCACCAGCAGCCGCGGCGCCCCGCTGGCCGCCTCCCTGCGCAACACGTTAAGCTGCTCCATGCCGATCTCCCCGCTGGCAGCCCCGCTTGTAACCCGCTTCGCCCCGAGCCCGACAGGGCTGCTCCACCTCGGCAGCGCCTACGCCGCCCTGGTTGCCTGGCGCCGCGCCCGTGCGGTCGGCGGTCGCTTCCTCCTTCGCATCGAGGACATCGACCCGGCGCGCTGCCGTCCCGAGTACACCGCCGCTCTCCTGGATGACCTCCGCTGGTTCGGCCTCGAATGGGAAACCCCGATCCGTCACCAATCCGCCCACCTCCCGGACTACCGCAAAACCCTCGACCGCCTCGCCGCCCTCGGCGTCCTGTATCCCTGCACCTGCACCCGCGCCGATATCGCCGCCGCCGCGTCCGCACCGCACGGTCCGGAAGGCCCGCTCTATCCCGGCACCTGCCGCCACACGCCCGCCGACCCGGCCCAGCCCCATGCGCTCCGTCTGAACACGGTCGCTGCCCTCGCGCTCACCGGCCCCCTCACCTGGTTGGAGGAAGGCGAAGGCCGCATGCCTTGCGATCCCCTCGCCTTCGGCGACCCGGTGCTCGCCCGCAAGGACACCCCGGCCAGTTATCATCTCTGTGTCACCCATGACGACGCCCTCCAAGGCGTCACCCTCGTCACCCGCGGCGCCGATCTTCGCCCGGCCACGAGTCTCCACCGCCTGCTACAAACCCTCCTGGCCTGGCCCGAGCCCGCCTACGCCCACCACCCCCTGATCCGCGCACCCGACGGCTCCCGCTTGGCCAAACGGGACGCCTCCCTTAGCCTGCACGCCCTGCGCGCCGCCGGCCACACGCCAACCGACCTCCGCGCCCACATCGACGCCGCCGCCGCTACCCCGGACGACCGCGCGACCTGATCAACCGCTACGGCACCCGCGGCTCGACCAACTCGACCGTCACCAGTACCGATGCCGAGATCTCCGCATCTCCCGCTTCTGTTGCCACCGGCGGCGGCGGCGCTGGCGCGGGCATCGCCGCCATCCGCATCATGGGCGCGGACGGCGCGAAAGCCTGGTCGGGATCCACCTCGATCCGACGGATCGCCCCCAACCGCCGGCCCGTCGCCCCGGCCACGGCGTCGGCCTGCGACAGCGCGATCTTCGCCGCTTCGGCGGCCAGCCGTGCCCGCTCCGCATCAACCTCCGCCTCCCGCGGCCCGAGCGCCGTCCGTTCCAGATTATTGCCGCCATTGGCCAGCGCACCCGCGACCACGGCACCGACCTTGTCTGCCGACACCCGGAAGCTCGCCTGGACACTCCCGTCATATCCTACGATCCGCGCGGCCCGCCCGGTCTCGGCAGCCGTCTGCGGCGTGACCGAAAGCTGATCTGTCCGCAACCGCTCCACGCCCTGCGCCCGCAGATACCCCATCAGCTTCTGGCTTCCGGCCGCCAACGCCGCCTGCGTCGCAGCGACCGTCGGCCCATGCGCCTCCACGCCGATCGACACGTCGGCCACGGTGTTGGCCAATCGTCCCCGGGCCATCCCGTGCGTGGTGATCAGCCCGGGTCCGGCTGCACGATTAACGGGCAAGTCTTCGGCCAACACCGGACCACCGACCAATCCCAAAAGCCCCGCGACGACTAGGACCCGCATCAAACCCTCCATCCAATGGCCCCAACACTGCCAGATCGGACCAGTCTTTCAATTCATCCCGGCCAAAGCTATGAGCGACGCGTGGATTGGAGCTGTGTTGATGCGCTGGACAGGACGTTTTCTCGCGGCGCTCGTTCTAACGCTTTGCGCCGCCGCTCACGCCGAAGACAAGGTCGTCAACGTCTATAACTGGACCGACTACATCGACCCCAAAGTCCTGGCAGACTTCACCAAGCAGACCGGTATCAAAGTCCAGTACGACGTCTACGACAGCCTGGAGACCCTCGAGGGCAAGCTCCTCGCCGGCAAATCCGGCTACGACGTCGTCGTGCCCACCGCCGAGCCCACTTTTTCCCGCCTCATCAAGGCCGGCGCCCTGCTCCCGCTCGACAAGTCCGCGATACCGAACCTGGGCGGCGAAGACGCCGCTCTCATGAAGCGGGTGGAGACCAGCGACCCCGGCAACAAGTACGGCGCCATCTATCTCTGGGGCACTCTCGGCCTCGGCATCGTGCCGACAAAGATCAAGGCCCTGGCGCCCGACGCACCCCTCGATAGCTGGGACCTCCTGCTCAAGCCAGAATGGGCCAAGAAGCTCGCCCCCTGCGGCATCGTGCTGATGGACAGCGCCATCGACACCATCCCCAGCGTGCTGAAATACCTCGGCCGCGACCCCGACAGCGCCGACCCGAAGGACCTGGAGGCCGTCGAGAAGACCCTGATGGCGATCCGTCCCTATATCCGCACCTTCGCCTCCGGCGGCGCGCTCGAGATGCTGGCCAGCAACGAGGTCTGCCTGGCGATGGACTATTCCGGCGACGTCGTCCAAGCCACCGCCCGCGCCGCGGAAGCCAAGAAAGACCCGGTCGACTACGTCCTGCCCAAGCAGTTCACCGAATACACCTTCGACATGCTCGCCGTGCCCAAGGACGCTCCGCACCCGCAATACGCCATGCAGTTCATCGACTTCGTCCTCCGGCCCGCCAACATGGCCGCCATCACCAGCAAGGTCGGCTATCCCAATGCCGTCCCCGCCAGCATGGCCGACGTCGCGCCCGACGTGAAAAGCAACACCAACGTGTTCCCCACCGCGGCCATGCTGGCGCAAGCCTTCACCGCCAAAGCCCCCACCTCAGCCGCCGAACGCGCCCGCACCCGCATGTGGACCCGCTTCAAAGCCGGCTCCTGATCCCCAGCCGCACAGCGTTGGCCGACCTCTCCATCCAGGGCCTGACCGTTCGCTACGGCCCGGTCGCCGCTCTCTCCGACCTCGATCTCGACATCAGCAGCGGGGAGTTGTTCGCGCTTCTCGGCGGCTCCGGCTCCGGCAAGACCACGCTGCTCCGCACCCTTGGCGGCTTCATCGAACCGTCTGCCGGCCGCATCCTGCTCGGCGACCAGGACATTACCCGCCTGCCGCCGCATCGCCGCCCCGTCAACACCACCTTCCAGTCCTACGCGCTCTTCCCGCACATGACCGTCGCCGACAACGTCGCCTTCGGCCTTCGCCGCCAGGGAGTCCCCAAACCCGAGATCGCCCAGCGCGTGGAGGCCCTGCTGGACCTGGTCCGCCTCCGCGATTTCGCCGGCCGCAAGCCGGACGCCCTGTCCGGCGGTCAGCGGCAACGCGTCGCCCTCGCCCGCGCCCTCGCCCCGCGCCCGCGCCTGCTGTTGCTCGACGAACCCCTATCCGCGCTCGACCGCAGCCTGCGCGAACAAACCCGGCAGGAGCTTCTCCGCATCCAGGCGCAGACTGGCACCACCTTCATCATGGTCACCCACGACCAGGACGAGGCGCTGGCCATGGCCAGCCGCATCGGCCTGCTCGAGAACGGCCGCCTCGCGCAGATCGGCACGCCGGCCGACCTCTACGAGCGCCCTGCCAGCCGCTACGTCGCCGCATTCATGGGCAACGACAACGTCTTTCCCGCGACACGTCTCGCGCCCGATCGAGTGGAGATCGACGGGGTCGGCCCGCTGCAAACCGCCAACCCGGTTCCGACCACTCCCTTCTGGATCGCCATCCGCCCCGAACGCCTCCGCCTGGCTCAAGCCGATGCCCTCAACAGCGCCGGGGGCACCGTGCTGACCGCCGCCTATTTCGGCGACTCCGCCGACTATGCCGTCCGCCTCGACGCCGGCGCCACGCTCCAGCTCGTGCAACCCCTCAGCGCTGGCTTCGGCACCGGGCTGCTCCCCCTGGGCACGCCGGTCACCGTGGCGCTGCCTCCCGACGCGCTGACGATCCTTTCCGCATGAATCGCGCCCTCGTCCTCGCCCCGCTCTGGCTGTGGCTGACGATCTTCGTCGTGCTGCCCGTCCTTCTCGTTGCCGCGCTGTCGTTCTCCACCGCCATTGAGGCGGTGCCGCCCTTCACTCCGCTGCTCGCCAGCCCCGACCCGGCCAACTACGCGCTGCTCACCGGCGACGCCTACTACCTCGACGCTTTTCTCAAGAGCCTGCTGATCGCCAGCGTGTCCTCGCTGTGCTGCCTTGCGATCGGCTACCCCATGGCGCTGGCCATCGCCCGTGCGCCCGAACGCTGGCGCTCGCTGCTCCTGCTGCTGGTCATGCTGCCGTTCTGGACCGGCTTTCTGCTGCGCATCACCGCCTGGATCGGCCTGCTGCGCGACGATGGCTGGATCAACCTTGCTCTTATCCAATTCGGCATCGCCCCGCTCAAGCTGCTCTACACCGACCTGGCGATGTACATCGGCATCACCTACGCCTACCTGCCGTTCATGATCCTGCCGCTCTACGCCCGGCTCTCCCGCCGTGACCCGGCGCTAGAGGAAGCCGCCGCCGATCTCGGCGCCACGCCCTGGACCATCTTCCGCACCGTCACGCTGCCGCTCTCCCTGCCCGGCATCGTCGCCGGGCTGGCGTTGGTGTTCATCCCAGCAGTCGGCGAATACGTCATCCCCGAACTCCTCGGCGGCCCCGGCGCCCAGACCATCGGCCGCGCACTGTGGAACGAGTTCTTCGCCAATCGCGACTGGCCGATGGCGTCCGCCGTCGCCACCGCGCTGCTGGTCGTCCTGCTCGTCCCCATGACGTTGCTGCGGACTCGCGAATGAGGCGCGGTCGCCTGCTGCCGGCCGCTCTCATCGCCGGTTACGCCTTTCTCTACATTCCCATCGCGCTCCTGGTGGCGACCAGCTTCAACCCCTCCCGCCTCACCACCGTCCTGTCCGGCTTTTCGCTGACCTGGTACGTCGCCCTCTGGCACGATCGGAAACTGATCGACGCCGCCCTGCTGTCGCTTCGCATCGCCGCGCTCTCCGCCACTGCGGCGACGGTCCTCGGCACGCTCGCCGGCGTCGCCCTGGCCCGCTTCGGCCGCTTCCGCGCGCGCGGGTTGTTTGCCAGCCTGATCTCCGCCCGTCTCGTCCTTCCCGACGTCCTGGTCGGCCTCTCACTGTTGTTGCTGTTCGTGCAATCCGAGCAGATCTTCGGCTGGCCGGCCGACCGCGGCGCCCTGACCATCACTCTGGCGCACATCTCCGTCAGCCTCAGCTACGTGGCCATCGTCATCGAGGCCCGCCTGTCCGACGCCGGCACCGACCTCGAGGATGCCGCCCAGGATCTCGGTGCCACGCCGCTCTCCGCCTTTCTCCGCATCACCCTGCCCCTGCTGACGCCGGCCTTGCTCTCCGGCTGGCTGCTCGCCTTCACCCTCAGCCTCGATGACCTCGTCGTCGCCACTTTCACCTCCGGACCCGGCGCCTCGACCCTGCCCATGGTCGTCTTCTCCGCCATGAAACTCGGCATCACGCCGGAACTGAACGCGCTCGCCACAATCATCCTCCTCGCCGTCACCGCGGCTCTCGGCGCCGTCTGGCTCCTGCAACGTCGCCTCAGCACGGCATCCACGCCCCGCTGACCCCGTTATCGCGGAGCCGGCGGGCGCGCGAGCCGCAACCCGGCGGAATGCCGGACGTTGCCTCCTGCATGAAACAGATCGCCGCCGCCGCCGTCGCAACGATCCTTCTTGCCCTGGCGGCCTGCAGCGACCTGCCGCCGGGTCGCATCCCGTATCAGCCGAACGCGCAGCAAGGCGGCGGCGACGCCAATTTCAATTTCCAGCGCAACGTCGGCCAATAGTCGACGGCGCTGCACCGTCACCGCAGCGGTTGTGCCGAACCGTCCCCGCGCCTAGAGTTTCCAGCGTTTTTCGCTGGAAGCCATTATGCACTTGACCGCCGAACGTCTGGACCGAATCAGCCCTAGCCAGACCATTGCCATTTCGACCAAGGCCCGCGCGCTGAAGGCCGAAGGCCGCAACGTCATCTCCCTGGCCGCCGGCGAGCCCGACTTCGACACGCCCCAGAACGTCAAGGACGCCGCCATCGCGGCCATCCAGGCGGGCGACACCAAATACACGGACGTTTCCGGCACGCTCGCGCTCCGCAAGGCCGTGTCCGAGAAGTTCAAGCGCGACCAGGGCCTCGACTACGCGCCCGACGAGATCATCGTCAGCACCGGCGGCAAGCAGGTGATCTTCAATGCCATGGTCGCCACGCTGGACGCCGGCGACGAGGTCATCATCCCGTCACCGTGCTGGGTCAGCTACCCCGACATCGTGGCGCTGGCCGACGGCACCCCCGTCATCGTCCCTTGCGGCCAGAACAACGGCTTCAAGCTCCGCGCCGAGGACCTCGAAGCCGCCATCACGCCGAAGACCAAGTGGTTCATGCTGAACTCACCCTGCAACCCGACCGGCGCGGCCTACTCGGCCGAAGACCTCCGGGCAATCTGCGACGTGCTGCTGCGGCACCCCGATATCCTGGTCCTCACCGACGATATCTACGACAAGCTGGTCTATGACGGCTTCCAGCCCGCCACGATCGTCCAGGTCGAGCCCAAGCTGCGCGACCGCACCATCACCATGAACGGCTGCTCCAAGGCTTATGCCATGACCGGCTGGCGCATCGGCTTCGCCGGCGGCCCCAAGGCGCTGATCAAGGCGATGGACAAGCTCCAGTCGCAGAGCACGTCCAACACCAGCTCCGTCAGTCAGGCTGCAGCGGTCGAGGCGCTTACGGGTCCTCAGGGCTTCATCGACGAGATGACCGCCGTCTACAAAGCACGGCGCGACCTCGTCGTCGGCATGCTCAACGATGCGCCGGGCATCCATTGCAGCTCGCCCGAAGGCGCCTTCTACGTCTTCCCGAGCGTGCATGGCTGCATCGGCAAGACCTCGCCGGCCGGCACGCTGATCAAGGATGACGAGACCTTCGTGCTCGCCCTCCTCGAGGAAGAAGGCGTCGCCGCCGTACATGGTGCGGCCTTCATGTATCCCGGCCATTTCCGCATCAGCTACGCCACCGACACCGAAAGCCTCAGGGATGCCTGCACCCGCATCCAACATTTCTGCGGGGGCCTGAAGTAACACCATGGACTCCAGCGCGATCACCCCGACCCTCGCCCACCGCCTCGACGGGCTTGCCCCGGCCGCGACCGTCGCCATGACGATCCGCGCCCGGGCCATGCGCACCGAAGGCCAGCAGGTGATCGCGCTGACCATTGGCGAACCCGATTTCGATAGCCCGCCCCACGCCATCGACGCCGCCTATCAGGCCGCCAAAGCCGGCCAAACCAAATACCCGCCGCAGGATGGCACCGGCGCCCTCAAGGCCGCCATCCAGCGCAAGTTCAAGCGCGACAACGGCCTGGATGTCGCGATGGACGAGATCATGGTCTCCAACGGCGGTAAGGGCGTCATCTTCGACGCCCTAATGGCCACGGTTGACGATGGTGACGAGGTCATCGTCCCCGCACCGTATTGGGGCGCCTACACCCTCATGACCCAGGTGGTCGGCGGCACCCCAGTGGTCGTGACCTGTTCGCAGAACAACGGCTTTCGCCTCCGCCCCGAAGACCTCGAGGCCGCGATCACACCGCGGACCAAGTGGCTGATCCTGAACTTTCCCAACAACCCGACCGGCGCCGCCGCGTCCGAGGACGACCTCAAGGCGCTGGGGGATGTTCTCCTCCGCCATCCACAGGTTTGGATCATGTCCGACGACATGTACGAACACCTGCTGTTCGACGGCCGGCACCAGGCCAGCCTCGCCTCGGTCGTGCCGGCGCTGCGCGACCGCACGCTGACGGTCTCCGGCGTTTCCAAGACCTATGCCATGACGGGCTGGCGCGTCGGCTTCGCGACCGGGCCGAAGCGTCTGATCAAGGCGATGGTCACCATGCAGGGCCACGTCTCTGCCGGCATCAGCAGCGTCGGCCAAGCCGCGGCTGCGGCCGCGCTGGATGGCCCGCAGGATGCTGTCGCCGACATGGTTGCCGCCTACCAACGCCGCCGCGACCTCGTCGTCGAAGCCCTGAACCGGGCGCCCGGCATGATCTGCCACAAGCCGGAAGGCGCGTTCTACGTTTATCCCAACGTCGCCGGCTGTCTCGGCAAGACCACGGCCGCTGGCCGGCGGATCGACTCCGACCAGGATTTCGCCATGGCTCTGCTAGAGGAGGCCAACGTCGCCATCGTCCACGGTGCCGCCTTCGGCCTGTCACCCTACGTCCGCATCAGCTACGCCACCGGCGACGACGACTTACGGGAGGCTTGCGCCCGCATCGTGACCTTTTGCGAGGGCCTTCGATAAAGGACGGCGCAATCTCAGCCCTACCCGTCATCAGGCCCGGGCGTGACTCGGATGCCGCGGCTTTCATTACGCTCATCGAACGTTGCTGGTCCGATTACGAGAACTGCCGCTTATACGTCGATGCCGACGAGCCCGACCTCCGCGCGCTCGCCTCGTCCTACGCAGCCAACGGTGGCGCGCTTTGGATTGCCGGAAACGGCGACGGCATGATCGCCACTCGTCCCATAGCCGACCATAGATGGGAAATTTGCCGTGTTTACGTCATGCCGGAATATCACGGCACCGGTCTAGCGACCAAATTGCTCCACACTGCGGAGCATCACGCGCGGGAAGCAGGCGCACTCGACCTAGAATTATGGACCGACACGCGGTTCGCACGAGCCCATCGCTTCTATGAGAAGCAAGGCTACCGGCGACAATCTGGGGAGCGAGTTCTCCGCGATACGAACGGTCCGTTCGCGGAGATACACTATTCAAAGGTGGCCTTTTAGGCCTGAGCGGCTTCCGCGTCGCGCTTGATCTTCGAGCGCATGATCCGACGCTTGAGAACCTGAGCCGGCTCCGGCAGGTCGCGGTTCGCGGTCGTCAGCAGAAACGCATCGAGGCCACCATTGTGCTCGATCGTGCGGATCGCATGGGTGGTCAGGCGCAGGCGGATCGGCGTACCCAGGATGTCGGACATCATCGACGTCTGCTGCATGTTGGGCAGGAAGCGGCGGCGGCTCTTGTTGTTCGCGTGGCTGACGTTGTTGCCAGACTGAACGCCCTTGCCCGTGAACTGGCAGCGACGAGACATGATAAACCCTTCAATAGACGGCAGCCGGGCTAGGTGGCCCGGCGCAATTCAGGCGGGCTCTATGCCCGCCCCACCCCGGTGCGTCAAGCCCCGAGGCTTTAGGCGCGCGACCCCATCTCCGTGCGTAGCTCGCCCGACCGCACGGAAGCGAGCGCGTTGCTCAGCACCTGCGCGATCGCCTCGTCGCCCATGCTGCGCACCATCAACCCCAACGAGCCGCCCAGCAACGCCGATGCCACGGCCACCGGGTCGAGGTTTTGCCCGAGCATGTATTCGATCGCCTTGTCGACGATGGCGCCCGAATGGCTTAGGTCGGAAGGAAGGTCCTCGGTCATGCTACATTCTCCTTTTGGCGCTGGTCGGCCGGCTCTTCGTCCGCCGCCTGCAACGCCCACATCCGCGCATATAATCCACGGTCGGCCAGCAACCCGGCATGCGTGCCGCGCTCCGCCACCCGTCCGTCTTCCAGCACGATGATCTCGTCGGCATCCACCACCGTCGACAGCCGATGCGCGATCACCAGCGTCGTCCGATTGGCCGACACCAGCCGCAACGCCGCGTCGATCTCCTGCTCCGTCCGGCTGTCCAGCGCGCTCGTCGCCTCGTCCAGGATCAGGATCTGCGGATCCTTCAGGATCGTCCGCGCGATCGCCACCCGCTGCTTCTCGCCGCCCGACAGCTTCAGCCCACGCTCACCCACCCGGGTCTCATAACCCTCCGGCAAGCTCGCAATGAAATCATGCACCTGCGCCAGCCGCGCCGCCCGCTCGACCTGCTCTCGCGTCGCGCCCGGCCGTCCGTAGGCGATGTTGTAGCCGATGGTGTCGTTGAACAGCACGGTGTCCTGTGGCACCACGCCGATCGCCGCCCGCAAGCTCTCCTGCGACAACTCCCTGACATCCACCCCGTCGATCTCCACCGACCCGGCCGACACGTCGTAGAACCGGAACAACAGCCGCGAGATCGTGCTCTTGCCGGCCCCGGTCGGCCCCACGATCGCCAATTTCGACCCGGCCGGCACCGTGAAGCTGACACCCTTCAGGATGTCGCGGTTAAGATTGTATCCGAACCGGACGTCGCGGAAGCTGACCGTTCCCGCCGAAGTCAGCCGGGTGGCAGCTGGCCGGTCTGACACTTCCTGATGAACCGACATCAGCCGGAACATCGACTCCATGTCGACCAGCCCTTGCTTGATCTCCCGGTATACGAATCCCAACAGGTTCAACGGCTGATACAGCTGCATCAGATAGGTGTTGACCAGCACGAACTGCCCAACCGTCATTGTGCCGTTCTGCACCCCGTCGGCCGCCATCAGCATCACCAGCGCCAACCCCAGCGAGATGATCAGCGCCTGCCCCAGGTTGAGCATGTTCAGCGTCACCTGCGACCGGACCGCCGCCCGCTCGTATCGCGCCCGCGCCCCGTCGAAACGTGCGGCTTCATGGGCTTCGTTGCCGAAATACTTCACCGTCTCGAAGTTCAGCAGGCTATCGACCGCCTTGGTCTGCGCCTCGCTATCCATGTCGTTCATCAACCGCCGGAACTTCACCCGCCAGTTGGTGAACAGCAGGGTGAACGCGATGTAGAGCGACACCGCCGCCAACGTCACCGCCGCGAACCGCCAGTCGAACATCCGCCACAGGATCGCCGTGACCAGCAGCACCTCGAACAGCGTCGGCAGGATGTTGAACACCGCCAGCCGCAACACCGCCTCGACGCCCGCCGTGCCCCGCTCGATCGCGCGGCTCAATCCGCCGGTCTGCCGATCCAAATGGAAGCGCAGGCTCAACCGGTGCAGGTGCTCGAACGTCTGCAACGCCACCTTGCGGATCGTCCGCTGCTGCACCGAGGCGAACACCGCGTCGCGCAACTCGCCGAACCCGGAGGACGCGATCCGCAGCAGCGCATAGGCTCCGATCAGCGCAATCGGCACCGCCACGATACTGTTCTTGGGTGCCAACGCGTCGACCGCGTGGCTGTAAACGAGCGGGATGTAGACGGTCGCCACCTTGGCCGCGACCAGGAACATCACGGCGCATACGACGCGGAACCGCACGCCGGGCGCCCCGGAAGGCCACAGATACGGCAGAAGGGAGCGGATCGTCTGCAGCCCGGTGCGGCCATCGGCCGGGTCGGGCTGGAACTGGGTAGAACTCATGAGCCGCTATGTGGCGTTGCATACCGCCGACGTGAAGGCACGGCGCCGCATCCGGCCTATAACCTCATCGGAATGGAACTGATCCGCCACATCCGCATCTGCAACAACGCAATCCTTCCCGGCAGCCGATGGCGCGTATGGGTATCCGGCCAGCATGTTGGCTGGATCCTCCCGACCCATGCCGAAGCCGCTGCCGGCCATGGCGCCCTGCTCGAGGAGGCCGGGCTGGTGCTCAGCCCGGATCAGATTGACCCGGTTACGCGCGCCATGGCGGCGTCCGGCCTGTTCCGCTGGCGCGGTGAGGCCTTCGACGTTCGCGCCGATGCGGACGGCCCTTCCCTCGCCCGCATCGACCGCGGCGCGTTGCCGAAATTCGGCATCGGCGCGGTCGGCATTCATCTGAACGGGCTGGTCGGCGATCATCTCTGGGTCGCTCGCCGCTCCCGCGACAAGCCGCTGGATCCCGGCAAGCTGGATCATTTGGTCGCCGGCGGCGTCGCGGCCGGCGACACCGTCGCGGCCACCGTGATCAAGGAGGCCGGCGAAGAGGCCGGACTCCCGCCAGCCCTGGCCGCAACGGCCCGGCCGGCAGGGCGCGTCCAGTACGCCATGGAGCGGGACGAGGGCCTGCGTCGCGACACGCTCCATTGCTACGACCTCGACCTGCCCGCGAGCTTCGAACCCTCACCGTCGGATGGCGAGGTGGAAGCGTTCGAGCTCTGGCCCCTCGCCCGCGTCCTCGAGCGGGTGCGCGATACCGACGATTTCAAATTCAACGTCAACTTGGTCCTGATCGACCTGTTCATCCGCCGCGGATTACTGTCGGGCGCCGACGCCCGCCAGCTTGCCGCTGCGTTGCATGGGTCCAGTCGTTGACGTCTCGTTAGTAATTGCCGGTCATAGTAACGGACATCCACATCCTGGTTGTTATGGCTATTCTGGCAGACCCCCCCTCAATCAACCGCCCACGGGCTTGCGGTGACTGTGCCAACGGGATCGCTGCGCCGTTCGAGTTCACGATGGCGTTCCAGCCCATCGTCGACTTACGGCTGCGCCAGATCTACGCCTACGAAGCCTTGGTCCGTGGACCGGCCAACCAGTCCGCCTTCAGCGTCCTGTCGCAAGTGACGCCGCTGAACCGCTACGCATTTGACCAGTCCTGTCGCGTCAAGGCCATCGAACTGGCGTCGCGGCTTGGCATCATCGAGTCCGGGGCCAAACTATCCATCAACTTCATTCCAGGCGCGATGTATCGCCCCGAAAACTGCGTCCGTGCCACTCTTGCGGCTGCAAAGCGCTACAACCTGCCCAATGATCGCATCATCCTCGAGTTGACCGAGAACGAGAAGATCGTCGACGTGCCGCTGTTGGAGCAGATCTTCGACGTCTACCGGCGCAACGATCTTCGGATCGCGATCGACGATTTCGGCGCCGGGTTCTCCGGGCTTAGTCTGCTCGCGCGCTTTCAGCCCGATACCGTCAAGCTCGACATGGACATCGTGCGCGGCTTGGATGTCGACGCGCGCCGCCGCTGCATTGTGACGAACATCGTCCGGATGGCCGGCGAACTCGGCATCAATGTGGTCGCCGAAGGTGCCGAAACGGCGTCCGAGGTCACGGCTCTAAGAGACCTCGGCGTTTACCGCATCCAGGGCTATTACTTCGCTCGGCCAAGCTTCGAAGCTTTGCCGAGCGTCGCGTTGTAATCAGCCTTCTGAGGGCGCCCCGGTGATCGGGATTTCACGCTCGCGCGACTCGGTGGGCTGATCGCCCGACCCGCTCGGCTCGTCATCCTGCTCCTCGGGTGCGTCGGAGTTGGAGTCCATGTTGGACTCGTTGCGCCGGCCATACCCCTGGTTTTGCTGACCTTGCTGCCCGCCTTGCTGGGCCCCCTGCTGGGAGGCCGCAGCGAGGTTCATGGCGTTCAGGATGCGGAAATAATGCTCGGCATGCTGGAAGTAGCTTTCCGCCATCACCCGGTCACCGCTGCTGGTCGCGTCCCGCCCCAGTTGCAGATACTTCTCGAACAGCTGCTGGGATGTGCCTCGTACCCGCAGGTCCGGGCCGATGCTGTCGAACACATGGTTGCGGTTGAGCGGCACGTTGCCGCTTTGATGCCGGATCGGTCCGCCACCACCGCCGCCTCCGCTTCCGCCGCGATGGTTGCGGCCTCGCACCCGCTTCATATTCATTGCCACAAGGATGATCCTAACAGTAGCCGCCAGGCGGATGCGCCCGGCAAGCGGCGCGCTCGAAGCTGCGGCGGTGGGTTGATCCATCGGCGCCGATCGTCCGACCGCCTCAAGGACCTTTCGGCCTCGAAAGACCGTGGGTTGTCAGTAACGCATCGACCCCGACGTAACAAGCCTCACCGCTCGATCGACACGGCGCGCACGATGCCGCCAAGGTCGGCCCGCAGACGAACCGTGGCGAACCCGGCTGACTTCGCCATCGCACTCACCGCGACATGCTGCCCGGCCCCGACCTCCAGCACAGCCAACCCTCCCGGCGCCAGCAGCCGATCCAGCGACCCGACGATGATGCGATAGGCGCCCAACCCGTCCACACCGCCATCCAGCGCACTACCAGGCTCGAACAACGCCACCTCCGGCATCAACCCGGCGATGTCGGCACTCTCGATGTACGGCGGGTTACTCAGCACGAGGTCGAATCGCCCAGCAATCGGCGCCGCCCAATCAGCCGCCACCATCGCGCAACGTCCGCCCATTCCGAGGGACTCGGCATTGCTCCAGGCCAGCGCGGTAGCTTCCGGGCTGCGATCGACCCCGACCCCCCAGGCCGCCGGCATCTCCGACAACGCTGCCAGCAGCAGGCACCCGGTCCCCGTCCCCAGATCGAGCACGCGAGCTACGCCCCCTGGCCGCGCGGCCAGGGCTGCCTCGATCAGCGTTTCGCTGTCGGCCCGCGGAATCAACGTCGCCTGCGAGACCGCGAATCGCAGGCTCCAGAACTCCTGCCAGCCGAGAATGTACGCCAACGGCTCCCGCGCCACCCGCCGCGCGATCATGCGGCCAAACGCACCGGCGTCGATCTCCCGATCCGGATCCCGCAGCAACGACGCCTGATCCAGGCCGGTCACTGCTTCGAGCATCAACCGCGCCTCAAATCGCGCGCCGTCAATTCCGGCCTCCGTTAGACGCGCGGCGCCGTCGGTTAGCGCGATGCGGACGGAGAGCGCCACTTACTCCTGGGCTGCAAGCCGGGCGGCCTGGTCCTCGGCAGTCAGGCGATCGATGATCTCGTCCAGATCGCCCTGCATCACCTTGTCGATGCTGTGCAGCGTCAGCCCGATGCGATGATCCGACACGCGTCCCTGCGGGAAATTGTACGTCCGTATCCGCTCACTGCGGTCGCCGGTGCCGACCTGGCCTTTGCGGTCCGCCGCCCGCACCGCCGCCTCACGCGAGCGTTGCACCTCGTACAGGCGGCTACGCAGGATCTTCATCGCCTTGGCGCGGTTCTTGTGCTGGCTCCGCTCCTCCTGCATCGCCACCACCACGCCCGACGGCACATGCGTGATCCGCACCGCGCTTTCCGTCTTGTTGACGTGCTGCCCGCCGGCGCCCGATGCCCGATACACGTCGATCCGCAGGTCGCTTTCATTGATCTCGACGTCGACCTCCTCGGCCTCCGGCAACACCGCCACCGTCACCGTCGAGGTATGGATGCGTCCCTGGCTTTCAGTCGCCGGCACACGCTGCACCCGATGCACGCCGCTCTCGTATTTGAACCGCGCGAACACGTTGCGCCCGGTGACTTCGGCCACCGCTTCCTTGATCCCACCCAACTCGTTGTCGGAGTAGTCGAGCACCTCGACGCGCCAGCCATTGGCCACGGCGTATTTCTGATACATCTGGAACAGCTCGGCCGCGAACAGCCCGGCTTCGTCGCCTCCCGCCGCCGGACGCACTTCCAGGATGGCACTGCGTGCATCCGCCTCGTCTTTCGGCAGCAGCGCCAGCCGGATCTCCTGCCGCAACATCGGCAGCCGTTCCTTGAGGTCGTATAGCTCGGCTTCCGCCAGCGCCTTCATCTCCGGATCGGCCATCATGGCCTCCGCCTCATCCTGCGCCCGCTCAGCCGCCCGCAACTCGCCGATCCGCTCGACCACTGGCTCGATCTCGGCCAACTCCTTGCTGGCTTTCGAGAAGCCGTCGCCCCCGAGTCCCTCGCTCAGCATCGCCCGCAACTCGGCGGCGCGCCCGACGATCATGTCGAGCCGATTGTCGAGTGTCGCGCTCAACGGAGGCGGTCCGCGAGGTGGTCCATCGTGACCTCCTCCTGCGCCCCGCCGACGAAGTCGCGCAGTTGCACGACGCCTTTAGCCAGTTCGTCACTGCCGATGATCACCGCCGCACGAGCGCCAATGCGGTTGGCCCGCTCCATCCGCTTCTTGGCGTTGCCACGATACGACATCTCGGCCGAGATCCCGGCCCGGCGCAGCAGCTGCATCGCTTCCAGCGCCGCCGCTTCCTCGGCGGCCCCGCCGATCGGCACGATGCTGACCGGTGCCGGCTTGGCTGGCGGCGCAGCCAGCAGCATCGACAAGCGTTCGACACCTGCGGCCCAGCCGACCGCCGGGATCGCCGGGCCACCCATCTGCTGCATCAGCCCGTCATAGCGCCCACCGCCCATGACGGTGCCCTGTGCCCCGAGCTGATCGGTGACGAACTCGAATGCCGTATGGCTGTAGTAATCCAGGCCCCGCACGATGCGCGGGTTCTCTCGGAACGGCACGCCGAACCGGGCCAGATGCGCCTTGAGCCCGTCATAGAACGCCGCCGCCTCGGCGGTCAGCGAGGCATAGATGGTGGGTGCATCGGCGACCAATGCCTTGTCACCCTCATCCTTGCTGTCGAGGATGCGGAGCGGGTTGTGCTCCAGCCGATTCAAGCTGTCTGTCGAGAGACTGTCTTTGTGCGCAGTGAAATACGCCACCAGCGCCGCCCGATAGGCGTCGCGGCTAATGGCATCCCCGAGCGTATTGAGTTCCAGCACCACGCTGTCCGCGATGCCCAGCGCCGTTAGGATGTGCCATCCCAACCCGATGATCTCCGCATCGGCCAGCGGCTCCGGCACCCCGATCAGCTCCGCCCCGATCTGGTGGAACTGCCGATAGCGCCCTTTCTGCGGCCGCTCGTAGCGGAACATCGGCCCGGCGTAGAACACCTTCTGCGGAAGCGACTGCGTCAGCCCGTTGCTGAGCAATGCGCGGCAGACACCCGCAGTGTTCTCCGGCCGCAGCGTGACGCTGTCGCCGCCACGGTCGTCGAAGGTGTACATCTCCTTGGTGACTACGTCCGACGTGTCGCCCAGCGTGCGGGCGAAGACGCGCGTCTCCTCGAAGATCGGCGTCGCCCACTCTTCGAGCCCATACAGCCCGGCCACCCGTCGCGCCGTGTCGATCACATGAGCATGCCGCCGCTGCTCGTCGCCGATCAGGTCGCGCGTGCCTCGGACAGGTTGTAATGCTTCAGCCAAGTTCGTTCCTTCCGGGTGGGCTGAAGCCCACCGCCTTACTCCGCCGCGACGGCGACCGGCACCGCTTCGGCCGCCAGCGCCTCGGCCTTGCGTTCGACCAATTCGACGATGTGCTCGATCATGTCGCCGCCATCCATCGTGTGGTCGGTCTTGCCCGCCGCATACACCATGTGCCGCCCGTTGCCGCCGCCGGTAACGCCGAGATCGGTCATCAGCGCCTCGCCGGGCCCGTTCACGACGCAGCCGATGATGGACAGGGTCAGCGGCGTCTTGATGTGCTGCAGCCGGTCCTCGAGCTTCTGCACCGTGTCGATGACGTTGAAGCCCTGCCGCGCGCAGGACGGGCACGAGATGATCTTTACCCCGCGATGCCGCAGCCCCAGCGACTTCAGCAAGTCCCAACCGACCAGCACTTCTTCTTCCGGCAGCGCCGACAACGATACCCGCAGCGTGTCGCCGATCCCGGCCCAGAGCAGGTTGCCGAGCCCGATCGAGGACTTCACCGTCCCTGCCCGCTTCGACCCGGCTTCCGTGATCCCGATGTGTAGCGGATGGTCGCACTGCTCGGCCAGCTGCGTGTAGGCCGCAACCGCCATGAACACGTCCGACGCTTTCACGCTGATCTTGAACTCGTGAAAATCATGGTCCTGCAGGATCTTCGCATGCTCGAGCGCGCTCTCGACCAGCGCTTCCGGGTTCGGCTCGCCGTACTTCTCCAGCAAATGCCGATCCAGTGACCCAGCGTTTACGCCGATCCGCATCGAGCAACCATGGTCCCGCGCCGCCTGCACAACTTCGCGCACCCGATCGGCGCTGCCGATGTTGCCCGGGTTGATCCTGAGGCACGCCGCGCCGCTCTGTGCCGCCTCGATCGCCCGCTTATAATGAAAGTGGATATCCGCCACGATCGGCACCTTCACCTGGCGCACGATGTCCTTCAGCGCGAACGCGCTCTCCTGGTCGGGACAGGACACGCGCACGATGTCGACGCCGGCCTCCTCCGAGGTCCGGATCTGCGCCACCGTGCCCGCCACGTCCGTGGTCAGCGTATTGGTCATGGTCTGCACCGTGATCGGCGCATCGCCACCCACCGGAACCGATCCGACATGGATCTGCCGCGACTTGCGACGCTCGATCTGCTGATACGGGCGATACATCATGCTGAACTCCTCGGGCTCCAGATAGGACCGGTGTCGCCCTGCTTCTACTGCTGACGCGGCTGCGGCGGCAACTTCACGCCTGGCGGCAGCTTGATGCTGTCCGGCTCCAGCGAGATATCCCGGCGCACGGCACCGCTGGCGCCGAGCGGCGCGGCCGCGATGCCGTCGACCACGATGTCGGTGCCGCCGGCATTGCCGGTGGTCATGATCAGATTGGCCTGCTTGGGAACCGGCCAACTCTCGCCGGCCCGCATGACCCGGTTGAGCAGCACCGAACCCTGCTTCTCGCGGACCTGGACATACGAATCCGCCTTGAACTTCAGGAGGACGCGGCTGGCATCGGGCGCTGGGGTGGACGGCGCAGACGTCAATGGGGCGATCAACGGTGCCGGCGTCAGTGTAACCGGCACGGGGACCGGCACCGGAATGGTGACGAGCGGCGACGGCACGGATGGGAGCGTCGCGGCAGGCGCCGGGCTACCCGCGGTTTGGGTCGGCGGCGGCAGGATGGAGGCGACCTGCGGCGAGACATGGCTCGGCGCAACGTTCTCGGCCAGGGGCGCGAGCCGCTCCGGCACCGCCGAGACAGTGGGTTCGTCATGCCGCACCGGCGACACCCGATACCAGACCGCATAGGCGCCGATCGCCAGGATCAACCCGAGCAGGACCACGGCCCCGGCCGGCACGCCGCGGTCCGGCACCGGCGCCGGAAAGGCGAGTTCGGTTTTGCGATTCACCTCGTGACCTTCGGCGCGGAACCGCCGGGCGATCTCGTCCGGGTCCAGGCCGAGGGAGTTGGCGTAGGTCCGCACGAAACCGACAGCGTAGGCCGACCCGGGCAAGTCGCCGATGCGTCCTTCCTCGATCGCTTCGAGGAACGGCAGCCGGATGCGCAGGCCTTGCGCCACTTCCTCCAGCGTCCAGCCCAGACGGAGCCGTGCGGCACGCAGTTCGGCACCGACGCGGGAGGCGCCGGTGTCGCCAATCTCGGAAGCCGACATCATCGCACGCGCCTCGTTGAACTCGGGTCTGCGAACTTCCATCGGATACTACCTGGATAACGGTTCATGACAGACCGAGACGCATTGTTATCAAACGATTGGTCAATCGGTCGCGTGATCTAGCCCGTAATGCCCGGCTTGCCAACGCCGGCCATCCCCGGCCACCGCCGAATCGTCTCAGAAACGGAGATCATGCTCGCGCGCCCACGAGGCGATCGGCTCGCGCAAGCTGGCCGGCCCGGCCTGCGTGCGCCGCAGCGCCGTCAGCACGTCGCGCAACGCGTCGAGATCGACCTGCGCCAGCATGGATTTCAGCCGCAACAGGCTCGGCGCCGGCATGGACAGCGTGGTGATCCCGATCGCGGCCAGCACCATGGCGTCCAGCGGGCGGGACGCGTGCTCGCCGCAGACGGACACGTCGACATTCTCTTTCCGCGCCGCATCCACCACTCGTTCCAGCGCATCGAGCACCGGGGCGGAGAGCAGGTCGTAACGGTTGGCCAGCGCGGGGGTGCCACGGTCGGCCGCGAACAAAAACTGCAGCAGGTCGTTCGACCCGATGGAGACGAAATCCGCCTCGGCCATCAGCGCCGGCAGTTGAAACAACAGCGCCGGCACCTCGATCATGCTGCCGACGCTCAACTCGATCGGCGCCGGGCGAACGCGGGCGGCTTCGGTAAACAACAGGCTCTTGGCGGCGCGGAACTCGGCCACGGTCGCCACCATCGGGAACATGATCGACAGCTTGCGTCCGCCCGCGGCCAGCAACAGCGCGCGCAGCTGCCGGCGCAGCATGGCGGGCCGATCGAGGCCGATGCGCAGGCTGCGCCAGCCCATGGCCGGGTTCTCCTCCACCTGGGGCGGAGCGTCCTTGAGCATCTTGTCGCCGCCAAGGTCCAGCGTGCGGAACCGTACTGGCCGGTCGCCGGCGGCATCCAGCACGCGGGCATACAGCGCCGCCTGTTCCGGCACGTCGGCCACCTCGCCGCGGGCCAGCATGGCGATCTCGGTGCGGAACAGGCCAATCCCGTCCGCCCCGGTGTTGTCGAGCTGCTCCATCTCGCGCGCCAGTCCGACGTTGAGCTGCAGATGCAGGCGCACGCCGTCCTTGCTGCGGGCCGGCAGCGAACGCTGGGCGGCGAAGCCCGCCTCGATCTCCTGCCGGATCAGCAACGCCTGCTGGAAGCTGGCGCGGACCTCCGGCGCCGGACGAAGGATGAGCTGCCCCTCGTCGGCGTCGAGGATCGCCTCGTCGCCGTTCTCGACCGCCTCGAGCATCCCGGCCGCGCCGCCCAGCGCCGGCAGCCCGAGCGCCCGCGCCAGAATCGCGGCATGGCCGGCATTGCTGCCTTCCTCGATCACCACGCCACCAATCCCGCGCGCATGCCACTCGAGCAGTTGCGCCGGGCCGAGCCGACGCGCGAGCAGGATCGCACCCTGCGGGATCGCCAACGGTGCCTCACCGCCATCGAGCGCGGCCAGCATCCGCTCGGCCATCTCTTCCAGATCGGACAACCGCTCGCGCAGATACGGGTCCTGGATGCGCCGCATCCGCTCGCGGACCTGATACGACACCCGGTGCACCGCCGCTTCCGCCGACAGGCCACTCTTGGCCGCCTCGGCGACCCGGCGCAGCCATCCCTCGTCGGCCGACACCAGCCGAGTCGCCTCCAGCACCTCGCGGGCGTCGTCATCGTCGGGCCGGCTGGAATCGATCAACTCGTCCAGCGTCTTCTGGATCGACGCCGCCGCCGCCGTGATGCGGGCCATCTCCACCTGCGGATCCTCGGCCAGCAACCGCCGCACCGGCGCGCCCATGCCGTGCAGCACCACCGGACCGATCACCAGGCCCGGCGCGATCGGCAACGCATCGAATTGCCGCGGCAACACGCTGCCGAGCCCGTCCGCGGCATCGGTCACGCCGCTGGCGGCCAGTAATTCGGCCAGCAGCATCGCCACCGTCTCGAGCCCATCGACCTCGTCGTCGGTGTAACGGCGCGGCAGCAGGTCCTGCACGGTCAATACGCCCAGCGTGCGCCCGGCGCGGCGCAGCGGCACCGCCAGCAACGAGGCGAATATCTCCTCACCGGTCTCCGGGCGGTAGGCGAAGGCTGGATGACTCTGCGCGTCCGGCAGGTTCTGCACCGTCGCTGTCGCCGCCGCGATGCCGACGATACCCTCGCCGACGCGCAGCCGGGTGCGCCCGACCGCCTCCTGCCGCAGCCCCATCGTCGCGGCCAACTCGAGCACGTCGCCGGACCGCATGGCGTAGATGGCGCACACCGCTGCCGTCATCTCGGCCCCGATCAGCTGCGCCAGGGCGTTCAGCGCGTCGCGTCCGCCAGGAGGCCCGTCGGCACTGGCTGCCATCATCGCGCGAAGCCGGGCCAATAGGCGGCGGCTTCCCGCCATCAGACGAGCCGGGTGGTGCGACCCGTGCCTCGACGCGAAAGCACGTCGCAAGCCTGGTCGACGAGTTCGCCGATGATGTCCGCCACCGGCTGTTCGGCACTCACCATGCCCACGGATTGACCGGCCATCAGGGAGCCATTCTCGACGTCGCCGTCGATCACCGCGCGCCGCAGCGCACCGGCCCAGAAATGTTCGATCGAGAGTTGCCCCTGCTCGCGGGTGATCGCGCCGGACATCACCTGTGCGATCACGTCGGCCTGGTGGGCCATGAAGCGCTCCGTGCCGTGATTGGCCAGGCCGCGGACCGGAATAACGGGAAAGCGCGGGTCGAGCTGAACGCTCGGCAACGCGTCGCGGGCGCGGGCTCCGATAAACGCCTGCTTGAACCGCGGATGCGCGATGCTTTCGCTCGCCGCGGCGAACCGGGTGCCGACCTGTGCGCCGGCAGCGCCCATCTCGAGAAAGGCGAGTAATGCCTCGCCACGGCCGATGCCGCCGGCCACGAACACGGGGACCTCGTCGATGTAGGGCAGGATCTCCTGCGCCAGCACGCCGAGCGAGACCGGGCCGATATGCCCACCCGCCTCCGACCCCTCAATGATCAGCGCGTCGGCCCCGCCGCGGATCAGTCGCTTGGCCAGCACCAGCGCCGGCGCGAAGCAGATCAGGCGCATCCCGGCCTCCTTGACCGCCCGCACTGCCTCGCCCCGGGGCAACCCGCCCGCCAGCACCACGTGCCCGACCTTCGCCTCGCGGCACACCCGGATCAGGTCGAGCAGATCGGGATGCATGGTGATCAGGTTGACGCCGAACGGCCGGTCGGTCAGCGCCTGTGTCGCCGCGATCTCGGCAGCCAGTGCGGCCGGTGGCATGGAGCCGCAGGCGATGACGCCGAAACCGCCGGCGTTGGAGATCGAGGATACCAGGTGGCGCTCGCTGAGCCAGCTCATCGCGCCGCCCAGGATGGCGTAGCGCGTGCCCAGGAAGGCCCGGCCGCGCACCGAAAGCCGGTCGAACTCAGCCCGAACCAGCGCGTCCGACGCTACGGCGTCGGATGCGAGGTCGGACTGGAGCGTATCAGGCATCGAGCCCGTAGGCCGTGTGCAACGCACGCACGGCCAGCTCGGTGTATTCGGCACCGATCAGCACGCTGACCTTGATCTCGCTGGTCGAGATGACCTGGATGTTGATCCCCTTGGCTGCCAGCGTCGCGAACATCGTGTTGGCGATACCGGCGTGGCTGCGCATGCCAACGCCGACGACGCTGATCTTGGCGACGTCCGAGTCCGTCAACACCGCCGCCGCGGCGATCTCGGCACTTCGCTCGGCCAGGATCTGCTCGGCACGCGGCAGGTCGGTGCGGCCGACCGTGAACGTCATGTCGGTGGTCCCTTCGGCTGAGACGCTCTGGACGATCATGTCGACGTTGACGTTGGCCGCCGATAGCGGCCCGAAGATCGCGGCGGCTACGCCCGGCCGGTCCGGCACGTGGCGCAGGGTGATGCGCGCTTCGTCGCGGGAGTATGCGATGCCGGATACGACTACCTGTTCCAAAATCTCATCCTCGTCCACGACCAGTGTTCCCGGCCGATCCTCGAAGCTGCTCAGAACCTGAACGCGTACCCGCTGCTTCATCGCGAGTTCGACGCTGCGGGTTTGCAGCACCTTTGCGCCGACCGACGCCAACTCCAGCATCTCCTCATACGAGATCCTGTCCAGTTTACGCGCGCGGGCGACGATGCGTGGGTCCGTCGTGTAGATACCGTCCACGTCAGTATAGATGTCGCAGCGATCCGCCTTCAACCCGGCTGCGAGCGCCACCGCGGATGTATCTGATCCGCCACGACCCAGGGTGGTGATCCGCTCGCCCGGGCCGATGCCCTGGAAGCCAGCAACCACGGGCACCCGACCCGCCTGCATCTCGGCCAGCAAGGCCTCGCCCTCGACCGCGGTAATACGCGCCCGGCCATGCGCATCGTCCGTCTGCAACGGGATCTGCCATCCTGCCCATGACCGCGACTCGACGCCCAGCGCCTGCAGCGCGATCGCCGTCAGCCCGGCGGTGACCTGCTCGCCGGTGGCGACGACGGAGTCGTACTCGCGCTGGTCGTGCAGCGGCGCCAGGCTCTGGCACCAGGCGACGAGCTGGTTGGTGACGCCTGACATCGCCGACACGACCACGGCGACCTCGTTGCCGGCATCGACCTCGCGCTTGACCTTGAGGGCCACGTTCCGGATGCGGTCGAGATCGGCTACCGAGGTGCCGCCGAACTTCATCACAATCCGCGCCATACCGACCTTGCCCGCTACACCAAACACGACGACATAACGGCCTGATCTCGCAGGGGCAACATGACCAACACGCAACCCGGCTCCGCCCTGCCGGACGAAATCGCCAAATTCAACCGTCTCGCGGCCGAATGGTGGGACCCGGCGGGTCCCATGGCGCCGCTGCACGCGATGAATCCGCTACGCACCGGCTGGGTCGACGAACGCATCCCGGAACGCGGCCGCCTGCTCGACGTCGGCTGCGGCGCCGGCCTGGCCGCGGAGGCGTTCGCGCGGATGGGTTACGACGTGCTGGGGATCGATGCGGCCGCCGACCCGATCATGGCGGCCACGGCGCATGCCGAAGGTGCCGGGCTGAACCTGGCCTACCGGGTCGCAACGGCGGAGGCGCTGCTGGCCGAAGGGGCGCGTTTCCCGGTCATAACGGCGCTGGAGGTGGTCGAGCACGTGGCAAATCCTGCCCAATTTCTCGCCCTGTTGTCCGGTCTGCTCGAGCCCGGTGGTTCCCTGTTCATCTCGACGTTGAACCGCACGCTTCGCTCGCTCGCCGTGGGCAAGATCGGCGCGGAGTACATCGCGCGCTTGCTGCCTACCGGCACACACGAGTGGCAACGCTTCATCACGCCGGCCGAACTGGACCGTGCCGCACGTTCCGCCGGGCTGCGGCTGGTGGCGACACGCGGCATGAGCTACGACCTGCGCAAGCGCGCTTGGCACGGCTCGGCCGATCTCTCGGTCAACTATCTGGCGATGCTGAGGCGCAGCTAGCGCGCGTAATCGAGCGGCAGCGCCGTGGTGGATTTGATCGTCTCCATCGCGAAGCTGGCGCTGACGTCGTTCAGGTCGATCCGCTCGATCAATCGCTTGTAGACGCGGTCATAGCCCGCGATGTCGGGCACGACGATGTGCAGCAGGTAATCCACCTCGCCCGCCATCCGGTAGAAACCGACCACCTCGGGCAGCGCCATGACGGTCGCGGTGAACGTCTCCGCCCACTCCTTCTTGTGCTGGCTGGTCCGCACGCTGACGAACACGTCGACGCCCAGGTTGATCGCCTTGGCATCCAGCAAGGCGACGCGGGCGCGAATCACGCCCTCGTTGGTCAATCTTTGAACCCGGCGCCAACACGGCGACGGCGAGAGCCCGGTTTTCTCCGCCAACTCGGCCAGCGGCAACGACGCATCCCGCTGAAGCCAGTAGAGAATCCGTCGATCGGCATCGTCCATGCAGAGATTTACCGCAAAATGCGCCCAAAGCGGAATAGATTACCCGGCAATGCCGAAAGTTTCCCCAAAAACGACATCAATTTGCAAAGCGTCGTTGGCATGCTTCGACCGTCAGCACGGAGCAGGACCATGGACGTTTCTTTCACCAAGCACCCGGAAGCCGTCGGCGAGACCTACGGCGAGCATTTCATGGTCGCGTCCAGCTTCGGCACCGCGATGATCCTCGGCGGGCTCGCCTGCATGGTTCACGGCATCCTACCGTTCCTGTTCACCAGCACGGGGTCACAGACGGTGAAGCGGCTGCATGACCGGATGGTCGTCTCCCGTCACCGGGCTGCCGCAGCAACGGCATAGTCAGCCATCGGCGCGCGGAACCCAGGGGATCCGCGCGACATCGATGCCCTCATCGGCCAGCGCCTCGGCCTGCTCGGCGGTCGATTCGCCGTAGATGTTGCGCTTGTCGCTCTCGCCGCGGTGGATGCGACGGGCTTCGTCGGCGAAGTCAGGCCCGACGTAGTCGCTGGTCCGCTCGATCTCGGCCCTGACGCGCTGCAAGGCGGCGCGCATCTGGTCGGGCAACCCGGCCGCAGTCTTCTCGATCGGCGGCTTCGGAGCTTCGACTTCGGCAACGGCTTTGGTGCGGCCCTTGCGCGGGATCGCCGGCGCCATCAGCGCCCGCGACACGGCGCTGTCACCGCATTCGGGGCACGTCACCAGGCCCATCCCGGCCTGAGTGTCGAAGGTGGCACTGTCCTTGAACCAGCCTTCGAACTTGTGCTCTGCCCCGCAGATCAGCGTGTAGTGGATCAGCGTCAGGCCGCCTTGAGCAACGGGTCGAGCTTACCCGCCCGATCCAACGCGACCAGGTCGTCGCAACCGCCAATCAACTGCCCGTCGATGAAGATTTGCGGCACGGAGGTGCGGCCGGACCGGCGCACCGCCTCCGCCCGATCCGGTGAACCGTTCGGCGCGTTGATCTCTTTGTACTCGGCCCTCTTGCGGTCGAGCAGCGCCAGCGCACGCTCGCAGTAGGGACACCAGGGCTGGGTGTAGATCTCGATGGTCATGACGGAAAGATTTTGGCAGGCCTGGTCGCCTCTGCAAGGGTCAGCCATCCCAATGCTGCGATCGCACCCGCGCGGCCGCCAGCACGTCGACCCGGCTAGCGCCCGCGGCAAGCAGCGCCGCCACGCAGGCCCGCGCCGTGGCCCCGGACGTCAGCACGTCGTCGATCAGCAGCAGGCGGGCGCCGTCGATCGCCGGGCGCCGGGTCGCGCGAACGGCGATGGCGGCCTCCATCTCGGCGCTGCGCCGCGCCGGCGACATCTCGGCCAGCGGGCTCGTCGGCCGGACCCGGCGCAACCCATCCAGCAATGCCGGCCGCCCGCTCAGGCGTGACAGGGCACGGGCCAGCAGCGCCGCCTGATTGTACCGGCGCGACAGCATCCGGCTGCGATGCAGCGGCACCGGGACCAGCCAATCCGCCTCGCGTAGCAGCAACGCCCCCGCCCGTGCCATCATCGCGGCCAGCGCGCGGGCGTTCTCGACCCGGTCACCATATTTGAACGGCAGGATCAACCGCTTGGCCTGCGCGTCGTAGCGCAGCGCCGCACGCGCCTCTCCCCAGGGCGGCGGGTCCGCCAGGCAATTCGGGCAGGTGCCCGAGTGGCCACCGCGTTCCACGGTCTCGAACGGCACGCCGCAGCGGGTGCAGCAGGGCGCGGTGATGAAATGCGTCTGCTCGAAGCACCCCGGGCAGAACTGGCCCGGCGCGCCGACCGGCTGATCGCAGGTCAAGCAATGCGGCGGCAGCAACAGGTCGAGCGCGAACCTGGTGGCCCGTCGTGCCGCGACCTCGAGGACGGCGCGCATGTCGCTCTCCGCAGATGTTAGTCTCAGGCTAATCCGTTGCGGCAGCCCTGGTCAAAGCATGGGCGCGACGGCACATGCGTCTGATGTCGGCTCCACAGATCTTTGACCGCCGCGCCGTGCGGCTTCACCGCGACCGGGCGGCCGGGTTGGTGGGCCGGGTGCTGCCGGTGCTGGAGGAATGCGCCGAACGGCTGCTCGACCGGCTCGACGACACCAAGCGGGTATTCGGCCAGGCGTTGGACCTCGGTGGCCGCGGCGTCGTCACGCCGATCCTACGCAGTCGTGGCATCGAGGTGGTCAGCGCGGATCTGTCGGCGCGGATGGCGGCGCTCAACGGTGGGGCCTGCGTCGCCGCGGACGAGGAATGGTTGCCGTTCAAGCCGGCGAGTTTCGACCTGGTCGTTGCGAGCCTATCGCTGCATTGGGTCAACGACCTGCCTGGGGCGCTGATCCAGATCCGCCAGGTGTTGCGGCCGGACGGGTTGTTCCTCGCGAGCCTGCCCGCCCTGGGCACGCTGGGCGAGTTGCGCACGGCGCTGACGGAGGCGGAGGCGGCGCTGGGCGGCGTGTCGCCGCGGGTGTCGCCGTTTCCGGAACTGCGCGATCTGGCGAGTTTAATGGGTCGAGCCGGGTTCGCCGTGCCGGTGGCCGATGTCGAGGATATCGCCCTCTCCTACGCCGACCCGCTCGCATTGTTGCGCGACCTGCAGGCGGCCGGGGAGACCAATGCCGTCAGCCAGCGCGATCGGCGGCGGCCCAAGGCGGCGCTGTTCGCCGCCGCGGCCAGCGCAATGATGGGCGCGGACGGGCGCTGCCCCGTGACACTCAAACTTGGAACAATGACGGGATGGGCGAGTTGAACACCAACACCGGGATGGTCTACGTGAGCGCCGGGGAGATCAGGATGACCGATCAAGATCTGAGGCCACGGCTCAACACCGTTCTGGAGACGCAGCGACCGCGCCTGCACAAGGTCGTTCTGGTCAATGACGACTACACGCCGCGCGACTTTGTGGTGAAGGTGCTGAAGGGCGAGTTCCGGCTCACCGACAGCCAAGCCCACAAGGTGATGATGACGGCGCACCAGAAAGGCGTCTGCGTGGTCGGGGTGTTCACCAAGGAGATCGCCGAGAGCAAGGCGACCAACGCGACCGACGAGGCGCGCAAGAAGGGCTTCCCCCTGCTGCTCACCACCGAACCGGAAGAGTAGCCCCTTACCCTCCGGTCAGGCTCATGTGCCGACTGACCGACGGCGTGTTGTCGCGGCGGTCGATGATGAAGTCATGTCCCTTCGGCTTGCGCTTGATCGCCTCGATGATCGCGCCGTCCAGTTCGCCGTCCGTCGCCCCGTCGCGCATGATGGCGCGCAGGTCGGCCGCGTCGTCCTGCCCGAGGCACATGTAGAGCGTACCGGTGCAGGTCAGGCGTACCCGATTGCAGCTCTCGCAGAAATTGTGAGTCATGGGCGTAATGAAGCCAACGCGGGCGCCTGTCTCAGCGACGTCGAAGTAACGAGCGGGACCACCGGTCTTGAACGACGTTTCGTTGAGCGTGAAACGCTGCCGTAGCCGCGAGCGGACGATGGAGAGCGGCAGGTACTGGTCGGTGCGATCACCGCTGATGTCGCCCATCGGCATGGTCTCGATGAGGCACAGATCGTGGCCATGGGCCCCGCACCAGGCCAACATGTCGCCGATCTCGTCCTCGTTCTCGCCCCGCAACGCCACCGCGTTGATCTTGACGTGCATCCCGGCCGATTGCGCGGCGTCGATGCCGCCGAGCACCTGATCGAGCTTGCCCCAGCGCGTGATGCGGGTGAACCGTTCGGGGTCCAGGGTATCGAGGCTGACGTTGATGCGCTTGACCCCGGCCGCGGCCAGGTCGGTGGCGTATTTGGACAGCTGAGTGCCGTTGGTGGTCAGCGTTAGCTCGTCGAGATCGTCACCGAGCCGGTTGCCGAGGCTGCGGAACAGTTTCATCACGTCGCGCCGCACCAGCGGCTCGCCGCCGGTGATGCGCAGCTTACGGACGCCCTGACGGATGAACGCCGAGCACAGCCGGTCCAGTTCCTCGAGCGATAGCACGTCCTTGCGCGGCAGGAAGGTCATCTCCTCAGCCATGCAGTACACGCACCGCAAGTCGCAGCGGTCGGTGACGGAGACGCGCAGGTAGGTAATGCCGCGGCCGAACGGATCGATCATGTCACTGAAATCGTGAACGCGTGACGAAGGTTCAACCACCTCATGCGTCGTCCTCAACGATCGTGAGCGACACGGCGGCCACATTGACCAGCACCTTGCCGACATTCTCGAAATTCACCGTCACTCGCTGATCGACGACCGATTGCACCTGCCCGATGCCCCAGCCGGGCTCGGCGGGATGGCTGACGCGCTGGCCAGGCTCGTATTCGGTGCGGGGGCGCATCGCTAGGTGAACGCTCCCCGGGCCGCGACAGGCCACACGCACTCGACCCGGCCACCACGCAGGCCGACATACCAGTCGAAGCGGTCCACCGTCGGGTCGCAATGTCCAGGCACCAGACGGATCTTCTCGCCATGATGCACGCCGGCCCCCTCGGTCCATTCGAGCTTGCCGTGCTCGTCCGACGCACCGGTGTACGCAACCCCGTCGCGCTGCCAGACCAGCGGCATGCCGCTATCGATCGCCACCGCCTTGTGCCCCGCATCCACGGCGGCGAGCCCGGACCGGGCCTGGCTCATCACGGTCGCGAGCACAAACAACGCATGCTGGAACCCGGCGGACTGGCCACCACCGTTGCGCGCGTAATCCGCGTCCATGAAGCAATAGCTGCCAGCTTGGATCTCGTTATACAGGCCGGTAGCGGACTCATGTTCGAACGTGCCGGTCCCTGCCCCGCCGATGATGTCGCAGCCCAGCCCTTGCTGACGCAGTTGCTCAACCGTGCGGCGCACCCCATCCGTGGCCGACGCAATGGCCGCCGTACGCTCCTCCGTTGTCCGAAGATGCTGCGCCGATCCGTGATAGGCCTGCAGCCCGGCGAACCGCAGGTGTTTCGACCCGGCGATCAGGCCGGCCAACGCCACCGCTTCCGGGCCCGGCTGCACACCGCAACGGTTCGAGCCGACATCGATCTCGACCAGCACCGGCAAGCGCACGCCCGCCGCCTCGGCGGCTGCCTCGATCCGCGCCACGTTGCCAGCCTCGTCGGCGCACACCGCGACGTGGGCGATGCGCGCCAGCGCCGCCAGGCGGGCCAGTTTACCATCGCCGACAACCTGGTTGCTGACCAAGATGTCCGGCACGCCACCCCAGGCCAACACCTCGGCCTCACCGACCTTCTGAACGCACTGCCCCACAGCGCCGGCGCGCATCTGCAGATGCGCGATGACGGGCGATTTGTGCGTCTTGGCGTGCGCCCGCAGCCGGGTGCTCGTGGGCGCCAGCAGCGATTGCATCCGGGCCAGGTTGTGCTCGAACGCGTCGAGATCCAGCAACAGCGCCGGCGTCTCGACCTCGTCTTCGCGCATGCCCGGTTGGGCGGGTGGAGCCTGCAGCAGCGTCAGTGCCCCGCGTTCTCGCCGGAGAAGTCCGGCGCTTCCAGGCCTGAGGCGGTCAGCTGTTCGACCAACGCCTGCTTGAGCCGCTCCAGCCCGGCATCGTCGTTGGCTTCGGCCCGCGCCACCAGCACGGCCTGCGTGTTGCTCGCCCGCAGCAGCCACCAGCCATCGGCAGTCTGCACCCGCACGCCGTCGATGTCGTTGACGTTGGCACCCTGCTCGCGTAGCCGGCCGGCAACCTCCTCGATGACCTCAAACTTGCGGACGTCGTCGCAGTTGAAGCGCAGCTCGGGGGTGTTGACGACGTGCGGCAAGGACCGGGTCACGTCGGAAAGCTTGCCGCCCATGCGGGAGACGATGCCCATGAGGCGGATGGCGACATAGAGCGCGTCGTCGAAGCCGTACCATTTGTCGGCGTAGAAGATGTGGCCGCTCATCTCGCCAGCGAAGGGAGCTCCGATCTCGGCCATCTTGGCCTTGATCAGACTGTGCCCGGTCTTGAACATCAGCGGCTTGCCGCCGGCCTTGTCGATCTCGTCGTAGAGCACCTGGCTCGCCTTGACGTCGGCGATGATGGTGGCGCCGGGATGCTCGCGCAGCACGTCGCGGGCGAGGACGACCATGAGCTGGTCGCCGAGCAGCATGGTGCCCTCGTCGTCCACCGCGCCGACCCGGTCGGCATCGCCATCGAAGCCGATGCCGATGTCGGCCTCGTGCTTGCGCACGGCGGCGATCAGCTGCTCCTGGTTCTTGGCGATGGTGGGGTCCGGATGATGGGCGGGGAAATTGCCGTCGATGATCGGGTTGAGCACAGTATGCTCGCCGGGCAGCTTCTTGAGCAGCCGTTCCAGCACCTCGCCCGCCGCACCGTTGGCGGAATCCCACACCACACGCAGCTTGCGCTCGCCACCGTCGTAATCCTGGATCAGGCGGTCGACATACTTGTCCGCCACGTCGATATCGCGCTCGGAGCCCTGGGCCTCGTCCACGACATCGCCGGCCCCGGCGATCTGGCCCAGCTTCTGGATCTCGGCGCCGAAGAAGGCCTTCTTGCCCAGCATCATCTTAAAGCCGTTGTAGTTCGGCGGGTTATGGCTGCCCGTCACCATCACCGCGCCGTCGGTCTCGAGCGTGGTGGCGGCAAAATACAGCATCGGCGTCGGCCCGCGGCCCACTTTGAGGACCTCCATGCCGCTGGCCATCAGCCCCTTGATCAGCGCGGCCGACAGGTGCGGCGACGACAACCGGCCATCATAGCCGACCGCGACAGTCTTGCCTCCGGCGCGGGCGACCACCGTGCCGAAGCTGCGGCCGATGGCGAACGCATCGGCGTCATGCAGCGTGCTGCCGACCACGCCGCGGATGTCGTATTCGCGCAGGCTGGTGGCGTCGAAATCATGCTTGAAAGCCATCGGGACGCCTTTACCGGTAGTTCTTCAAGAAAGTCTGCACCTGGTCGCGCAGGTCCGGCCGCTTCAAGGCGAACGCGATCTGCGCCTCCAGGAACCCGGCCTTGTCGCCGCAATCGAACCGGCGCCCCTCGTAGCGCAAGCCGGTGAACGGGCCATGCCCAATCATGTGCGCCATCGCGTCGGTCAACTGAACCTCGTTGCCGGCGCCACGATCCATGCGCGACAGGAAGTCGATCACTTCCGGCATCAGGATATACCGCCCGATGATGGACAGATTGCTCGGTGCATCTGCCGGCTTGGGCTTCTCGACCAGCCCGGTGACCTCGACCCGGGTGCCGTCATCGGCGCCGGTCTTCAGGATCCCGTAGCGGTTGGTATGCTCGCGCGGCACCTCGGTGACGGCGACCACGTTGCCGCCGGTCTCGGCATACACCTCGGCCAATTGCTGCAGGCACGGCGTTTCGCTCAACACCAGGTCATCCGGCAGCAGGATGGCAAACGGATCGTCGCCGATAAAGGCGCGCGCGCACCAGATCGCGTGCCCGAGCCCCATCGGCACCTGCTGGCGCACGGTGGTGATGGCACCGGGCGGGATCTTCATCGCCTCGAGCAAATCCACCATCTCGGTCTTGCCGCGCTCGCGCAGGCTGGACTCCAGCTCGTACGAGACGTCGAAATGGTCGATCAGCGCGGTCTTGCCGCGGCCGGTGACCATGCAGAACTGCTCGATTCCAGCGGCGCGCGCTTCCTCGACCGCATACTGGATCAATGGCTTGTCGACGACCGGAAGCATTTCCTTCGCCATTGCCTTGGTTGCGGGAAGAAAACGTGTCCCGAGCCCGGCGACGGGCAACACCGCTTTACGCAGCTTCTTCACTCTATATCCCAACAGCTAATTGAAAGGCGCGAAACTCGTGGCACGGTCCGCTCTCCGGAGCAAGCCGAGCTATCGATGGCCGAGCAGCACGTCCTTGGCCTGGTTGACCCGTGCGGCGATCCAGTCGGACCCGCCGCCATCGGGATGTGCCACCCGCATCAGTCGTACCCAGGCGGCGCGGACGTCGCTATCGGAAACCGGATCGCTGAGACCGAGGATCTGCAGCGCCTCGGCCCGGCCCATGGCGGTGCCACGCCGGGCCGGCGGCGGTGAGGCCGGCCCTCGTGCGGCGGCATATTGCTTCCACCAGTTCCAGATCAGCGGCCCGAACAGCACCAGCCCGCTCAGCGCTGCCGGCCCACGCCCGGTCAGCAGCAGCAACGCTGCCAAGCTGAGGCCAGCCAATGCGGCGACCCATGCCAGCAACGCCTTGATGCCGGCCACCGACGCCCGGGAGAACGCCCGCGCCGCGAACAGCAGCGCGGCCAGCATCCCGAGCCCGGCGGCCAGCATGAGCATGGTATCGCCGGGTCAGCCCGTAGGCTGATCCGCTTCCTTCTGGCGCTGCTGCGCTTCGACGGCCACCATGGCACTGACGTTGACGATGCCACGCGCGGTCACGCTCGGCACCAGCACGTGGACCGGCCGCGACATGCCCAACAGGATCGGCCCGATCGGCAAGCCGTCGGCACCGGCCTTCAGCATCGTGAAGCTGATGTTGGCGGCGTCCAGGTTGGGCATTATCAGCAGGTTGGCGACACCATCGAGACGGCTGTCCGGCACGGCGCGGTCGCGCAGGCTGGGGATCAGCGCTGCATCGGCGTGCATCTCGCCATCGGCCTCGAGGTCCGGCGCTTCGCGGCGCAGGATGGTCAGCGCGTCGCGCATCTTGCGGGCGCTCGGGCTCGACGAACTGCCGAAGGTGGAATGCGACAAGAGCGCCGCCTTTGGCACGATGCCGAAATCGCGCACGCATTCGGCGGCAAGCTGCGTCATCTCGGCGATCTGCTTGGCAGTCGGGTCGAGGTTGACGTGCGTGTCGCCCATGAACAGCACCCCCGCCTGGGTGATGAGCGCGGACAGCGCGTAGATGCGCGAAACGCCGGGCCGGGTCGGGATGATCGGCATCATGTAGGTCATGTGCCGCCACCAATCGCCCAGACCGCCGCAGACGGCCGCATCCACCAGCCCGGCGTGCAGCATCATCGACGCCGCCACGGTCGGGCGGCGCAACATCCGGCGCGCGGCAGCGTCGGTCGGCACGCCGCGGCGGCCGACGAGATGCTCGTATTGCGACAGCAACGGGTCGAACACGTCCTTGTCGGTTTCGGGGTCGAGGATCCGCAGCTGCTCGTCCGGCTTGAGGCGCAGGCCCAGTTCGCGGACCTTGCGGGAAATGACGTCCTTGCGGCCGATGAGGATGGGCTCGCAGAGGTGCTCGTCCAGCATGGTCTGCACGGCGCGCAGCACGCGTTCGTCCTCGCCTTCGGCATAGACGATGCGCTGCTTGTGCTGCTTGGCCGCCTCGAAGATCGGCCGCATTAGCTGGCCTGAGCGGAACACGAACGTGCCGAGCCGCTCCATGTAGGCCGGGAAGTCGGTGATCGGCCGGGTCGCGACGCCGCTTTCCATGGCGGCGCGGGCGACGGCGGGGGCGATCTCGAGAATCAGGCGCGGATCGAACGGCTTGGGGATGATGTATTCCGGGCCGAACACCGGGGCCACGCCGCCATAGGCTGCGGCGACGACTTCGCTGGCCTCGGAGCGGGTCAGGTTGGCGATGGCGTGGACGGCGGCGAGCTTCATCTCCTCGTTGATCTGCGTGGCGCTCACGTCGAGCGCGCCGCGGAAGATGAACGGGAAGCACAGCACGTTGTTGACCTGGTTCGGGTAGTCGCTGCGCCCGGTGGCGACGATGGCGTCCGGCCGATGCTGACGCGCCAGCTCGGGGGTGATCTCCGGGTCCGGGTTCGCGAGCGCCATGATCAGCGGCTTGGGCGCCATCGAAGGCAGCCATTCCGGCTTCAGCACGCCCGGCGCGGACAGGCCGAGGAACACGTCGGCATCGACCAGCACGTCCGGCAGCTTGCGGGCGTCGGTATGCTTGGCATAGCGCGCCATGTTGTCCGGCATGTTCTCGTCGCGCCCGGCCCAGACGACACCCTTGATGTCGGTCAGCGTGACGTTCTCGACGCGGAGGCCCATGGCGACCAGTAGGTCAACGCAGGCGAGCGCTGCGGCGCCGGCGCCCGACGTGACCAGGCGGGCCTGCGACAGCTCCTTGCCCTGCAGCACCAGCCCGTTGCTGACGGCGGCGGCGACGATGATGGCGGTGCCGTGCTGGTCGTCATGGAAGACCGGGATCTTCATGCGCTCGCGGAGGCGGCGCTCGATCTCGAAGCACTCGGGGGCCTTGATGTCCTCGAGGTTGATGGCGCCGAACGTTGGCTCGAGCGCGGCGACGACCTCGATGAAGCGGTCGGGGTCCTCGGCGTCGACCTCGATGTCGAACACGTCGATGCCGGCGAACTTCTTGAACAGGACGGCCTTGCCCTCCATCACCGGCTTGCCGGCAAGCGCGCCGATATTGCCAAGGCCGAGCACGGCGGTACCGTTGGAGATGACACCGACCAAATTGCCCCGGGCGGTGTAGTCGAGCGCGGTGGTCGGGTCCGCCTTGATCTCGAGGCAGGCTGCCGCCACACCGGGCGAGTAGGCCAACGCGAGATCGCGCTGAGTGGCCATGCGCTTAGTGGCTTCGATCGCCAGTTTGCCCGGGACCGGCAGCCGGTGGTAGTCCAGCGCCGCCTTACGAAAATCCTCGTCCATCAACGTTCCTCTCCAACCCCGATCAAACTCGGTCAGGCGCGGCTGGAACGCAAATACACAAGGTCTCTAAATTGAGTATGCGGTCGAGAAGACTCGAACTTCCACAGGGTTTCCCCCACAAGCACCTCAAGCTTGCGCGTCTACCATTCCGCCACGACCGCATCGGGACCGGGGCGTCTTAGCCGATGGATGCGACCGCGGCAACGCTCGAATGGCAGATTAGTGACGCGCCAATCGGCTACGAGGAATCTCTGGCTGCAATGCAGACCCGCGTTTCTGGCATCCGAGTCGGGGAAGCCGGCGAGCAGGTCTGGCTGTTGGAGCATCCGCCCCTCTACACCGCAGGCACTTCGGCCACTCCCGAAGGGCTGGTGGACGCCAACGCGTTGCCGATCTTCCGGGCCGGACGTGGCGGGCAATGGACCTATCATGGGCCGGGCCAGCGCGTCGGCTACGTCATGCTCGACCTCGATCGGGCGCATGGGTCGGTACGCGCCCGAGACATCCGCGCCTATGTCGAAGGGCTGGAGGAGTGGCTGATCGCCACGCTGGACCGGTTTAACGTCCGTGGTGAGCGGCGACCGGGCCGGGTCGGGATCTGGGTGGCGGATCGGGCCAGCGGAACGGAGGCGAAGATCGCCGCCATCGGCGTCCGGGTGACGCGATGGGTGTCGTGGCACGGGATCGCCCTTAACGTGGAGCCGGACCTGGCACATTTCCGCGGCATCGTGCCCTGCGGTATCGCCGAACACGGCGTGACCAGCCTGGCCGCGCTCGGGCTGCCGGTGACGATGGCGGATGCCGACGTGGCGCTACGCGCGGCGTGGGCGGAAATCTTTTAGAACGTCGGCAGACGACGGAAGCCGGGCTCCTCGACGGGTTCGGCGAGGTCCTCGTGGATGAGGGACACGGACGCACCCGCCGGGCCACGCCGGCAGTTGCGGAGCAACTCCTCCACTGCAGCGACGTCGCCCTGGACGAATGCCTCGACTGAGCCGTCCCGGCGATTGCGCACCCAACCGGAAACGCCGAGGCGAGTCGCCTGACGGACCATCCAGTCACGGTAGCCAACCCCTTGCACTAGGCCGGCGATCCGCAGCTGCTTGGCGGTCACAGCGCCCGCGCCAGGGTGAGAAAGCGATGCGCCAGAGCAATGTCGTCGGCGACATCGCGGCGGCGTTTGGCGGCCCACTCGTCGTCGCCCCACTGTTCCACCTGGAACAGCTCGTCCAGTGCGGCGATCTCGTAGGCGCGCGACGGCCCCAGTTCGCCTTCCGCCAAGGCAAGCCCCAGAACAACGCTGCCGAGTGCCGGAATGGCGACGCCCAGCGCGGCCAGCACCGGCGGCGGCTCGAGGCGAAGCCGGTCACGGATCGCGGCCAGCGCGGCTTCCGGTTGCGCGACATGGGCGATGCCGGCGGTGGGTACGAGGGTGGCGCCATGCGCTTCCGCCAGCCAGTCGAGCCAGGGCTGCCATTCGCGGGCTTGTTGCGCAACGAGCGGCGCCGGATGTTCGGCGCGGTAGCACAACAGGTCGGTTTCCGCATACTTGGCCAGCGCATCCGCCGTGGCGTCCGGGTCGGGCGCGATGCGGTCCTGCGCGGTGCCGGCCAACTGCGTCAGCGGCACGTCCTCCGGCGTCATGGAGCCGCCCACCGTGCCGCCTGCGGCCTGCCACTCCGCCGCGATGGCGTCGGCCAAGGCGGCGTTGGCCACCTGCAGCACGGCGCCTCCCGGAATGCGCATCGGCTTGCCGTCGAGCAGGATCGAATAGCTGTCGCCGTTGCGCGCGGCCGTGGCCGTTTCCCAGAAGCGTTTCATCGCAACAATCCCCGTAGCAGATCGGCCGGTTTCATCTGTTTGACCGGCGCCGGCGCAGCGGCCGATGCACCGGCTTGGCCATCGCGGGCGAGCGCGAGCGCCGAGCCGCAGGTGTCGGGCGGCGGCGCGCCCCCGAGCACGATGCCGACGCGACCAGATGCCAGTGCGCCGGGATCGAGCGCCACTTTCGGCGCAACAAAGCTGCCACGCACCCGCACTGGCACGCTGAGGCCGCCGCCGAGACGAAGCTGCGGCCGGAGATGCAGGTCCATCGTCTCGTCGGCCAGCGAAAGGTCGCCGCTGCCATCGAGGGCGAACTTGCTGGTGTCGAGGGTCAGGGCGCGAAGATCGACCTTTCCGGCGCTCGCATCGGCGCGCAGGGCGGCGCAGCGGATGGTGGTTCCACCCCCGTCGAGCGACAGGTTCGCCGCCCGGAGTGGCCCGGCGGCCAGCCGCTCGAGCACCGCATTGTCGAGTTGCGCGTCCACAAGGGCCAGACCGGCATGACCACCAAGGGTCGCAGCCACGGCACGCAGCGTGTCGCCGCTGCCGGCGAGGTCGGCGCGCAGGTCGAGCGTGCCGGGCGCGGATGCGGCACCGCCGGCCCATGCGGCAACGGGGCCAAAGGGAAGCGAGGGAGCATCGACGGTGACATGCAGCCCCGGCGGTTGGGCAGCGAGCTCCACGGTCGCGTGGGCGGTCGCGGTGCCGATGGCGGTGCTGACCGGGTCGAGGCGGAGGGTACCGTTCTGCAGCACGGCATGGGCCTGCACGGTGTGCAGTTCGGAGGTGCCAAGATGCAGCGTGTCGGCGGTCAATTGCAGATCGGCGTCGGCGGAACGCAGGGCGGCGACCGGGAGCCTGATGTCCGGAATCATCCGGGCGGGCGCCGCCGGCGCAGCCGGTCCGACGGGCGAGGCCGGCACCGCGGCCGAGGGCAGCGGCGCAACGCGCAGGGCGCCTAAGTCGAACGTTCGGCTGGTTAGCGTTCCACGCAAAGCGGGACGCCCGGCAGAGGTCACGGTCAGCGTGCCGCCGAGATCGCCCTGTGCGCTGGTGAGTTGCAGCCCGGTCAGCACGGCCGTGCCAGGTTCGATGCTGACGTCGGAGATGATCTTCAGCTCGCTCAAACCGGGTAACGCCACCCCGGCCTGCGCTCCCGCCGTAGCCAGGTCGGGAGAGTCCACGGCAAGGTGCAGCTGTGCCGCCCCGGTCGCGGCAATGGTGCCGGCAGCGGTGCCGACCAGGCCCGGCGCCTCGATCCGCGCATCGACCGGCGTGACACCGCCGAGCAGCCCGGCGATGCTGCCGAGGCGGCCGGTGATCGACATCGGCAAGGCGCCCGCGGCAGCGGTGGCGGTGAGCGTCGCCGGATCGTTCAGCGAAGCGGCGGCGAGGTCAGCCTGTTGGAGCGAGACCGCCCCGAGCGTGACGGAGCCGGCATGGACACGCAGCGTACCCGGACCAGGGAAAGCGGCCGAAACCATCACGTCTCGAACCGGGGGAAGTGGGCGGCCAACCAGCGGTGACAGCGCAGCCAGATCGGCGACCGTCATCGACAGTGTCGCGGCGGCGCTGGTGCCGGTCATCGACCCAGTGATGCCGTCGCCAGTCAGATGCAGATCGATCGGATAGGTGGTCGCGGCAATCGGGCCGACGGTGCCGCCGAGGGCCAGCGTCGTGCCTCCCGTCACCAGCGAACCGTCGACGCGGCCGGCGACGGGGTCATAGACGGCGTGGGGCACGGTGACGGTCTGAGCGCCGTAGGTGATCGTCGCGCTGCCGATGTCGATGGTTCCGACCGCGAGCCGGAAGCGATCGCCACCGGGCTGCGCAGGCGTGGCGGGGGCTGTCGCAGGCGCAGGCGGCGGACGGAAATCCCAGTTCGCATGCCCCGCTGCGTCCCGCTCCAGCTGAACCGATGGACTCACGATCGCGATCCGCCGGACATCGATCTCGCGATGAAACAGCGGTGCCAAGGCGAGCTGCACCTCCAGGCGGTCGACATGGGCCATTTGTGGCCGGGTGAAGCCCGGCGGATTGGAGAGCGACAGGTCGGACAGTGCGACCGTCGGCGAGAGCGACCAAGCAAGGCTCACCGGGCCCGCAATGGTCAACTCGCGCCCGGTGCTGCGGCGCACCTGCTCGATGAGCCGCGCCTTGATGGCGTCGCCGTTGAGAAACCAGGCGGCGGCACCGATCGCGGCAGCCGGGATCGCGACAACCACGATTCCGGCAACGATCAGCGCACGCTTCATGGCTTGTCCTTGGACTTACCACCCGACCGGCTCGGCGCCCGCGCGGGCGTGTTCTCGAAGCCGACCGTCTTGAACGTTTCGCGCATGTGCGGCGCCAGTTCGGCCTCCACGACCAGGCGGCCGCCGGCTGGATGGGGGATGTCCAGCGCCCGGGCATGCAGATGCAGCTTATTGGAGATACCCTCGACCACCGCGCTGCGGGCGCCGTTCTGGTCGGGCTCATGGTACTTCAGGTCGCCCACGATAGGCGTGCCCAAGGCGACGCTGTGGACGCGCAACTGGTGCGTCCGCCCGGTGACGGGCGACATCTCCAGCCAGGTGAGCCGCTGGCCGGCATTGTCGAGCAGGCGGTAATCCGTCACGGCACGCTGTCCATCCTCGTCGTCGCGCGCGGCCGGCACGCTGCGCTCGCCCCGAGCACCGGCGTACTTGACCAGCGGCAAGTCGATCCGTCCCTCGACCGGGTGCGGCCGACCGGAGACGACGGCCCAGTAGGTTTTCTTCACGTCGCGGCCCCGGAATGCGGCGGCGAGCTTGCCGGCCACACCCGGCGTACGGGCCAGCACCAGTACGCCCGACGTATCACGATCGAGGCGATGGACCAGACGGGGGCGATGCGGGCTATCGAAGCGCAGCCCGTCGAGCATGCCGTCGAGATGCTTGGTGATCCCCGGGCCACCTTGGACCGCGAGGCCGTGCGGCTTGTTGATGACGATGATCTGGTCGTCGCGATAAACGACCATGTCCTCGAGTTCGCGGGCGATCACCGGGTCACCCAGGCTCGGCTGCGGCTTAGGCGGCGGCGCATCCGGCATCGGCGGCACGCGCACCGATTGACCCGGCGCCAACCGCGTGCCGGCCTCGGCACGTTTGCCGTCGACGCGGATATGGCCGGTGCGGCACAGCTTCTGGATCGCGCCCTGCGTCACGGCGGGAAAGTGGCGGCGGAACCAGCGGTCGAGCCGGATGTCGGCCTCGTCCTCGGTGATGGTGCGTTGTTCGATGCTCATGCTTGGCGCTCCCGGCGCAACTCGGCCCAGCTTGCCAGGCGACGACCGATCTCACGTTCGAAGCCACGATCGCGCGGGCGGTAGAATTCCGGGCGGTCCATGCCGGCAGGAAAGTAGTTCTGCCCGGAGAAACCGTCCTCCGTGTCGTGGTCGTAATCATAGCCGGTGCCGTAACCCAGGTTTTTCATCAATTTGGTTGGTGCATTCAGAATATGGGCGGGGGGCATGAGGCTACCGGTCGCCCTAGCGCTGGACGCGGCTGCCTTGCTCGCGACGTAGAGCGCGTTCGACTTCGGCGCGGTGCCCAAATAAACGATCGCCTGCGCAATCACCAGGTCACCCTCCGGACTACCGAGACGCTCATAGGCTTCCCAGGCGGTCATGGCCTGTACGAGTGCCGCCGGGTCGGCCAAGCCGATGTCTTCCGACGCGAAGCGGACCAGGCGCCGAGCGACGTACCGTGCGTCCTCCCCGCCAGCCAGCATGCGCGCGAACCAATACAATGCTGCATCGGGGTCGGAACCACGAAGCGACTTATGCAGGGCGGAGATGAGGTTGAAGTGCTCCTCACGGTCCTTGTCGTAGAGCGCGGCACGGCGGCCGATAATCTCGGCCAGCCCGGCGGCATCGAGTGGTGGGCCAGGAGGCACGGCGAGCAGTTGCTCGACCATGTTCAACACGTACCGCCCGTCGCCGTCCGCCATGGCGCACAAGGCGGCCCGCGCTTCCGGCAGCACCGGCAGCGCCCGTCCGGCCTGCGCCTCTGCGCGGGTCAACAGACGTTCGAGCGCCGCATCATTAAGTCGACGGAGCACGAGCACTTGGCAGCGGGACAGCAGGGCGCCGTTGAGCGAGAAGGACGGGTTCTCCGTCGTGGCACCAATTAAGATAAGCGTGCCGTCCTCGACCACCGGCAGGAAGCCATCTTGCTGCGCGCGATTGAAGCGATGCACCTCATCGACAAACAGCAACGTGCGTTGACCGGCCTGACGGCGGCGGCGAGCTTCGTCGAATGCGCGCTTCAGATCGGCGACGCCCGAGAACACTGCCGACAGCGAGACGAAATGCAAGCCGGCCGCATCTGCCAGCAAACGGGCGATTGTAGTCTTGCCGACGCCAGGGGGACCCCAGAGGATCAGCGAAGCCAAAGCACCGCGCCCAAGCATCCGCATTAGAACGCCATCAGGACCGACGAGATGATCCTGCCCGACTACATCGGCGAGCACGACGGGCCGCAGGCGCTCCGCAAGCGGCTTGCCTTCCGTCGCAACGCCGGACGGCAACGCTCCGAACAGATCGGGCACTGATGAAACAGCCATTGTGGGAAGATAAGCGCGATAGGCGCTGGATGCGAGCGCCGGCATGGACCAGGCGCTGCTGCGGTCCCTCCCCTATAGGAGAGACCGCGACAGGATATTAGTCTTCGTTAGTGTCGTCGTCGGTCGCGACTTCCGGACGCGGGCCGCTGTCGAGGCCCTTAGCAGCCGGATCACGATCGACCAGTTCGATGATGGCCATATCAGCCGCATCGCCATATCGCATGCCCGCGCGCAACACGCGGCAGTAACCACCGGCGCGACCACGATAACGCTCGGCGATCGGGCCGAACAACTTAGTCACCAGCTTCGGATCTTGCAGCTTGCTCATCGCCTGGCGACGGGCATGAAGATCACCACGCTTAGCCAACGTGATGAGCTTCTCGGCCACTGGACGCAGTTCCTTGGCCTTCGGCAGGGTAGTGGTGATCTGCTCGTGCTTGAGCAGAGCATGAGCCATGTTGCGGAACATGGCTTCGCGGTGACTGCCTGTGACACCGAGCTTACGCCCGGACATTCCATGACGCATGGTTCAGTTTCCTAGAAAGGCTCGTCCAGCCGCTTGGCCAGATCTTCGATGTTTTCGGGCGGCCAACCGGCCACGCTCATGCCGAGGGCCAGGCCCATCGCCGTGAGGACTTCCTTGATTTCGTTCAGCGACTTGCGACCGAAGTTCGGAGTGCGCAGCATCTCCTGCTCGGTCTTCTGAACGAGGTCACCAATGTAAACAATGTTGTCGTTCTTGAGGCAGTTAGCGCTTCGAACCGACAACTCGAGCTCGTCCACCTTACGAAGCAGATTGCGGTTGAACGGCAGGTCGTCCTGAACTTCGTCCGGACGCGCAAGCTGCGGGTCATCGAAGTTGATGAACAGCTGCAACTGATCCTGCAGGATCCGGGCGGCGAGTGCCACCGCGTCCTCGGGGGTCACGGCGCCGTTCGTCTCGACGACCAGCAACAGCTTGTCGTAGTCGGTAACCTGGCCCACGCGGGTCGGCTCGACCTTGTACGACACCCGCTTGACCGGCGAGTAGATCGCGTCAATCGGGATCAGGCCGATCGGCGCATCTTCCGGACGGTTGGCCGCAGCCGGAACGTAACCCTTGCCGATGTTGACCGTGAACTCCATGCCGAGCTTCACGCCATCATCGAGGGTGCAGATCACCAAATCGGGGTTCATGACCTCGATGTCGTGCCCAGTCTGGATCTGCCCAGCGGTAATTTCGCCAGGGCCGGTCGCCTGCAGCACCATGCGCTTTGGGCCTTCGCCATGCATGCGAAGCGCCAGCTGCTTAATGTTGAGCACGATGTCCGTGACGTCTTCCCGAACGCCAAGGATGCTGCTGAATTCGTGCAGCACGCCATCGATCTGCACTGCGGTGACCGCGGCGCCTTGCAGCGACGATAGCAAAACGCGACGAACGGCGTTCCCCAGCGTCATGCCGAATCCGCGCTCTAGCGGCTCGGCGACAACGGTGGCGACGCGGTGCGGATCGGAACCGGGCTCGACATCGAGCTTTTCCGGTTTAATCAACGACTGCCAGTTCCTCTGCAGGACCATGGATCAGCTCCAAACGAAATGTGCGCGGCCCATCAGAGCCGCGCTGGATAGTCAGACCCGTAGTTTAGACGCGACGACGCTTACGAGGGCGGCAGCCATTGTGGGGAATCGGCGTCATGTCGCGGATCGCCGAGATCGAGAAGCCAACCGCTTGCAAGGCGCGAAGGGCGCTCTCACGGCCAGAACCGGGGCCGCTCACTTCGATCTCCAGCGTCTCCATGCCATGCTCGCGCGCCTTCTTGCCCGCGTCCTCGGCTGCGACCTGCGCAGCATACGGCGTCGACTTACGGCTGCCCTTGAAGCCCTGCATACCGGCAGACGACCAGGCGATAGTATTGCCCTGCGCGTCGGTGATGGTGACCATGGTATTGTTGAAGGTCGCAGCGACGTGAGCAACGCCAGCGATGATGTTCTTGCGCTCCTTGCGACGGGGGCGCGCGGCGGCGGGTTTCGCCATGGGCGTGGTCCTAACGAATGAGCCGCCGGAGCGGCAGGTAATGATGCGCCGCCGAAGCGGCGCGCGAACTACTTCGTAACTTTCTTCTTACCGGCGATCGCCACGGCCTTGCCCTTGCGGGTGCGGGCGTTGGTGTGCGTGCGCTGACCATGGACCGGGAGGCCACGACGGTGACGCAGGCCACGGTAGCAGCCGAGATCCATGAGACGCTTGATGTTCATCGACACTTCACGGCGGAGGTCACCCTCGACGCGGTATTCACGGTCGATCAGCTCACGGATGCGGAGCACCTCGTCATCGGACAGCTGATTGACGCGGCGATCATCCGGAATGCTAAGCTTCGAGACGATATCGTGCGCCTTCGCCGGCCCGATGCCATAGATATACTGCAGGCTGATCTCAACCCGCTTGTTGGTCGGCACGTTAACACCGGCAATTCGCGCCACGCTCTAGTCTCCTCGCCGCCGGAGCAAGTCTGCCCGACAACCTTGTCTGTTCATCAAAAACGAAGTCGCCGTCCCCAGAGGGTTCAGCGTTGGACGCGTCTTATACGCTGCCGTTCAACGGAGTCAACGTGCTGTCATCAACAGCACGTGAGGCTCCGCCAATCTTCTGGCGCAAGCTCGCCAGCACGGCTTCGAGCGAGATAGTGACCTCGTCCATGTCGGCCATGCCATCGACGCTCATCAACCGACCTGTGCTGGCATAGTGTGGCAGGATGGGCGCGGTCTGAGTGTGGTAGGCCGTCAGCCTGGTTGAGACGGTGTCTCGGTTATCGTCGGCACGACGGCTAAACTTCCCACTACCGCAGACATCGCAAACGTCCGGCACGTGCGGCTTCTTGAACTCGTCGTGGTAGCCGGCGCCGCACTTTGCGCAGGTGTAGCGCCCGGCGATGCGCTCCGTGAGTGCCTCATCATCCACTTGCAACTCGATGACCGCATCGATCTGCTGCCCTGCGTGAGCGAGCATCTCGTCTAGCGCGATCGCTTGCGGCACCGTGCGTGGGAAGCCATCCAGGATAAACCCCTCGCTGGCGTCCGGCTGGCGAATGCGGCCCTCGATGATGGAGATGATTAGCGCATCCGGCACGAGCTCACCGGCTTCCATGATGGCGCGAGCCTGACGACCAATCTCTGTACCGGCTTTCACCTCGGCTCGCAGCATGTCCCCGGTGGAGATCTGCACCAGGCCATGCACCTGCTCGAGGCGCTTAGCCTGCGTGCCCTTCCCTGCCCCTGGTGGTCCCAACAAGATAAGGTTCATCGTGCACGCCCCTTGACGCGCGACTTGCGAATAAGCCCTTCATACTGGTGTGCCAGCAACTGCGACTGGATCTGAGTAACCGTGTCCATCGTCACCGACACGATGATCATCAGGCTTGTGCCACCGAAGTAGAACGGCACCGAGTAACGACTGATCAGGACTTCAGGCAGGAGACAAACTGCGCAAAGATACAGCGCACCGATCGTCGTCAGCCGAGCAAGAATTGTATCGAAATACTGTGCAGTGTTGGATCCCGGGCGAACCCCGGGGATGAAGCCGCCATACTTCTTCAAGTTGTCGGCCGTTTCCTCAGGATTGAACACGACCGCCGTATAGAAATACGAGAAGAAGATGATCATAGCCGCGTAAACGATGAGATAGGCCGGCTGACCATGAGCCAGTTGCTGACCGATCCATGCCAGCCAACCGTTCGGGCTCTGCTGAGAAAACCCCGCGATCGTCGCTGGCACTAACAGGATCGAACTTGCGAAGATCGGCGGGATAACGCCGGCGGTATTGACCTTAAGCGGCATGTGCGTCGAATCGCCGCCAAACATCCGCTGGCCTACCTGGCGCTTCGGATACTGAATCACGACCCGGCGCTGGGCTCGCTCCATGAACACCACGAACGCCACGACCAAGACCGCCAATGCCATGAACACGACGATGAACACCGGGGACAGTGCGCCTGTGCGGCCAAGTTCAAGCAGGTTGACCAATGCATGAGGCAGGTTCGCGACGATGCCGGCGAAGATGATGAGGCTGGTGCCGTTGCCGATGCCGCGCGAGGTGATCTGCTCACCGATCCACATCAGGAACATGGTGCCGCCGACCAAGGTGATGACGCACGACAGCCGAAAGAACAGCCCCGGATCGATGACGGCAGAGCCGAATTGGCCGCGCATGCTCTCCAGGCCAACCGCAATTCCGTAGGACTGAACCAGGGCGATCAACACGGTCAGATACCGCGTATACTGGTTCATCTTCTTCCGGCCGCTCTCGCCCTCTTTCTTGAGGGACTCGAGTTGCGGAATGGCCGCCGACATCAGCTGAACGATGATGCTCGCCGAGATGTAGGGCATGATGTTGAGCGCGAAAACAGTCATGCGGCCAAGCGCGCCGCCGCTGAACATGTCAAACATGCCCAGGATTCCGCCACCGTGCTGCGACAGGAGCTCACCCATCACGGAGGCATCGACTCCTGGAACAGGGATGTAGGTGCCCAGCCGGTACACCAATAGCGCACCCAGAGTGAACCAGATGCGCTTCTTGAGTTCAGTCGCCTTGGATAACGAGCCTAGGCTGAGGTTCGACGCAAGCTGCTCGGCCGTCGAGGCCATGGGCATTCCCCTTTATTGACCAGTCGGCGGCGAACTGGCCCGTTTGTCGGCCAGAACCCGGCCAGCACGTCACCCTGATGTGGCGACGCGCGGCCGGGGGCAACAATTATGCGTTGGGCTGGACCGCGTCGTCCGTCGTCGCACCCTTGGCGGCAACGGTCGTGGTGACAGTGCCACCAGCCTGTTCGATCATGGCGATCGCCGCTGCAGACGCACCCGACACGGTGACGCGAACAGCCTGCGAGATCTCGCCCTTAGCCAACAAACGGACACCGACGCGCTTGCCGGTCACCCGCACCAAGCCAGCACCCTCAAGCGCCGCTTCAGTAATGGCCTCGTTGGCGTCCAGCTTGCCGGCCTGCACTGCCGCAGAGATGGTGCCGACGTTAATGGGCGCATACTCGACGCGGAAGATGTTGGTGAAGCCACGCTTGGGAAGACGACGGTAAATCGGAAGCTGTCCGCCTTCGAAGCCGTTGAGCGAAACGCCCTCGCGAGCCTTCTGCCCCTTGACGCCCTTACCGGAAGTTTTGCCCTTGCCGGAGCCGATGCCGCGGCCAAGACGCTTGGACTTGAGATGTGCCCCAGCGTTATCGCGGATTTCGTTCAGCTTCACTTCACGTCCTCCCAAACAATCAGGTGCTTAACCCGATCGATCATCCCCCGAACCGAAGGCGTATCCTCCAGCTCACGGGAACGACGGAGCTTACCCAGGCCAAGCCCGGCCAGCGTCCCGATCTGATCCTTGTTCCGGCCAAGACCGGAACGGATCTGGGTCACCCGAACGGTGCCCTTGCTCGGCGTATCAGACATCGGCGCCACCCTCGAGCGATGCATCCGCAGCGGCGCCATCGCGCTTACCGAGAATGTCAGAGACCTTCTTGCCACGACGCGCCGCGACGGCTCGCGGGCTGCCACAGCGGGTAAGCGCAGCGAACGTCGCCTTGACCATGTTGTGCGGGTTGCGGCTGCCGAGCGACTTAGCAACCACGTCGTTGATCCCCAACGTCTCGAACACCGCACGCATCGGGCCGCCGGCGATGATGCCGGTGCCGGCTGCGGCCGAACGGAGCACCACGTGACCGGCGCCGAACTCACCCTCGACGTCATGATGAAGGGTTCGACCCTCTTTCATCGGAACCCGGATGAGACCACGCTTGGCCCGCTCGGTCGCCTTACGGATAGCCTCCGGCACCTCACGCGCCTTCCCCGCGCCATAGCCGACACGACCCTTCTGGTCGCCAACCACCACCAGCGCGGCGAAAGCGAACCGACGGCCGCCTTTGACTACTTTCGCGACGCGGTTGATCGTTACCAGCTTGTCGATGAGCTCGTCACCGCCTTCGCTCCGGTCGCTGTTGCGATCCCGGTCGCGGCCGCCGCGGCCGCCTTCCCGTGCTTCACGTGCCATTGCTAATTATCCCTAGAACGCCAGCCCGCCCTCGCGGGCGGCCTCGGCCAGCGCCTTGACGCGACCATGGTACAAATATGAGCCGCGATCGAACACGACCTGCGTAACGCCGGCGGCCAAGGCCCGCTCGGCAACGAGCTTGCCGACCGCTTCCGCCGCTGACTTGTTCGACCCGGTCGCACCCTCGGTCTTGAGCGACTTGTCCAGGCTCGAAGCCGCGGCCAGGGTCTTGCCCTGGGCATCATCGATGATTTGGGCATACATGTGCTTGCCCGACCGGAACACCGACAGACGCGGACGTCCGCCCGACTTCTGACGGAGCTGGTAGCGGAGGCGCTCGCGCCGACGCTGCTGCAGATTTTGAACCGCGCTCATCTTACTTCTTCTTGCCTTCCTTGCGCCGGATCTGCTCGTTGTCGTAGCGAACACCCTTGCCCTTGTAAGGCTCGGGCGGACGGAACCCGCGGATCTCGGCCGCGACCTGGCCCACTTGCCGCTTGTCGGTGCCCGTGACCGTGATAGCGGTCGGGCGCGGCGTGGTGATGGTGATGCCTTCCGGCACCGGATAGACGACGTCGTGCGAGAAGCCCAGGTTAATGACCAAATTCTTGCCCTGGACCGAAGCGCGGTAACCCGTGCCCTGGATTTCCATCGTCTTGGCGAAACCGTCGGAAACGCCCTTGACCATGCTCGCCACGAGAGCCCGGGTGGTGCCCCACATCATGCGAGATGGAGAGTCATTCCGACGCGGCGCCATCGACACCTCGTTGTTCTCGACCTTGGCTTCGACGTTGTCCGACAGAGGCAGCGTCAGCGTGCCGAGCTTGCCTTTGGCGGACAGGATGCCGTTGATGATCTCGACCGAAACGCCCGACGGGACGGCGACCGGATATTTGCCTACGCGTGACATGGTGCCCTCCTCGCCTAAAACACTCGGAACAAGACTTCGCCGCCGACATTGGCAGCGCGAGCCTCACCATCGGACAGCACACCGCGTGGCGTCGACAGGATCGACACGCCGAGACCGGCATACACGCGCGGGAGATCGGCGATGGCGGAGTAAACGCGGCGGCCGGGCTTGCTGACGCGGGTGATCTCTTTGATCACCGGCTCGCCTTCATTGTACTTCAACTCGATACGGAGCTGGTTGACACCGGGGCGAAGTGTCTCGGCCGTGTAGCCACGGATATAGCCTTCACGCTTGAGCGCCTCGAGCGCGTTGGCGCGCAGCTTGCTGGCCGGAGCCACGCAGCTCGAGTGACGGCTACGCTGAGCGTTGCGAATGCGGGTGATCATGTCACCCAGTCCATCGGTCATCGACATTCGTGGCGCTCCTTACCAGCTCGCCTTGACCATACCGGGCAACTGCCCGGAGCTGGCCAGCTGGCGCAGCATCAGCCGCGACAACTTGAATTTACGGTAATTGCCGCGCGACCGACCAGTCAGGGCGCAAAGTAGACGAACGCGGACGGCGGCACCATTGCGGGGCAGCTGGGCCAGCTTGATGGTCGCTTCGAAACGCTCTTCGACCGGAATGGTGCGGTCCATGACCTGAGCCTTCAGCTCCGCCCGCTTGGCTTTGTCGCGGGTCGCCATGTATTGCCGCTTGTCGTTGCGGTTGACAGATGAAGTCTTGGCCATCGTAGTTTCTTACTCCTTGGAACCTGCCGGAAGCGACGTTCGGGCGGTTTTCCGTTAAGCCTTAAGCAGCGAAGGGAACGTCGAAAGCCTTGAGCAATGCCTTGGCTTCGTCATTCGTCTGCGCCGTCGTGACAAAGATGATGTCCATCCCACGGATGTCGGTCACCTTGTCATACTCGATCTCTGGGAAGATGATCTGCTCTTTAACGCCCATGGCGAAATTGCCACGGCCGTCGAAGCCCTTGCCGTTCGGGATACCACGGAAGTCGCGGACTCGCGGCAAGGCGATCGTCACCAGACGGTCAAGGAACTCATACATGCGTGCGCGGCGCAGGGTGACCTTACAGCCGATCGCTAGACCTTCGCGGATCTTGAACCCGGCGATCGCCTTCTTGGCGATCGTCTTTACCGGCTTCTGACCGGCGATGAGCGTGAGCTCGGCGACGGCAGCATCCAGCTTCTTCTGATCGCCGGCAGCCTCGCCGACGCCCATGTTCAGCACGATCTTCTCCAGCTTCGGCACCTGCATGACGTTGCTGTAAGCGAACTGCTCGCGCAGCTTGGCGCGGATCTCGTCACGGTAGCGCTGCTGCATCCGTGGCAGCTGTTTAGTGTCGCTCATCTGCTTAACCCTCGATCACGTCGCCGGAGGACCGGCTCACGCGAACCTTGCGACCGTCATCCAACACCCGAAACCCGACCTTGGTCGGCTTGTCGGTCTTGGGGTCGATCAAAGCGATATTCGAGAGGTGGATGGTTGCCTCCTTCTCGATGATACCGCCGGGCTGCCCCATGCCAGACGCCTTGGTGTGGCGCTTGGCAATGTTGACGCCCTGCACCACAGCGCGATTATCCTTCGGCATCATAGTGAGAACCTCACCGCGCTTGCCCTTGTCGGCGCCGGTCATGACCATGACCCGGTCACCCTTCTTGATGCGAGCGGCCATTATAGGACCTCCGGCGCCAAGGAGATGATCTTCATGAACTTTTTGCCGCGGAGTTCGCGCACCACTGGTCCGAAGATACGGGTGCCGATAGGCTCAAGCTGCTTGTTGATCAGCACGGCCGCGTTGCGGTCGAAGCGGATGGCGCTGCCATCAGCACGACGCACCGGGAACGAAGTCCGTACGATGACGGCCTGATGGACGTCCCCTTTTTTCACCTTGCCGCGGGGAATGGCTTCCTTGATGGAGACGACGATCACGTCACCTACCGACGCGGTCCGGCGCTTGGAGCCGCCAAGCACTTTGATGCACTGGACGCGACGGGCGCCGGAGTTATCGGCGACCTCGAGATTGGATTCGACCTGGATCATGGCTCAGTGCTCCTCAGGCCGAAGGCTGTTCGGCGGCATCGGCATCCGGCACGATCTCGGCGAGCTCGATCGGCTTGCCGGCGTCGTCCAGAACGGCCTCGCCCTTCTCGTCGAGCTTGACGGCGTGGGTCTCCTCGCGGACGACCTCGCCTGTCTCGTCGACGATAGCGGCACCGGTCTCGTCGTGTGCGGCCGGCGCGGTGAAGCCGCGCGGACGTGCCACGGGAATGCCATTACGCTCGATCAACAGCCAAGACTTGCGCTTGCTGATCGGACGGCATTCCTCGATGCGAACGACGTCGCCATCGGTGCACATGTTGGTATCGTCATGTGCGGCATACTTCTTGGACCGCCGAATGAACTTCTTATACAGCGGATGCATAATACGGCGTTCGACGATGACAGTGATGGTCTTGTCCATCTTGTCACTCGTCACACGGCCGGTAAGGACGCGCCTCGGCATCGTCCGTCTCCCTCTACTTGGTCAAGGCGGAGCGCTTCTGCTCCGCCATGATGGTCTTCACACGCGCGATATCGCGCCGAACTGCACGCACTCGGCCGACGCCCTCGAGCTGGCCGGTAGCCCGCTGGAAGCGCAGGTTGAACTGCTCCTTGCGGAGGTCCAGCAACATCTGCGGCAGCGTATCCGCGCCCTTGGCGCGGAGATCGGTTGGCTTGGTCATCAAGCGTCTCCAATCCGGGTGACGAACTTAGTTCGGATTGGCAGTTTGGCTGCACCCAACGCCAAAGCTTCCTTGGCGATCTCGGCGCCCACGCCGTCGATCTCGAACATGATACGGCCAGGCTTGACCCGGCACACCCAGAACTCCGGCGAACCCTTGCCAGAGCCCATGCGCACTTCAGCAGGCTTGGTCGAAACGGGAACGTCCGGATAGATACGGATCCACACGCGACCGGCACGCCGCATTGACCTTGTGATCGCGCGGCGAGCCGCCTCGATCTGCCGCGCCGTGACGCGCTCCGGCTCCAACGCCTTCAGGCCGAACGCGCCGAAGTCCAGATTGGTGCCGCCTTTGGCCAGGCCGTGGATACGACCTTTGTGAGCCTTGCGGTACTTAGTCCGCTTGGGGGATAGCATTGCTCAAATCCTCTTAGCGCTGCGGCGCTTGTTCAGCAGCACGACGATCCTGTGCCAGCGGATCGTGTCCGAGAACTTCACCCTTGAAGATCCAGACCTTCACGCCGCACGTGCCATACGTCGTCTTTGCCGTGGCAACGCCGAAGTCGATATCAGCCCGGAGCGTATGCAACGGCACCCGGCCCTCACGATACCATTCAACCCGGGCGATTTCCGCGCCGCCAAGACGACCGGAGCAGTTGATCCGGATGCCCTGCGCGCCAAGGCGCATCGCGGACTGCACCGCACGCTTCATGGCGCGACGGAACGCCACGCGACGCTCGAGCTGCTGAGCGATGTTCTCGGCCACCAACTGCGCATCGATCTCGGGCTTACGGATTTCGACGATGTTCAGGCTGACTTCAGCCTTCGCCATCTTGGCTAGATCCTTGCGAAGGACCTCGATGTCCTGGCCCTTCTTGCCGATGACCACGCCGGGACGGGCGGCATAGATCGTCACGCGTGGCTTCTTGGCCGGACGCTCGATCACCACGCGCGAAACACCGGCGCCAGCCAGCTTGCGACGCAGATGCTCGCGCAGTTTGATGTCCTCAAGCAGCAGCTTCGAGTAGTCGCGGCCAGCATACCAGCGGCTGTCCCACGTACGGTTGATCCCGAGGCGGAGGCCGATCGGATTGACTTTGTGACCCATGTCTTACGCCGCCTTCTCTTCAGAGCCGCTCTGCGTATTCGCCTGAGCCTGCTCGACGACCACGATGCGCAAATGACTGAACCATTTCTCGATCCGCGACGCCCGGCCACGACCACGAGCATGGAAGCGACGCATCACGATCGACTTACCGACTTCAGCCTTGCTGACAACCAGACGATCGACATCGAGCTGATGATTGTTCTCGGCGTTGGCGATCGCGCTCTCGAGCGTCTTGCGCACTTGCAGCGCAATACGACGCTTGCTGAACGTGAGATCGGCCACAGCCTTGCTGACCGGCTTGTTGCGGATCAGCCCGGCAACGACGTTGAGCTTCTGAGGGCTGATCCGCACGTTGCGCAGAACCGCCATGGCTTCGGTCTCGCCGAGAGCGCGGGGAGTTTTTGGCTTGCTCATATTAGCCCCGCTTCGACTTCTTATCGGCCGTATGGCCGGTGAAGGTCCGCGTCGGCGAAAACTCGCCGAACTTGTGGCCCACCATGTTCTCGTTCACCTGTACGGGCAGGAACTTGTGGCCGTTATAGACGCCAAAAGTAAGCCCGACGAACTGCGGCAAGATGGTCGAACGGCGCGACCAGATCTTGATGACCTCGTTGCGGCCGGAGTTGCGCACGGCCTCGGCCTTGCCCAGCATGTACCCGTCGACGAACGGGCCTTTCCATACGGAACGCGCCATATCAGTGCTTCCCCTTCGGACGACGGCGGATGATCAGGCCCGCGGTCCGCTTGTTCGTGCGTGTCTTGTAGCCCTTGGTCGGCTTGCCCCATGGCGTGACAGGGTGACGGCCACCGGAGGTGCGGCCTTCGCCGCCGCCGTGCGGATGGTCGACCGGGTTCATGACGACGCCGCGGTTGTGCGGACGACGACCGAGCCAACGGTTACGACCGGCCTTGCCTAGCTTCTCGTTCTGACGATCCGGGTTGCTGACGGCGCCGACGGTGGCCATGCACTCGGCACGCACCATACGTAGCTCGCCGGACTGCAGCTTGATCTGCGCGTAACCGGAGTCCTTGCCGACCAACTGAGCGTAAGTTCCGGCTGCGCGAGCCATCTTCCCGCCGCCGCCGATCTTCAGCTCAACGTTGTGCACGATCGTGCCGACCGGCATGCCCGAGAGTGGCATGGCGTTGCCAGGCTTGATGTCGACCTTCTGGCCGGCGACGATCTTGTCGCCAGACTTCAGGCGCTGCGGCGCCAGTATGTAGGCCAGCTCGGCATCGTCATACTTGACCAGCGCGATGAACGCCGACCGGTTCGGATCGTATTCGATCCGCTCAACCGTTGCCGGCATATCGAACTTGCGACGCTTGAAGTCGACGTAGCGATAGGTCTGCTTATGCCCACCGCCACGAAAGAACGAGGTCGTGCGACCGTGGTTGTTCCGGCCACCGGTGCGATGCTTACCCTCGGTAAGCGTCTTGACCGGCTTACCTTTCCACAGCTCGCTGCGGTTGATCAGAACCGTGCCGCGTAGGCTGGGCGTGACCGGGTTGAATTGCTTTAACGCCATCTACTTAATCCCTCACGCCAGCCCGGTGGACATGTCGATCGACTGTCCATCGGCGAGCTGCACGTACGCCTTCTTCACGTCCGAACGGGTGCCGGGTCGGCCGCGAAACCGCTTGACCTTGCCCTTCTGGATCAGCGTGTTCACGCCGCGAACCGAGACACCGAACAGACCCTCGACCGCAGCTTTGATCTCGAGCTTGGTCGCGTCGATGGCGACACGGAAAGCAACCTGGTTGCGCTCCGTCATCATCGTCGCCTTTTCGGTGATCACCGGGCTGCGAATGACTTCGAACATGCGCTCGCGCGACATGGTGGCCGCATGCTTGCGCGCGGCGAGAACCTGACGCGTGCTCATGCTGCAACTCCCTCGATCGACGCGGCGACCGGCGAAAGCCGCTGCTTGAGACCCTCGAGGCCCGCGCTGGTCACCACGAGCATGTCATGACGCACGATGTCGTAGACATTGGCACCCATGGTGGGCAGCACGTCCATGCCGATCACGTTACGAGCGGCGCGGGCAAAGCCCTCGTCAATCGTGTGATCGATGAACAGCGCACTCCGCCAGCCATGCTGGCTGATCTTGGCCGCAAAATCCTTGGTCTTGCCGCTGCTGCCGGCGACGCTTTCCATAACGATGAGCTTGCCTTCGGCTTGCTTCATCGACAGTGCCGAGATTAAGCCAAGACGGCGCACCTTCTTGGGAAGGTCGAAGCCGTGGTCGCGAACAACCGGGCCGTGAACGGCGCCGCCGGTGCGGAACTGCGGTGCGCGAAGGCTGCCCTGACGTGCGTTACCGGTACCCTTCTGCTTGTAAGGCTTCTTTGTGGTGCCGGAAACTTCGCCCATGCCCTTGACCTTGTGGGTCCCGGCACGGCGCTTCATCAATTGCCATTGAATGACGCGGGCGATGATGTCGTTCCGCACGGCAGCGCCGAACAGCTCGTCCGGCAAATCAGCCGACCCGGCCGCTCCACCATCCAGGTTCTTCATTTCAACTTGCATGATTACGCCTCGGCTCCTGCTGACGGAGCATCAGTTGCCGGCGTTTCACCACTCGACGTGCCAAGGAACGCCGCCGGGAACGGCAGGCCTTCCGGAGCCTTGCGCTTGATCGCGTCGCGAACCATCACATAACCGTCTTTCGCGCCCGGAACGGAACCGCGTACCATCACCAGGCCACGTTCCGCATCGATTGCAGCGATTTCAACGTTCAACGTCGTGACGCGCTCATCGCCGAGTTGACCCGGCATCTTCTTGTTCTTGAAGGTCTTACCTGGATCCTGACGGTTACCAGTCGAGCCCAAGGAACGGTGGCTGACCGACACGCCGTGCGATGCCTCAAGGCCGCGGAAGTTCCAGCGCTTCATGCCGCCGGCAAAGCCCTTGCCCTTGCTGGTACCACATACATCGACCTTCTGGCCGACGACGAAGTGCGCCGCGCTGAGGGTCTGACCGGCTTCAAGCAACGCATCGGGGGTGACGCGAAACTCGACGAGCTTCTTCTTCGGCTCGACCTTCACGCGGGCATAGTGGCCCTTGTTCGGCTGCGAGACGTTCTTGACCTTGGCACGACCCCAGCCAAGCTGAACGGCAGTGTAGCCATCCCGCTCTTCAGTGCGGGAATCGACCACCTGAACCTCGTCGAGGTGCAGCACGGTCACGGGAACATGGGTGCCGTCTTCCTTGAAGATCCGGGTCATGCCCAGCTTCTTGGCGATCAGCCCGGTGCGTACACCGGATGTGATGGCGATGCTCATCTTGGACCTTAGAGCTTGATTTCGACGTCGACGCCCGAGGCGAGGTCGAGCTTCATTAGCGCGTCCACGGTCTGCGGGGTGGGCTCGACGATGTCGAGCAGGCGACGATGGGTCCGGATCTCGAACTGCTCGCGGCTTTTCTTGTCGACGTGCGGCGACCGGTTGACGGTGAACCGCTCAATGTGCGTCGGCAGCGGGATGGGCCCACGGACCCGCGCACCCGTACGCTTCGCAGTGTTGACGATCTCGCGGGTGCTGTTGTCGAGCACGCGATGGTCATACGCCTTGAGGCGAATGCGGATGTTCTGGTTATCCATGAGCCCTAACCCAACCTACCTACGTCTTACTTAGTGATGCTGGCGACGACGCCGGCGCCGACGGTCCGACCACCTTCACGGATGGCGAAACGCAGGCCGTCATCCATGGCGATCGGCGCGATCAGCGTCACGTCCATCGACACGTTGTCGCCCGGCATCACCATCTCGACGCCTTCGGGCAGCTCGACCACACCGGTCACGTCGGTGGTGCGGAAGTAGAACTGCGGACGGTAGTTGGTGAAGAACGGCGTGTGACGGCCACCCTCTTCCTTCGTGAGGATGTAAGCCTCGGCCTTGAACTGCGTATGCGGCGTGATGGAGCCGGGCTTGGCCAGAACCTGGCCGCGCTCGACGTCTTCACGCTTGGTGCCACGCAGGAGCGCGCCGATGTTGTCGCCGGCCTCGCCACGGTCGAGCAGCTTGCGGAACATCTCGACGCCGGTGACGATCGTCTTGACGGTGTTCTTGATGCCGACGATCTCGACTTCGTCGCCCACGTTGACGATGCCGCGCTCGATACGACCGGTCACGACGGTGCCACGGCCGGAGATGCTGAACACGTCTTCGATCGGCATCAGGAACGGGCGCTCAGTGGCACGAACCGGCTGCGGGATGTACTTGTCGACTTCAGCCATCAGCTTCTTGATCGCCTCTTCGCCGAGCTCGGGGCTCTTGTCTTCGAGGGCCATCAGCGCGGAACCATGGATGATCGGAATGTCGTCGCCCGGGAACTGATAGGACGACAGCAGCTCGCGCACTTCCATCTCGACCAGCTCGAGCAGCTCCGGGTCGTCGACCATGTCGACCTTGTTCAGGAACACGACCAGCGCCGGAACGCCGACCTGGCGGGCAAGCAGGATGTGCTCGCGGGTCTGTGGCATCGGGCCGTCAGCGGCCGACACGACCAGGATCGCGCCGTCCATCTGCGCGGCGCCGGTGATCATGTTCTTCACATAGTCGGCGTGGCCGGGGCAGTCGACGTGAGCGTAGTGACGGTTCGCCGTCTCGTACTCGACGTGTGCGGTCGAGATCGTAATGCCGCGAGCGCGCTCCTCGGGAGCCTTGTCGATCTGGTCGTATGCAGTGAACGTGGCGCCACCGGTCTTCGCGAGGACCTTGGTGATCGCTGCGGTCAGCGAGGTCTTACCGTGGTCAACGTGGCCGATCGTGCCAATGTTGCAGTGCGGCTTGTTCCGCTCGAATTTAGCCTTACCCATGTCGTCGCTCCATTGCCTCGGAAGAGGCCCAAATTAGTGGGTGTTCTTCGGGGGTTGGTAGTGGTTACCAGCGGTAGTGGCTGAAGGCCTTGTTGGCTTCTGCCATCCGGTGGGTGTCTTCACGCTTCTTCACGGCTGCACCACGGTTGTTCACCGCGTCATGCAGTTCGTTCGAAAGCCGATCTTCCATCGTGTGCTCGCCGCGCTTGCGCGAACTGTCGATGATCCAGCGGATCGCCAAAGCCTGGCGACGCTCGACCCGAACTTCGACCGGCACCTGGTAGGTCGCACCGCCAACGCGGCGCGAGCGAACCTCAACGGCCGGCTTCACGTTGTCCAATGCTTCGTGAAACAGACGAACGGAATCGCCGGTCGGTCCACCACGCTTCTTGAGAACTTCCAACGCGCTGTAGACGATGGTCTCGGCGGTGGATTTCTTGCCATCATACATCAGCGCGTTCATGAAACGCGTGATGACGATGTCGCCGAACTTGGCGTCCGGCAGGATTTCGCGCTTAACGGCGCGACGACGACGGCTCATCCCAGTCTCTCCTTACTTCGGCCGCTTGGCGCCATACAGCGAACGGCGCTGACGACGCTTCGGTAGGCCCTGCGTGTCGAGCACGCCGCGCAGGATGTGGTAACGCACGCCCGGCAAGTCCTTGACGCGGCCGCCGCGGATGAGCACCACCGAGTGCTCCTGCAGGTTGTGGCCTTCACCGGGGATGTAGCTCACCACCTCGTAGCCGTTCGTCAGGCGCACCTTGGCGACCTTACGCAGCGCGGAGTTCGGCTTCTTCGGGGTCGTTGTGTAAACGCGCGTGCAGACGCCGCGCTTCTGCGGGCAACCCTGCAGAGCCGGGACCTTGTTGCGCTTGGCGGCAGGCTCGCGCCCGTTTGCGATCAGCTGGTTGATGGTCGGCATACGCCCGTTTTCCGTCCTGTGTTCCTGGTGACCAATCAGTCGGGTTGGACGTCGACCACAGATAAGCGACGCGAGGCGGAGCTCATTGCCCACCCGCGTCCTGCCCATCCGCACATGACCTAAGCAGCTTCCGAGGAGACTGCGGCGCCATGCGCTGTTCTGTGACACAACGACCGTTCCGACAAATCGGTTCAAGTCGAGAGCGGTCGAATAAGCCCGCCCTTCCCTTTCGTCAAGCCGAATCAGACTCCGTGGACCTTTAGCCGACGAAACGCGCCCGTACCGTTCCCTCGATGGCGCACAAGGCGTCGAGAATTTCGGTCTGTTGACCCGGCGGGCTATCCGCGTCGACGACCACGTAGCCAAGCTGCCCGTCCGTCTGCAACGACTGCGCGTGAACGTTGAGACTCCGTGAACTGAACACCGCGTTGAGCTTGCCCAGAACGCCGGGAACGTTCTTGTGGACATGGAGGTAACGCGCGTGGCTCGCGTCATACGGCTGATCGACGTTGGGAAAGTTGACCGCGCCGGTGGTGTTGCCTGCGTCCAGGAAGTCGAGAAGTTTTTCGGCGACCTCCTCGCCGATGCGTTCCTGCGCTTCTTCGGTCGAACCGCCGATGTGCGGCGTCAAGATGACGTTCGCGATGGTCTGAAGCGGAGTCACCAGCTTCTCGCCCGCCGCCTTTGGCTCGACGGGGAACACGTCCACCGCTGCACCCCCCAATGTCTTTGCCTTCAGCGCGGCAGCCAGAGCCTCGAGATCCACGACCCGGCCACGGCTGTTATTGATGAGGATGGCGCCTGGCTTCATGGCGGCAATCTCGGCCTCACCGATCATGTTCACCGTGCTCGGGAGATCCGGCACATGGAGGCTCACCACATCCGAGATAGCCAATAGCTCCGCGAGAGTGGCGACCGGTCGCGTGTTCCCGTGCCGCAGCTTGGTCAGGCGGTCGTAGTAAACCACCCGCATGCCCATCGCTTCGGCCAGCGTGGAAAGCTGGCTGCCGATATTGCCGTAGCCGACGATGCCGAGCGTCTTGCCACGGACCTCGAAGCTGCCTTCGGCCGATTTGTCCCAATCACCGGCATGGGCAGCGTTCGAGCGCGGCGTGATGCGGCGCATCAACATGACGATTTCGCCAATGGTCAGTTCCGCAACGCTGCGCGTGTTGGAGAATGGCGCATTGAACACCGGAATGCCGAGCAGGGCCGCTGCATTGAGATCGACTTGGTCGGTGCCGATGCAGAAGCATCCCACTGCCATCAGGGGGCCCGCACTCCGGAGCACATTCTCACGCAACTGCGTACGGCTGCGGATGCCCACGATGTGAGCCCCCTGCACGGCCTCGATCAGCGCTTCGCCTTCGAGTGCCTTCTTGTGCAGCATCACGCCCGTGTAGCCGGCTGCGTGGAGCAATCCCACTGCCGTCGGGCTGATGCCCTCGAGCAGGACGATCTTGGTGTCAGCGCGCGTGAATGGTGCGGAGAGCGGGCGTGAGATGGAGTTCAAGGCAGCGTTCCCAATGTCAGCATCAGGTTATGGAACGAAAAAGGGCGATGCCGCAGCACCGCCCTCCTGTCGTGCAGAGACGATCCGCCGATTTACTCGGCGGCTTTGGTGATCTGCGGCGTTTCCGGACGCAAACGCGCCTGGTCACGGCCGGCGGCGACCTGCCGCATGCGGTTCATCACGCTGCCCGTGCCCGCCGGGATCAAGCGCCCGACGATCACATTCTCCTTCAGACCCATCAGGCTATCGACCTTGCCCGCCGTGGCGGCTTCGGTCAGCACCCGCGTCGTCTCCTGGAAGGAGGCGGCGGAGATGAAGCTGTGGGTCTGCAGGCTGGCCTTGGTGATGCCCTGCAGAACCGGCATTGCGGTTGCGACCCGTTCGTCGGCCTGCAGACGCTTCTCGTTCTCCGCCTCGAACTCCAGACGGTCGACCTGTTCACCCTGCAGATACGTCGTATCGCCGGCGTCCATAATCTCGACCTTCTGCAGCATCTGACGGACGATCACCTCGATGTGCTTGTCGTTGATCTTCACGCCCTGCAGCCGGTAGACGTCCTGGATCTCGTTGACCAGGTAGTCCGACAGCGCCTCGACGCCGAGCACCTTGAGGATGTCGTGCGGCACGCGCGGCCCGTCGACCAACGGATCGCCGAGGCGCACGAAGTCGCCTTCCTGCACGCTGACGTGCTTGCCCTTCGGAACCAGATACTCGGACTCGGTGCCGGCCTCGTCGTTGCGGACGATGACCCGGCGCTTCGCCTTGTAGTCCTTCCCGAATTCCACCCGACCATCCATCTCGGCGATGATCGCGTGGTCCTTCGGACGCCGGGCTTCGAACAGTTCCGCCACTCGCGGCAGACCACCGGTAATGTCGCGCGTCTTGCTGCCCTCACGTGGGATACGTGCCAGCACGTCGCCCGCCGCCACCGTGGCGCCATTCTCGACCGAAAGGATCGAGTCCGGATTGAGGAAGTAGCGCGCCTCGGCACCGTTGGGCAGGGTGAGCACCTCGCCCTTCTCATCCTTCAGCTGCAGACGCGGCCGCAGGTCGACACCCTTGGCAGCCTGCTTGTAGTCGACCACCACGCGGGACGTGAGCCCGGTGACCTCATCGACGCGCTCCACGATCGTGACGCCGTCGAGCAAATCGAGATACTCCACCTGGCCTTGCAGCTCGGTGATGATCGGCAGGGTGTAGGGGTCCCACTCTGCCAGCTTCTCGTTACGCTTGGCCGGCTTGTTGTCGTCGGACAATAGGCGGGCGCCATACGGCACGCGGAAGCGCGCCTTCTCGCGACCCTTGTCATCCTGCAGCACAATCTCGCAGTTACGCGACATCACGATGGGATAGCCCTGGCTGTTCGTCACGACCGCGCGGTTGCGGATGGTGACGACGCCGTCATGGCTTGCCTCGACGTTGCTCACCTCGGCGCCACGCTGAGCCGCGCCGCCGATGTGGAACGTGCGCATCGTCAGCTGCGTGCCGGGCTCGCCGATGGACTGCGCGGCGATGACGCCGACGGCCTCACCGATGTTGACCGGCGTGCCGCGGGCGAGATCACGCCCGTAGCAGGCGGCGCAGACGCCGACGCGGCTGTCGCAGGTCAGCACGGAGCGGATCTTCACCGACTCCACACCGGCCTTCTCGATCGCCTCGGCTTCCGGCTCCTCGATCAGCATGTTGGCGCCGATGATCAGCTCGCCCGTGGTCGGGTCGAGTACGTCCTCGGCCGTGGTGCGGCCAAGTGTCCGCTCCTCCAACCCGGCCACGACCTCGCCGCCGTCCATGACGGCCTTGACCGTCAGGCCGCGCTCGGTGCCGCAATCCGGCTCAACGATGATGCAGTCCTGCGCCACGTCGACGAGACGCCGGGTCAAGTAACCGGAGTTCGCCGTCTTCAACGCCGTGTCCGCCAGGCCCTTACGGGCGCCGTGGGTGGAGTTGAAGTATTCGAGGACGGAGAGGCCTTCCTTGAAGTTCGCGATGATCGGCTGCTCGATGATCTCGCCCGAAGGCTTGGCCATCAGGCCGCGCATACCGGCGAGCTGACGCATCTGGGCCGGAGACCCACGCGCGCCGGAGTGCGACATCATCCACACCGAGTTGGTGGGCGTGCCGATCTCCTGCTTGCTGATCTCCTTCATCATGGCGCCGGCGACTTCGTCGGTGCAGCGCGACCAGGCGTCGACGACCTTGTTGTAGCGCTCGCCGGCGGTGATCAGACCGTCCTGATACTGCTGCTCGAACTCCTTGACCTCGCCCTGGGTCTTCAGGATCAGCTCCGGCTTGGTTTCCGGAATGATCAGGTCGTCCTTGCCGAAAGACAGGCCGGCCTTGGCGGCCTGGCCGAAGCCGAGCCCCATCATCCGGTCGGCGAAAATCACGCATTCCTTCTGGCCGCAATGGCGATAGACGGCGTCGATCACGTCCGAGACGTTCTTCTTGGTCAGCGTGCGGTTGATCAGGCTGAACGGCACGTTGACGTTCTTGGGCAGGATCTGCGCGATCAGCATCCGGCCCGGCGTGGTGACGACCTTCTGGCGGATCTTGTTGCCATCGGCATCGACCGTCTCCCAGCGGGCGATGATCTTCTGGTGCAGCTGAATCGCCTTGGCGTTCAGCGCGTAGTCGATCTCGCCAACCGAGCCGAACGTGGTCGGGCCGGGGCGCACCATCCTATCGCCCTCGTAGACGGCCTCGTCCGGGTGCTCACGGAACTCGGGCGTCTCAATGCTGAGATAGTAGAGCCCAAGCACGATGTCCTGGCTCGGCACGATGATTGGCTTGCCGTTGGCCGGGCTGAGAATGTTGTTGGTCGACATCATCAGCACGCGGGCTTCGAGCTGCGCTTCCAGGCTGA
>CAZTJC010000010.1:0-10919 GCA_964613945.1 uncultured Acetobacteraceae bacterium
CTGGATCGTGCGATCGTCGAAGCCGATATCCTGAGTCATGGCAAGCCGTTGAAGAACTTTTAGCGAACATGATATAGGGCAAAGCGACTCGAGCGTCACAGCTAACATCGACCGCCGGTGTGCTCCTTCAGCACATGACTGTTTTTCGCCAGCGAGGAACGATCCATGGCATCGACTACCCAGATCATCTACCAACCTTACGTTGCCGGACCACGCGGCACCCTGAAGCCCGGTGTGGCCATCGCTTGCCGTACCGCTGAGGACGGTCTGCGTCGGGCAGAACGAGCAATGCTCGGCGGCTCCATCCTCGGCGCGCAGGTCGTGCGAATGACTCATGACGACGATGCAGGTGAGTTCGAAGACCCGCAGTATCTCGGCACGGTCGGCACGGTTCCGGAAAGCGAATAACTCAGTTCAAGGGCGCATCAACCGGGAAAGTGACAGGCAGCGAAACGCCCTGGCCGATGTTCCAGAAGAAGCGGCTCGGTATGACCGCAGATTTGTTGCGCGAGCGGACAGCGGGTGTGAAACCGGCAACCGGATGGTGGCGCAATGGCGCTTGCCGGTTCGCCTTGCAGCACTAGGCGCGGTCGGCTTCGTTCAGCGACGACGTCGGGTACCGGGACGGCGGAAATGAGGTAGCGAGTGTACGGATGCAACGGGTCGGCGAATAATTCGGCAGCGGAGCCCAATTCGGCAACCTTGCCGAGATGAAGGACGAGAACGCGGTCGGAGATATGTCGCACCACCGCCAGATCGTGAGCGATAAACAGGTAGGTAAGGCCGAGGCGCTCCTGTAGGTCGACCATCAGGTTAATGATCTGGGCTTGGATATTCACGTCGAGAGCGGAGATCGGCTCGTCGGCGACGATGAATTCAGGTTCGAAGGCCAGCGCACGAGCGATGGCAACGCGCTGGCGCTGACCTCCGGAAAACTCGTGCGGGTAGCGTCCAGCAGCCGTTGATGACAAGCCGACGGTATCGAGTAGCGTTGCCACACGGGAGGCAATGTTCTCGGACCGGGCGAGGGCGTGAAAGGCCAGCGGCTCGGCGAGTGTCTCACCGATCGTCATGCGTGGATTGAGCGACCCGTATGGATCCTGGAACACCATCTGCATACGGCGGCGCAGCGGGCGAATGGTCGCCTGTGTGGCAGTGGCGATTGCCTGGCCATCATAGGTGATGGTGCCGGAATCAGGCTTGTAGAGGCGCAACAGCGTCCGCCCGAGAGTCGATTTACCGCAGCCGGACTCGCCGACGACGCCAAGCACCTCACCGCGGCGGATGGAAAGGCTAATGCCGTCTACGGCATGCACGACGCGCTTGCGACCGAGCCAACCGCCGCCCGGAACCGGGAAATGCTTGACCAAGTCGGTAGCGACCAGCAGGGGAGGGGCGTCGGGCTGCACACGCTGCTCCGGCACGCCGGCCGTAGCGGGAATCCCTGCTGGAAAGTGCTCCCCGCGCGCGGCGACCCAACAGCGTGAAGCGCGTCCTGGTCCCATCGGTGTCAGAGTAGGATGCGTGTCGCATACCGCTTCGCGGAACGGGCAACGCGGTGCGAAACGGCAGCCACCGTGTTGGGCGAGCGGACTGGGCGGCATGCCGTCGATGGTCGACAGGCGCCGGGAGCCCAAAGTCGAATCCAGTCGCGGCACGGCGTTCATCAGCGCCCAGGTATAGGGATGACGTGGATCGGCCAGCACCTGCTCGGTTGGCCCTTCTTCGACCACCTCACCGGCGTACATGACCACCACGCGCGAACACAGCCCGGCAATCACCCCGAGATCATGGCTGATCAACACGATGGCGGTGCCGAACTCGGCGTTCAGCTCGCGCATCAACTCGAGGATCTGCGCCTGGATGGTGACATCCAGCGCCGTGGTCGGCTCGTCGGCGAGCAGCAGCGCCGGCTCGTTGCTCATGCCCATCGCCAGCACCACGCGCTGACGCATGCCGCCCGACAGCTGATGCGGGAAGCCGCGTAGCGTGCGCTCGGGCGTGCTGAAGCCCATGCGGCGCAGCAGGGCGATCGACCGGCGACCAGCCTCGGCCGGCGAGCGGCCATGTACGACCATCGCCTCGCGAAGCTGCCGAGCGATCCGTAGCACCGGGTTAAGCGAGGTCATCGGGTCCTGGAACACCATCGCGATCTGATTGCCGCGCAGCGCCCGCATCTCCGCCGGCCGCATCTGCAACACATCGCGGCCCAAGAAGCGTACGCTGCCCCCCACTACGCGGCCCGGCGTTTCGAGCAATCGCATAACGGAGAGCGCGGTCATGCTCTTGCCTGAACCGGACTCGCCAACGATGCCGAGCGTCTCGCCGCGGCCGACGGTGAAGCTGACGCCATCGACGGCGCGGATGGTGCCGGCGCCGGTCGGGAAATGTGTCTGCAGATCCCGCACTTCGAGCACCGGCTCGGTCGTGACGTCCGGTGCGTCGGCCGGTGCTGCCAAGGTCGTGCTCATGACAGACCCGACCGCGGATCGAGCCAGTCTCTGACGCCGTCGCCGAGGAAGTTGAAGCCGAGCACGACCGTCAGGATCGCCAGGCCGGGAAACGCCGCCACCCACCATTGCTGCACCAGTTCGCGGCCTTCGGCGACCATGGCGCCCCATTCCGCCGTCGGCGGCACCGTGCCGAGCCCGAGGAACGACAACCCGGCGAAGGTGATGATGGCGTTGCCCACGTCCAGCGTCAGCAGCACCACCAGAGGACCGATCGCGTTCGGGATGATATGCCGGCCGAGAATGCGCGCGGGACCGTAGCCGGCGATCAATGCGGCTTCGACGTATTCCCGTGCGCGCTGCTGCAACACCAGCGAGCGGGCCAGGCGGGCGAATTTCGGCCACCAGACGATCAGGATGGCGATAATGGTGTTGGTCGTGCCGATCCCGAGCGCCGCGGCGATGGCCAGTGCCAGGATGATGGGCGGGAAGCACAGGACGAGGTCGGTGAAGCGCATCAACGCCTCCTCGACCCAGCCGCCGACATAGGCGGCGATCCCGCCGATGAGTGTGCCGACGAGCCCGCCCAGGAACACGACCACGATGCCGGTGAACAGCGATATACGCGCGCCGTAGATCAGCCGACTCAGCACGTCACGACCGAGTTCGTCCGTGCCCAGAAGGTGGATCGGTCCAGGCGGCAGCAGGCGAACGCTGACATCGACCAGGTTCGGCGAGAATGGTGACACCAGCGGTGCGGCGACGGCGAGGATGATCCACGCCAGCACTAGCAAGCCACCCAGGGCCGGCAGACCATAACGGCGCTGCCAACTCCGAAACCGGCGCCAGCGGCTCGGCACCGCGCCGACCGGGCGCAATCCGGCGACCGACGCGCTCATTGCCGCACCCGCGGGTCCAGCAAGGCGTAACTGAGATCGATCAGCAGGTTGATGACCAGGTAAACCACCGCGACGATGAGCGTGATGCCCATGATGGCCGGAAAGTCCAGCGTCGCTGCACTCTGAAAGGTGTAGCGCCCGAGACCGGGCCAGGAGAACACCGTCTCGGTCATCACCGCGCCAGTCAGCAGGTTGGCGTAAGCCAGGCCGCCGAGCGTCACGATCGGGATCATCGCATTCGGCAGCACGTGCCCGACGATCACCGCCTTCTCGCGCAGCCCCTTGGCACGGCCCATGCGCACGTAATCCTGGCGCAGGCATTCCAGCATGCTGGCCCGCGTCGTGCGCGTGATCAGCCCCAGCGTGGCGGCCGCCAGCACGATCACGGGCAGCACGAGATGGGCCGCCGCATCCTTGAACCCGTCCCAGTCGCCCGTCCGCGCGTAGTCCCATAGGAAGAAGCCGGTGCCGTTCTCGGGCGGAAAGCTGATCGGGTCGAGCCGGCCCGGGCCGGGTGCCCAGGCGAGCTGGCCGTAGAACACCGCCAGCACGATAAAGGCGAGCCAGAAGGTCGGTGCCGACACGCCCATGAGCGAGATCATGCGCGCCAGGTGATCGATCCAGCTATCACGGCGCACGGCGGCCAGGATGCCGAGCGGGATACCAACGGCAAGGGCGAGCAGGAAGGCGATGGTTGCCAATTCGAGCGTGGCTGGCGCGTAATCCTCAATGTCCTGCAGCACGGGGCGATGCGAGGTGATCGACACGCCGAGATTGCCGTGCAGCAGGTCGCGCAGGAAGACGAAGTAACGTTGCCACAGCGGCAGATCGAGGCCAAACTCATGGCGCCAGCGGGCGACGAAGGCCGGGTCGGAGGCAGCCTGGTCGCCGAGTTGCGCCAGCACGGGATCGCCTGGCACCGTGTTGGCGATCAGAAAGATCGCGAGCGTGGCCAGCAGCGCCATACCGATGACGGTTGCCAAGCGCGACGCCAGAAAGCGCACCATCGACGATCCTCCTTCGGCTGGAGCTCTTCGGCCGCCGATGCGCCGTTGTAGGAAGCCGGGTGACTTCGCGTCAAATAGTCCGTAGCGTTTTCGTAACCGACCGCACCAAGCGTCGCCTACGAGGAACTGCCACCATGATACCACTCAGCCGCCGCACCCTGTCGCAACTCCTCCTGGGCGGAGCGCTCGTCGGCGCCAGCAGGCCTGCCGATGCGCAAGCCCGCAAGGACGTGCTGGTGCTCGGCTTGGACATCGGCGACACCGTCACGCTCGACCCGGCGAAACAGAACAACTACTCACCGCCACTCACGCTCGAGGCGGCATATGACACGTTGGTGACGTTGGCGCCGGGTCATTACACGGAGCCGGTGCCGCGTCTGGCGACGGCATGGGCGCGCACACCAGACGGCAAGGGATGGCGCTTCACCCTCCGGCAGGACGTCAAGTTCTTCAGCGGCAATACCCTGACGGCCGAGGACGTCAAATGGACGTTCGATCGCATCTTCGCCGTCAAGGATCAGTCGGCGTTCTATATCGGCAACATCGCGGGCACCACCGTGGTGGACCCCTACACGGTCGACATCACGCTCAAGGCGCCGTCCGAACCGATCCTGGACATTCTGGCGGCACCGAACTTCGGCATCATGGACCGCAAGACCGTCATCGAGCATGGCGGCACCACCGACGAGAACGACAAGGCCACGGACTGGCTGAACACCCATACCGCCGGGTCGGGTGCCTATGCGGTCACGGCGTGGGCGCGAAACGCGCAGATCCAGATGGTGCGAAACCCCAACTCGTGGCGCGGAACCTCGCCCTATGCGCGCATCGTCATCCGCCATATCCCGGATAGCGCGGCGCAGTTGCTCGCCGTGCAGCGCGGCGACGTGGACGTGGCGTTCAACCTGATCCCGGAGCAGATCGCCAGCCTGGCGTCCGACCCGAAGATCCGCGCCGAGCGGTTGGAGAGCCTGGACTTCGTCTACATGGCGCTGACGCAGGAGGCCGAATTCAACAAGGCGCTGGCCATCAAGGAAGCGCGGCAGGCGATCTCTCATGCCATCGACTACGACGGCATCAAGAATAAGCTCCTCGGTGGGCAGGCGACCCGGCCGGTTTCGTTCCTGCCGGTCGGGATTCTCGGCTCGACTCAGGCGGATGCGGACAAGTTCGCGCCGAAGGAGGATCTCGCGCTGGCCAAGCAACTACTGCAGAAGGCCGGCCTGCCGGATGGCTTCGAGTTCGAGCTGAGCTACGGCCAGGCCGTGATCGACGGCGTCAGCTACGGCACCATCGCACAGAAGATTCAGTCCGACTTGGCGAGGGTGGGCATCCGACTGAAACTGAACCCGATGGATCAGGTCAACATGCGGACCCAGTTCATCACCGGAAAGGCGACGGCGGCGCTGACGTTCTGGAACCCGCCTGCGGTCAACAACTATCTCTGGGCGGGTGCGGCGACCCAGCGCCTGGCCAAGCGGGTGCACTGGACGCCGTCCGAGGAGGTGCTGCAACTCGTGCGCGACGCGACGGGCGAGCCGGACCAGGACAAGCAGGCGCAACTCTGGCTGCGCTTCCAGCAGGTGTTGCTGGACCAGGCTAATATCATCGTGTTGTTTCAGCCGATCTACCAGGTCGCCGTGCGCGACAGCGTCGGCACTTTCTCGCTGACTGCGGCCGGCTGGCTGGCCGATGTCGGCAGTGCAAAACCCTGATCTTCCTGACCCATACCGACGAGGCGCGGGAGCTGTATTACGGCGCGCGTGCCTTGGCCGAGCTGCAGGCGCTGGGGCACGTTGAACTGAACCGGACCGGGAAGCCGTTGGTCGGGGAGAATCTGATCGCGGTGGCACGGGGCGCGCACATCATCGTGGCCGACCGGGCGGTGCCGGCGTCGGCAGCGTTGTTCGCCGCGTTGCCGGACTTGGTCGCGTTCTGCCGCGGCGCGGTCGATATCCGAACGGTCGATGTTGCGGCGGCCACGGCGGCCGGCGTGTTGGTCACCCGGGCGTCGCCGGGCTTCGTGTCCGCGGTATGCGAGCTGATCGTCGGGCTGGCGATCGACCTATGCCGCGGTGTTTCCAACTCGGTCGCCTCGTATCGCGCCGGGATGCAGCCGCCAGTGCGGATGGGCCGGCAGATCGCCGGCTCGACGGTGGGCATCATCGGCCATGGCGCGATTGGGCGGGAGTTGGTGCGTCTGATGGGCGCGCTCGGTGCCACCGTCCTGGTGGCCGATCCGTATGCGCGCGATGTCGCGACGGTGCCGCTGGTGGACTTGCTGGCGCAGTCGGACCTGGTGGTCTGCCTCGCGGTCGCAACCGCGGAGACTGCCGATCTGATGAATGCCGAAGCCTTCGCGACCATGCGGCCGGGATCACTGTTCATCAACGCGTCGCGCGGCGAGTTGGTCGACGAAACCGCGTTGGCCGATGCGCTCGATCGCCATCATCTCGCCGGTGCCGCGCTGGATGTCGGCCGCGCACCGGACCAGATGCCGAGCGCCCGACTGGCTGGACGGCCGGACGTGTTGGCCACCCCGCATATCGGCGGCCTGACGCGTGCGGCAGCGGACCATCAGGCGCTAGAGACGGTCCGCCAGGTTGCCTCCATCCTATCCGGCGTCGTGCCGGAGGGCGCGGTCAATGCTACGCCGCTTGATGCGGTAATGCGTAGATAAGCATCTACGCATTACCGCAAATCAGCCGGAGCAGCCGGGGTAGTCGGGGTCCAACAGGAACGGGAACGGCCCGGGGAACGAGTCGACTAGCACGGTGTGGCTGACAAAGCCGGAACGCTGGTCCCAAAGATGCAGGTCGAACGCTGAAGGCTCCATGACGAAGGCGGCGGGTCCGTCGATGCTGAGGTCGTGTTGCACCTGATGCGCCACGCTCGGCGCGATCGACGCGATGGCCTGCGCTACCTGCGCCACCACGGGGCGATGATGGTGGCCGCAGACGATCCGCCGCACCTGGCGATGCCGGGCGATCACGGCGACGAACGCCTCGGGCGCGCGCAAGGCGATGCCGTCCATGTGAGCGATGCCGCACTGGAACGGCGGGTGATGCATGCCGATCAGCGTCGGCTGGTTCGGCCGCTCCGCCAGCGTTCGGTCCAACCAGTCGAGGCGTTGCTGGCAAAGCTCGCCATAGCCGGCGCCGGGTCGCACGGTGTCGAGCATGACGAGACGCACGGGGAGATCATCTACCGCGTATTGGACGAAGCCGCCCGCCATCGAGCGCGTCGCCGGCATGTGCTGAAGCAGCACCTCGCGCCGGTCGTGGTTGCCCGGGATCAGATAGACCGGCATCGTCAGCGTCCGGCGCAGCATGCCGGCGAGCAGGTCGTATTCCGACGGTAGGCCGCAATCGGTGAGGTCGCCGGTGATGATGACCGCATCGACCGCCGGGCTCTCCGCCGCGACCCGGCGCAGCGCCCGCTCCGTCAGCATGTTGGTTTCCGCAACCCGGTAGGCCGGCACGCCCTCGGGTCGGACGTGCAGGTCGGTGAGTTGCGCGACCGTGAAGCGGTTCATTTGGGCATCTTCAGAGCGGTCTGCTCGACGTAGGGCTTCAGCAGCACGTCCGCGTTCTGTTGCGCCAGCCGGGCGGCATCGGCGGGCTTGGCGCGGCCGGACAGCACGGACTGCACCTGATCCTCGAGCGCCTTGCGGACGCCAACGGTGTTGTAGGTCGCGAACCAGGAACGGCCGTAGAGGTTGAGTTGGTCGAGCGCGATCTTGGCGTTGGGGTTTTTCTGCAGAAAGTCCTGCATCGCCGGCAGGTCGTAGGCGGCTTTGACCGGTGAGAAATACCCGGTGAAGCGGCTCCAGGCGCCGGAGATCTCCGGGCTGGTCAGCCACTGGATCAGCGTCCAGGCGGCCTTCTGCCGCTCGGGCGAGTTACCCTTCGGCACGATCAGCGAGGCGCCGCCGATCGGGGCGGCGTTGGCGACGTTGAACGGCAGGTAGGCGACCTTGAACGGCGACTTCATACCTTCCTGCACGAACGACAGGCTGCCGGTGCTGAGCATCATCATGGCGGTGCGGCCGCTGAAGAAGGCTGAGGTGCAGGCATTGGCGTCGGTGACGCCTTCCGGCACGACCTTATACTTGTGCACCATGTCGTCGAGCAGGGTGATGGCGCCGACCGTGCTGGGGCTGTCGAAATACACCTCGCCGCCCCAGCGCTCGTTGTAGAACTCGCCACCATCGGACATGGCCAGCGCGCTGGTGAGCCAGCCGAGGTAGTCGTAGGTTCCCGGGAGCATGAGGCCCCAACGCGTGGTGGTGCTGCCGTCCCGCTTGGTCAGCTTCTGCGCGGCGTCGACCCAGTCGGCCCAGGTCTTGGGCGGGTTCTCCGGGTCGAGCCCGGCCTCCTTGAAGGCGTCCACGCTGTAGTAGAGCAGCGGCGTCGAGTTGTGGAACGGCACGCCGTAGACGTGACCGTTCTCGGTGGCGTTGATGCGGAGCGCGGGCCAGAACTTGGCCATGAAGTCGGCCGGACTGCTGCCGAGCAGCGGGTCGAGCGGGATGATCTCATCGTTGATGACGTACTCGCGCACGAAATTGGCGGACATGATGACGGCGCCGGGTGGGCGGCCGGCCTGGATCGCGCTGCGGGTCTTGAGGTTGGTGTCGTCGTAGCTGCCGGTATAGACCGGCGTGACCACGATGTCGGGATGCGCGGCGTTGAACTCGCGAACCAGGCGCTGCATCTCGTTGGCGAGCTTGCCCTGCACCGGGACGGGGAAGAACAGGTCTAGCTCGGTGGCCGCAAAGGCTGATCGGCTGCTGGCGACCATGGCGGAAGCGACGCTCGCGGCAAGCGCGGCGCGGCGGGTGAGATTCATCAAAACTCCTACTTGATTCCAGAAAAGGCGAAGCTCGCGGTGATCCGGCGTTGGAACACCGCGAACAGCACCAGCAGCGGCCCGGCGACCATCAAGGTCCCGGCCGCGACGACGCCCCACTGGCCGCCGGCTTCTGCACCGGAGGCGAAGCTGGCGAGACCCACGGTCAGCACCTGGTTGCGCGGGCTGCTGGCGGCGATGAGCGGCCACAGGAACTCGTTCCAGTGACTGGTGAGCGAAACCACGGCGAACGCGGCGAGACCCGGCGCAGCCAGCGGCAGCAGCACGTGCCAGATGATCTGCAGGTTGGACGCCCCGTCCAGCAGGGCGGCTTCCTCGTAGTCGCGCGGCAACTGCCGGAACGTCTGGCGCATCAGGAACACGCCGAACGCGCTGGCGCAGTAGGGCGCCATGATGCCGGGCAGCGTGTCGTAGAGATGCAGCGACACCAGCGTCGACAGGTTCGGCACCAGCAGCAACGGCGGCGGCAGCAATAGCTGAACGAGAAACAGCCCGAAGATCAGCGACCGGAAGCGGAAGTTCAGGCGCGCGAACGCGTAGCCGGCGAGCGAAACGGTGATGCACTGGATCAACAGGATGCCGAGGCAGACGATCGCGGTGTTGAGATACCAGAGCGGGAAGCTGCCGCTCTCCCAGGCATCGACGTAGTTCTCCGCAACGTAGGGCGGCGGCGGCGCCAGGCTCGCGATGTCGGGCGAGAAGCCCGGTCGCACGCTGGCCACCAGCATCCAGACGAACGGGATCGCCCACAGCACCGCCAGCGCGCCGACCAGGACCAACCCGACGGTGAGTCCCTTAGCTTTCATAATGAATACCCCGCTCGAGGGTGCGCAGACTGACCAGCGCCAGCCCGAGCAGGCAGGCGACGCTGACCACGGTGGCCGCGGCGGCCAGGCCGGGATCGTTGTTCTGCTGCGCCTGCTGGTAGATGTAGCTCAGCAGCAGGTTGGTGCTGCCCGAGGGGCCGCCCCCGGTCATGACGATGACGTGGTCAACCTGCACCAGCACGTTGACCGCGGCGATTACCAGCACGAAGGCGAAGGTCGGGCCCAATAGCGGCAGGGTGATGCACCGGGCGCGGGTCCAGGCGGACGCGCCGTCCAGCGTGGCCGCTTCGTGCAACTCGGGCGGCACGCCGGCCAGCCCGGCGAGGAAGAACAGCATGTAGTAGCCGGCATTCTTCCACACCGTGATGGCCGAGATGGCGCCGAGGGCCAGGCTAGGATCACCGAGCCAGTTGGTCATGTCGAGACCGAAGCGGGCGAGATAGTGATCGACCAGGCCATCGCCGGGCAGCAGCAGGAAGGTGAACAGCGTCGCCGCGGCAACCAGCGGCACCATCATGGGCAGCACGAACAGGCTGCGCAGCAACCCGGTCAGCGCGCCGGTGCCTTGCAGGGCGAGTGCGAACAGCAGCGCGAGCACGATGCTGGGAACGATCGTGGCGACGGCGAAGATGGCGGTGTTCGCCGCCGCCTGGGCAAAGGCCGGATCGGAGAAAAGGCGAGCGAAGTTGCCCACGCCGACCGTTCCTGCGGTGCCGAAACGCTGCACCAGGAGTGCGCGGGCGGTGACCTGGACGATGGGCCAGTAGGTGAACGCGAGTAGGAAGCCGAGCGACGGCAGCAGCAGGAGAAGGGCGCTGGTGCCGGCGGCGCGACTGCGGCGTCGGGCGGGGGCGGCGAGGGCGG
>CAZTJC010000010.1:11019-17129 GCA_964613945.1 uncultured Acetobacteraceae bacterium
AGGGCGCTGGTGCCGGCGGCGCGACTGCGGCGTCGGGCGGGGGCGGCGAGGGCGGATAGCGGCAGGACAACGTCGGACACGGCGCTCTCCTAAGCGCCACTGATGTCAGTTCTGTTACAACGAAACGTCGTTTCGATGACCATCGGTCGGCAAGCGCGGCGCGGTCGGGTGCCTGAGGTGTCGGGCGCCGGTCTCTACCGGCTTAAAAGTGACTTTAATCTCTGGCGACGCTGCTTTGGAGAAATGCTCCTCCGAGCAGCATCGAGCGGGAGATGAATGGTTCTGCCTGATGATTGACGGAAGCAGTGTTCCTGAAACAACTCTCCATCGAATCCATTCGCAGCAGAGTAAAGTTTCCTCCTGTGGCGCTGCTTTTGCCAATCTGTTCTGTTGTTTTAAGTGTTGCCGATCGCGACCCTTAGATCATGTCCCACTCCCTCGCCACCGCACCGGCCCTCGCACCCAGGGTTCGCCGGCGCTCAGTTCCGTTTACTTGGGCGGTGCCGTTCCGCCGGGTCGTCTCGCCACTCGTGCTGCTGCTGGTCTGGCAGGCGGTCTCCAGCGCCGGGCTGCTGTCACCGCGCACCTTGGCCTCACCGCTGCAGATCGTGGCCGCCGGTTGGGATCTCGCCCTATCGGGTGATCTCGCGTTGAACGTGGCGGTGTCGCTGGCGCGGGTGGCGGCTGGCCTGGTCATCGGGGTGACGATCGGCGGGGCGTTGGCGATCCTGGCCGGATTGTCGCGAGTGGGCGAGGACATCATCGACGCGCCGATGCAGATGCTGCGCACCCTGCCGTTCCTGGCGCTGGTGCCGTTGTTCATCCTTTGGCTCGGCATCGGCGAGACGCCGAAGATCGCGCTGGTGGCGCTCGGCGCTGCGTTTCCGATTTACCTCAACCTGTTTTCCGGCATCCGCGGCGTGGATCCCAAGCTGGTGGAGATGGGCCGCACGTTCGGGCTCGACCGCGCCGGGCTGATCCGGCACGTGATCCTGCCGGGCGCCCTGCCGGCGGCGCTCACCGGGTTGCGGTTCAGCCTGGGCGTGGCGTGGCTGTCGCTGGTGGTGGCCGAGCAGATCAACGCCCATTCCGGCATCGGCTACATGATCAACGATGCGCGCGACTTCCTGCGCACGGACATCATCATGGTGGGGCTGGTGCTCTACGCGCTGCTCGGTCTCGCCGTGGACACGATCGTCCGCGTCTTCGAGCGGCGATTGCTGGCCTGGCGGCCGAGCCTGGTGCGGGCATGACCGGCACCACGCGCGTCCGGCAACTGACGCGGCAATTCGCCGCCGACCGGCCTCCGGTGCTGGATCGCCTAGACCTCGACATTGCGCCCGGCGAGTTCGTCGCCCTGCTCGGCGCCAGCGGGTCCGGCAAGACGACCTTGCTGCGCACCCTGGCCGGGCTCGACCCGGCGCCGGCCGGCACGGTCGAAATACCGCAACCTGCCTCCGTCGTGTTCCAGCAACCGTTGCTGCTGCCCTGGAAATCGGTGTGGCAGAACGTCGCACTCGGTCAGCACGGGGCCGATAGCCGGCCGCGGGCCGAAGCGGCGCTGCGTGAAGTCGGCCTGGCGCATCGTCTCGACGCCTGGCCCGGCACGCTCTCGGGCGGCGAGGCGCAACGGGCAGCGCTGGCCCGGGCGCTGGTGCGCGAACCCGCCCTGCTTTTGCTCGACGAGCCGTTTGCCGCGCTCGACGCGCTGACCCGGCTGCGCATGCACGAGTTGATCATCGATTTGTGGTCGCGCCATCGCCCGGCGACCCTGCTCGTCACCCATGATGTCGATGAAGCCGTCGCGCTGGCCGACCGGCTGCTGGTGCTCGAGCACGGACGGATCACGCTGGATCTGCCGAACCCGCAGCCCCGCCCCCGCGACCGCGCCCATCCCGGCTTTGCCGCCCTGCGGGAGCGCCTGCTGAACCAATTGGGCGTGCATCAGCATGCCGCCTGACATCTCAACTGGGAGATCACCGATGCCGATCGCATTTCATCGCCGCACGCTGCTGGCGGCCACGGCCGGGCTGCTCGCCATGCCCGCCATCGCCCGGGCGGCTGCTCCGGTGCGGATCGGCTACCAGAAGAACGGCTCGCTGGTGATCGTGCGCGAGCGGAAACTGCTGGAGCAGAAAGGCATCGCGGCGACTTTCGTCGAGTTCTCGTCCGGGCCGCCGCTGCTGGAGGCGTTGAACGCCGGCGCGGTCGATTTCGGCGCCACTGGCGACACGCCGCCGATCTTCGCCCAGGCAGCCGGCAGCGCCCTGGTCTATGTCGGCGGACAACCGATCGTCGGCACGAATGCCGGCGTGCTGGTTCGCGCCGACGGTCCAATTCATACGATCGCCGACCTCCGCGGCAAGCGCCTGGCATTCACCAAGGGATCCAGTGCGCATAACGTGGTGATCAAAGTGCTGGCGACCGCCGGGCTGACCCCGGCAGACGTGCAACAGGTGTTCCTGCAGCCGCCCGACGCCGCGGCGGCGTTCCGCTCCGGCGCGCTCGATGCATGGTCGATCTGGGACCCTTTCTTCGCCATCGCGCAGCAGGACCCGGCGAATCGCACGCTGACGACGGCGGAAGGCATCGCCCCCAGCAACTCCTTCTTCATGGCCAACCGCGACTTCGCCCATCGGCAGGCCGAAACGGTCATCGGCGTGCTCGCCACCATCAACGAGGCCGCCGCCTGGGCGCGGGCCAACCCGGAGGCGCTGGCCCAGGTGCTGAGCACGGTCACCGGCGTGCCCATCGTGCCGCAACGCATCTCGGCCGCGCGCGGCATCTACGCCGTTCAACCGATGGACGACCGGATCATCGCCCAGCAGCAGGAGATCGTCGACACTTTCGCCCGCCTGCGTATCATTCCGTCGCGCATCGATGTCCGCGCCGCCGTCTGGCAGCACGCCTGGCAGGCGGCGGACACGCGCTGACATCATTCATCCGGGACACGAGACCATGAACTCCATCACCACACCGCCCGTTCCTGCAGATCGGCCACTCGATTTCTTCTGGTTTCTGCCGACCGGCGGCGATGGTCGCTATCTCGGCACCAAGGTCGGGCAGCGCACCATCGATCACCGTTATCTGCGTTCCATCGCCCAGGCTGCCGACACGCTCGGCTACCATGGCGTGCTGATCCCGACCGGGCGCGGGTGCGAGGACGCCTGGACCGTGGGCGCCGGGCTGGCATCGGTGACGGAGCGGCTCAAGTTCCTGGTGGCGGTGCGTCCGGGGATGACGCTGCCGGGAGAAGCGGCGCGGCAGGCGGCGACGTTCGACCGGATGAGCGATGGGCGCCTGCTGGTCAACGTGGTGAGCGGCGGGACACCGCTGGACCTGGCGGGCGACGGGCTGCGCCTCGGGCATGACGAGCGTTACGCGCAGACGGAGGAGTTCCTGCAGATCTACCGCGCCTTGATGCGCGGCGAGACTGTCGATTTCGAAGGCAAATACTTGTTTTCCAAGGGGGGCAAGCTGCTTTTCCCCCCGGTGCAGCAGCCATATCCGCCGATCTATATCGGTGGCTCCTCGGCGCCGGGTCACGCGCTGGCTGCGACGCAGTGCGACGTCTATCTCACCTGGGGCGAGCCCCCGGCCGCGGTGGCCGAGAAGATTACCGACGTGCGCCGCCGGGCTGCAGCGGTCGGGCGCACGGTGCGGTTTGGCATTCGGTTGCACGTGATCGTGCGCGAGACCGAGGATGCGGCTTGGGACGCGGCGAACGCGCTGATCCAGCACCTGTCGGACGACGTGATCGCGCAGGCGCAGCAGAAGCTGCAGCGGGAGAGCGACAGCGAAGGCCAGCGCCGCATGGTGGCGCTGCATGGCGGACGTCGCGACCGGCTGGTCGTATCGCCCAATCTCTGGGCCGGCGTCGGGCTGGTCCGCGGCGGTGCCGGCACTGCCCTGGTCGGCGATCCCGAGACGGTCGCCGAACGCATCCGCGAGTATCAGGCGCTAGGCATCGATACCGTGATCGCGTCCGGCTATCCGCATCTCGAGGAGTGCTATCGGGTCTCCGAGTTGCTTTTCCCCGTGTTGGGCGGCTTGCACCATGGCGAGCGAGGCCGTGCCCAACTGCGTGGGGGCCCCGCCTATCTCGCCGGTGGCGGCTCGCTCAGCACCGACGGTCACCCGGTGCCGGCGGCCAAAGTGCCGGCTTAGCGGTCGTGGCTGCTTACCGCGTGAGCGCGATCGCACGAGCGGCGCGCTCGGTGATCGCAGACCAGTTTGCCGCCGCGATATCGGCCTGAGGCGCCAACCAGGAGCCGCCCACCGCCATGACGTTGGGCAGCGCCAGGTAGTCGCGCATGTTGTGCTCTGTCACTCCGCCGGTGGGGTTGAACAGCGTGCTCGGGAATGGTCCGCCCAGGGCCTTCAGCGCGCCAATGCCGCCGAGCTGCTCCGCCGGGAACAGTTTGACCGCCTTGAAGCCACGGGCGGCAGCGGCGATCAGCTCCGATGCCGTGGCGATACCGGGCACGAACGGCACGCCGAGGTCGCGCGCCGCATCCAGCAACTCCGGCGTCGCGCCCGGGCTGAACGCGAAGGGCAGGCCGAGGCGTTGGGCAAGTTGCAGGTCGCTCACCGTCAGCACCGTGCCGAGCCCCACCACCGCGTCCGGCACGTTGGCCTGGATCGCTGCGGCCGCGTCGGCACCGGCTGCGGTGCGCAGCGTGATCTCCAGCGTGCGAACGCCGCCGGCGACCAGGGCTCGGGCAAGCGGTACGGCGTCTTCCGTGCGTTCGATGGTCAGCACCGCCACCAGGCGGGCGGCGCGGAGCAAGGTGGCAATGTCGGTCATGGTGAGGCCTCGAGGCTGGGTGACGGCATGGATGCAAGCGGGATGATGGCGCCCCGATGGCCGATGACCACGCCGGCGAGGCGATGGCCGGCGCGGGCAGCGTCGATGGGTTGTCGCCCGGCAGCGCGGGCGGCGAGATAGCCGGCAGCAAAGCTGTCTCCGGCGGCAGTGGTGTCGACCACGGTGGCGACAGGATCGGCGATCACCAGATCGTCGCTGTCGGCGCTCATGACGTGGCACGCGGGATCGGCCAGCTTGATTAACGCCTCCGCCACGCCGGCGGCGCGCAACCGCGCCATCGCGTCATGCGCGTCGGCGGAGCCGAACACCGGCGCCAGGTCCTCCACACCGGCCAGCACGATGTCGCTCAGACCGAATGCCCGCTCGTAGGCCTCCCGCGCGGCGACCGGGTCCGGCCAACCGCGCGCGCGATAGTTGGTGTCGAACGCGATCTGGGCGCCGGCGCCGCGGGCTTGCCGCAGCAGCGCGAACAGCGCCTCGCGGGCCGCGCCTCCGAACAGCGACAGCGTGATGCCCGACAGGTAGATCAAGCCCGCCTGCATCATCGTGTCCGTCACCGTTGCCAGACCCGGTGCAGCGAACAGGTCGCGCACCGGCGCACTGTCGCGCCAATGGAAGAATGTGCGCTCGCCGGCAGCATCGGTCCGGATGAGATAAAGCCCGGGCAACCTGCCGCGCAGACGCAGCACCAGGTCGGTCCCGATCCCTTCCTTCCGCCAGGCCGCGACCATCTCGTCGCTGAACGGATCGTCACCCAGCACGGTGGCGTAATCGACCGGAACACCGAGGCGGGCGAGGTACAGCGCGGTGTTCAACGTATCACCGCCGAACGCCCGGCCGATCGTGCCGTCCGCCCGCTCCGACAACTCGACCATGCATTCACCGATGCAGACCATTCGCGTGGAAACACTCAGCATCTGCGACGCAACACTCCCTGACACGGAGCTTAGCTTGGCAGCGATGCCGATCGTTTTCACCGGGTCAAATACGCAGCCCGCCTGTGCTGCGCCGCAGCAGCGAATTGAGTTGACGAAATAGTGTAGTGGGATGAATTTGAGGCTGCTTCGGTTCCTCGAGCCCGGTAGGTGAGAGGCTAAGTAGGACGCCGGCGTGATGCCGGGGCTGCCCTGCACCTGCAAGCGGGAAGCGTCGGGACGCCATGGTTTTCGGGATGCAGTCCCAGGAAAACCAGGTCAACACGACGATCCGCGAGCCAGGAGACCTGCTGGAGCGCTGATCCCTGGGCGAGGTGTCCCGGTTGGATGCGAACCTTCCATGGATG
>CAZTJC010000010.1:17229-38158 GCA_964613945.1 uncultured Acetobacteraceae bacterium
GGAGCGCTGATCCCTGGGCGAGGTGTCCCGGTTGGATGCGAACCTTCCATGGATGCAGCCAGGCTGCTTCCTGTGTTTGCATCTCACCACCCCGTCCAAAAACAGGAAGGCGGCGATGAGCGAAGCGGTTTGCGTGTCGAAGGCGAGTGTCAGCGGCAATCAGCCCAAGCTGTCGACCCTGGTTTACCGAAGCCGGGCGATCCGGCCGTTGACACCTATCGAATTGCTGGACCTGACCAAGGTCGCCGAGCGCCGCAACCGGGCCGAAGCCATCACCGGGCTGATGCTCTACGATGATGCGAGCTTCTTTCAGTGGCTCGAGGGGCCCGACGATGCCGTGGCCCGGGTCATGCGCTCCATCAACGGCGACGCCCGGCACACCGACATCGAGGTGCTGACCCGGCGTCCCACCGCCCGGCGCAATTTTCATGGCTGGAGCATGAAGCTCGCCTTGGCCGACGGCGTGCAGTCGGCAGGGACGCGCGAGGTGATCACGCCGCCGCCGAAACTGCTGGCGGCGCTGCGTCGCCGGCCCGAGCACGCCGCCCACATCCTGGACCGGCTCGCACCCATGCCCGGATCGGCCGGACGGCTGGTGGCGCTGGAATCCATCGTGACGGCCGAGATCGTGCCGCACTTGCTGCAGACCACCGCTGGCGCGCGGCTGGCCGGGCTGCTGCGGGCCGACGACGTCGATGCCGCCCTGGCGCTGGTGCGGTCGGCAACCGGACCTGCCGGTGGCGCGTCGGTCGCCCGGACGGCCCTGTTCACCGCCGCAGCGCGCGATTTGGGCGATGGCTGGTCGCGCGATGAGTGCAGCGAGTTGGACGTCAGCCTCGGCCTGTTCACCCTGCACACGGTGATGCGGCAGCTAGATCAGGATGCGCCGGTCGACCTCGTCTTTGCCGGCCTCGCATTGGTTGCACCGCAATCCGGCGAGCCGCACGCGCTGGGCGCGGCGATGTCCGCCCAGACCCTGCGGGCCGGCGGGTGGCAGGTTCGCTGCGAGTTCCCGGACAATGACGACGAACTCGGTGCGCTTCTGGCCGGCACCTGGTTCGACCGGCTCGACCTGTCGCTCAGCCCGGCGCACGACCGCTTGGACCGGCTCGGCGACCTGACGACCACGATCGCGATGGCGCGCCTGGCCTCGCCCAACCGCGCCCTGAACGTGGCGGTCGGGGGGCGCGCATTCACTGAAGACGCCGGCTTGGTTGCCCGCGTCGGGGCGGACAGTCAGACCCGGGGCTGAACTACAGCAATAATAAAGCGCCTCTCCAGGGTGGCAGTCGCTGGAGGTGACCGTTCCGTGAGCCTCGCTCGGGCCCCAGGACGCACGGGGCGCCCCGGGGCTGAAGCCTCTAGCCGACCGGTTCGGTCATTTCGACCTCGTCGGTGATCACGATGAAGCCGGCGAGCCGGTGCTTGCCGAAAGTGGTCGAGATCGCGCAATCCGTCGCGTCGCGTCCCTGCGCGATCAGGATGCGGCCGATGCGCGGCACGTTGAAGCGGGCATCGAAGGTGTGCCACTCGCCGCTGAGATAAGCCTCGAACCAGGCGCTGAAATCGCCGGCGGCCCAGGGCTTCGGCGTGCCCATGTCGCCCAGGTAGCCCGTGCAGTAGCGGGCGGGGATGTTCATGCACCGGGTCAGTGCGATGGCGAGATGCGCGAAGTCGCGGCACACGCCCTTCTGCTCGGTGTAGCCGTCCCACGCGGTGCGCGTCTCGCTCGCGTCCATGTAGTTGAACTTGATGCGCTGGTGGACGAAGTCGCAGATCGCCTGCACTCGGGACCAGCCCGGCTTGGTGTTGCCGAACAGCGACCAGGCGATATCGCTGAGCCGGTCCGTATCGCAATACCGGCTGCCGAGTAGGTAGACCAACACGTCGTCCGGCAGGTCCTCGACCCGGTGCTCCATCGCTTCGGGAGAGACACGGTCTGGAAGCCCGCTATCCTGGATGTCAAAGCGTGTCGAAATGCTCAGCCGGCCGGCTGGCGCGACAACGCGGGTGCAGACGTTGCCGAAGCCGTCGACATAGGTCGAGACCGGGATCGGCGGCTGGAACTCGATGATGCCCGGAGTGAGCATATCCTTGGTCCGGCTGGGATGGACAGCGATCTGCAGCAGCATCGGCGTTGGCTGGCTGCAATCAAAGGCAATGTCGTAGCCTGCATGGATACGCATCGGCGCAGCTCCTTTCAGTTCATGTCGCGCGGGCGGCGCAACACCTCATCATCCCCGGGCAAGCGTCCGAGGAAAAGAACTTTGTTTCAGCAGAGTAGACAACCTCGCCCGAAGCTACTGCGTGGAGGCCACCGATTGGACGGTGCTGGTGTCGCTCAAGCCGCCGCCGAGCGCCTTGTAGAGGTTGATCAGGTTGGTCAGTTGCGCCTGCTTCAGGCTCAGCAGGTTCTGCTGCGCCGGATACAGCGTCTGCTGCGCCTGCAGCACTGGCAGGAACGAATCCACCCCCGCCCGGAACCGCAGCAACGACAATCGCAGGCTGTCTGCCGCCGCATCCACCAGCCGCTGCTGAGATTGCACCTGGTCGACATAGGTCGCCCGCCCCGCCAGCGCGTCCGAAACTTCGCGGAAGGCGGTCTGGATCGTCTGTTCGTACTGAGCGATGTCGATGTTCTTTTCCGTCTTCGCCAGGTCGAGGTTGCCCTGGTTCTGGCCGGCGGTGAAGATCGGCAGGTTGAGCTGCGGCGAGAAGCTCCATGTCAGGCCGCCGCCGGTGAACAGCCGGCTGAGCTGGTTGCCGGCTACGCCGCCGCTGGTGGTCAGCGAGATCGACGGAAAGAATGCCGCCCGTGCCGCGCCGATGCTGGCGTTGGCCGATAGCAGCGTGTGCTCGGCTGCCCGGATGTCCGGACGCTGCAGCAGCAGGTCCGACGGCAGCCCGGCGTTCAGGTTGGACAACAGGTCCTGCTGATCCAGCCCGCGACCCGGCGGCAGGTCGGCCGGCACCGGCTGGCCGAGGAGCAGCACCAGCGCGTTCTCGTCCTGCGCCGCCTGCCGTGTGTAGAGCGATAGATTGGCCCTGGCGGTCTCCACCGCCGTCTCCGCCTGCCGCACGCTCAGCAGCGTGGTGATGCCACCCTGGAATTGCGTGTTGGTCAGGTCCAGGGCCGATTGCTCGCTCTTGACCGTGTCCTCGGTGATCTTCAGCAGCGCGGCATCGACCACGGTGCTCAGATAGGCGCTGGCGACTTCGGCCACCAAGCTGATCTGCGTGCTGCGCGCCGTCTCGGCCGTCGAGAGGTAGGCTTCGAACGCTTGGGCCGAGAGGCTGCGCAGGCGGCCGAACAGGTCCAGCTCGTAGGCTGCGAAGCCGAGACCCACGTTATAGTACCGATACGAGATGTGCTGCCCGCCGGTCGTCTGCAGGCTGGTCGGCGAACTGGCGACTGCGTTGGCGCCGCCGAGGGCTCCGCCAGCGGCTCCGGCCGCCGCTCCGGCGCCTGCGCCGCTGCTCGTGATGGATGTGCTCTCCGGCAAGGTGCCGTACTGGCCGATCCCGGACAGGCTGATGTGGGGAAACAGATCCGACCGCTGGACTCGGAATTGCGCCTGTGCCCGCTCCACGTTGAGAGCGGCAACGCGTAGGTTGCGGTTATTCTGCAACGCAATGGCGATCAGTGCCTGCAAGCGCTGGTCGGGGAAGAACTCGCGCCATCCGACCGTCACGGCCGCCGGACCGGTCTGCGCCGCTGGCAGGCGCGTGTCGGTATAAGCCGGGCCGGTCGGGTAGGCGGGCGTGACCGGCAGGTCGGGCCGAGAGTAGTCGGGGATCAACGAGCAACCACCCAACAACGCGACGGCAACAGCAGAGAGTGCGACGCGGCGGCTCATTCCGCCGCCTCCGCCGGCTGCTTTTCCATCTCGGCGGCCGACTTTACCCGGAACAGCTGCAGGATGACCACGAAGAACAACGGCACCATAAAGATCGCCAGCACCGTCGCTGACAGCATCCCGCCGACCACGCCGGTGCCGATCGCGTTCTGCCCGCCGGAGCCGGCGCCGGTCGAGATCGCCAGCGGCAACACGCCGAGCACGAAGGCCAGCGACGTCATCAGGATCGGCCGCAGCCGCTCCTGGGCGGCGAGCACCGCGGCCTCGACCAATCCCTTGCCGGCATCGTAGTTGGCCTTGGCGAATTCCACGATCAGAATGGCGTTTTTGGCCGCCAGCCCGATCGTGGTGAGCAGGCCGACTTGGAAATACACGTCGTTGTCCAACCCGCGCAGCGACGTCGCTAGCACGGCACCGAGCACGCCGAGCGGCACGACCATCAGCACCGCGACCGGGATCGTCCAGCTTTCGTAGAGCGCGGCCAGGCACAGAAACACCACGATCAGCGACCCGGAATACAACGCCAGGGTCTGCGACCCCGAGGCCTGTTCCTCATAGGACAAGCCGGTCCACTGATAGGTGAAGCCGTCCGGCAGCTTCTTGGCCAACTCGGTCATCGCCTTGATCGCGTCGCCGCTGCTCAGCCCCGGTGCCGGGGATCCCAAGATTTCCACCGACGGCAAGCCGTTGTAGCGCTCGAGCTTCGGGGAGCCATAGGTCCACTCGCCGGTCGCGAACGACGAGAAGCGGACCATCTGACCGAGCGTGTTGGTGACGTACCAGCCGTCCAATTCGGATGGCAACATGCGGGAGTTGGACTCGCCCTGCATGAACACCCGCTTGACCCGGCCGCGATCGATGAAGTCGTTGACGTAGGACGAGCCCCAGGCCGCCGACAGCGTCGTGTTGATCGAGGCGAGGCTCAAGCTCTGGGCGTTGGCTTTCTCGCGGTCGATCTTGATGGTGTATTGCGGTTCGTCGTTCAGCCCGTTGGGGCGAACGGCCACCATCTGCTTGTCCTGCGCCGCCATGCCCAGCAGCTGGTTGCGGGCGTTCATCAGCGCCGTGTGGCCCTTGTTGCCACTATCCTGCAGCTCGAAGTCGAAGCCGGTGGCGTTGCCCAATTCCAGCACCGCCGGCGGTGCGAACGCGAACACCTGGGCATCCTTGATCTTGCCGAAACGCGCCTGCGCACGGGCGGCGATGGCCTGGACCTTGTTCTCGGAGCCAGGCCGTTTGCTCCAATCAGTGAGCTTGATGAAGCCAAGGCCGGAGTTCTGCCCCTGGCCGCCGAAGCTGAAGCCGTTGACCTCCAGCACGCCTTCGACGTTGCTGGCCTCCTCCTTGCGGAAGTAGTCGGCCATCTCGTCCAGCACCGCTTGAGTACGATTGGCCGTTGCTCCGGGCGGAGCCGTGACCTGGACGAACAGCACGCCCTGGTCCTCTTCCGGCAGGAAGCCGCTGGGAATGCGGATGAACATCACCACCATCACGGCGACGATGCCGAAGAACACGATCATCGAGATGAACGGGTGGGCGATGATGCCCTTGACGCCACCGATGTAGCGCTTGTTGCCGGCGTTGAACTTACGGTTGAACCAGCCGAAGAAACCCTTCTTCTTCTCGCCCTCGCCGGGTTTGAGAATGGTGGCGCAGAGTGCGGGGGTGAAGATCAGCGCCACTGCGACGGACAGCACCATGGAGCTGACAATGGTGATGGAGAACTGCCGGTAGATGACGCCGGTGGAGCCGCCGAAGAACGACAGCGGCAGGAACACCGCCGTCAGCACCAGTGCGATGCCGACCAGCGCGCCGGAGATCTCGTCCATCGATTTGCGCGTGGCTTCCTTGGGCGAAAGATGGTCCTCGTGCATCACGCGTTCGACGTTCTCGACCACGACGATGGCGTCGTCGACCAGGAGGCCGATCGCCAGCACCATGCCGAACATCGTCAGGCTGTTGATCGAATAGCCGAACGCCAGCAGCACGCCGCATGTGCCGAGCAACACGACCGGCACCGCGATGGTGGGGATCAGCGTAGCGCGGAAGTTCTGCAGGAACAGGAACATGATCAGGAACACGAGCACGACCGCGATGGCCAGCGTCTTGACCACTTCCTCGATCGAGAGCTGCACGAACGGCGTGGTGTCGAACGGGTAGATCACGTCGACGCCGGGCGGGAAGTTGGGACGCAGGCTTTCAACCGTGGCGCGGACCGCCTTGACAGTGTCTAGCGCATTGGCGCCGCTGGCCAGCTTGATCGCGATCGCCGAGGCCGGGTTGCCGTTGTACTTGGTGCTGATGGAGTAGACCTCGCCGCCGAGTTCGACGCGGGCGACGTCGCTCAGCAGCACGCGGGCGCCGCTTGCCTGCACACGGAGCAGGATCTTGCCGAACTCCTCGGGCGTCTGGAGGTAGGACGGCCCGATGATCGTGGCGTTGAGCTGCTGGTTCGGCACTGCCGGCAGCCCGCCCAGTTCGCCGGCGGCGACCTGGACGTTCTGGGCCTGAATGGCGGTACTGACGTCGCCGGGGGTCAGGCCGTAATTGACCAGCTTGGCCGGGTCGAGCCAGATGCGCATGGCATATTCGGAGCCGAACAGCTGGTAGTCGCCGACGCCGTTGGTGCGGCTGAGCGGGTCCTGCACGGTGGAGGCGATGAAGTCGCTGAGGTCGACCGTTGACAGCCTGCCGTCGGTGGACACGAAGCCGAGCACGACCAGGAAGTTCTTGGTGGCCTTGGCGACGCGAATGCCCTGTTGCTGCACGGCTTGCGGCAGCCGCGGCTGCGCCAGCTGCAGCTTGTTCTGCACCTGGACCTGCGCGATGTCCGGGTTGGTGCCCTGCGCGAAGCTCAGCGTGATGCTGATGCTGCCGTCCTTGTTGCTGGCCGACGAGAAATACAGCAGGTGGTCGATGCCGCTCAACTGCTGCTCGATGACCTGCACAACCGTGCTTTGCACCGTTTCGGCCGAGGCGCCGGGGTAGGTGACGGTGATGGAGACGGCCGGCGGCGCGATGGGCGGATACTGTGCGATCGGCAGTTTCAGGATCGAGACGGCGCCGACGAGCATCAGGACGATCGCCAGCACCCAGGCGAAGACCGGGCGGTCGATGAAGAAGCGTGACATGCGGGGGCCCTATTGTTTGGCGGGCGGGTTGGCCGCCGCGTCGCCGCTCGGGACGTCCAACTTGACCTCGTGCGCGGTGACCTCAGCGCCGGGCTTGGCAGACTGCACGCCCTTGACGATGATCCGGTCACCGGCATTCAGCCCCTTGCCGATCAGCCAGGCATCGCCGATTGCCCGGTCCGTGGTCACGACACGGCTTTCGACCTTGCCGTCCTTGCCGACCAGCAGCGCCGTAGCCTCGCCCTTGCTGTTGTGGGTGATGCCCTGTTGCGGCACCAGGATGCCGTCCTGGCGCACGCCCTCCTCGATCTCCTCCTGGACGAACATGCCGGGCAGCAGCAGCCCGGCCGTGTTCGGGAAGATGGCGCGGAGCGTGATGGCGCCGGTGCCCTGATCGACGGTGACTTCGCTGAACTGCAGCTTGCCGGGCTGCTCGTAGCGACTGTTGTCCTCGAGCAGGAGATGAACCTCGATCTGGTCGGCGCCGGCGCTCTTGATCTGGCCGCTGGCCAATTCCCGCCGCAGCCGCAGAATGGTCGTGCTGGGCTGGGCGACGTCGACGTAGATCGGGTCCAGCTGCGTCACTGTCACCAGCGTCGTGGTCTGGTTGGCAGTGACGAGCGCGCCCTCCGTGACGGCGGAACGCCCGGTCTTGCCGGTGATCGGCGACGTCACCTTGGTGTAGTTGAGGTTGATCTGGGCGGATTTGATGCCGGCCTGGGCCGCCGCGATATCGGCCTGGTTGCCGCCGAGCGTGCCGACGGCGTTGTCGAGATCCTGCTTGCTGATCGCGTTGGCGGTGACCAACGGACGGTAGCGGCCTACGGTTGCCTGCGAAGTCTGCAGCGCGGCTTGCCCCTTCAACAACTGGGCACGGGCGCTGGCCAACGCAGCTTCGTATGGCGCTGGATCGATCTGGTAGAGGACTTGGCCGGCCTTGACCGTGTCGCCTTCCGTGAACAGCCGCTTGAGGATCACGCCGCCGACCTGCGGGCGAATCTCTGCCGTGCGGTAAGGCGCGGTCCGGCCGGGCAAGTCGGTCTTCAGGGTTACCGGCTGCGTTTGCAGCACTACGACGTCGACTTCGGGCTTTGGCGGCGGTCCCGCCTGCTTCTTCTCTTCCTTGCACCCGGTGAGGACCAGGCTGGATGTCAGGATGAGGCAGCTGACGGCGCGCTGAAACGACTTCGACAAGGAAACGGACGGCATAGGGCCGGTGACACTCCAAATGAAAATGACCTCATCGTTGTCGACGATGATACGGGTAATTAGATGACCCGTCGGTCACATCAGTGTTGTGACACATCACGGGTGAAAAATCCACTCCTTCGGTCGGTTGACACGAAAGCGTGTGCCAAGGCGGATTCCGGCAACCGGTGGATACGTGAGCTTTCCCGCTGGCTGGTCAGGCCACCGCGCCGTTGGCGCGCAGTTGGGCGATGTCGTCCTCTGCGTAGCCGGCCGCGGCCAGCAGCGCATCGGTATGCTGGCCCAGTGAAGGCGCTTGGTGCCGCCATACGCCGGGCGTGTCGGACAGGCGCGGCACGATGTTGTGCACGGGGATCGAGCCGAGATCGTCGTCCTCCACGTCCACCAGCACCTCGCGATCCCGGAAGTGCGGATCGGCAACCGCGTCGGCGATGTCATACACCGGCCCGGCCGTGACGCCGGCCTCCCGCATGATCGCCAATGCCTCATCACGCGGCCGCGCCGCGAACCAGCCGCCGACGGCCACGTCGACCAGATCGCGGTTCTGCACGCGGTCGGTGTTGGTGCGGAAGCGGGGATCGTCGATCATCTCGGGCTTGCCGATGACCGCGAAGATCCGCTTGGCCATCGCCTGGATCGAGCCGGACAGCGCGACGAAGCCGCCATCGGCGCAGCGATAAATGTTGCGCGGCGCCGAGGTGTTGGAGCCGTTGCCCATGCGCTGCTTGATCTGACCGGTCTGCTGATAGATCGCTGCCTCCGGCCCCAAGGTGGAGAAGATCGGCTCCAGCAGCGACAAGTCGATCACCTGGCCGCCGCCGCCATTACCGCCCCGCTCGCGGGCTAGCAGCGCCGTGACCACCGCCATCGCACCCGACAGCCCGGCGATCATGTCGGCTAGCGCCAAGGGCGGCAGCACCGGCTCGCGGTCGGGGAACCCCGTCCGGTCGGCGAACCCGCTCATGGCTTCGACCAGGGTGCCGAAGCCGGGCTGCTTGGCATAGGGCCCGGTCTGTCCGAAGCCGGAAATGCGGACGATGACCAGCCGCGGATTGCGGGCGCGCAGCAGGTCGGGGTCCAGGCCCATCGCTTCCAGCGTTCCGGGGCGAAAATTCTCGATGAATACGTCGGCCCCGTCGACCAAGCGCAACAAGGCTTCCGTCGCCGCCGGCTGCCGCAGGTTCAGCACAATCGAAAGCTTGTTGCGGCTATACGTCTTCCAGAACAGTGGCTGTCCGCCGTCGCGCCAGGCGCGCAACGGGTCGCCGTCCGGCGGTTCGACCTTGATCACCTCGGCGCCGAAATCGGCCAACTGCAGGGACAGCATGTTGCCCGCCACCAATCGGCTGAGGTCGAGGACGCGAAAGCCAGCGAGCGGACCGGTGGCGTGGGGATCGAACCGGATCGGCGTCGGCGTCACGTTGGTTTCAGGCACTCGGCGACCTCGATCGTTCACCAGGTCAGGCTACGCCGGCCCGTCGGATCGGGAAACTGGACGCGGTAGGGCAGGGGGCCGAGAGTGATGCCGAACGGTTCGGTGTCGCCCATGCAATTCGATTTCGCGGAACTCTCCGGCAAAGATCGCTACAAGCTGATGGTCTCCACCATCGTGCCGCGCCCGATCGCCTGGGTGGTCACGCAGTCCGCCGCCGGCGTCGTCAACGCTGCGCCGTATTCCTTCTTCAATGGCGTTGCCGGCGACCCGCCGCTGATCAGCATCAGCATCGAGGGCTTGGGTGGCGGCGGTCGCAAGGACACCGCGGTCAATATTCGCGCCTCCGGCCAATTCGTCGTCAACATGGTCAATCAGACTCTGGCCCAGGCGATGGTGGTGACCGCCATAGATTTCGGCCCGGAGGCCAGCGAAGTGACGGAAGCCGGGCTGGTCACCGCGCCCTCCGTCAAGATCGCGACGCCTCGCCTCGCCGAAAGCCCGGTCGGCTTCGAGTGCGAAGTCTACAAGATCGTCGAACTGCCGCAGGACCGCGACCTGGTGATCGGCCGCATCCTTTACATGCACCTCGCCGACGCGGCGGTGCTGGACGAGGCCAAGCGCTACGTCGACACACCGGCGCTCGACCTGATCGGCCGCATGCACGGTGGCGGCGGCTATTGCCGTACCGGCGACCAGTTCGAACTGCCGCGCATCCCGCTCAGCGAGTGGAAGCGCCCGCCGCAGTAGGCGTCCAAACCGGCGGCTCGACCGCGCCGACCTGCTCGAGGATGCGGCCATAGGCTTCCGGGCGGCGATGCCGGTCGAAGGCGAAGATTGTGGTGCGTCCCAGCGTGCAGCGGTCGAGGTCGCAATCGGCGGTGATCAACTCGTCGCTCCAGCTCGTCGCCTCCGCCATGATCTCGCCCTGCGGGTTGACGATAATCGAGTTGCCGAACAGCTCGCAGCCATCCTCCGTGCCGGCCTTCGCGGTCGCAACGGCGAAGGTCGAGTTCTGGTAGGCGCCGGCCTGGATGCTGAGATGGCTGTGCGCCACCCGCAGATGGTGCGCCTCGAAGCCGGCAGCGTCCTGGTTGGTGCTGGGGGTGTTGTAGCCCAACATGACCAGTTCGACCGATTGCAGCCCCATGACGCGCCAGGCTTCCGGCCAACGCCGGTCGTTGCAGATCATCAGCCCGGCATTGACCTGCTGCCCGCCGAGCGGCGCGCGGATGACGGGAAAACCGAGGTTGCCCACTTCGAAGTACCGCTTCTCCAGATGCTGCACCTTGCGATGCGGCAGGTAGTCGGCGTGACCCGGCAGATGCACCTTGCGGTATTTCAGCATGATCTCGCCGCCGGGGCCGACCAGCACGGCGGTGTTGTAATGATGCCCGTCCGGCGTCTTCTCGGCATAGCCGAGATGGAACGAGATGCCGTACCGCCGGGCTGCCTCGAACAGCGGCGCCGTCTCGTTGGAGGGTAGGGAGGTTTCGAACCAGCGATCCGCCTCAGCGCGATCCTCCAGATAATGGCGCGGGAAGAACGTCGTTAGTGCCAGTTCGGGGAATACGACGAGTTCGACACCGCGCCGATGCGCGTGCTCCATCAGCCGCACCATGCGCCCGACCGCTTCGGCGCGGGGCTCGGCAAGCTGGATCGGCCCGAGTTGGGCGGCTGCGACGGTGATGGTACGGGTCATGTCAGTGTGCCTCTCGCCGGATGAATTGGCCCTGGCCCGGCTGCGCGAGAACGGCCTGTCCGTCCCAGATCACCGCCCCGCGCAGCAGTGTCGCCGCCACGCGGGCGCGCAACGGCCGGCCTTGGTATGGCGACCAGCGCATCGCCGGCACGTCCTGGATCGTCGTCTCGTCGAACGCGAACTCGCCGCGTTCCAGCACCACCAGATCGGCGTCCGACCCGGCCGCGATCTCGCCCTTGCGCGGCCAGATTCCGTGCAGTTTGGCGCTGCGCTGGGCGCAATACGTCGCCAGCAGCGTCGGCGACAGGCCGCGCTCGTCGAGCAGCGTGAACATCAGCGGCGCGAAACTCTGCAACCCGGTCAGCCCCGCCCCGCAGGCGAAGATGTCCGCCGACGCCTTGCGGTCCGCCGGCCAGGGCGCGTGATCGGTCGAGACGTACTGGATCTTGCCGGCCACGAAGGCTTCCCACATCCGCTCCACCTCGTCGGCGGTGCGGAAAGGCGGGTTGCACTTGCCGCGCCCGCCGAGCCGGACCAGGTCGTCCTCGGTCATGCACATATACTGGATGCAGGCCTCGCCAGTCGCCTGCCCGCCCATGCCGCGGAAGGCTTCCGCGATGGCGAAGCCGCGGGCGACGGAGGAGTGCGCGATGTGGACATGGGCGCCGGTTTCGAGGCCGATCTCGAAGATTTCCAGGTCGGCCATCGTCTCGGCCAGCGGCGGACGGGTGCGGGCGTGCATGATCGCGTCCGTCTGCCCGGCGGCGCGGGCCGCCGCGGTCAGGCGCTCGACCAACTCCTGATCTTCGTTGTGCACCGCCACCGGCAGCCCGGTGCGCGCGATGGCGGCAAACGCCTCGCGCATGGTCGGATGGTCGATGCGCGGAAAGCGCACCGCGTCGTACTCATAAGTGGAGAGCTTGAACGCCGAGATGCCCGCCGCCGCCAGCCCGGCAATGGCCTCCACCCCGTCATGCTTCTTGATGGTGCCGTAGAGCGCCATGTCGACATGGGCGAGTCGCTCGACCCAGCCAATTTTCTCGGCCAGTACGCCGGCATCCGTCACCGCCTGCGGCACGTCGTAGGGCATGTCGACGCAGGTGGTTACGCCACCGGCCGCCGCCGAGCGGGTGGATCCCTCGATCCCGGCCCAGCCGACCGCCGAACTGGTATGCATATGCCCATCGACGAGGCCGGGGAGCACCAGCTTGTCGCCGTAATCCAGCACGGTAGCGGCTGGCGGTGCGTCGCCTTGCCCCACCGCTTCGATCCGCTCGCCGGTGACGGCGATCCAGCCATTCTTCATCACTGCCTGCGACGTGACGACGGTGCCGCGGATCAGGGTGTCGGTCATCGAATATCCTTTTTGACGGGTCGTGCGAGCATGGTGCGCATGGCGGTGGGAATGGGTTCGATCAGCTCGGCGTCCACCCGGCCTCGCAAATCGCGTGCCGCCGCCGCCAGCGGACCACCGCCGATGATGATGGCGCCGACGCCGTCCTTGCGCACCGACAGGGTGCAGGCCTCGAACAACTCGTCACGCAGCCGCTCCGCATCGGCCATGCCCTCCGGCCCCGACCGCGTGTAACGCAGCCCGGCGAAGCTGGCCTTGGCGCCATAGTCCTTCACCCGCCGGCGCAGCGCCCCATCCAGCGCCGGCGTAGTCGTCACGATGGAGAAGCGTCGCCCGCCCGCCGCTGCCGCGCCGATCGCTGCCTCGGCCAGCCCAGTGGCGTAAGTTCCGCACGTGCGTGCCGCGTCCAGTCCGGGATCGCCGAAAGCGGCGATCAGCACGTCGTCGAACGCGTTCTGGGCTAGCAGGCCCACCATTCGCGCAACTTCCGCCGCCGCCGCCGCAAGTGTGGGTTCATCTGTAATCACCGGCACGCCGCGCGGTGCCGTCACGCCCTGGATCGTCGCCTGGTCGCCCACCGTCTCGCGCGCGATGTCGAGCATCATGGCCGTGGTGATGGTGTTGGTGTTCGGGTTGAGCAGCAGGAACCGCTTCACACCCGGGAGAGCCATACCCACGGGCGCTCGGCCCGGTCCGCCGCCTGGTAGCTCGCGATCGCCGCCGCGTGCTGCAGCGTCAGCCCGATCTCGTCTAACCCTTCCAGCAAGGCGGTTCGCCGCATCGGCTCGATCTCGAAGGGGACGCGGTCGTTGCCCGCGACCACGACCTGCGCGGCCAAATCAACCGTGACCGGGCCCGGGGTCGCCGCGAGCCGGGCGATGACGGCCGGGTCGAGCCGGATCGGCAGCATCCCGTTCTGGAAGCAGTTGTTGAAGAAGATGTCGCCGAAGCTCTCGGCGACGACGCAGCGCAGCCCCATGCCCATCATCGCCCACACCGCCCCTTCGCGTGACGAGCCGCAACCGAAATTGGACCCGGTCAGCAGGATCGGCGCGCCGCGGAAGCGCGGCTGGTTCAACACGAAGTCAGGGTTCTCGCTGCCGTCCGGCAGGAAGCGCCAGGTCTCGAATGCCACTGCGCCCATGCTCTCGCGGCTGGTGCCGGCCAGGCGCTCGACTCGGATGATGATGTCGGTGTCGATGTTGTCGCGCAGCAGCGGCGCGGCTGGGCCGGTCAGCGTGGTGAACGGCTGCATCACAGGCGCCGCACGTCGGTCAGGGCGCCAGTGACGGCGGCGGCGGCGGCCATGGCCGGGCTGGCGAGATGGGTGCGGGCGCCGGGTCCCTGGCGGCCGACGAAGTTGCGGTTGGAGGTCGACACCGCGCGTTGACCCGGCGGCACCGTCTCGCCGTTGGCGGCGACGCACATGCTGCAGCCGGGCTCCCGCCAGGCGAAGCCGGCCTCGTGAAACACGCGGTCCAGCCCTTCCGCCTCGGCCTCGCGCTTGACGCGTTCCGAGCCCGGCACCACCCAGGCCGTCACGCCCGCAGCGACGTGCCGCCCGCGCACGATGGCGGCGGCTTCCCGCAAGTCGGACAACCGGCTGTTGGAGCAGGAGCCGATGAACACCCAGTCGACCGGCGTTCCTGCCAACTGGCGGCCGGGCTCGAGGCCCATATAGTCGAACGCGGCACGCCAGGCTTTGTCCTGCGCGGCGGTCGGCGTCGGGATCGTTCCGTCGATCGCCATCGCATGCTCCGGGCTGGTGCCCCAGGTGACCACCGGCGCGACCGCGGCGGCGTCGATCACCTCCTCGCGGTCGAATGTGGCGCCGGCATCGGTCGGCAGCGTGCGCCAATAGGCGACGGCGCGGTCGAACATGGCACCTGCCGGAGCGTAGCGGCGGCCGGCAACGAACTCGAAGGTGGCATCGTCGGGAGCCACCATGCCGATCTTTGCGCCCATCTCGATCGACAGGTTGCAGAGCGTCATCCGTCCTTCAATTCCCATCGCCTCGATTGCCGCGCCGGCATATTCGATCGCGTAGCCCGTGCCGGCCGCCGCACCGAGCTTGCCGATCATGTGCAGCGCCAGGTCCTTTGGTGCGATCCCGCGACCCGGCGTGCCCTCGAACCGCACCCGCATCCGCTTCGGCCGCCGCTGCCGCAGCGTCTGCGTCGCCAGCGCGTGGGTGAGTTCGGAGGAACCGACGCCAAACGCCAGCGCGCCTAGGCCGCCATTGGTGCAGGTATGGCTGTCGCCGCAGATCAGCGTCACGCCCGGCAACGCGATGCCGAGTTCCGGCCCCATGACGTGCACGATGCCCTGGCCGACCTGGCCGAGGTCGAAGAACTTGATGCCGGTCGCGTCCGCCTGCTCGCGCAGGCTCGCCCGCAGCCGCTCGCCGGCGGGGAAGCCGCGCGTCGCCCGATCCGGTGCGCTGGAAACGGCATGATCCGGGGTCGCGAACGCAAGCTCCGGGTTTGGCACCGGCAGGTCACGCTTCAGCACGTCGCCCAGCGCCCGCCCGCCGGATAGGTCGTGTAGCAGATGCCGGTCGACATGCAGCAGCGACCAGCCGTCACCCAGATCCGCAATGATGTGGGAGTCCCAGACCTTGTCGAACAGCGTGCGCATCATGGGCTAACTCCACAGCAGATTTCACGTTGACGCAAGCGTGTTGTCCCATAGAGTAGACAAATGCCGGGTCTACCCAAAGACAATCGGGCCATCGATGCCACGCAGTCGGTCAAAGCGCGCCGCATCTATCTGATGTTGCGCGAGCGTATTGCATCGGGCGACCTGCCCGCCGGCCAGCGCCTGCCGAGCGAACCGGCGCTGGCGGCCGAGCAGGGCGTCTCGCGCGTCACGCTGCGGCGGGCGCTCGATCGGCTGGAGGAAGAAGGGCTGGTGTCGCGCCGGGTCGGGGCCGGAACGTTCATCACCGACGGCATGCTGAGCCCGGTCGTGGCCGCCGATCTGGCCGACGTGTTCGCGCATCTGAAGACGATGGGGCAGACCACCGGCCTGCGCTTGCTCGCCTTCGCCTACGGCCTGCCGCCGGAGAGCGTGGCCCACGCGCTCGGCCTGCGCGATGGCGAGCGGACGCAGCGTTCGGTTCGCGTCCGGCTGATCGACGGCGAGCCGTTCTCCTATCTGACCACCCATGTGCCGGAACGCATCGGCATGACGTATGCCGAGGCCGACCTTTCCCGCACGCCGCTGCTCGAGCTGCTGGAACGGTCCGGCACGGTGGTCGACCGCGCCAGTCAGGCGCTTTCCGCCACGCTCGCCGGACCCGACGCCGCCGACGCCCTGAATCTCGAGGTCGGCGCGCCGCTGCTCTCGCTCACCCGCGTGGTGCACGACCAGTCCGGGGCCGGGGTGGAGCACCTGCACGCGCTCTACCGCCCCGATCGCTTCGCGTTCCATCTCGACCTGACCCGCAGCGGCGATCGGCGCCGGTGGGACTTGCACACCCGACCCAACCTTCAACGGAGACCAGCCCCATGATCGACGTGACCCGGCGCACCCTGCTGGCCGCAAGCGCGATGTTGGCCGCCCCCTCGATCGCGCGGGCGCAAAATCAGACGGTCAAGCTGGGCGTCCTGCAGCCCGTCACCGGCGCCTTAGCGCAGGACGGCGATCTCGGCCGCCTCGGGGCGCAGCTCGCCATCGACGAGATCAACGCTGGCGGCGGCATCGCTGGCATGGGCGGGGCGAAGCTCGAAATGGTGTTCGGCGATGCGCGCTCGACGCCCGATGCCGGCGTGGCCGAAGTCGAGCGCATGCAGGGCGAGGGCGTTTGTGCCGTGGTCGGCGGTTTCGCCAGCCCGATCTGCCTGGCGGCCAGCCAGGCGGCGGCACGCTACGACCTGCCCTACGTGGTCGATGTCGGGGTGGCCGACAGCATCGTCAGCCGCGGGCTCGCCAACACGTTCCGTTTCGCGCCGGGCTTCGGCAAGGTGTCGTCGGTGGCGCTGGACAACCTCGTGGCGCTGAACGACGCCGCGGGCAAGCCGGCCAAGACCGTGGTGCTGGTGCACGAGGACGGCCTGTTCGGCAGCGGCCTGGCCAAGCTGATGCAGACCGAGCTGCCCAAGCGCGGCTTCGAGGTGATCGAGACGATCGCGCACCCGACTCCGGCGCGCGACATGAGCAACATCGCGCTACGCATCCGTTCATTGGCACCGGACCTGATCCTACCGTCGGATTACTACGGCGAGTTCGTGTTGCTGGCGCGCACGCTGCAGCAGCAGCGGATCAAGCCAAAGGGCATCTACGGCGTGCTGAACGGCGCTGCCTCGAATTACCGCTTCATCAAGGAATTCCCCGCCGTCGCGGAAGGGTTGCTGGACTGCAATCATTGGGCGAACCCGCGTAACCCGAAGACGGCGGCGCTGAAGCAGAAGGTCGAGGCTGCCGGCAAGGTGTTCAGCTACAACGTCATGCTGAACTACTCCTGCGTCCTGCTCGTGGCCGACGCGCTCAGCCGCGCCGGCACGGCCGACCGCGCCAAGCTGACGCAGGCCCTCGCGGACTCCAGCTTCGCCGGCCACATCATGCCCTACGGCCCGACCAAGTTCGTGAATGGCCAGAACACCGGTGCGACCCCGGCCAACCTGCAGGTCCAGGGTGGCGACGTGAAGGTCATCCTTCCTGCCGAGTTCGCCGACGCCAAGCCGATCTTTCCGGTCACTTAGTGTCTGGGACCTGATGTATTCGCCGTCGATCATCGCCGAAGCCGCGGCCAACGGCTTGCTGACCGGGGCCGTCTATGCCCTGGTCGCGCTCGGCCTCACGCTGGTCTACGGCGTGCTGCACATCATCAACTTCGCTCATGGTGCGTTGCTGACCTGCGCGATGTTCGCCGTCTGGGGCCTGTCGACCGTCTTCGGCGTGAGCCCATATGTCGCCATCCTGCCGCTGGTGCCGCTGTTCTTCGCGCTCGGCTACGCGCTGCAGCGCTTCGTCATCGGCCCGGCCAGCCGCGGCCGTGACGGTAACGTGTTGCTGGTCACGCTGGGCGTGGCGATCATCCTGCAGAACGGGCTGCTGGCGCTGTTCTCCGCCGATCCCCGCTCGCTTGATGGCGATGCCGCGTTCGACGTGGTCCCGGTCGGCCCGATGTTGCTCTCCACCCCCCGGCTGATCGGCTTCGCCGTGGCTGCCGTCGTCGCGCTGCTGCTGTGGCTGTTGTTGACCCGCACCGATATCGGCCGCGCCATCCGCGCGGTTGCGCGCGAGGACCTCGGCGCCCGTCTGGTCGGCATCGACGTCAAGCACGTCTTCGGCGTCACGTTCGGTATCGGCTGCGCCTGCCTTGCCGTGGCCGCCGGGCTGCTGATGCCGACCTACACCGTCAACCCCGCCTCCGGGGAAGCGTTTGTCCTGGTCGCGTTTACCATCGTGGTCCTCGGCGGCATGGGGTCGGTGCCGGGCGCGCTGATCGGCGGCTTGCTGATCGGCGTGGTGGAAAGCCTCAGCGGGCTGCTGCTGGGCGACAGCCTCGGCCAGATCGGCATTTTCGCCATCTTCATCCTGGTGCTGCTGTTCAGGCCCGCCGGCCTGTTCGGAGCGCGCGCATGAGGCATTGGCCGATCCTCGTCACCCTCGTCCTCCTGGCGGCCGTGCCGTTGGTCACGGCGTCCAACACCGTGCTCAACTTCTTCGTTGGCACACTGATCATCGCGGTGGCGGCGCAGGGCTGGAACATCTTGGCCGGGTTCAGTGGACAGTTGTCGTTCGGTCACGCGGCATTCTACGGCACCGGCGCCTACGTCAGCGCGGTGCTGCAGATGCGCTATGGCATCAATGCCTGGGTCGGCGCGGCGGCGGGCGTCGGGGCTGGCGCCTGCGTGGGCGCAATCATTGGGGCACTGGTGTTCCGCGCCGGGCTGCGGGGCTCGTATTTCGCCCTGGTGACGCTGGCGTTTGCCGAGGTGCTGCGCATCCTGGCCAATGCGGCGCCGATCACCGGCGCGGCGGCCGGCACGCTGCTTCGGCTCGATGCGCGGCCGGAGAACTTCCAGTTCGCTAGCCGTGCGACCTTCTTCTACGTCGTGCTCGCCGTCGTCGCGGCCGTGTTGGGGCTGACCACGTCGATTGCCAATTCCCGTTTCGGCGCGCAACTGGTCGCCATTCGCGAGAACGAGGAAGCGGCGCGGGCGCTCGGCATCGATACCTTTTCCGTCAAGCTGCGCGCGATGACGCTGTCGGCTGCGGTCACGGCCGCCGCGGGTGTGCTCTATCTGCAGTATTACCTCTATGTCGATGCGAGCCTGGCCTATGGCACCGGCGTTTCCGTGGCGGCATTGCTGGCGCCCGTCGTGGGTGGGATCGGCACGGTGATCGGGCCGGTGTTCGGCGCCGTGGCGCTGCACGGGCTCGGCGAGCTGACCCGCTTGGTTGCCGGGCAGGTGCCGGGGATCGACCAGGTATTGTTCGGCGTGCTGCTGGTAGCCGCCATCGCGTTCCTGCCTGGCGGCCTCGCCGGCTCCAGAAACAGGGTGGGCTGATGTTGGCGGTTGAAGGCGTCAGCAAGCGGTTTGGCGGCCTGCTGGCGGTCGATGCGGCGTCGCTGACGGCGCCGCCCGGCGAGATCACCGGGTTGATCGGGCCCAACGGCGCCGGCAAGACGACGTTGTTCACCATCATCGCCGGCTTCACCCGGCCGAGCGGCGGCCGCGTCTCCTTGGGTGGTGCCGACATCACCGCCATGCCGGCGCATCGGCGGGCGCAACTCGGCGTGGTGCGCACCTTCCAGATCGTGCAGCCGTTCGCTGGCCTGACCGTGCGGGAGAACATCGCCGTGGGATCGCATCTGCGCCATGCCGGCCGGGCGGAGGCGCTCGAGCACGCCAGCGCCGTGGGCACGCGGGTCGGCCTGGGGCCCGAGCTCGACAAGCAGGCCGCAGCGCTCACCATTGCCGGGCGCAAGCGGCTGGAGCTGGCCCGCGCGCTGGCCACCGAGCCGATCCTGCTGCTGCTGGACGAGGTGCTGGCCGGCCTCAACCCGAGCGAGATCGCCGCCATGCTGCCCATTCTGCGCGATCTCGCCGCGACCGGGGTGACCATCCTGATGATCGAGCACGTGATGCAGGCGGTCATGCAGTTGTGCTCCACCGTTCACGTGCTGGCCCAGGGCCGCATGATCGCCGCCGGCCCACCGCGCGAGGTGTGCACCGACCCGGCCGTCATCGAGGCGTATCTCGGCGCCGGTGCCGCCGCCCGCATGGCGTCGCATGGCTGAGCTTCTCAAGGTCACGGCGCTCCGCGCCGGCTATGGCGCCACCGAGGTGCTGCGCGGCATCGACCTGGTCGTCGAGCCCGGCGAGATCGTCGCCGTGCTTGGCTCTAACGGCGTTGGCAAGACCACGCTGAACAAGGCGCTGTCCGGCGTGATCCCGGTGCGCGCCGGCCAGATTGAGTTTGCCGGCGCGCGCACCGAGCGTGCTTCGGCGAAGGCCATCGTTGCCGCCGGGCTGATCCATGTGCCGGAAGGCCGGCGGGTGTTCGGCGACATGTCGGTGCGCGACAACCTCGTGCTCGGCAGCTACCGTCGCGCCCGTTTGCGTCGCGCCGCCAATCTCGAGCGCGTGCTCGACACTTTCCCGCGCTTGCGCGAGCGGATCGGCCAGGCCGCTGGCACGCTGTCGGGCGGCGAGCAGCAGATGTTGGCAATCGGCCGTGGCATGATGGCCGAACCGCGGCTGCTGATCCTCGACGAGCCGTCGCTCGGACTGTCGCCGCTGCTGGTCGAAGAGATGTTCGCCCTCATCGCCCGGCTCCGCGCCGACGGGCTGGCGATCATGCTGGTCGAGCAGAACGTCATCCAGTCGCTCGATCTGGCCGACCGCGCCTACGTCCTCGAAAACGGCGTCTGCGTCCTGTCCGGACCCGCTGCGGTCCTGCGCGCCGATCCCGACCTTAAACGCACTTACCTCGGATTGTGAGCATGACACCAACGCTTCACGCGCAGATGCAGGCCGGGCTGGTCATCGCGCCCGGCATCTACGATGCCCTCACCGCCAGCATCGCCGCCGAAGCCGGCTTCGGTGCGCTGTACGTCTCCGGCGCCGCCATCGCCTACACCAAGCTCGGCCGACCCGATATCGGACTGGTTTCGATGAACGAGGTGGCCGAGACGATCGCCCTGGTGCGCGACCGGGTGCCGACGCCGCTGATCGTCGATGCCGATAATGGCTACGGCAACGCGCTCAACGTGTTGCGCACGGTGCGGGT
>CAZTJC010000010.1:38258-56775 GCA_964613945.1 uncultured Acetobacteraceae bacterium
GCGGGTGCGGACATCCTGTTCGTCGAGGCGCCGCAGAACGTCGAGCAGCTTGCGACGGTGACGTCCGCCTTGAAGGGGCTGTGCCCGCTGATGGCCAACATGGTCGATGGCGGCGACACCCCGCCACTGCCGCGCGACGAACTCGACCGGCTCGGCTTCCGCCTCGTGATCTTCCCCGGCGGCATCGTCCGCGCCCTGGCCCGCACCGCGCAGGCCTATTACGCCTCGCTGGCACAGCACGGCAGCAACCTGCCATTTGCGGACCGCATGTTCGATTTCACCGAGCTGAACGAGCTGATCGGCACCCCCGAGATGCTCGCCCTTGGCCGGAGCTACGCATCGTGATCGATCCGGTCACCCTGGCGATCCTCGACGGCCGACTCACGCAGGTGGCCGACGAGATGGATGCCACGCTCTACCGCGCCGCCTTCAACCCGATCATCGCCGAAGCCAAGGACGCCTGCCACGGCCTGTATCATCCCGAGACCGGCGACACCCTCGTCCAAGGCGCTGCCGGGCTACCGATCTTCGTCGGCGCCATGGCGTTTGCCGTCAAAGCCGTCATCGACAAGGTTGCCCGCGACGGCGGCCTACAGCCCGGCGATACCTTCCTCTTCAACGACCCCTATGCCGGCGGCACCCACCTCAACGATTTTCGTTTGGTTCGTCCCATCTTCCGCGGCGGCGCCCTGTTCTGCTGGCTCGCCTCGGCCGGCCACTGGCTCGACATCGGCGGTAACGTGCCGGGCGGCTACAATCCCAAGGCGACCGAGAGCTTCCAGGAAGGCATGCGCATCCCGCCGGTGAAGCTCATCGCCGCCGGCCGCATGAACACGGACATCCTCGACATCCTGGCTGCCAATTCCCGCGTTCCCACCTCCAACTGGGGCGATCTCAACGGCCAGCTCGGCGCGCTGGATCTCGGCGAGCGCCGTCTCGCCGGCCTGCTCGACGAATACGGCGACGCCACCGTCCAAGCCGCTTTTGACGCTTTCTCCACCCGCGCCGACGCGATGATGCGTGCTGCCGTCGCCGCCCTGCCGGACGGGCATTATGCGTTCGAGGACTTGCTGGATAATGACGGCATCACCGCCACCCCGCTGACCGTTGCGCTCGACCTGACCATCGCCGGCGAGACCATGGTGATGGATTTCTCCCGCTCCTCGCCGCCGACGCAAGGGCCGGTCAACATCGCCTACGCGACCACCATCGCCGCCTGCTACGTGGCGCTGAAGCACGTGTTCACCGCCGTGCCGGCCAATGCCGGATGCCTGCGCCCGATCAGCTTCGTGGTGCCGGAAACGACGCTGCTCGCCGCCGGGCCGCCGCGGCCGATGGCGGGCTACACGGAAACCATCCTGCGCCTCATCGGCGTCGTGCTCGGCGCGCTCGCCCAGGCCGACCCGGCACGCGCCACCGCCGCACCGTTCGGCACCATCAACGCGCTCTCCCTCGCCGGCCACCGTCACGACGGCTCGCGCTGGGTGATGTTCAGCTTCTTCGGCGGCGGTATGGGCGGCAATCCGGAGACGGACGGCCTCAGCCACGCCAACAACCCCATCTCCACGGCGACCATCCCGCCAGCCGAGATCCTGGAAGCCGCCTATCCCGTCATGTTCACGCAATGGGCGCTGCGCCCGGACTCCGCCGGCGAGGGCACCCATCGCGGCGGCCTTGGCGCCATCTACGAGATCGAGATGCTGACCGACACCCAGGTCTCGCTGCTTGGCGAGCGCGGCACTGTTGGCCCGTTCGGCGTGGTCGGCGGCAGCAGCGGCGCGCTCAACCGCTTCACCTGGCAGGATGCCGACGGCATCCACAGCCCGGCGCTCGTCTCCAAAGTCACCGACATCGCCGTGCCTACCGGTCATCGCGTAAGGCTCGAAACGCCCGGTGGCGGCGGTTGGGGACCGCCCAGCGCGCGTGATGCGGCGGCTGTCGAGCGTGACCACCGGCTGGGGTATGTGACGCCATGAGCCGCATCGTAGGCGTCGATGTCGGCGGCACGTTTACCGACATGTTCCTGTTCGACGAAACCGCCGGCCGTTTCCAGACTGCGAAAGTGCCATCCAATCGCGGCGACGAGGCGGTCGGCTTCATGCAGGGGCTGCGCTCCTTTGGTGCCGTCTCCAACCTCGGCTCTATCGTGCACGGCACCACCGTTGGTACCAACGCACTGCTGGAACGCAAGGGCGCCCGCGTCGGGCTGATCACGACGGCCGGGTTCCGCGACGTGTTGGAAATGCGTCGCCGTGATCGGCGCCAGACCTGGGGATTGTGGGGCGACTTTATCCCTGTGGTCGATCGCGACATGCGCCTTGAAGTCGCCGAACGCACGCTCGCCGACGGCAGCATCCGACAGAGGGTCGATACCGACGAGGTCACCCGCCTGGCCCGGCAGTTGATCGAGCAGGGGGCCGAGGCGCTCGCCATCGTGTTCGTCAACGCATATGCCAATCCGGCCAACGAACTGGCCGCCCTGGCCGCCGTGCAAGGTGTCTGGCCTAACGGCAACCTGGCCTGCTCGTCGCAGATCCTGCCGGAGATCCGCGAGTTCGAGCGCACCTCGACCACGGCGCTCAACGCCTATTTGCAGCCGGTCGTCGGCAGCTATCTCGGCAAACTCGATGGTGCGCTCGCCACTGACGGGTTCACCGGCCAGTTCCACATCGTTCAGTCCAACGGTGGCGTCATGTCCACCGCGACGGCCCGGCGTCTCCCCGTCCGCACCGCGCTCTCCGGCCCGGCCGCCGGCGTCATCGCTGCCGCGGCCATCGCCGAGGCGGCCGGCTTCCCCGACGTCATCACCGGCGATCTCGGCGGCACCTCGTTCGACGTGTCGCTCGTCGTCGGCGGCGCGGTTGCGTTGGCAGCGCAGGCGACCATCGAGTTCGGCCTGGTGATCCGCACGCCGATGATCGAGATCACCACCATCGGCGCCGGCGGCGGCTCGATCGCCGCCGTCGATGCCGGTGGCTTGCTGCAGGTCGGCCCGGAAAGTGCCGGCTCCCGCCCGGGTCCGGTGTGTTACGGGCAGGGCGGCACGCGGCCGACGCTGACGGATGCCAACGTCGTGCTCGGCCGTATCAACGCGGCCCGGCCGATCGGCGGCGCGCTGACGCAGCTGGACGTTGCGGCCGCTCGGGCGGCGATTATGGCTCATGTCGGCGACAAGCTCGGCCTCGGGCCGGAGGCAGCGGCTGAGGCGATCGTGCGCATTGCCAATGCCCGCATGGCCGGTGCGATCCGGTTGGTGTCGATCGAGCGCGGGCATGACCCGCAGCGTTTCGCCGCGGTGCCATTCGGCGGTGGCGGCGCCTTGCATGCCGGTGCATTGATCATGGACGTCGGCATGAAAGCGGCGCTGGTGCCGCGCTTCCCGGGGGTCACCTCCGCGCTGGGCTGCATCATCGCCGACATCCGGCACGATCAGGTGCAGACGGTGAACCTGTCGCTCGCCGGCATCGATGCCGACATGTTGGATCGCCGGCTGGTGGACGAGGCGGCGGCGGCGCGGGCGGTGGTGGAGGCGGCCGGGCTGACGGTTGAGCGGATCGACACGGTGTTCGAGGCGGACATGCACTACATCGGCCAGACCCACACCGTCGCCGTCAGCCTGCCGCTCACGGTGGTCGATGGTCGGACCGGGGTCACGGAGGCGCGGCTGCACGAAGCGTTCGAGGCGGCCTACCGGGCCCAGTTCGGCCGCGTGCTACCCGGCGTCGGCGTCCGCATCGTCAACCTGCGCACGGCCGCGGTCGGGCGGCGGCCGAAATTCGACCTCCGCGCGCTCGCGCCGGGGGCGGAGGCGTCGCTGGAGGCGGCGGATCGGGGCACGCGCGACGTCTGGTTCGGCGGTTGGCATCAGGCGACGGTGCATGACCGGTTGTTGCTGCCGGTAGGGGCCGAGATCCGCGGCCCCGCGATCCTGGAGCAGCCGGATGCCACCACGGTGGTCGACCCCGGCCTGGTCGCTCGCGTCGACCGCTTGGGCAACGTCGTCGTAACCGCCCAATGAGCGAGACAAATGCGATGAGCCTGGAAACTACTGCCCTGCTGCTCTGTGATCTGCAGAACGACTTCGTTCACCCCGACGGTGCTTATGGCCGCGCCGGGCTGGGCACGGCGGCGATCGGCGTGCTGCCGGATCGGCTGCGTCCGCTGGCCGAGCGGCTGCGGGCGGGCGGCGGCTGGGTGGTGCAGACGCAGTTCACGCTGGTGCCGGGCCGTGGCGGCGAGCCGTTGATCTCGCCGCATCTGCTGTCGCTGCGGCCGTTCCTTCGCCGCGGCGATTTCTGTCCCGGCGCCTGGGGCCACCAACTCGTGGATGCACTTCAACCAGCCGACCTCTCGGTCGAGAAAGTGGCATACTCCGCCTTCTACATGAGCCGACTGGAATGGGTGCTGCGCCGCTGCGGCATCACCCGGCTGTTCGTTGCCGGCATCGTCACCAATGGCGGCGTGGCGTCCACGGTGCGGGAAGCTCACGTGCGAGATTTCGACGTCACCGTGCTTGAGGATGGCTGCGCCGCCTTTACTGAAGCGGTCCATAATACCGCCATCGACGCACTGCGCCCGGTATGCCGGGTGGCGACCGTTGCGGCGATCCTGGGGGAACTCGGTTGAGCGTCGAACCGGCCGAGGGCATCGCCTTCGATGCGCATGTGCCGGTGGTGGTGATCGGTGCCGGGGCGGCCGGGCTGGTGGCCGGGCTGGAGGCGCGGCGGCGCGGCGTGGACGTTCTGTTGCTGGAGCGCGATCCGTTGCCGCGCGGTTCGACGGCGCTGTCGGCCGGGCTGATCCCCGCTGCCGACACGCGATGGCAGCGCGCCGCCGGAATTGCGGACGACCCGGCCGCGTTCGCCGCCGATATTATGGCCAAGGCGCATGACGAGCCCGACCCGGCCATCGTCGCCGCGCTCACCACGCGCGCCGGCCCCGTGCTGGAATGGCTGGCCGATGCGCACGGGCTCGACTTCTCCGTGCTCGACGACTTCACCTACCCGGGTCACAGCGCCCGCCGCATGCACGGGCTGCCGACCCGCTCCGGTGCCGAGTTGATGGATCGCTTGGCCGATGCGGCGACCATTGGCGGCGTGGATATCCTGTGCGACTCGCACGTCACGACGCTTTATGCCGAGGGCAGAAGCCTTCGCGGCGTTGGCTACACGCGGCCCGACGGCGGCACGGAGCGGGTCAGCTGCGACGCGCTTGTGCTCGCCTGCAATGGCTATGGCGGCGATAGCGACCTGGTCGCGCAACACGTCCCGGAGCTATCGGGCGCGCTGTATTTCGGTCATCCTGGCAACCAGGGCGACGCCTTGCGCTGGGGCGCATCGCTCGGCGCGGATAGCCGCGACCTGTCGGGCCACCAGGGCCACGGCTCCGTTGCGCACCCGGTTGGCATCCTGATCACCTGGGCCACGGTCACCGAGGGCGGCTTCCAGGTGAACACTGATGGCGCGCGCTTCTCCAACGAGATGCAGGGGTATTCGGAGCAGGCCGCCTTTGTGTTGCGTCAGCCCGGCGGAATCGCCTGGACCGTGTTTGACCAGCGTATTGCCGCGATCGCCCGCCAGTTCGAGGATTTCCGCCAGGCCGAAGCCGCCGGCGCCATCCTGTCGGCCAGCGACCCGGCCACATTGGGGCGCATGATGAACGTGTCGGCAGAGGGCTTCGCGGCAACGATGGCTTCGGTCGCCGAACTGCTGGCGACCGGTGGCACCGATGAGTTCGGCCGCAGCTTTGCTGGAACGGCGGCGCTCATCCCACCCTACTGCGCGGTGCGCGTGACCGGGGCTTTGTTCCATACCCAGGGTGGGCTGGCGATCGCCCCTGACGCCGCCGTGTTGGACGCGGCCGGGGCGCCGTTTCCCAATCTATTCGCGGCCGGCGGTGCCGCCTGTGGCGTGTCGGGGCGGAACGCCTCGGGCTATCTGTCCGGTAACGGGCTGCTATCTGCCGTGGCGCTCGGGTCGTTGGCGGGTGAAGCCGCAGCGATGCACGCAACGGCGTGCGCCGACCCCAGCGCACCTTGACGCAGCTGAACGCTGTCGAGGCCGGGCAGGCGTAGATCCAGGCTGGGTGCGCCCGCGAGGAGGGGCATGAGCACCGCGCCGGCGACGGCCGGGTCGGTCATGCCGTCGACGATGCCGCGGCCACTCAGTTTTCCCGCGGCTTCCTTGATTGTCCAAATAATCGTGAACGCCAGGGCCCGCTGCTCATGCGGCAGGGCGCGAAGCCACTCGGCTTCAACGGCGGTGAAGCAGGTGTCGGCGATGTCGGCGAGCGGCAGGTCGGCGCGGACGAGTTCCAGATCGGCCCCGATGGCCCGGCACCAACTGGCGGCAACCAGCGACAGCCCGGCACGGTGCGCAATGCTGTAGGCCGCTCCGACCGGTCGCGACAGCAGCGGCTTGCCGCGCCGATCGCGATAGAAAGCGACGTTGCCAGCGGAACATCCGAGAAGCTTCGCCACCCAACTCGGTCCGTCGCTAAACGGCACCAGCGCGGCGGTCACGTCGCCACCGCGCCAGGCCGGCGGCAGTGGCCTCACTCCTGGCAGCGTGCCGGCGACCCGGCCCAGGCCGGTCCGGACGGGATCGTCTCGCCCTTCATCACCAACGACAGCGAGCCGAGATGCGCTCCTTCCTGCAGCTGCGCGCCCGGAAGTGCGATGCTGTATGGGCCGAGCGTGCTGCGGGCGCCGAGCACCAGGCGATCCGTCTTCATGACCCGATCCTCGAACAGATGCGTCTGCGGGCCGCCATCCTGGTTCAGCTCGGCCTCGTCGCCGATCGTCACCAGGTCGAATTCCGTCAACTCGGTCGAGTTCATCCAGACCCGGCGGCCGATCCGCGTGCCGAACAGCTGCAGCGCCATCGGCAGGAACGCCGTGCCGCGCAGATGCCGCAGGCAGAGCGGCACCGTGAGGCCTTCGTAGATCGCCGTCACCGCTTCGGTCAGCCATACCGGGCGCGACCACAGCGGATACTCGGCCGGTCGATACCGGCCCACGAGCAGCCATTTCAGCGCCGCGGTGCCGATCACTGATGGGATGACGAAGTACAGGACGTAGAGCAGCGGCACCATGAGCAGCGCCAGCGGCAGGCCGAGATCCTCCGGCAGCGTGTCGAACGCGTCGAGCGCGAAGCAGATTGCCACAAACACCGCGCCGCGCGGCAACAGGATGCGGCCGGCTTCGATGAACAGCCGTTGCGCGATCGCCCAGCGGCTGGGGCGGAAGGTCAGCCGGGCGTCGTAGCGCGTGGATTGTTGGCGGGACGGCAGTACGATGGCCGGGCTGCCGAAGCAGGCCTGGCCGGGGATCAGCGCGGTCTCGGCCGGGGGTACGGACAGGCAGCCGACTAGCGCGTCGTCCGGAAGATGCGAGCCGCTGGGGATAAAAGCGGAGTTGCCGACGAAGGTGCGCTGGCCGACCACCGTGCGCTTGAGGGTGAGCCGGCCACCGCGGATCTCCTGGTCGCCGAGCTTGACGGAATCGGCGACGAACGCGCCTTCCCCTACTTCGAGCAGGTCATGGGTAACCGACGCGGCGGTGGAAATCTCCGCTCTTGCTCCGACCTTGGCGCCGAGCGCGCGGAAGAACGGCACGACGTACAGCGTGGCGAACACCGGATGCAGCACCGCGAGCGAGAGGTCCAGCAAGCGGTCCACCGTCCATTTACGGACAAAGAACAACGACACCGTGTCGTGCTCCCCCTCCGTGACGCGTCCGAGCAGCACCCAGCGCAGGATCGTCACCTCCAGCAACACCAGCAGCGTGTAGGCCAGCGCGATCACCGGCGCGATCAGGATCAGGTCGCGCCGCACCGGCCCGGCTGCCTGCGCCATGTCCAGCGCGGCGAGCGAGGGAAGCATCGGCAGCAGATGCAGCACCGGCACCAGCAGCAGGGCGATGAGCGAGAAGCTGGACACTGCCGCAGCGACCCGCCAGCGCGAGGGCGTCGATGCCGGTCTGACGACCGGCGCCACACCACTCGGCCCGGCCGGCGAGCCCGACCAGAGTTGGCCCGGCGGCACGACCGCGCCTGTGCGCAGGCAGGACAGGCTGCTCAGCTCGCCGCGATCGCCGATGGCACAGCCGGGGTCGAGCACGCAGGCCGAACCGACATGGGCGTCAGCCCCGATCTCAACAGCCCCGAAGATCAGCCAGCCGCCGGCAACGGTTGCCGTGTTGAGCAAGGTGTGCGAGCCGATTGCGGTGCCGGCCCCGATCGTCACCAAGTCATGCGCTCCGGTGCCGACATCGCCCAGATGCACACCTTTGCCGATTCGTGCCCCGAGCAGCCGGTAATAGGCGGCCATCAACGGCGTATCGGCCATGACGGTCCGCACCACGAGTTCCTGCAACCGGCTGACGAACCACCAGCGCAGATACATGAACCCCCATAGCCGATGCCGCCCCGGCCGCACGCGGCCCAGCACGACCCATTTCGCCGTGATCGCCACCGCCATGGTGGCCGGCGGAATGGCGATAAACACACCGAGCGCCAGGCCGACCGCCTTGAACCAGCCGAAATCGTCGTGGGACTGGTCGAGCACGATGTAGGGCAGCAGGAACTCGGTCGATGCGATGGCGAAGATGAACGGCAGCACCGCCGCCTGCGCCAGCGTGCAGAGCGCATGCCGCCACCGGCTGACCGGCAAACGGTCGGGTATCGGCGCCGCTGCCGGCGGTGCGATGGCGAAGCGGGCCGAGATGCGCTCGGCGGTACGAAGCTCGTAGAGGTCCTGCAGCGACAGGCGGGCGAAGCGGGGCAGCTTGCGTAGGCGGGAGACGAAGGCCGCCGCCAACAGCGAGTGACCGCCCAGATCGCGGAAGAAATCGTCCTGCAGCCCGGCGCGGCCATGCGGGAACAGTGATTGCAACGTGGCCAGCAACGGATCGTCGGCTTCCACGGTGTCGCTCGGAGCGGGCAGATCGGGCAGGGCGTTGCGGTTCACCTTGCCGCTCGGCAAACGCGGCAGGGCGTCGAGCACGTGAAACGCTGCCGGCACCATGTAGCTCGGCAGGCACTCTCCGAGACCGACGCGGAGCGAGCGTTGATCAAAGCCGGCCGATACGACGAACGCCGCGAGATGCTCGTCCGCGCCGCTGCCGCGCAGCACGACGGCGGCAGCACGGACACCGGGCAACCGGGTCAGCGCCGCCTCGATCTCGCCGAGTTCGATGCGGAAGCCGCGATGCTTAACCTGGCTGTCGAGCCGGCCATGCAGGTGGAGTTGGCCGCGTTCGTCCACCGTCGCGCGGTCGCCAGTGCGATACATGGTGGGATAAGCGAGGTCGCCGGACATAGAGCCGGGGACGGGCACGAAGGCGGCGGCGGTCAGCAACGGCCGGTTAACATAGCCGAGCGACACGCCGGGCCCGCCGATGCACAGCTCGCCGGCGGCGCCGGGCGGGACGAGCCGTCCACTCTCGTCGACGATCAGGGCGGTGTAGTTGGGTAGCGGCTCGCCGATGGTGACGGGCGTGCCGGGGCGCAGTTCGGCGATGGTGGCGGTCACCGTGGCTTCAGTTGGCCCATAGGTGTTGGTCAGGCGACGCCCCGGCCGCCACCAGGTATCGACCAGCGCCTGCGAGCAGGCTTCGCCGCCGAAATTGATCAGCCTCAGGCCCGGAATGTCACGATCCACCAGCGCCAGCAGCGTCGGCACGCAATGCAGCACGGTGACGCCGGCTTGCGTCAGCATGTCGGGCAGGTGGTCGATCTGCTGGGCCTGCTCGGCGGTCGCGACGGCCAGGCAGGCGCCGGCGAGATAGGCGATGAACACCTCCTCGAGCGACATGTCGAAGGCGGCCGAGAAGCCGGCATAGACGATGTCGGTCTCGACCACGCCGAGTTGGGAGTTCTCCGCCCGGACCAGATGGCAGATGTTGGCATGGCTGACCGCGACGCCCTTGGGCTGACCGGTCGATCCGGACGTATAGATGATGTAGGCGGCCTGGCTGGCGGCCGGGCGAAGCGGCGGCGCGACGCTCACGGCGACATCGAGCGCTGCCACGTCCACGGTCTCCACCGACAACCCGGCGGCGCGCGCGGCCTGTCCGGCATCGACCAGCAACAGGTCGGCCCCGCAATCCTCCAGGCACGTGCCTACGCGCTCGGCCGGTGCCTGATCGTCGAACGGCAGGTAGGTGGCGCCGGCTTTCAGCACCGCCAGCACCGCGGCATGCAGCGCGATGGAGCGGGACAGCCAGATCCCGACCTTGCTGCCCGGCTGGATACCGCGCGCGCGCAGCGAGCGGCTCCAGCGATCGGTCAGCGCCTGCAGCTCACCGTAGCTGATGCTCTGGCCGGCACAGGTCATGGCGGTGGCGAGCGGCGTCCGCTGCGCCGTCGCCTCGAACAGGTCGTGCAACCGCTCGTCCCGCAGCAGCTGGATGTCGATAGGTCCAGCAAGAAAGCTCTGGTGGACGAGGTCTGCTGGTTTCATCGCCGATCACTATGAGCCCTTGCGTGATGCGGCGGTTACCAAACTCGGTGAAGAAAGAGGAGGGACAATCGGATTAAATTAGGTTTTGCATCCGCACGGCTCACCTGCGGCTGGCTTATGGGTGCTTCGCGTCACGCCCAATGCCAGCTTGCCAGGTTCCAGGTATTCAGGCGCACGTTGATGTCGGGTTCGTAGCCTTTCAGCTTGCCCTTGGTGCCCTCGATCAGCGCGTATTGGTGCTGCGGCAGGAATGCCAGGTCCTCGCGCAACACCTGCTGCAGCTTCTGGTAGATCGGGATGCGCTTGGCACGGTCGAGTTCGGACGCACCCTGGGCCAACAGGCGATCCACTTCCGGGTTGGAGTATTGCATGGTGTTCTGGCCGCCCCCGGTCTTGGCGGCGATCTCGGTGCTGGAAAAGTAGTTGGAGGCGTCCGGGTCAGGCCCGACCATGAAGTTGATGCCCACGATCGCGGTCTCGAACTTGGACAATACCCAGTAGTCGCTCCACATGACGGCCGGCGGCAGGTTCTTGATCGTCATGTCGACGCCGATCTGCTTGAAGTCCTGTTGCAGCAGTTGCTGAACCTGTTCGCGCAGGTGATTGCCGGCGGTGGTGGAATTGGTGAACGCCAGGCGCACGCCGTTCTTGGCGCGGACGCCATCGGCACCGGGCTTCCAGCCGGCGTCATCAAGCGTCTTTTTCGCCTTCTCGATGCTGTATTCGTGTTTTGGAAGGTCGGGGTTGTAGGCCCAACTCTGCTGCGGCAGGTAAGACTCAGTTGGCCGCGGCACGCCGAAGTAGAGCTGCTGAACGATGCTGTCCTTGTCGTAGGCGTAGTAGATGGCCTGGCGCACCGCCTTTTCGGCAAATTGCGGCAGGCCGAGGTTGAAGTAAAAGTTCTCGATCGACGCCGTCGGCGCCGCGGTGACGGTCCGATCCGTCAGCTTCTTGGCTTCGTCGTAGTGGTCGGCCGAAATGCCCTGCAATCCGATGAAGTCGATGTCGCCGGTGCGGAACTGCGTATACAGCACCGTCAAGTCCGGGATGTATTTGAACACCACCGTTTGCAGTATCGGACCGTTTTCGAAGTAGTCCTCGTTGGCAACCAGCGTGATGTGATCGCCCGGCACGCGCTCTTTCCACTTGAACGGGCCAGTGCCGACCGGGTTCTCGGCGTAGTGGCCGCCGACCACCGGCTCGGTTTCCAGCTTGTGCTTCGGCATGATGAAGAACCACGACAGGATCGATAGGAACGGTGCGTATGGCTTCTTCATCGTCCAGGTGATCTGGTCCGGCGCCGGTGTCTTGATGTCGTCGATCAGGCTGAACCCGGTGCGGGTGTAGGCCGGGAAATCCTTGGTCGTCATGCTCTGCATCGAGTACGCGACGTCAGCGGAGGTGAACGGTGTGCCGTCGTGCCACTTCACGCCGGGTCGCAGCTTGATCGACCAGGTGAGTCCATCCGCCGACAGCCCGCCGTTGGCGACGGTCGGCACCTCCAGCGCCAGCCGCGGCAGCATCTCGCCGCTGGGCGAAACGGCCCAGAGTGGGCTGTAGACCGCGATGTTGACGCCGTCATCGACCTCGATGTGTGGCCGCCGGGGATCGAACACCGTCGGTTCCTGAGACAGGCCAATCACCACTTGGCCCGTAGGCTTCGGTTTGGTCTGCGCCCAACCGAACGACGGCGCCGCGGAGAGGGCTGCCGTTGTGACAAGGAGGCGGCGGCGGGAGATGTCCATTCTGGAGAGCCCTTTCAGAGTCCGGATTGCAGCGAGATCGGCGAGCCATCGGTGAAGCGGCTATGGCGGAACGGGGTGGGGTCCACGATCGTCGGTGATCCCGTGGCGATCTCCGCTGCCAGGCGTCCCGCCGCCGGGCCGATGCCGAAACCATGGCCCGAGAACCCGGTGGCGATCACCAGGCCGGGCATGCCGTCGACTTCGGAGATGACGGGCACCGCGTCGGGGGTTACGTCGATCATTCCCGCCCATTGCTGCGTCACATTGGCTTGGCGGAACACCGGAAACACCTCGCGCAGATTGCGCATCGCATCGTCGTTGATGCTGCCGACCGGGTCGGGATCGAGGGTGCGGATCGTCTCGAACGGGCTGGCACGGTCGAGGTCCCAGCGCTTGGGCTGGCGTGCCTCGGCCATGAAGGTCTTGTCGAGCCGGAGGCGCAGGCCGCGTCGTTCCGCCTTGGCGGCCGGCAGGAAGTCGAAGAAGAACTTGAACGTGTCGGGCGTGATCGGCACCACGTTGGCCTGGCCGTTGGCGATGGTGTAGCCGCCGTCCAGCCGCTTGCGGTAGGCGAAGTTGCCGACCCAGGCGGAGGTCTCCGGCGCACCGTGGACCGGTGAGGTGCGCAACACGGACGAGCGCGTCTTCAGTTGCGGCAAGCGCAGGCCGAGGCTGCCGCAGAACAGGCGGGACCACGCCCCGCTGGCCAGGATAGCACTATCGCATGCGACCCGGCCACGTTCCGTCACCACGCCGGTCACGCGCCCGCCGGTGAGGTCGAGGCCGCGCACGGCGCAATTCTCCACGATGATCGCACCCGACGCCCGCGCCGCGGCGGCCAAGGCCGGCACCGCCTTCTGCGGCTCCGCCCGTCCGTCCGTCTTGGTGTAGAGCGCCGCGCCATATCGTTTGGTGGCGCCCGGCAACAATCCGGCCAGTTCATCGCCCTCGATGATGCGGCTGCCCATCTGGTACTCGGACACGCCGTCTAGCCATTTCTGGTAGTGCTCACGCTCCGCATCTGTGCGCGCGACGTACAACACGCCGCATTCGGCAAAGCCGGTCGGCAGCCCCTCGTGGTTGAACTCGCCCCACATCCGCAGCGCCTCGATGATCAGCGGCACCTCGCGCAGGTCGCGGCCGGTCTTGCGCACCCAGCCCCAGTTGCGGCTGGACTGCTCGCCGGCGAGCTTGCCCTTTTCGCACAACAGGACCGAGTGGCCCTGCCGCGCGAGATGCAGCGCGGCCGAAATCCCGATGATGCCGCCGCCGATGACCACGACGTCGACGCGGGCGGGAAGGGTAGCGTCGGTATCTACTGGGTCGATCACTGGGCCCATGACATGCTCCTATCTTCGGTAGCGACCGGTGAGGCGAGGGTGAGTTCGGGGCGTCGGCACGCCGCGAAGTGACCCGGTGCGCGCTCGGTCAGGGGTGGTGGCGACGCCGCGCACTCGGGCTCCGCATAGCGGCAGCGGGTGCGGAACGGGCAGCCGGAGGGCGGCGAAAGCGGGCTCGGGATGTCGCCCTTGAGCAGGATGCGCTGCGGCTTGGTGCCGATGTCGGGCACGGCGGAGAACAACGCTTCCGTGTAAGGGTGCCGCGGCCGGGCGAACAGATCGGCGGTGGCGGCGACCTCCACGATCCGGCCGAGATACATGACGGCGATGCGGTCGGAGATCAGCCCGACCACGGCCAGGTCATGCGCGATGAACAACAGCGACAGACCCAGTTCGGCGCGCAGGTCCAGCAACAGGTTGATGACCTGCGCCTGCACCGAGACATCGAGCGCGGAAACCGGCTCGTCAGCGACCAGCAGCGCCGGGCGGCAGATCAGTGCGCGCGCGATGCCGATGCGCTGACGCTGGCCGCCGCTGAACTCGTGCGGGTAGCGCGACGCCGCGCTGTCCGGCAGGCCGACGAGGCGGAGTGCGTCGGCGATGCGGGCACGCCTTGCGGCGCCATCGAGGTCCGGCTCGTGAACCGCGAGCGGGATCGCCAGGCTCTGCTCGACCGTCATGCGCGGATTGAGCGAAGCATACGGGTCCTGGAACACCACCTGCATGTGTCGGCGCACGGCCCGGAGCTGGCGGCGCGAGGCGCGCGCGATCTCCTGGCCCTGGAAACGGATCGACCCGGCGGTCGGCTCGTGCAGGCGCAGGATTGTCCGGCCCAGCGTGGTCTTGCCGGACCCGCTCTCGCCGACCACGCCGAGCACTTCGCCGGGCGCGATGGCGAGCGATACGCCGTCGAGCGCGCGAAGCGTGCGGCCGCGGCCGACTTTGTAGTGCTTGGTAAGGTCGGTGACCTCGAGCAGCGGCGTCATGCCGCCAGTTCCCGCCAGCGGGCGCAGCGCACGGTGTGTTCTGCGGCAGCTTCTTCCAACGCGGGCCGGGTTGCCTCGCAGAGGTCGGGTAGCGCGTGAGCGCAGCGTGGATGGAAGGTGCAACCGGCCGGCCGGTGCTGCGGGTCCGGCACGTTGCCGGGGATTGCCGGCAGGCGCGATTCGGGCGTGCGGCCGCGCAGTTGTGACAGCAGCGGCACGGAGGCGATCAGCCCGCGGCTGTAGGGCATCAGCGGCCGACGGATCAGCTCGGCGACCGGCGCGTCCTCCACTACCTGGCCGGCGTACATCACCAACACGCGGTCGGCGATCTCGGCCACCACGCCGAGGTTGTGAGTGATGAACACCACCGACATGCCGGTCTCGCGCTGCAGACTGCGAATCAGTTCCAGGATTTGCGCCTGGATGGTGACGTCGAGCGCCGTGGTCGGTTCGTCGGCGATCAGCACCCTTGGCCGACACGCGAGCGCCATGGCGATCATCGCCCGCTGCCGCATGCCGCCGGAAAGCTGGTGCGGAAAGGCCCGCGCCCGCAATTCGGGCTCGGCGATGCCGACCTGGCGCAGCAGCTCGACGGCACGCGCCAGCGCGGCCCGGCGGCCGACGGTTTCGTGCGCCAGCACGGCTTCGGCGATCTGGTCGCCGATGCGGTGCACCGGGTTGAGCGAGGTCATCGGCTCCTGAAAGATCATCGCGATGTCGCGGCCGCGGATGGCGGCCATGCGCGACTCCGGCAGCGACAGCAGTTCCGTGCCGTCCAGCATGGCCGACCCCTCGACGCGCGGCCCGGTCCCGAGCAGCCGCATCAGCGCCAGGGCGGTGACGCTCTTGCCAGAGCTGGACTCACCCACGATCGCCAAGGTTTCGCCGGCCCCGAGCGCGAACGATACGCCATCCACGGCCCGAACCGTGCCGCCTTCGCCGGTGAAGGTGACGCGCAGGTCGGTGGCGGTCAGCACGGCGCTCACCGGTTCAAGTCCAGCCGCGGGTCGAGCGCGTCGCGCAGGCCGTCGCCAAGAAAGTTGAAGCCGGTGACAGCCAGCGTGATCGCGGCCCCCGGTAGGATCGCCAGCCAGGGTGCGGTGGCCAGATATTCCTGCGCGTTGTTGAGCATGTTGCCCCAGGAGGGGGTCGGCGGCTGAATGCCGTAGCCGAGATAGCTGACGTAGCTTTCCAGCAGGATCGCGCGCGCGACGTTGAGCGTGGCGACGACGATGATCGGTGCCATGATGTTGGGCAGCAACTCGCGCAACATCAGGTGCGCGTCCGACACGCCTATGGCTTCCGCCGCCAGCACGTAATCCCGCTCCCGCAACGCCCGGATCTGGCCTTCGACGATGCGCGCCACCTCCATCCAGGAAGTGAGCGCCACGATCAGCGTGATGGTGAGCACGCCGGGGCTGACCAGCGTGGCCAGGGTGAGCAGCAGGAAGATCGACGGAAAGCACAGCACCGCGTCGACCACCCGCATCAGCGCCGTTCCGGTCCAACCGCCGTAGAACCCGGCGACCAGCCCGACCAATATGCCGGTGACCGTGCTCAGCCCCATGGCCGCAAATCCGACCAGCAGCGAGATGCGCCCTGCCAGCAGCAGGCGAATCAGCTGGTCACGACCCAACGGGTCCGATCCCAGCAGGTGCGGCCCGGCGAATGGCGGCTGGAACCGGTGCCGCAGATCGATCGCCAGCGGCTCGTAAGGCACGAAGTAGGGGCCGATCACGCAGGCCAGGACCAGCAGTACCAGGGCGGCCAGACCGAACATGGCGAGACGGTGCCGCATGAGGCGGCGGAGCGCCGGGCTGCGGATGCGCCGGGTCGGGCGGGCGAGGGTGGCGCTCATCGGACGCGGATCCGCGGGTCGGCGACCACGTAGAGCATGTCGGCCAGCAGGTTGCCGACTAGCACCATCACCGCCGAGATCATCAGCAGCCCCATCACGACCGGGTAGTCACGGTAGCCAATGGAGTCGAGGAATAGCCGCCCCATGCCGGGCCAGGTGAACACCGTTTCCGCCACCAGTGCGCCGCCTAGCAGGGTCGGCAGTTGCAGCCCGGCCACCGTGATCATCGGCAGTAGCGCATTGCGGAGCGCGTGCTTGACCAGCACGGCCCGGCGCCGCACGCCCTTGGCCCGCGCGGTGCGGATGTAATCCTGCGAGATGACGTCCAGCATGGATGCGCGCATGAACCGGCTCCAGGTCGCGACCGTGACGAGGGTGAGCACCAGGCAGGGCAGGGCCAGGTGCCGCGCCGCATCCAGCCAGCTGGCGTCCCCGGCCGTGTAGCGGTTGCCGGACGGAAGCCAGCCCAGGGTGACAGAAAACAGGTAGATGACCACCAGCCCGAACCAGAAGGTCGGGATCGACAGTGCCACCATGGCGCCGATGGTGGCGAGGTAATCCGCGATTGAGTAGCGACGCACCGCGCCCAGCACGCCTACCCAGGTGCCGATCAGCACCGCCAGCAGCGTCGAGCTGGCCATCAACTCGAAGGTGGCACCGAGATGGGAGGCGATCACCGCCAGCACCGGCGCGCCGTCGCGGTAGGAATGTCCCCAATCGCCGCCGAGCAACCGCCCGGCCCAGTCGACATATTGTATCGGCAATGGCTGATCGAGCCCCATCTGATGCGCCAGCTGCGCCATAGTCTCGGCCGACATGCCGGGGGTCAGCGCGAACTGCGCCAGTGGCCCACCCGGCGCCAGATGCAGCAACCCGAAGCCGATCATCGAGACGAGCACCAGCAATACCAGGCTTTGGCCGATGCGCGAGACCAGCGTGCGGATCATCGTTGGTCGATCACAGCATCGGTTCCACGCGGCAGTTCACCAGCAACTCGCCAATCGTGGCATTGTTCGGCAGGCACAACACGGTGCCGATCAGCACCGCGACGTCGGCGGCCGAACTCATCGACCCCCGCGGCGTGGTGGTCACCGCCGCCGTCATGTCGGTGGCCACGAAACCCGGACACACGCTGCATGCGCGCACGCCATCATCCCAGCCCTCGCGCCGCACCGCCTGGGTCAGGGCATTGAGGGCGAACTTGCTCATCGCATAGCCGACGTTCTCGTTGGCGACCCGCTTGCCCGACAAGGAGGCGACGTTGACGACCCGGCCCTCGCCGCACGCCCGCAGTGCCGGCAGCGCGGCGCGGATCAGCCGCATGGGCGCCTTGACGTTGATGGCCCACAGCGCATCCAGCGCCGTCTCGTCCTCGTCGGCGAGCGTGGCCTTGGTGTTGATCCCGGCGGCGTTGACCAGCGCATGAATGGTGCCGAAGCGGGCGAGCGTGGCGGCAACCCAGGCCCGCGGACTGTTGCTGTCCTCCGCGTCGTAACGGTGCAGCGACAAGCGGTCGGACTCCTTGAGCCCGCGCGCATCCCGGATGCCGGCCGACACGCACCAGCCAGTGTCGAGAAGATGCTCGAGTGTAGCGCGGCCGATGCCACGGGCGGCCCCGGACACCATCGCGACCCGGTTCTGGCTACTCAGCATGGCAAGTCTGAAAATGGCGCAAAACTGAGCACGACCATGTATAGTGCCAATGTATCAAGCAAAAAGATCAACAACCGATGATGTTTACGCTTGGATTAGGGCACGTATGAATGGCGCATGCAACAACTGTAACTACTGCCCTCGGCGCTACGCCGCGTCGAGGGCAGTGCTTAGCGTTTAGACTTTCTTCAGGCTCGACAGGTCAACGGTGCCGTCCTGGCTGCTGAACGACAATGACGAGCTACTGCCCTGCTGTTGCGAGACGCCGTTGATCTTGTGGTTCTCGCTGTCATAGACGCTCACCTGGCCGTCCTTCTGGATGGCGAGGCGATGCTTGTCGGCGAAGAAGGCGTATTTGACGTCGTTCTGACCGCCGCTGGTGCTGGGTTCCCCGAGGTCTTCCGGCCACCAGGCGGGGCCGAAATCCATCGGCTTCATGGGCTCCATCGGTTTCATAGGTTCCATGGGCTTCAT
>CAZTJC010000010.1:56875-65725 GCA_964613945.1 uncultured Acetobacteraceae bacterium
CGAAATCCATCGGCTTCATGGGCTCCATCGGTTTCATAGGTTCCATGGGCTTCATGGGTTCCATCGGCTTCATCGGTTCCATAATCGCTACTCCTGAGTGACGTGGCGACAACGCACCACAGGCCGATCCGATTGCAGGTTAAGCCGCGTTGAGTCGTCCTTCGACAAAGCCGCCGAGTCCGGTTGCCTCGCCGGCGACCACCGCGTTGGCGACGGCTTCGCCAAGCCCGGCCGAATGCTTGAAACCGTGACCGGAACAAGCCGACACCATCAGTGCCCGATCGTTATGCGGGAGCGTGGCGACCAGGAAGTCACCGTCAGGCGTGTTGGTGTATGGGCAGACGACGCTGCGCAGCGGTGCCGCGGCCAAGCCGAGCAGCCGGCCCTGGACGTGCCGCCGCGTCAGGTCGAGGCCTTCCTGGGTCGTGACGTCGCGCTGCAGATGGTCGGGGTCGGCCGTGACGTCGGTGTATTGCTCGCGGGCCAGCTTCACACCGTGAGTGCCGGGTGGGATGGGAAAGCCGTAGAAGCTGTCCTCCGCCGTGTTGCCATGTGCCCAGATGAACACCGGCGCTCGCTCGGGGGCGTAGGCGGCGGGATCGTCGGGTTGGAACCAGTGCAGCACCTGGCGCGCGACGCTCATGTGCTGTTGCAGCGACGGGCCGGCCAGGCCCGGTGACCACACGCCCGCCGCCAGCACCGCCTTTGCCGCCCGGAACCGCTCGCCGCCGGCCGTGGTCGCACAGATGCCGGCGCCGTCGCGTTCGAGGCGGATGATCTGCGTATCGCCCTGAACGACCGCGCCGAGGCGCCGGGCGGCGTCGAGTTGCGCGGCGACGCAGCGTTCGGGCCGCACGTAGCCACCGGACGGCTCGAAATAGGCGAGCTCGTCACCCGCCAGCTGAAAATGGGGAAAGCGACGCATCACCTCGTCGGGCGCGAGTACCTCGTGGGTGATGCCGAAACGCTCGGCGGCGGCGATGGTGGTGCGGACGAAATCGGGCTTGCCGTGCACCACCGCGCCCTGGCCGCTGCCGGCCATGATGAGCGCGCCGCATTGGGTGAGCAGGCTGTCGCCGCTCTCTGCCTCCAGTTCGCGCCAGATCTCGTGCGAGCGGAGCACGAGCGGCACATACATCTCGCCCTCGCCGATGGCGCAGCGGGTGATGCGGGTATCGCCATGCGTCGAGCCATTACTGTGGGGCGGGTTCCAGCGATCGAGCCCGAGCACGCGCTGGCCGCGTCGCGCGAGCTGCCACAGCGTGGCGGCGCCGACGGCACCCAGGCCGACGACGACCGTGTCGAAGGATGCGGGAGCGGTGTGGGATACCGTTGTCTGCACAGATCAATCCGTCTCAATCGCCCGTGCAGAGCACCGCATCCCCGGTGCAATGGCAAGACTCGGTCTGGTGGATCGGCTCCGGTTCAGCGGCGCTTGGCGGAGAACTCCTCGTCACCGATCGCCACCAGGCCCGTGCTGCAGTCGCGCAGGATTTCCGGGATGACCGCCTTTACCTGGAAGTAGCCACGCGTGGATCTCGGCCATATACGCTCGTCCCACTCGCGGCGTACCCGCGTGCATCCCGTTGGCAGCGCGTCGGCCGAAGGGCCCACGGGAGCCCAGGCGGTGACGATCGGCAGCCCGTCGGCCCACCCCTCGGTCACAGGGCTGGCCGGGCAGCCGAAATATTCAGCGGCGCGCGACAAGGCGTCCGCCATCGCCGCTTCGTCGGCGCGGTGGACGAGTTCCACCGCAGCGGGCGCATGGGCCAGCAGGCCGCCGATCCGCGTCACGCGGGCGCGGCCGAGCGGCAGGGTTTCCGGGTTCAGATCATCGAGATGCAGCAGCAACGCGACATCGCCAGCCGGCGCCGCGTCCGCGGCCGGGATGGGGCGGGCGGGCGCCGGATGGCTTTCCTCGAGCGCTGCCGGATCTTCGTCGAGGCCGGTGGGCGAATACCGGCCGTCAGTGTAGCGCTGGATGTTGTCGGCGCGGGCGGCGTAGTTCTTGCCCCGCGTGTGCAGCCCGGCGACCCAGCGCCAGGACAGCGTGTTGCTGGCCGGGTCGCCGTCGATCAGGTGCCGCAGGAAGAACTCGGCGCCGAGCGCCCAGGGCAGCCGCAGGGTGAAGATCCAGATGGAGGCGAACCACATCCTGGTATGGTTGTGCAGCCACCCCGTCTCGACCAGCTCGATCGCCCAATCGTCGAAGCACTCGATGCCGGTGCGTCCGGAAACGGCGTCTTCGAACACGCGCCGCTGGCCGGAGCTGGTGGCCAGGTTGTTGTGATCGCGGGCGACCAGGTCCAGGTAATCCGGCCAGATCTTAGGGTGGGTTTCGAGGTAGCCTTTGAAATAGGCCCGCCAGAACACCTCGTCGACGAACTTTCCCGCCGTGCCGGGGCCATGCGCGGCCAGCGATGCGGCGATCACTTCCTGCTCGAGAAGCAGCCGGCGCCGCAGATAGGGGGAGAGCGCGGTCGTGGTCGGCTCCATGTCCGGTCCGCGATCGGTGTTGCGATGCGCGGCATAGGCGTGCCCGGTGCGCAGCACGATGGCAGACAGGTGGTCCAGAGCGGCGGCGCGGGTGAGCGTGAAGGAGCGTTCCATGGAGGGCATGTGGGCCGGGTTGCCCCGAGCGCCAGTTGGGCGGCGGCCGAACCTGCTCGCTAAAGCAGCACCGATCGATGCATATGCGTCCGCAGCATGGAGCACTTCGCGTCGTTGATCTGGAAATCGTGCCTCGTCCTGTTCCTGCTGCTCTACGTGCTGCCGCTCGGTCTTTCCGCGTTCCGCTACTGGCAGACGGGAATGGGTGGCGACTGGCGCAATGCCGACCGAACCAGCGCCAGGCTACTGCCGCCGGTGTCGGCGCCCGCTGCCGTGGTTCGCGTTTTCTGCGCGCCGACGGTGCGCTGGCGGTCGATCTTCGCCGTGCATTGCTGGATCGTGCTCAAGCCGGAGGGCGCGGTCGCCTATACGCGGTTCGACTACACCGCCTGGGGCGATCCGATCCGCCGCAACGGCTTTGAGCCGGACGGCCGCTGGTTCGGCGGCACGCCCGTCACGGTATTCGCAATCGACGGTGCCGCGGCCGACGCGATGATCCCGGTCATGCTGGCGGCGGTCGAGGATTACCGGTTCAGCACCCTGGGCGACTATCGCGCCTGGCCCGGCCCGAACTCCAACACCTTTGTCGCCGCCATTCTCGACGCGGTGCCCGGCCATCGTGCCGTGCTGCCGCCCAATGCGATCGGCAAGGATTTTCCGTATGACGATCGCTGGCTGCGCCTGACGCCGTCGCGCACGGGCCTGACGCTGCGCCTCCGTGGTTACGCCGGGCTCACCGTGGCATGGGTCGAAGGACTCGAATTGAACCTGCTCGGTGCCGTCGCCGGGCTGGACGTTCGCAGGCCGGCGCTCAAGCTGCCGGGCTGGGGCCGGGTCGCACCCTGGTAGCTCCCGCGCTGGGAGATCACCCGTTGATGGCACACGATTTGCTGCGTTAGGGTCCAGCCGCGCGAGTCACACGCCGCGTCGCGCGGTGCATGAAAGGTCAATATGTTCAGACGTACCCTCCTGATCGTGTCCGCGCTCGTGAGCTTCGCCACGGTGGCGCGCGCCGCCGACGACATCCTGATCGGCGCCGTGTACCCGCTCTCCGGTGCGGCTGCAGCGATCGGGGCCGACGCGCAGGCCGCCATTGAAACCGAAGCGGCCATCATCAACGGCAGCGAGAACGTCCCGAGCATGCTGTTCGGCAATGGCGGCGGCTTGCCGAATCTCGGCGGCGCGCACGTCAAGATCGTCTGGGCCGACAGCCAGAACAATCCGCAGATCGCGCGCACGGAGGCCGAGCGGCTGATCACGCAAGGCAAGGTGGTCGCCATCATCGGCAGCTACACCAGCGCGACCGCGGTCACCATCAGCCAGATCTGCGACCGCTACCAGATCCCCTACATCTCGGCCGACAACTCGTCGCCGAGCCTGAACAAGCAGGGCTTGTCGTGGTTTTTCCGCCCGTCGCCCACCGATGTCGGTTTCACCGGCTCGATGTTCGACTTCATCGACTGGGCCGGCAAGAACGGCCACCCTATCAAAAGCGTGGCCATCATCCACGAGAACTCCGTCTTCGGCACCGATAGTGCCAAGCTGCAGGCATCGATGGCGGAAAAGGCCGGCATCAAGGTCGCTGCCGACCTCGCCTACCAGGCCAGCACGCCGTCGCTCTCGGTCGAGGCGCAGCGGCTCAAGGCGGCCGACGCCGACCTCGTTCTGCCCTCGTCCTACACCAGCGACGCCATTCTGATGATGCGCTCCATGCACGACGCCGGCTACACGCCCAAGGCGGTCCTGGCCCAGGATGCCGGCTTCATCGACCCGGCGTTCCTCAAGGCGTCCGGCCCGCTCGCCGAAGGCGTGATGAGCCGCTCGAGCTTCGCGCTCGATGCCACAAAGGCACGGCCCGCGATCGCGCCGGTCAACAAGCTCTATGCGGCGCGCAACAACGGCAAGGATCTCAACGACCTCACCGCCCGCGAGCTGACGGCGCTGCAAGTGTTGGCCGACGCGATCAACCGCGCCAAGTCGACCAAGAACACCGACATCCAGGCCGCGCTGAAGACCACCGACATCCCGGGCAACATGACCGTGATGCCCTGGAAAGGCATCAAGTTCGACGAAACCGGCCAGAACACCGAAGGCAGCCCGGTGATCCAGCAATGGACCGGCGGCGCCTGGCACACCGTGTTCCCGACCGACGTGGCCACCGCGCAGCCGGTCTGGACGGTCGGCAAGTAGTTCTATCACCATGACTGCCTCGCTGGTCCTGCAGGTCGCGCTCGGCGGCCTGCTCATGGGGCTCGTCTACGCGCTGGTGGCGGCCGGGCTGTCGCTGATCTTCGGGCTGATGGACGTGGTGAACTTCGCGCATGGCGAGCTGCTGATGCTGGCGATGTATGCGACGTTCTTCATCAGCGCCGGGCTGGGGCTCGATCCGTTGTTGCAGCTGCCGATCGTGGCCGCGCTGTTATTCCTGGTCGGGGTGGCGATCTACCGGCTGCTGATCTCGCGCGCGTTGGCGGTGCGGTTCAACTCCGGGATGGTGCAGATCTTCGTCACCTTCGGGCTGTCGATCTTCCTGGTCGGCGCGGCGCAGACTGCGTTCGGCAGCGATTTCCGGTCCGTGACCACGGGCATCATGGCCAATCGCGTGATCCAGCTCGGCGACATCGTGCTGCCGTTGCCGCAGCTTGCGGCCGGGCTGATCTGTTTACTGGCGTTTGCCGCGCTGGCCGCGATTTCGCGCACCGAATTCGGCCGCGCGCTGGAGGCCACGCGCGAAGATCGGGATGCCGTTGCGCTGATCGGCATCAACCGTGACCGGATCTTCTCCATCGGTTGGGGCATCGGCGCCGCAGCCGTCGGCATTGCCGGCGTGATGCTGGCGACGTTCTACTACATCTCGCCGACCGTCGGCGGCGGCTTCGCGCTGATCGCCTATGTCACGGTCGCACTTGGCGGCTTCGGCTCGCTGGTCGGCGCACTGGTGGCCGGGTTGCTGGTCGGCGTGGTGGAGGCGCTGACGGCGCTGGTGATCGATCCGTCGCTGAAACAGGTTGGGGTGTTCGTCATCTATCTTCTGGTGCTCACGGTTAGGCCGCGCGGCCTGTTCGGGCGGCTGTGATGAGTGCCGGGATGGACAACGCCGTCCTCAGGCGTCGGCGGACTGAGCGGTGGCTCGGGCTGGCCTTGCTCATCGTGGTCGCGCTGCTGCCGCTGGCCGTGACCGGGCAGTACTGGCGTGGGCTGATCGTGCTGGTGCTGCTGTATGCCGGGTTGGCGCAGGGATGGAACGTCCTTGGTGGCTATTGCGGGCAGATCTCGCTGGGGCACGCGCTGTATTTCGGCATCGGCGCTTACACGTCGTCAATCCTGTTCACCCGATACGGCGTGCCGCCGACGCTGGGCCTCGTTCCGGGTGCGGCGCTGGCGGCCGGGGCGGCCCTGCTGGTGGGTTGGCCGTGCTTCCGCTTGTCGGGGCATTACTATGCCATCGCCACCCTGGTCTTCGGGCTGATCGCGGCGCTGCTGGTGCAGAACTGGGAGTTCGTCAACGCGGCGATGGGCATCACCATCCCGTTCCGCACCGAAAGCTGGCTCAACCTCGAATTCCGCACCGCCGTGCTGCCATTCCATTACGCGATGCTCGCCTATGCCGCGCTGGCCTGGCTGGTGGCCTATCTCGTCGAGGGTTCGCGCTGGGGTTATTACTGGCGCGCGGTGAAGGACGATCCGGAGGCGGCGCGCAGCCTCGGCGTGCGCGTGTTCCCGAGCAAGATGGCCGCTGCCGCCATCTCCGGCGCCATCACCGCAGTCGGCGGTTCGCTGTATGCGCAATATGTCGGCTTCATCGACCCGGAGAGCACGTTCGCGCTGTCGCTCTCGGTGCTGATCGCGCTGCCGGCGGTGGCGGGCGGGGTCGGCACGCTGTGGGGGCCATTGCTGGGCGCGGCGGTGCTGATCCCGGTACAGCAGCTTTCCGTCGCCTGGTTCGGCGCGGCCGGCGGCGGCATTCAGCTGATGATCTACGGCGCGCTCATCGTCGTACTGGCGTTGGCGCGGCCGCAGGGGCTGGTCAGCCTGTTTGGCGTTCGCAGCCAAGCCGGCGGGGAGGTCGCGCCAAGTGACACGGTCGATGCCTGAGCCGATCCTGAAGATCCGCAACGTCAGCAAATCCTTCGGTGGCGTCGCGGCCAACGTCGACATCAGCTTCGACGTGCAACCCGGCGAGATCCTCGGCCTCATCGGCCCCAACGGCGCCGGCAAGAGTAGCCTGTTCAACTCCATCTCCGGCGCCGTCACCCCCGACAAGGGCGAAGTGCTCCTGGATGGTAAACGCATCTCCGGCCTCGGCCCGGTCGCCGCCGCCAACGCCGGCATCGCCCGTACCTTTCAGGTGGTCCGCAGCTTCGACTCCATGACCGTGCTCGAGAACGTCATGGTCGGCGGCTTCCTGCGTCACCCGACCAGCCGCGCCGCCATGGACCGCGCCCGCGAGGTGCTCACCTTTTGCGGCTTGGCCAAGCGCATCGACAGCCCGGCGCACAGCCTCACGCCGCCGGAAAAGCGCCGGCTCGAAGTCGCCCGCGCGCTGGCGACGCAGCCGCGCATCCTGCTGCTCGACGAGGTGCTCACCGGATTGACGCCCACGGAGGCGCGCGCCGGCGTGCAGCTGATCCGCGACGTGCGCGACAGCGGCGTCACCGTGCTGATGGTCGAGCACGTGATGGAGGTGCTGCTGCCGCTGATCGACCGCGCCGTTGTGCTGCATCTCGGCCGCAAGCTGACGGAAGGTCTGCCGGCGGCGATCGTGCGGGAGCCGGAGGTGATCCGCGCCTATCTGGGAGACAAGTTCGTTGCCTAACCTGCTGGAGATCCGTGCGCTGACCGCCGGCTACCGCGGGCTGCAGGCGCTGCATGGTCTCGACCTCGATGTCGCGGCTGGCGAGATCGTCGCCGTGGTCGGCGCTAATGGCGCCGGCAAGTCGACGCTGCTGCGCGCGATCGCCGGCCAGATCGCCACCGGCGGCAGCATCAGCTTCGATGGCCAGAGCCTCGCCCGCGTGCCGGCCCACATCGTCAATCGCCGCGGCGCCGTGCTGGTGCCGGAAGGCCGCCGCCTATTCGCGCGCCTGTCGGTGGAAGACAATCTCCGCCTCGGCGCCTATGCCCGCAAGGGGCCGGACCGGTTCAAGCCGCTGGACCTGGTGTTCCAACTATTTCCCCGTCTGCAGGAGCGGCTGCCACAGCGCGCGGAGACCCTGTCGGGCGGCGAGCAGCAGATGCTGGCCATTGGGCGTGCGCTGATGACTGAGCCGCGCTTCCTGATGCTGGACGAACCCAGCCAGGGCATCATGCCCCGCTTGGTCGATGACATCTTCGCCGCTGTGCAGACCATCCGTGACCGCGGGGTGACGATCCTGATCGTCGAACAGCGCCTCGCTGAAACCCTGGCCATCGCCGACCGTGCCTATGTGCTGCAGACCGGCCGCATCGTGATGTCCGGCAGCGCGGCGGAGATCGGCGGCAACGCGGACGTTCGGCGCGCCTATCTAGGCATGTGAGGTTAGGCTGCAGCGCCCGCTGCGAAGCCGCTGGCCCAGGCCCACTGGAAATTATACCCGCCCAGCCATCCCGTGACGTCCACTGCCTCGCCGATCGCGAACAGGCCCGGCACCGCCTTGGCCTGCATGGTCTGCTGCGACAATTCAGTGGTGGCAATCCCACCAAGGGTGACCTCGGCCTTGGCATACCCTTCCGTGCCGCTGGGACGAAGCTGCCAGCAGCGTAACGACGTTTCCAGAGCGGCCAGGTCGCGGTCCGGCAGGTCACCGATCGGGCGACCGGCGGCACTTTCCGGCAAGAACGCATCGGCCAGGCGTTGCGGCAGTAGATCACCCAGGATGGCGCGCAACCCGGCTTTCGGCCGCGCCCGCTTTCGCGCGCGCAGGAACGCATCTTCCGCATGGGGCAGCAAGTCGATGCGCACCGGCTCTCCTTCGCGCCAGACCGATGAGATCTGCAGGATCGACGGTCCCGATAGGCCGCGATGCGTCACCACCATGCCTTCGTCGAACCGGGTCTTGCCACAGCTCGCCCCGACGGTTGCTGAAACACCTGCCAAATCGGCCAGTCCAGCCCGCTCGGTCTCGCCCAGCACCAGCGGCACCAGGCCCGGGCGGATATCGGTCAGCGCCAGGCCGAACCGGCGCGCTACCTCGTGCGATAGCCCAGTCGCGCCGATCTTGGGGATCGACAGCCCGCCGGTGGCCAACACCAGCGCCTCGG
>CAZTJC010000010.1:65825-69793 GCA_964613945.1 uncultured Acetobacteraceae bacterium
GTCGCGCCGATCTTGGGGATCGACAGCCCGCCGGTGGCCAACACCAGCGCCTCGGCTTCGAGCGGGCCGGCATCGGTGTCGACCTGGAAATGGTCGCCGCGCCGGATGTCGCCGAGCCGTTGCTGCATGCGGATGTCGACACCGACGGCGCGGCACTCGGCCACCAGCATTTCCACGATCTGCCGCGCCGACCCGTCGCAGAACAGCTGGCCGAGCGTCTTCTCGTGCCAGGCGATGCCGTGCCGCTCGACCATGTCGAGGAAATCCTGCGGGGTGTAGCGCGACAGCGCGGAGCGGCAGAATTTCGGGTTGGCCGATAGGAAGCGCTCCGGCCGGCAGTCGAGATTGGTGAAATTGCAGCGTCCGCCGCCGGAGATGAGGATCTTCTCGCCGGGCTGCCTGGCATGGTCGAGCACCACCACGCGGCGACCCCGCTGGCCCGCGGTCAGCGCGCACATCAGCCCGGCCGCGCCGGCGCCGAGGATGATGATGTCGGTATCGGGCACAGTCAGCAAAAAGGCCCCCATTCGCTCGAAATCAAGGTCCGGTGCCTGTCATTGCTGCGCTGCGATGGTCTAGGGTCTCCCGATGAAACGGAGCATCGTCGTCATCGGCGCCGGAGCGGTCGGTGCCGCCACAGCGCTGGAACTCCTGCGCGACGGGCATCGCGTCACGATCGTCGAGCCCGGTCCACCCGGCGGCGAGCAGGCCGCCAGCTATGGCAATGGCTGCTGGCTCTCGACCATGTCCGTGATTCCGCCGGCCGGGCCGGGCACCTGGCGCAAGGTTCCGGGCTTCCTCTTGGATCCGCTGGGTCCGTTGTCGATCCGCTGGCGGTATCTGCCACGGGTGGTGCCGTGGCTGGTGCGCTACCTCGCCGCGGGCTGGACCGAGAGTCGCGTCATGCGAACGGCACAGGCGCTGCGGCCGTTGCTGGAGGATGCGCCCGCGCTGCACGCCACCTTGGCGGACGAAGCCGGGGTCGGTGCGCTGATCGAGCGCAAGGGGCTGATGTACGTTTACCCGGATCGCACCGCATTCGAGGCGGAGGCGTCGTCGTTCCGCACCCGTGCCGCGGTGGGTCTGCGCTGGCTCGAGCTGGACGAGGACGAGATGCGGCAGCGTGAGCCGTCGTTGGATCGACGCTACCGCTTCGGCGTGCTGGTCGAGGATGCCGGCCATTGCCGTGACCCCGGCGCCTATGTCGCCGCGCTGGTCGCGTTGGCCACGCGGGAGGGTGCCACGCTGCGGCAGTGCCGCGCGACCGGGTTTCGCATCGAGGCCGGGCGGCTACGCGCGGTAGAGACCGATGCGGGGCCGATCGAGTGCGACGGCGCGGTCATCTGCGCCGGCGCGCATTCCAAGGCGCTGGCCAAGGCGGCCGGCGATGCCGTGCCGCTGGAAAGCGAGCGCGGCTACCATGCGGTGTTGCGCGACCCGGAGACGGGGCCGCGGGTGCCGCTGATGCCGTCGGACGGCAAGATGGCCATTACCATGACCGAGGGCGGCTTGCGGTGCGCGGGGCAGGTGGAGATCGCCGGGCTGGAGGCCGCGCCGGATTGGCGGCGGGCCGAGGTGCTGCGCGACCACCTGGTGCGCTGCTTTCCCGACCTGCCGCGCGACCTGCCAGCCGAGCGGATCACCGTCTGGATGGGGCATCGGCCCAGCATGCCGGACGGGCTCGCCTGCATCGGGCCGTCGCGCGCCACGCCGGACATCCTTTATGCTTTCGGCCACGGCCATGTCGGCCTGGTCGCCGCGGCGCGCACCGGCCGGGTTATTGCCCAGATTGTCGGCGGACGCACGCCGGAAATCCCCATCGCCGCGTTCGATCCGGCGCGTTTTCGTTAGCTTTGAAAGGACTGAGATGATCAGCAAGACCAGCCGCCGCTCCCTGGCCGCCGCCGCCGCGCTCCTGCCTGTCGGCCTGATCGGCACGGCGCGGGCGCAGGAGAAAGGCGAGAGCACGTTCGACCGCGTGCAACGTACCAAGACGCTGCGCATCGCCGTGCTGCCCGGCGAGCTGCCGTATTTCGCCAAGGATTTGGTCGCCGGCACCTGGAGCGGCGCCTGCATCGAGATGGCGAAGAACATCGCCGGCGTGTTCGACGCCAAGCTGGCTTACGTCGAATCGACCTACGGAAACTCGGTGCTGGATCTGCAGTCCAACAAGATCGACCTCGCCTTTGCGCTCAACCCGACGCCGCAGCGTGCGCTGTCCATCGCGTTCACACGGCCGACCATCATCAATCCGTTCGGCTGCCTGGCCAAGAAGGGTTTTGACCCGAAGGTATGGGCCGATCTCGACAAGCCGGACGTGAAGGTGGCGTTCGACATCGGCTCCTCACACGACACGGTGGCGCATCGCTATCTCACCAAGGCGCAGCTCACCGGCTTCAAGACGCGCGACGATTGCGTGCTGGCGCTGCAATCCGGCCGGGTCGACGCGGTAGTGATGGCGGCAACGCTCGGGATTGCGGCGGTCGGCAAGAACCCTGCGATGGGGCCGTATCACCTGCTCAAGCAGCCGGACGTCGCGCTGCCGAGCAGCCTGGGCGTGCAGTACGAGCCGGATCAGCGATTCCGCGAGGTGTTGAACGCCTGGATCGACTTCAACCGCGGCAGCGGCCAGATTCGCGAATGGATGATCGCGGGCATGGAGCAGCTCGGGGCCAAGCGCGACGAGCTGCCGCCCGAGATGACGTTCTAGTTCCGGGCCGGCATGGTCTACCAGTGGAGCTTCGGCTTTCTTTCGCGCTACATCCCGCTGTTCATCTCGGGGGTCGAAGTGACGCTGGCCTATACGGTCGGCACCATCGCGCTGGGCATGATCCTCGGCTTGGCGATCGGCATGGCGCGGCTCTCCAAGTCGCGTCTGGTCAATGCGCCACTGGTAGCCCTGATCGAGTTCTTCCGCTGCACGCCGCTGCTGGTGCTGATCATCTGGTTCTACTACGCGCTGCCGGTGCTGCTGAACGTGCAGATTTCGGCGACGGTCGCGGCGGTGCTGGTGCTGTCGCTCTACACTGGCGCGTTCTATGCCGAGATCTTCCGCGGCGGCATCCTGTCCATCGAACCGGGACAGTGGGACGCGGCGCGCGCTCTCGGGCTACGGCCGTGGCACGTGATGCGCCTGGCTATCCTGCCGCAGGCGGTGCGGCGGATGGTGCCGCCATTGCTGAACCAGTCGATCACGCAGCTGAAGAACACGTCGCTGGTGTCGACCATCGCCGTGCCTGACCTGCTCTACCAGGGGACGCTGATCACGGCGGACACGTATCGTCCGCTGGAAGTCTACACCGTCGTCGCGGCGATCTACTTCGTCTTGTTGTTCCCGACGACGCGGTTCGTGCAGCATTACGAGCAACGCCTGGCCAAGCGGGCATGACCGTCACCATCGTGACCGGCGGCGGTTCCGGCATCGGCGCCGCGCTATGCCGGCGACTGGCCGCACCGGATGCGCGCGTGCTGATCCACACCGGGCGGCGGCGCGACGTGGCATGGGCGCTGGCGGCGGAACTCGAAGCAAGCGGGGCCGAGACGCTTGTCGTGGTGGAAGACTTCGCGGTGCCGGCGCGGGCGGCGTCAGTCGTCGCGGCGGCAGTGGAGCGCTGGGGCCGGGTCGACCGGGTGGTGCATGCGGCGGGATTTGCTGACCGTCGGCCGATCGGGGCGCTGGACGCGGCCGGGCTGGAGGCGAGCCTGGCCGCCAACGTCACCGCCTTCTTTCATCTCGTGACGGCCGCGCTCCCGCTCCTGCGTCACAGCCCGGCCGCTCGAATCGTCGCGGTGGGGTCATTCCTGGCGGAGCGGATGCGTTTCGGGCCGGACATGCTGTTTCCCGCGACGGCGGCGAGCAAGGCGGCGCTGATGGGTTTGGTCCGATCGGTGGCGATGCAACTCGCCCCGGAGCGCATCCCGGTGAACGCCGTCGTTCCCGGCTTCATCGCCAAGGACCCGGCGCAACA
>CAZTJC010000010.1:69893-81283 GCA_964613945.1 uncultured Acetobacteraceae bacterium
CCCTGCTCGACGATGACGCCCCGCTGCATCACCGCGACGCGGTCGCAGATCTGCGCAGCGACCCGGAGGTCGTGGGTGATGAACAGCATCGTCAGCCCGAGCCGCACGCGTAGATCCTCCAGCAACGCCAGCACCTGCGCCTGCACGGAGACGTCGAGGGCTGAGACGGGTTCGTCGGCGATCAGCAGTTCGGGCTCCATCGCCAGGGCACGGGCGATGCCAATGCGCTGACGCTGGCCGCCGCTGAACTCGTGCGGAAAGCGGTCAACGGCGCCGGGGTCGAGCCGCACCAGATCCAGCAACTCGGCAGCGCGGGTGCGGGCCTGGCTGCGGCCCATGCCATGCGCGACCGGACCTTCCATCAGGATGTCGCCGACCCGGCGCCGCGGGTTTAGCGAGGCGAACGGGTCCTGGAACACCATCTGGATGCGCTTGCAGTAGGGTAGCCAGCCAGCCCGGTCGAGCAGGCGCAGATCGGTGCCGTCGAAGCGGATGGCGCCCTCGTCGGCCACCACCAATCGGACCACGCAGCGCGCCAGCGTGCTCTTGCCGGAGCCGCTTTCCCCCACCAGCCCGAGCGTCTCGCCGCGGCGGATCTGCAACGACGCCGCTTGCACCGCAGGCACGACGCGACCGGTGCTGAACAGGCTGCGGCTGCGATACGTCTTGCCGACGCGGTCGAGGTCCAGCAGCACCGGGCCTTCCGCGGCGGGGCGCTGATCCGCGGCACGATGCGGCACGGCGGCAATCAGGGCGCGGGTGTAGGGATGCTGCGGCGCGTGTAGCACGGCGTCGGCGCTGCCCTGCTCGACGATGACGCCGCGCTGCATCACGGCGACGCGGTCGGCGATGTCGGCCACCACGCCGAAATCGTGGGTGATGAACAGCACGCCGGTGCCGCGTCGGCGCTGGATGTCGCGGATCAAGGTGAGGATCTGCTTCTGGGTGGTGACGTCCAGCGCGGTGGTGGGCTCGTCGGCGATCAGGATGGCCGGTTCCAACGCGAGGGCGGTGGCGATCATCACGCGCTGGCGTTGCCCGCCGGAGAGCGCGTGCGGGTAGGAGCGGGCGATACGCACCGGGTCGGGCAGGCCGACGGCCTCGAGCAGGTCGGCGACCCGGCTTCCGACCGGCTGGCGGTGTGCCTGCATCACTTCGGCCACTTGATCGCCGATGCGCATCAGCGGGTTTAGCGCCGTCATCGGCTCCTGGAACACGGTGCCGATGCGGGCGCCGCGGAGCGCGCGCATGGCGGCGGGCGTGGCGTGGCGAAGATCGGTGCCCTCGAAGCCGATATGCCCGTCGGTTATCTTCAAACCGGGTGGCAGCAGACCGGTCAGCGCGGCGGCGGAGATGGACTTGCCGGAGCCGCTTTCCCCGACGATGCACAGCACTTCGCCGGGATCGAGGCTGAACGACACGCCGTCGACGGCGTTCGGCCGATCCGCTCCAGCGGGTAGGCTGACGACGAGGTTCTCGATGGAGAGCAGGCTCATCGACGGCGCGCCAGGCGAGGGTTGAGCGCGTCGCTGAGGCCTTCGCCGACCAGGTTCAGGGCGAGCACGGTGAGGAACAGCGCCAGGCCGGGAAAGATGCTCATCCAGGGGGCGAGCCGGATGACGCTGCGGCCGGCGCCGATCATGAAGCCCCAAGACATCAGGTTGGGGTCGCCGAGACCGAGAAAGGACAACGCGGCCTCCAGCAGGATGGCGCTGGCGACCATCAGGCTGGCGAGCACGATGATGGGCGACAGCGCGTTGGGCAGGATCTCGCGGAACACGATGGCACCGCGGGACCGCCCGAGCACTTCGGCGGCCTGGACGAACTCGCGGGTGCGCAGCGTCATGAACTCGGCACGCACGACGCGGGTGACGGGCGGCCAGGAGACGACGGCGATGGCGGTCACGATGGAGGCGATCGAGGGCGTGAAGATCGCCACCAGCACGACAGCCAGGATGAAGGACGGGACGGTTTGGAAGAATTCGGTGAACCGCATGATCGCGTCGTCGACCCAACCGCCTGCGTAACCGGCGACCGCACCGAGCACCACGCCGAGCAGCAATCCGGCCGCCGTCGAGACGGCGCCGACCAGCAGCGAGACCCAGGACCCATAGGCGATGTCGGCGGCGACATCGCGGCCGAGGCTGTCGGAGCCGAGCCAGAACCCGTCCTCGCCGGGCGGCGAGAACGGTGCGCCCTGCATGTCCCACGGCGAGAATGGAAAAATCATCGGCGCGAGTGCGGCCATGACGCCGACCAAGAGCAGGATCACCAACCCGACCGCAGCACCGCGGTTACGGAGAAAGGCGCGGAAGAAACTCACGCTGCGGACATCCGTGGATCGATCACCAGATAGATCAGGTCGGTGACTAGGTTGAACACAACGACCAGCACCGAGGTGGTCAGGAACACGCCCAACAGCACCTGGTAGTCGCGCGCCAGCAGGGCGTCGAAGGCGAGGCGGCCGATGCCGGGCCAGGCGAACACGGTTTCCACCAGCACTGAGCCGCCGATCAGCTGTCCGGCCTGGATGCCCGCCAGGGTGACGACAGGAAGCAGGGCGTTGCGCAGGATATGCCGGCGCAGGATTCGCCCTTCGGCGACGCCCTTGGAGCGGGCGGTCTTGATGAAATCCTGGCCGGCGACCTCCAGCATGGCGCTGCGGGTGAGGCGGGCATAGACGCCCATGTAGAACAGGCCCAGCGTCAGCGCCGGGAGCACCAGGTAGCGCGCCCGATCAGCGATGTCGGCCCAGCCGTGCAGGTCAGCGCCCACCGTCTGCATGCCGAACGCCGGCAGCCAGCCGAGCCAGACGCTGAAGATCAACACCAGCATCAGCCCGACCCAGAAGATCGGCGTGGCGTAGAAGCCGAGCGCGACGGCCGTGATGAGGCTGTCCGCCCAGGTGCCGACCCGGCGCGCCGCCGCCGCCCCGAGCGAGATGCCGGCGATCAGCGCGAAGCAGAACGCCGTGCCAGTCAGCAACAGCGTCGCGGGCAATCGCTCGCCGATCAGGCTGGCCACCGTGCGCTGCTGCCGGTGCGACACGCCGAGATCGCCTTGCGCAACGGCGGACACGTATCGCCAAAGCTGGGTCGAGAGCGGTTGATCGAGGCCGAACTGGTGACGCAGTTGTTCGATGAATTGCGGGTCGGCGGCGCCGGATTGCCCGGCCATGACGCTGGCGGGGTCGCCGGGAGCGGCGTGGATGAGGAGGAAGTTAACCACGATGATGGCGAACACGATCGCCACCATCTTGACGCCCCGCGCGAGCAGGAAGCGGCCAGCACGGATCACTCGCGCATCACCCGATGGACACGTTGTCGAAACAAGCGTGAACGCCGGTGCCGTATTCGAGCAGGTTGTGCACTTTCTTGTCGTGAATGGTCGGGAACGACATCTCGAGCAGCCAGACCTGCGGGATCTGCTCGACCAGCAGTTTTTGCACGGCGAAGAACGCTTTTTGCCGGTCCGCCGGCAGCGGTGCCTTGCGGGCCTCGGCGAACAGGCTGTCCACTTCCGGGTTGGTGTAGCCGCCGGTGTTGGTGAAGACGATGTGCTGGATATTGGTGGATACGTAGGTCCGCTCCACGCCCAGCGTGGGGTCGCCGTACTGGTAGAGGTAGTTGATCGTGGTGTCGTAATCCCAGTCGGCGACGCGCTTGGCCCAGCCGCCGGTGTCGGTGCTTTCGAGCGTCACCTCGATGCCGACGCGCTTGAGCGAGGCACGGATGTATTCGGCTAACCGGGTCCAGACCTCGCCGTAGGGCAGGGTGAGGTGCCGCATCTTGAACCGTACCCCGTCGGCGCCGGGCTTCACCCCGGCTTCGTCGAGCAACGCGATCGCTTTCTTTACGTCGAACGCCGGCAGGGTGACGTTCGGATCGAAGTAGCGGGTGCTGGAGGCGACCGGGCTGGTGGCGGCCTTGCCGATGCCGAACCACAGGCGATTGAGGATGAAATTCCGGTCGAGCGCCATGCTGATGGCCTGCCGCACGCGCACGTCGTCCAGCGGCTTGACCCGGTGATTCAGCTCCAGCCACATCAGCGGCGCGAAATAGCCCCAACCCTTGGTCTCGACCTCGAGGTTGGGCAGCTCGCGGAAGCGCGGCACGTCGAACGGCTCGATATCGCCGGCGGCGGACATCATGACCTGGCCGGTCTGCAGCGCCAACGCCCGGCTCTGGCTGTCGGGCACGATGCGGTAGGTGATGGCGTCGAGATACGGCTTGCCGGGTCGCCAGTAGTCCGCGAATTTCTTGAGCTGGATGAAGTTGCCGCGTTGCCATTCGACGAACTCGAACGGGCCGGTGCCGATCGGCTTCTGGTTGGCCGGGTTGTTGCGGTAGGAAGCGGCGTCGGCGCCGGGCGTGTCGTAGATGTGCTTCGGCACGATCGCGGTGGCGGTGACGTCAAACATCAACAGGAACGGCTCGAACGGCTCCTTGAGCGTGATGATGACGGTGTGCGGGTCCGGCGCGGTGGCGGTGTCGATGTTTTGGAACACGGCGCGGGCGCGGGGTGCCAGGGTGAAATGGAACTTCATGATCGAGAAGATCACGTCGTCGGCGGTCATCGGCGTGCCGTCGTGAAACTTGACGTTGTCCTGCAGCACGAAGGTCCAGCTTTTCTTGTCGTCCGACAGGGTCCAGCTCTTGGCCAGCAGCGGCAGCGGGTCGAGCGTCGGGCTGAACGACAGCAGGCTTTGGTAGATCTTCGACTGCACCAACAGCGCCGGCGCCTGGCTATTGACGCCGGGGATGAGGATGGCGGGCTCGGGGGTGAGCAGGCTGGTCAGCGTGCCGCCGGCTTTCGGTGCGGTCTGGGCCTCGGCGCGCGTCTGATCGTGCAGCAAAGTGATCACGGAGGCGGCAGTTGCGGTGGCGAGGAGGTCTCGCCGGGTCAGTTGTGGCACGATATCGGGTCTCCTGGCGCGATGCGGCGCCGTTGACCGATATCGAAGCAAGACCCGTGCCGGTTAGGTCGGCCAGCGGCTAGGAGGCGGCGCCAGGCCAAGGTTCTCGCGCAGCGTGGTGCCCTCGTATTCCGACCGGAAACGCCCGCGGCGGCGCAGCTCGGGAACGACCAGCGCGGCAAAATCCTCCATACCGCCCGGCAGGTGCGTCGGCGTGATGTTGAAGCCGTCGGCGGCGCCGTCGTCGATCCATTGCTCCATCGTGTCGGCGATTTCCGTCGGCGTGCCGATCAGGCGGAAACCCTCGCCGATGGCGTACTGGCTGTACATCTGGCGGATGCTCAGCCCGTCGCGCTTGGCCCGCTCCCACCAGCTATAGGCCATCGAGCGCATCTTGGCGTTCACTGGCTCCGGCACCGGACCGTCGAGGTCGTAGCCCGACAGGTCGCCCATCAGCCCGTAGATCCGCGCCAGCCCGGCGAGCGGATCGATCAGCGACTGCAATTGCTCGAGCTTAGCCTGCGCCTCGGCCGGGGTACGCCCGACGATTGGCACCAGCGCGGGCATGATCTTCAGCTGGTCGGGCTCGCGGCCGTATCGCGCCATGCGGCCTTTGACGGCGCCGTAATATTCCTTCGCGGCGGCGAAATCGTTGTTGGACGCATACACCACGTCGGCATCCGCGGCGGCGATCTCCTGGCCCATGGCGTTGGCGCCGGCTTGCACCAGGATCGGGCGGCCCTGCGGTGTGGGCTTGACGCTGAGGGGACCGCGCACCTGGAAGTGCTGGCCCTTGTGGTTCAGCGTGTGGAGCTTGGCCGGGTCGTAGAACTGGCCGGTCGCCTTGTTCTGCGTGAACGCGTCGGGCGCCCAGCTGTCCCACAGACCGGTCACCACATCGACGAACTCGCGCGCCCGCTCGTATCTCGTGTCGTAGTCGAGGTGCTTGGCGCGGTTGAAGTTCCAGGCTTCCTGTTCGGACCACGAGGTCACGATGTTCCAGCCGGCACGGCCGCCGCTGATGTGGTCGAGCGACGCGAACTTGCGGGCGACGTGATACGGCTCGTTGTAGGTGGTCGACGCCGTGCTGACCAAGCCGATGTGCCGGGTCATCGGCGCGATGGCGGAGAGCAGCGTCAGCGGCTCCAGCTCGACGTTGCGGTTGGAATGGCTCAGCGAGCCCGGCGGGTCGTCGTTGGCCCGCACGCCCAGGCCATCGGCGAAGAACACCATGTCGAACTTGGCGTCTTCCGCCATGCGGGCGCAGCGAAGGAAATGCTGGAAATCGGAGGCGCCGTCGGCCGGGACGTCCGGATGCCGCCAGGCCGCCTCGTGATAGCCGAGGTAGCGCATGGACAGGCCGAGCTTCATCTGTCGTGACATCGGCTCAGTCCTGCACCGGCTCGCCGAGCGACAGCATGAGCCGGTTCGCCCAGTTGAAGAACGCAGCGGAATGAATGACGTCGGCGATGTCCAAGTCGTCCAGCCCCACCGCGCGCAGGCGGTCGATCTCCGCATCGCCGAAACTGGGGGGCGTCATCGTCAGCGCGACCGCGGCGGCCACCACCGCGTTCCAGCGTTCGCCTAGGTCAACATCGACACCTTCGGCCAGCAGGCGATCCACGTCGGCTTCGCGCTTGGAATATGAAACGGCGAAGCGGGCATGGACGGAGGCACAATAGATGCAGCCATTCAGCCGCGACACGGCGGCTGCGGCCAACTCGCGCTCCGCCCGCGGCAGCCCGGCGGCGACGTTGTAGAAGATGTCCTTGTCGGTCCGCGTGCGGGCGCCGAGCGCGTCCGGGTCGCGGGCGAGCAGGCGGAAATACGCCGACTTGGCGCGCGCGGGATCGACGAGGCTGGTGCGCTGCTGTTCGGTGAGTTCGTCTTCCGGCACGGGATCGATCCACGCGGCCCAGTCCAGCATCGCGCGGGTGAAGACGGTCGGGGCGTGACTCATGCGCGGTTCCGGTCGAGTGCCCGCAAGCCGGCGGCGGCGCGAAGCTGGAAGGAAAGAAAAGCGACGAGTTGCGACAGCGTGACGATGCCGGTCGCCGACCAGCCTGCCGCTTCCAGCGCGCGCATGTGAGCGGGCGCGGCATCGCGGGGGTGCAGCACCAGCATGTGCGTGTGTGCCAGGGCCGCGACGAGGCGAGCGTCGCCGATATGCTGCGGGGCGTAGTCGGGGCCGGGCTCGTCCTCCGCGCTCAACGGTCCCGCGGGAAAGCGCCCGTAGGGACCCATACCGGCCGCGTCGGCGATCTCGGCATCCAGGAGTGCGGGTTCCGGCACATGCGTGCGGTAGAAAGCCAGGGCAGCCTCATCGTCGTGCAGTCCGGCCACGAAATAGGCGACCGACGCGCGCTCGGCGGCGCTCATCTCGGTGAGGTCGTTGGGAGCCAGCAGCGCCTCGTAGCTGGCCTGGGCGTTGTCGCGGGTGACGGGTTTGCGGCGGCGAACGGCGTCGAGCGGCGAGCCCGGTCGAATGCCAACCAGGCGATCGAGTGCATCCATCAGGCGACTTGCTTCCTTTTCACGTCCGGGCCGACCCAGCCCAGTGCCGGGGCGACGATCTCGGCCATCAGCTCGAGCGAGCGGAGGATCAGTTGGTGCGGCGGGTCGATCGAGTGAACCTGCACCGACAGCTCCGTCGTCCGCCGCAGCGTCTTGTCGGCAGCGAGCGATTCGATCACGTCAGCCGGGGTGCCGACATGGCTGTCAGCCTCGGCCAGCCATTCCGACAGCGTGCCGCCGGACAGGCCGCGGCGGGCGCGGGCGACCTGCAGGCCCTCGGCGGCCCAGCGCATGGCCTCGGCGCGGCTGTCGGCGACGAACACGGAGCGCGATGCCAGCACGCGCGGGGAGCGGCCGCTCGGCAACGCGCCATAATAGGCGTCCAGGATAGGGGCCTGGATCTCGTGGAGCGCCATATCGGCACGATCCGCGGGGCGGGGCTGGGTGCGCGACAGCAGCAGGCCATCTCCGGCGGCACCGGCGATGCGGCCGCCCTCGGCGGAGAAGGTGGCCTGCCAGATGCGGTCGGCCAGGCTGGGGTCAGCGGGATAGAGCCGGTCGCCGCCCTCCAGCGTTTCGCCGCGCCAAGCCCGGCGCAGCACGTCGAGGTTGCCGCTCATGAGGCGGTGCCGGGCGGCCGGGTCGAGGGCGAAGGCCTGGAAGGCGGACAGGTTGCCGCCGGGTCCGACGCCGATCTCGAGGCGGCCATTGGACAGCATATCCAGCACGGAGGCGTCCTCGGCGACGCGGAGCGGCATCTCCAACGGCAGGGTGATGATGCCGGTGGCGAGACGGATGCGCTGCGTGCGGGCCGCGGCGTGCGACAGGAAGACCAGCGGGGCGGGCAGGCCGCCCTCATCCTCGTGGAAGTGGTGCTGCGCGACCCAGGCTGAGTCGAAGCCGAGGCGGTCGGCATGTACGATCTGTTCGATGCCGAGGCGATACCGCTCCGGCGGTGCCGCGCGGTCGAGCACGCGGGTGAAGAAGCCGAGCCGAAGTGAGGTCATGAAGTTCTCCAGCCTTTATTGGAAACCGGGGCATCGCGGTTCGTCAATCGGAGTATACCGACGATGCAGCAGCGAAAGCATCCCATGACCCTGCCGACACCGACCTTTGATCACGTCGTCGTCAATGCCCGCGACGGGCTCGACGAGGCTCACGCCGCCTACACCGCGCTCGGCTTCACGCTGACGCCGCGCGGTCGTCACTCGCTGGGGTCGACCAATCACCTCGCCATCTTCGGCACCGACTACCTCGAATTGCTCGGCCAACCGCCTGGCACCGCACGGCCCGACATGGTGGACGATCCGATCGGCCTCAACGGCCTGGTGTTCGGCACCGAGGATTCCGGCTCGGTCTATCAGGCGCTGGCCGCCGCCGGCGTGCCGGTCACGCCGCCCAATGAATTCACCCGCCCGGTCGATTTGGGCGATGGCACGTCGCGCGATGCGACGTTCCGCACCGTCCACGTCCAGCCCGGCGCCGAGCGCCCCGGTCGGCTGTACTTCTGCCATCATTTCACCCGCGACCTGGTCTGGCGCGACGAGTGGCGTCAGCACGCCAACGGCACGACCGGGATCGCGCGCGCCGTCATCGCCTCGATCGATCCATCGCTGCTGGGCGGCTTGTTCGCGCGCATGTTCGGCAGCACGGCGGTGCGGGCGATCGACGGCGGCGTCCGACTGACGGTCGGGGTACAGGCGATCGACATCCTCAACACGGGCGAAACGGCGCGGCAGCTGGGCGACGCCGCTGCGGATGCGGGCGGACGCGCGCATTACATGGCGGCACTGACCCTGCGCACCCGCGGGCTGGCGCAGGTGCGTGCGGCGCTCGACGCTGGCGGGGTGACGGCGACGGCGGACGAGCATCGGGTGCTGGTTCCCGCGACGGCGGGCATGGGCTGCCCGATCGAGTTCATCTAGGCTGACCGCATGATGGACAACCCGCTGCTGCAGACCTGGACCACTCCGTTCGGCATCCCGCCGTTCGATCGCATCAGGGCCGAGCATTTCGAGCCGGCGTTCGAGGTCGCGATCGCCGAACACCTGGCCGAGATCGCCGCGGTCGCCGGCGACACGGCCCTGCCGACATTCGCCAACACGATGGAGGCGCTGGAGCGCAGCGGGCGGACGCTGGGCCGGGTTGGCGCAGTGTTCGGCAATCTGTGCTCGAGCCTGGGCGGTGACGCGCTCGAAGCGGTGCGCCGAGTGATGGCGCCGGTGCTGGCCGAGCACGGCTCGCGCGTGGCGCTGGACCCCGGCGTGTTCGCACGGGTGGCGGGGCTGTTCGCGGTCCGGCACGACATCGGGCTCGACGAGGATCAGATGCGGCTACTGGAGCGGGCGCATCTGGGCTACCTCCGCAGCGGTGCGGCGCTGGACGAGGCGTCCAAGCAGCGGCTGACGGCGATTTCTATGCGGGTCGCCGCGTTGCATACGGCGTTCGGCCAGAACGTGTTGCACGACGAGAAGGCCTGGTCGTTGCCGTTGTCCGAGGCGGACATGGTGGGTCTACCGAGCTTCGTGCGCGACGGTGCGGCGGCAGCGGCGCGGGAGCGTGGGCTCGAGGGGCATGTCGTGACGCTGTCGCGCTCGCTGGTCGAGCCTTTCCTGACTTTCTGCGAGCGACGCGACCTGCGCCGGGTGGCCTATGCTGCCTGGGTCGAGCGGGGATGTCATCCCGGCGAGCACGACAATCGGGTGCTGATTCCGGAGATCCTGGCGCTGCGGCGCGAGCGGGCCGGGCTGTTGGGATTCGACGATTTCGCGGCGTTCCGGCTCGCCGACACGATGGCCGGGTCGGCCGAGGCGGTGAACGGCTTGCTGGACGAGGTCTGGGCACCAGCGCGGCGCAAGAGCGACGTGGAGGCGGCCCGGTTGCTGGCGGTTGCTCGCGAGGAAGGGTTCAACGGCACACTCGAGGCGTGGGATTGGCGGTTCTACGCCGAGCGCGTGCGGCGGGCCGACCATGCGCTGGACGAGGCGGCGCTGAAGCCGTTCTTCCCGTTCGAGGGCATCCAGCAAGCGGCTTTCGACACCGCAACCCGGCTGTTCGGGCTCGACTTCAAGGCGCTCGACGTGCCGGTCTATCATCCGGATGTCCGCGTCTACGAAGTGCGCGATACCGCCGGGCACGTGGGTATCTTCATCGCCGATCCGTTTGCCCGGCCGGACAAGCGGTCTGGCGCCTGGATGAGCAGCTTTCGTGACCAGGAGGCGATGGACGAGCCGGTTTCGCCGATCATCGTCAACAACAACAACTTCGCCCGCTCGGAGCCGACGCTGCTGAGCATGGACGACGCGCGGACCTTGTTCCACGAGTTCGGCCACGGGCTGCACGGCTTGCTCAGCCAGGTGCGCTATCCCTCGCAATCCGGCACGGGCGTGCGGCGCGATTTTGTGGAATTGCCGTCGCAAATCTACGAGCACTGGATGGAGTTGCCCGAAACGCTCGAGCGCTATTGCCGCCATGTCGAGACCGGCGAGCCGTTGCCCGCCGACGTCATTGCACGGCTGATGGCGGCGCGCGGCTTCAACCAGGGCTTCGATACGGTGTCATATACGGCGTCGGCCATGCTTGATATGACGTTGCACCTGCATCCCGACCCGGCGACGATGGATGTCGACGCGGTGGAGGCCGGGTTGCTGGCGCAGATCGGCATGCCGGCGGCGATCGGCATTCGGCACCGGGCGGCACATTTTCAGCACCTGTTTGACGGCGGCGGTTACGCTGCCGGCTACTACAGCTACCTGTGGGCAGCGGTGCTGGATACGGACGGGTTCGACGCCTTCACCGAAGCGGGCAACCCGTTTGACGAGCGTCTCGCGGTCGGCTTGCGGGGCATCCTGTCGGCGGGCGACACCCGGGACCCGATGGCGTTGTATGCGGCATTCCGCGGCCGCGGTCCGAGTACCGCCGCGCTGTTGCGGCACCGGGAGTTGGTTCCCGCGTAGATGCG
>CAZTJC010000010.1:81383-84094 GCA_964613945.1 uncultured Acetobacteraceae bacterium
GTGCTGCTGTCGGCGATCTGCGTGCAGAAGCCGATCCTGGCCTTTCAGCGGGCCAAGCTGGCGTTCGAGGCGGCGCTGACCGGGTCGGGGATGCGCTATTCGATCGTTCGACCGACGGCTTACTTCAAGTCGCTGTCCGGTCAGGTTGCGCGGCTGCGACGCGGCAAGCCGTTTCTGATGTTCGGAGACGGGCGACGGACCGCATGCAAGCCGATCAGCGATGGCGACCTGGCGCGTTACCTCGTGGCCTGTCTCGACGACCCGGCGCGGTGGGATCGGGTGCTGCCGATCGGCGGCCCCGGGCCGGCCATCACGCCTGAAGCAATGGGAGAGCGGCTGTTCGCGCTGCTGGGAATGACGCCTAGGTTCCGGTCGGTGCCGATCGGTCTGCTGGACGTGATCGTCGCGACCTTGGGCATCATGCGATTGCGTGAGAAGGCCGAGTTGGCGCGGATCGGGCGCTACTACGCGACGGAGTCGATGCTCGTGCTCGACCCCGTCACCGCCGAATATTCAGCCGCAGCCACTCCGGAAACCGGGGCGGACACGCTGTTCAATTTCTATGAGCGCCTGATCGACGGCACCGTCACCGTCGATCGGCGTGAGCATGCGGTGTTCTAGGTCTTCTTGACATTCCAGAATAAGGGCGGGCCGTCGAGGACGCCGCTGATGTTGTTCTGGAAGACGGTTGAGAAGAAGTATTGTCCGACCGGGACATAAGGAACGTCGATCAAGGCTTGTTGCTGTAGCTGGGCGGCGATCGATTTCTGGGCGACGAGGTCGGGAGCGTCCAGCCATTGTTGGCGAAGCGCTTCGATCTTGTCGCTCTTGGGCCAGCCGAACATGCCGCCGTCGCCGACGGCACGCAGGAAGGCGTTGCTGACCGGGTTGCCCTGGTCGAGGCCGGACCAGAAGGTGCCGAAGATGTTCCAGCCGCCCTGGGCGGTCGGTTCCTTGCGGGTGCGGCGTTGGACAACGGTGCCCCAGTCGAGCACCTGATAATCGACGTTGAAGCCGGCGCGGGCGAGAAGGTCGGCCGAAACGTCGCCGAGCGCCTTGAGATTGGCCAGGTCGGAGGCGCCCATGAGCACGACTTTCTCACCGTTGTAGCCGGCGTCAGCGAGTGCCTTCTTGGCGGCAGTGAAGTCGCGCGGCTTGGTGAACACGTCGAGACCGGCCGGGCTGGCCATAGGCAGCCCGGGGCAGAAATACCCAGCGGGCGTATGGATCAATTTGGGGTCGGTGCCGGCGACGGCCTGCATGTAGTCCGTCTGGTCGACGATCTGGAGCAGGACGCGGCGGATCGCCGGGTTGTCGAAGGGCGGGATGAGCTGGTTCATCCGCAGGGTGCCGATGTAGCCGGTGGGGTCGGCGATCTGGGATTTCTGGTTTTTCAGCAGCGGCATCATGTCGGCGCTGACGGTCTCCCACCAATCCATCTCCTTGCTCTGCATCGCGGCGGCCGCGGTCGCGAGGTCCGGAATGGGGTGCCATTCGACACGGTCGATGGAGACGCGCTTGGGGCCAGACGTCCAACTTGGCGTGCCGCTTTCCCGGGGGACGTAATCGGCAAATTTTTCATAAGCGATCAAGCTGCCGATCATCCGTTCGGAGGCGATGAACTTGAACGGGCCACTGCCGACCATCTCGGTGACCTGGGTGAACGGGTCGGTGTCGGCCAGGCGCTCCGGCATGATGGCGCAGATGTTGCCGCCGACCTTGCCGAGCATGTCGGGGAGCAGCGCCAACGGGCGCTTGAGCTTGAAGACGATTGTGGCGTCGTCGGCGGCGGACAGCTCGTCGGTATAGGCTAAGACGGTCTGGCCGGCGGTGTCGCGCTTGCCCCAACGCTTGATGCTGGCGACGCAGTCGCGGGCCAGGACCGGGGTGCCGTCATGGAACTTCAGGCCGGGGCGCAGGGTCATGCGCCATTCCTTGCCGTCATTACCGACCACGTGTCCGGCGATCATCTGCGGTTGCGCGGTGTAGGAGGCATCGCCGCCATAGAGCGTGTCGAACACCATCAGGCCGTGATTGCGGGTGACATAGGCCGTGGTCCAGAGCGGATCGAGGATGGTCAGGTCCGACTGGGGGATGAATTTGATCGTCGTGCTGCCGGTAGCACGGGCGAGGGAGGGAGCAGCCAGAGGGGTGACGGCAGCGGCGGCCAGCAGGCTGCGGCGGGTCAGCATGGATGCGGTCTCCGTTAAATGGAAAACGGATTAGGCATCGGGATGGTGCAATGCACAAGAGGCGCTGCCCTCTCCCTTTGGTGGGAGAGGGCGCGAGTCGACTACTTAGGAACGGGTGCTTTGCGGGCTTCGGCCATGCCATCATGGTCGGGCGCGGAGCCGGCTTCGTTGTCGGTGCCGAGCATGGAGGCGCCGTAGTCGAAGTCCTCCGCCTTGGCGTCCTTCTTGGAGTCGGTGATGGTCTGCTTAAGCTGAGCGCCCTCGGCACCGATCGGGGCGAGGCCCTCGGTGGTGTTGGGACGGTTGGTTTGGCCGGCTTCGATATTCTGGGGCATTGATTTCTCCTAGATGCTGAGGTGGTGGGACCGGGCCGGACCGCTAGGAGGCGTCAATGTAACGCTTTGCGGAATCAGCAAAATCGGGGTGCCAGCGGGACAGCGGCGGCCGGTTCTCGACGATATCGCCAGCCGCCCAAAGGATGCGGCGCTCGTCCGTGGCGCGGGCGACGTCATTGTCGGG
>CAZTJC010000010.1:84194-128460 GCA_964613945.1 uncultured Acetobacteraceae bacterium
CAGCCGCCCAAAGGATGCGGCGCTCGTCCGTGGCGCGGGCGACGTCATTGTCGGGACAAAGGATGTAGAAATCCCCCGCCTCGAGGCGCTCGAGCATGAAGGCGACGGTCTGATCGGCTGTCCAGGCGGCGTCGGGCCGCTCGGTGCGGCCTTTGGCGGTCAACGGTGTGAACACGAAGCCCGGGATGAGCAAATGGGCGGTGACCCGGCAGTTCTCCGTAGTGCGCAACGTGTGCTGCAGGGCTTCGGTGAAGGCTTTTACGCCGGCCTTGGCGACGTTGTAAGCGGGGTCGCCGGGCGGGGTGGTGATGCCCTGCTTGGACCCGGTGTTGATGATGAGGCCGGGCCGGCCCGCCTCCATCATGGTGGGCGCGATGATCTGCGTGCCGTGGATGATGCCACGCAGGTTGGTGTCGAGGATTTCGGTCCAGGCGTCGTCGGCGCCGAACACGCTGCTGCCGGGTTGGATGCCGGCGTTGTTCATTAGCACGTCGATACGGCCGAACCGGGCGAGAACGGCGTCCCGCAACGCGTGCAAATCGTCGCGGCGGGTGACGTCGGTCGCATGTGTCATGACGCCGAGCGACGCGGCGGCGTCATCAAGGCGGGCGCCGGGACGGTCGGCGATGCAGACCTGTAGGCCGAGGCGGACGAAGGCGGCGGCAGCGGCCAGGCCGATGCCGGATGCGCCACCGGTGACGATCGCGACGTTGCCGGATTTGAGAACGGGATGAGGCATGGGGCTGTAATGCGGCGCGCGGCAGGGGGTTGCGGAAATTCGGTATCGCCGGGCTGTGGCGGGCCTAGTGTCGCCTCATATGCAGTTCATGAGCGACACCATCGATCTCCCGGAACTGCCGCGACAGGCGTTCAACAAGCGCGACCCGTCGCCGGACACGTTGTTCTACGCGCAAAAACGCCTAGTGACGCATATCGACGCGGGAGCCATCGAGGCGGTCACCGCGCTGTATCGCGAGCTGTTGCCGCCCGGTGGCGAGATCCTGGACCTGATGAGCAGCTGGGTCAGCCATCTGCCGGCCGAGATGGCGTTCTCCGGTGTGACCGGGCACGGGATGAATGCGGAAGAGCTGCAGGCCAATCCGCGGCTGACGGCACGGTTCGTTCGGGACCTGAATGCGGAGCCGGTGCTGCCGCTCGCGGATGGGTCGTTCGACGCGGCATGCATGTGCGTCTCGGTGCAATATCTGCAGCGGCCGGTGACGGTGTTCGGCGAGGTGCGGCGGGTGCTGCGGCCGGGGGCGCCGTTCATCGTGACGTTCTCCAACCGATGCTTTCCCACCAAGGCGGTGGCGATCTGGCAGGCGCTGGAGCCGCAGCAGCAGCAGGAGCTGGTGGCGTTGTACATGCAGCGGGCCGGGTTCGGGGACCTCGACGTCAGCGAAGTTTTACCTGCGGCGGGCGACCCGCTATGGGCGGTGATTGGCGTCGTGCCAGCACTTGACGCTGGTTGAGCAGGACGCGACCGCCGCCATTCGGGCCACTCGTGATGAATGGCACATAATATATTTTACCTTGTCACTGCCCGGCGTATTTCGCATTGTCGATCGCAAGCAAGATCGGAGGCGAAACGATGGACGACACCGCTCCGACGACCCTGTCCGGTGCGGTATACGCACGGCTGCGACAGGAGATCGTGGAGGGTGCGCTCGAGCCCGGCGGCAAGTTGCAGATTGGCATCGTCTCCGCCCGCTATGGCGTGACCAGCACGCCGGTGCGCGAGGCGCTGAGCCAGTTGGCTTCCGAAGGCTTGGTGCTGCGGCGCGAGCAACGTGGCTTCAGTGTCGCCAGCACCAGTAGTGCCGAGCTGCAGGAATTGACCCAGACGCGTTGCTGGGTGGAAGAAACGGCGCTGCGCCAGGCCATGCTGCATGCCACCCCAGCCTGGCAGGCGGGCATCGCGACGGCGCTGGATCGTTTGTCCAACATCAAACGGTCGACGGATGAAGCCGTGTTGCGCGAGAACGTCGCCTGGGAGAGCGCGCATCGCGCCTTTCATGGGGCGTTGCTGGCCACCTGCCCATCGCGTTTTCTGACCGCCTTCTGTGCCCAGCTAAGCGACCACGCCATGCGTTACCGGCGACTGGCGCTGACGGGCGCTTACCCCCATCGCAACATCCTGGCCGAGCATCACGCCATTGCCGCCGCCGTGCTGTCCGGCGACGCGGACGCGGCGGTCGAGGTGCTGTTGTTGCACTACCGGCGGACAGCCAGCATCGTGACTGTTCTCACTTTCTCCGATGCGGTAGAGGCCGGCGAAATCTCGGGGAAAAACTGACGCGGTCGAAGTCTAGATCGCCAGGACCGACCTCCTGCATAAACTTCGTGCAGGAGCGGTAAAGACCTCGGACCATCGACCAGGGTTCAGCGCTTCAAGCGGTAGCCGGTCTTGAAGATCCAGGCGATGGCGGCGAGGCACGCGACCATGAAGACGACCGTCATGCCCAGACTGACGCCGATGCCGATATCGGCCTTGCCGAAGAAGCTCCAGCGGAAGCCGCTGATGAGGTAAACCACCGGGTTGAACAGGGTGAGCTTCTGCCAGAAGGGCGGCAGCATGCCGATGGAGTAGAAGCTGCCGCCGAGGAAGGTCAACGGGGTGACGATCAGGAGGGGGACGAGGTTCAGCTTCTCGAAGCTGTCGGCCCAGATGCCGATGATGAAGCCGAACAGGCTGAAGGTCACGGCGGTGAGCAGCAGGAACAGCGTCATCCAGACGGGATGGGCAATCTCGAACGGCACAAACAGGCGGGCGGTGGCCAGGATGATGAGGCCGAGGATCAGCGACTTGCTGGCGGCGGCGCCGACGTAGCCCAGCACGATCTCGCCGGCCGAGACGGGGGCGGAGAGCAGTTCATAGATGGTGCCGACGAATTTCGGGAAATAGATGCCGAAGGAGGCGTTGGTGATGCTCTGCGTCAGCAGGGAGAGCATGATCAGACCGGGGATGATGAAGGCGCCATAGCCGACGCCGTCGACGGGCTGCATGCGCGAACCGATGGCGGCGCCGAAGACGACGAAATACAGCGAGGTGGAGATCACCGGCGAGACGACGCTCTGCAGCAGGGTGCGCAGGGTGCGGTTCATCTCGAAACGGTAGATGGCGCGGACGGCGTAGAGGTTCATGCGCGTTCTCCAGGGCGTTCCCCGGCGTGAACGAGGCCGACGAAGATCTCCTCCAGCGAGCTTTGATGCGTGTGGACGGTCTTCACCGCGACGCCGGCGGCATCGAGGTCGCGCATGAGGGCGGCGATGCCGGTGTCGTCGGCGCGCGGGTCGTAGGCGAAGGTCAGCACCGTGCCGTCATCGCTGAGGACGAGCTTGTGGGCGGCCAAGCCGGGCGGGATCGCCGGGAGAGGCTGCTTGAGGGTGACGGTGAGTTGGGAGGTGCCCAGCTTGTTCATCAGCTCGGCCTTGTCCTCGACCAGCAGGATACGGCCGCCGTTGATGATGCCGATGCGGTCGGCCATCTGCTCGGCTTCCTCGATGTAGTGCGTGGTGAGGAAGATGGTGACGCCGGACTCGCGCAGGCGGCTGACCATGTCCCACATGTCGCGCCGCAGCTCCACGTCGACGCCGGCGGTGGGTTCGTCGAGGAACAGGATGCGCGGCTCGTGCGACAGCGCCTTGGCGATCATGACCCGGCGCTTCATGCCGCCGGACAGGGTCATGATCTTGCTGGCGCGCTTGTCCCAGAGCGAGAGATCGCGCAGCACCTTTTCGATGAAGGCCGGGTTGGCGGGCTTGCCGAACAGGCCGCGGCTGAACGCCACGGTGGCCTGCACCGTCTCGAAGGCGTCGGTTGCCAGTTCCTGCGGCACTAGGCCAATCTCGGTGCGGGCGGCGCGGTAGTCGGCGACGACGTCGTGGCCGTTGGCGAGCACGGTGCCGGTGCTGGCGCGGACGATGCCGCAGATGATGCTGATCAGCGTGGTCTTGCCGGCGCCGTTGGGGCCGAGGAGGGCGAAAATCTCGCCGGGTCGGATGTCGAGGTCGATGGGGTGCAGGGCCTGGAAGCCGGAGGCGTAGGTTTTCGTCACGCCGTGGACGGAGATGGCAGGTTGAGTCACGTTTGAGCTGATCACGGGCGCACCCTCGCCGATCAGGGTGCGGCCGACAAGGTCAGACGGGGTGACCGTTCTGCGCTTCCGAGCCGATGAATTGGCGTAGCTCGGCGGTTTGCGGGGCGCCGAACAGGTCGGCCGGGGGGCCGGCCTCCCACACCTTGCCCTGGTGCATGAAGATCACGAGATCGGCGATCTTGCGGGCAAAGGCCATCTCGTGGGTCACCAGCAGCATGGTCATGCCGGCTTCAGCCAGGCGCTCCATGGTGGCGAGCACTTCCAGGGTCAGCTCCGGGTCGAGCGCGGAAGTGACTTCGTCGAACAGCATGATCTTGGGCTGCATGGCGAGCGAGCGGGCAATGGCGACGCGCTGTTGCTGGCCGCCAGAGAGGTTGTCGGGGTAGCTGGCCCATTTGTCGGGCAGGCCGACCTCAGCTAGCACCGCCTTGGCGACGCGCTCGGCTTCGGCGGCGGGAACCTTCTTCACCACGCGGGGGGCCAGCATGATGTTCTCGCCGACGCGAAGGTGCGGGAACAAGTTATAGGACTGGAACACGATGCCGACGTCCTGGCGCAGGGCGCGGAGATCGTCGTTGGTGCCGTCGATCTTGTGGCCGGCGATGGTGATGCGGCCTTCCTGAATGGCTTCGAGGCCGTTCATGCAGCGCAGCAGGGTGCTCTTGCCGGAGCCGCTGCGGCCGATGATAGCGACGACCTGGCCGGCTTGGACCTCGAGCGAGACGCCCTTGAGGACCTCGAGCTGACCGTAGCGCTTGACGACGCCTTCAACGCTGACGACGGACATCGAGCTTCCTTTCCAGCCGGGCTGCCAGACGGGTCATGGGCCAGCAGATGGCAAAATACAGCAGGGCCACCAGGCCGTAGACGCGGAACGGCTCATAGGTGGCGTTGTTGACGAGCTGGCCGGCGCGGGCGACCTCGACGACGTTGACGATCGAGACGATGGACGTGTTCTTCACCGCCTGGACCGCGAACCCGACCGTGGGCGGGGTGGCGATGCGCATGGCCTGCGGCAGGATGACGTAGCGGAGCTGCTGGAACCGGGTCATGGCGAGGCTGCCGGAGGCCTCCCATTGCTGCCAGGCGACGGACTGGATGGCGCCGCGCCAGATGTCGGCGAGGTAGCCGCTCACGTAGAGCGCCAGCGAGACGGAGGCGGCGACCAGGGGCGGCAGGTCGAAGCCGAGCAGCGGCAGGCCGTAGAAGGAGAGGAACAGCAGCATCAGGGCGGGGACGCCCTGGATGACGCCGATGTAGCCGATGGCGGCCCAGCGGGCGGCGCGGATCGGGCTGACGCGCATCAACGCGACGACGAAGCCGGCGGCACCGCCGAGGAGCAGCGAGAACACCGTCAGCAAAATCGTCCAGCGCAGGGCGCCGACGATGAAGAGAATTTGGTCGGTGCCGAAGGTCTGGTTCACCGCTGGCCCTCCATCAGCCGGCGCAGCCCGCTGCCGCGCGGGAACAGCACCTCGCCGCAGCCGAACAGCACCAGGCGGAGCAGAAGGGAGAGCAACAGGTAGATGACCGTGACGACGATGTAGGTCTCGAAGGAGCGGAAGGTGTCGCTCTCGACCACGGAAGCGGAACCGGACAGTTCCTGCACGGAGATGAAGGAGCAGATCGAGGTGCCGAGCATGGTCAGCACGAACTGGCTGGTGAGCGAGGGCCAGACCTTCGCCAGCGCCGGCATGAGCACGACGTAGCGGAACACCTGCAGCTTGCTCATTGCCAGCGAGGCGCCGGCCTCGAGTTGGGACGGGTGAATGTTGTCGATACCGGCGCGAATGATCTCGCTGGCATAGGCGCCGAGGTTGACCATGATGGTCAGGATGGCGGCTTGCTGAGCGTCTAGGCGAAGGCCGATGAGCGGCAGGCCGAAGAAGATCAGGAAGAGTTGGATCAGAAAGGGAGTGTTGCGGATGATCTCGATGTAAGCATCGATGGCGCCCTGAACGAAGCCGGGTACCAGGCCGCGGGACATGGCGAGCGCCACGCCAAGGGCCAGGCCGAGTAGGATGCCGATGGCCGACAGGTACAGCGTCTCGCCGACGCCACCGAGAATGGTGTCGAAATGCGCCCAGACCGGACCGAACGTGAAGGTGAACGGCACTGGGCGCGTTCTGGAATACTAGAAGACGGGCATGTTCGGCAGGCCGACGCCGGTCCACTTACGGGCTATCTCATCCAGTTCGCCGCTGACTTTCATGAAGTAGATCGTGTCGTTGAGCCACAGCCGCAGCTCGTCGGAGCCCTTACGGACGGCGATGCTGTTGGGCTGCTGGAAGAAAATGAACTTGCTTTCCACGTCGGCGTCGGGACGGGTCTTGAGATAATCGATCATGACGGTCTCGGGCATCGCCGCACTCTCGATCTGGCCGGAGATCAGGGCTTGCAGGACGGTGCTATCATCCTCGAAGCGGGTGATCTTGGTGCCGGGAATGTTCAGGCGCTGCAGGGCGGCTTCCTGGCTGGAGCCGCGGTTGACGCCGATAGTCTTGTTCTTGACGTCCTCGAGGGATTTCAGCGTGGCGGTCTTCTTGCCGACGACGGCCATCTGGAACGCGTTGTAGGGCTGGGTGAAGTCGACGGTCAGAGCCCGCTGCGGCGTGGGCGCGAGGGTGGCGACTAGGAAGTCGATTTTACCGGATTGTAGCGCCGGGATGCGCGCCGGCGGGGTCAGCGGGGTCAGTTCGACCGGAACGCCCATGTATTTGGCCAGCAGGTTGGCGGTGTCGACGTCGTAGCCGATCGGGTTGCCGGTGGAATCGACCATGCCCATCGGCGGCGAGCCGATGAGGACGCCGATGCGGACCTTGCCCCGCTTGATGATCTCGGCAGTGGTCTGCGCGCTGGCCGATAGCGTGCCTGCGAGCAGCGTCACTGCGCACACGGCGGTCAGCAGCCACCTTTTCGAAATCCTCGTCACCGTCATCTCCCTGGCCTTACTTTTCCGTGATCTACGCAGAGCGCGGCGGAGGTGGCAAGCAGTCAGAGAGAGGTTGGACGTTACTCGGCGGCGGCTTGGGCCGGGACGTCAAGCAGGTTGCGAACTCGGGGAGCGACCTCGGTGGCGTAAAGCTCGATGCCGCGCAGCATGTCGGCGTGTGGCAGGGTGCCGGTGCTGTATTTGAGCTGGAAGCGAGCGATGCCGAGCGCGCCGGCGGTGCGCGCGATCTTGCGGGCGACAGTGTCGGGGGAGCCGACGTAAAGCGATCCAGCGTCGATCTCGTGCTCGAAGGCGGCACGGGACAGCGGCGGCCAGCCTCGCTCGGCGCCGATGGCGGCGTGCATGTCGCGATAGTGCGGAAAGAACATGTCGCGGGCGGTACGATCAGTTTCGGCGACGAAGCCCGGTGAGTGCACGCCCATAGGCAACTCCGGCTTGCCAAATTGCGCCAATGCCTTGGCGAACATGTCCACGTATGGGCGAAAACGGACCGGGTCGCCGCCGATGATGGCGAGCATCACCGGCAGCCCATAGTGCGCGGCGCGCACGATCGAGCGCGGGCTGCCGCCGACGCCGACCCAGGTGGTGAGTGGCCGCTCGGTGCGGGGATACACGACGGTGTCGGTGAGCGGGGCGCGGAGGCTGCCCTGCCAAGTGACGCGCTCCTCGGTGACGAGCTTATGAAGAAGGGCGAGTTTCTCCTCGAACAGATCCTCGTAGCGGTCGAGCGGCAAGCCAAACAGCGGAAAGCTCTCGGTGAACGAGCCGCGGCCGACGATGATCTCGGCCCGGCCGTTGGAAACGGCGTCCAGCGTAGCGAAACGCTGAAAGACGCGGACCGGCTCGTCGGAGCTGAGCACGGTGACGGCGGAGCCGAGACGGATGCGTTCGGTGCGCGACGCGATGGCGGCCAGCACCATCTCCGGCGACGAGACCGCGAAATCGGCGCGGTGGTGTTCGCCGATGCCGAAGAAGTCGAGCCCGAGCCGGTCGGCAAGCACCCCTTCGGCGACCACGTCGCGGATCACTTGCGAGGTCTGGGTGCCGGAGGTGACGTCCCCGAAGGTGTCGAGGCCGAATTGGAGTGCGTGCGTCATGATGGAGCGAAGATGTGGATGCGGCAGCCGGCGAACAAGGACGGCGCTTTGTTGTAGAACGGCATCGAATGGGTTAGTCGGACATGACGCCAAAAGGGTCATGTCTCGTTATGCACATGAAACGCGCGGATTCGTTTCCAACGTTGTCCGAAGTCTCGTTTCTGCATGAAGCATTGTTCGGCTACCCGCCCGATCGCTTCAGTCAGATCGATTTCCTGATGTCGCTGCCGAGTACGCGCAACGTGGCTCTCGCGATGGTCAACAGCCCGCGGTACCGGGTCGAGAGCCGCGCCGAGGTTCCGCTCTGGCAATCAGACAAATGGGTGATGGCGGATCTGCATGGCCTGAATATCTGGATCAACCTCCACGATCGTTTCATCGCCACGACGATCCTCGATGGCCATTACGAAGACGACCTCATGGCGCACATGTTCGAGCGTCTCCCGCCGGGCGGAACGCTGGTCGATGCCGGTGCCAACATCGGCGCCTACACGCTGCAAGGTGCGCGTCAGGTTGGGCCAAGCGGCAAGGTGTTCGCCTTCGAACCCCAGGAAACGACGTTCCGCTATCTCATGCGGTCGGCGAGCGCCAACGGGTTCGACGACCGCTGCGTTCTCATCAACGAGGGCTTGTCCGACACGCCGGCGCGGGCGTCGATGATCCACCATCCCGGCAACCCGGGCGCAAGCAACGTCACCCTGGATAGCACCGAAGGCGGTCCCAAGATCGTGCTGTCCACCCTGGACGAGCGCGATTTCGGCGACCGGGTCGATTTCTTCAAGATCGACGTGGAGGGCTTCGAGACGAACGTGCTCAAGGGCGGCAAAGCTTTCTTCGCGCGTTATCGTCCCCGCGCGATCAGCGAGGTGTTTCCGGCGATGTTACGCGAGCACGGCAATTCGACGGCGGAAGAGTACATCGACCTGTGGCAGAGCTATGGCTACCGCGTCAGCCTGATCGGCCATCCCGGTAGCGGGCGTGACCTCGATGCAGCCGAGTTGCGCAACGAGGGCAACTTCCCGCCGCTTTTCAACATCGCACTCGAGCCCCGGTAGGCATCCGCCTCACGATGTGACTCTCACGATGCGATTGGCGGATCCACGTCGTCGGGAATCGGGTTGATGAATGGAGTGTCGGCGAGGCGGGCGGCTTGATCGGCGCGGGCGGCGGCGATCAGGGCCGGGTCGCCGAACAGGGTAGCGGCTGTCGCGGCCATGGCCTTGGCAGCATGGGCCATCCCTTTGTGCGCGGCGGGTGCCTTGCCTTGGGCGACGAGCTGCCAGGAATGGCCAGGTGTGCCGATCGCGTAGGTAGCGCCCCGCATCTGCACGGTGGGCACCACCCAGGAGACGGTGCCGACATCGGTGGAGCCGACCAGCGTGCCGTCGCCGGCACCAAGCGGGTAGATCGCGTCGGCCAAGGATTGCCCAGGTGCGGGAACGAGTCCGAAGCGGGCGCCAGAGGTGACGATGTCGTCGGCACCGAGCGTGGCCTGGATGGCGGCGGCGAAGCTCCGATCGGCGGCGTCGAAAACGGGTGGCCCGAGGCGCTCGAGCTGTTGGTGCATCAGCCGCTCGAGCGGGGTATTGCCGACGAGGTTGGCATCGCCGCTGACCGTCTGCCACGCCACGCGGGTTTCGGTCATCAGGGCTGCCCCCTCGGCGATGGCATAGACGCGGGCGTTGAGGGCGTGCAGTTCGGGTAGCGTGCGGGCGCGGATCAGGTAGCGGATGGCGGCCTGGGCCTGGACGACATTGGGCGCGATACCGCCGGAATCGATGTGCGCGTAATGGATGCGGGCCGTGCTGGGCATGTGCTCGCGCAGGTAGTTGACGCCGATGTTCATCAGCTCTAGCGCGTCCAGCGCGGAGCGACCGAGTTCGGGCGCGGCGGCGGCATGGGCGGCGTGGCCGGCGAACCGGAAATCGATCTCATTGCAGGCCAACGAGATCGGCGTGTTGACGCCGGTGAACGCGGCCGGATGCCAGCAAATGGCCACGTCGACATCGTCAAAGCAGCCGGCGCGGACCATGAAGCCTTTCGCCGAGCCGCCCTCCTCGGCCGGACAGCCATAGTAGCGGATACGGCCCGGCAGACCACGGGCGGCGAGGTGGTCCTTGACCGCGGCAGCGGCCAGCAGGGAGGCCGCGCCGAGCAGGTTGTGACCGCAGCCATGGCCGTTATCGCTGGCAGGCAACGGGCGGGGTTCGGCGATGCCGGCCTGCTGGCTGAGGCCAGGAAGTGCGTCATATTCGCCAAGAATGGCGATCACAGGGCCGTCGTCGCCGGCTTCGGCCATCATGGCGGTCGGCAACCCGGCCACCCCCTCGGTGATGCGGAAGCCTTCGCGAACGAGCTGCGACCGATGGGCGGCGGCGGATCGAAACTCCGCGAAGTTGAGCTCCGGCGTGTCCCACACGGCGTCAGCTAGGGCGACGTAGGCGGGGGTCTTGGCATCGACGAGGCGGTCTGTATCGGTCACCGTGCGATCTCACCATGCGGGCGCCGTTGCGACTAGTGCTGGCCGGCCAATGGTGCGGCGCGACGCTGTTTCGCGCCGTGAGCGGTTCGACTAGCGTGTTGGCTGCATCCATAAGGATTTTGTTCATGAAGGCATATCTCGGCACTGCCTGTGCGCTCGCGCTCGTCGGCAGCCCGGCGTTCGCGGCCGACGACGTCGTCAAGATCGGCGTGCTCGGAGACATGTCGGGCGTCTATGCCGACGGCTTCAGCGGGCGTGGCGCGGTGGCGGCCGTTCAGATGGCCGTGGACGATTTCGGCGGCAGCGTGCTGGGGCACAAGATCGAGATCCTGACGGCCGATCACCAGAACAAGCCGGATGTCGGCTCGGCAATCGCGCGGAAATGGGCCGACGAGGACCACGTTACCATGATCACCGACATGACCAACTCGGCCGTGGCGCTGGCGATCCAGAAAGCGGCGTCGGACAAGAAGGTCATCAACATCACCACCGGCGGAGCCACGGCGGACCTGACCGGCAAGGCCTGCACGAAATACGGCATCCATTACGGTTACGACACAAACGCGCTGTCGGTTGGGACGGCGACCGCCATGGTCAAGTCGGGCGGCAAGAGCTGGTATTTCATCACCGCCGACTACACGTTCGGCCACACGCTCGAGCAGACCACGGGCGATACGGTCAAGGCGCTCGGCGGCACGGTGCTGGGCTCGTCGGCGGCGCCGTTGGCGACGACGGATTTCTCGTCATACCTGCTGGCCGCGCAATCGTCGGGCGCGCAGGTGGTCGGGTTGGCCAATGCCGGAACCGACACGATCAACTCTATCAAACAGGCGCACGAGTTCGGGCTGACCGATCAGGGCACCAAGCTGGCCGGCATGCTGGTGTTGATCTCGGACGTCGCGAGCCTGGGCACCGAGACCGCCAAGGGGCTGCAGTTCACGGTCGGGTGGTACTGGAACAGCGACGACCAGAACCGGGCCTGGGCGGCGCGCTTCGCCAAGGCATCGAACAACGCGGCGCCGACCTTCCCGCATGCGGCCGACTACTCGCTGACCATCGCCTACCTCAATGCGGTCAAGGCGGTGGGCTCGACGGACCCGGACAAGGTGCGCGAGCAACTGGGTCGGGCACCGATCGACGACTTCTTTGCGCGCGGCGGGCGCATCCGGGCGGATGGCCTGCTCGAGCACGACATGTATCTGGTGAAGGTGAAGAGCGCGCCCGCCGGGTCATGGGACGTGGCAACGGTGGAGCAGACCATTCCCGGCAACGTGGCGTATCCGCCGCTGGAACGGAGCGGCTGCCCGCTCGTCTCGAAGTGACGGCCGGGTCGGTTGGCAGATTTCCACTTTTCCTGAGCAGTAAAGCGGGCGCACACTCCGGCGTAACGAGATAAGAACCGGGGAAGCGCCATGATCGATAGCCGTATCGGAGCCTTGTTACTCGCCGCATCGTTCGTGGGAGCGAACGGTCCGGTAAGGGCCGAGATCGCCGTATCGGCGAACGATGCGCACACGGTGCTGGACAACGGCAACCAGGTGGGTGCGGCGGGGAAGGCGGACACGCTGAGCGTGATCGATCTGTCCGGGTCGCCGCGGGTGGTGGCGACGATCGATGCGCCGACGAGCGTGGTGGGACCGCCAACGGCAGTGTGGGTAGCGCCGGACGAGAGTTGGGCGATCTCCACCGGGGCCACAAAGCTGAAGGACGGGGCGCCCGGGGGGATCGGGCCGGACGACAAGGTGTCGGTGATCGAGTTGGGGCCGCAGCCGAAGATCGTGCAGTCGCTAACAGCCGGCGCGGGGGCGACGAGCGTGCGGGTGTCGCCGGACGGGACGGTGGCGATCGTGGTGAACCGCACGGCGGGGACATTGTCTGTGTTCACGGTCAAGGACAAGCGACTGACCGCGGCCGGAACGGTGACGATCGATGCCAAGGCGATGCCGAGCGGGCTGGGGTTCCTGCCGGACGGCAAGACGGCGCTGTTGAGCCGTTACGGCGATCATCAGGTGTCGGTGCTGCATGTGGACGGCACAGGGGTGACGGTGGACAAGCGGCCGTTGACCACCGGGATCGCGCCCTACACGCTCGACATCAGCCCGGACGGCAAGCTGGCGGCGGTGTCGAACATGGGACGCGGCGACGGGGATGTGGACTCCGTCAGCCTGATCGACCTGACCGTGCAGCCGATGCGGGTGGTACAGACGCTCGACGTCGGACGGTCGCCGGAAGGGCTGAAATGGTCGCCGGACGGCCGGTTCCTGGCGGTGGGGTGTCAGAATGGGACCACCAAGCCGCCGTCGGATGCATTGTTCCAGCCTTCGGGACGGCTGCTGATGCTGGCGCTGAGCGACGGACGGCTGCACCAGGTGACGGAGGCGCCGATCGGGCAATGGACGCAGGGCATCGCGTTCTCGCGCGAGGGGCGCACGATGCTGGTGCAGGACATGGTCGGCAAGCGGCTGCAGGTATTCGGGTGGGACGGAACGGCGCTGACACCCAAGGCGGATGTGACGCTGGGTGCCGGCGCGGCGGCGATCGGAACGGCGTGGCGCTAGGTCAGCGCTGGGCAAGCTGGAAGTAAAGAGCGGCCAGCCGGGCGGGCAGATCGGCCAGGGCCGTTAGGCTCATCGTCCGGTGCCGGCCGAAGATGGCGTCTCCGGCGCCGGCGCCGGCCGGGTCCATCACCAGGCCGAACACGTCGATGCCCCGGTGACGAAGGGCACTCGCAGCCCGGCTGGCGTCCTCGATCAGTTCGGCCGGGTTCGGGACGTCGATGTCGGACGGTTCGCCGTCGGTGAGCACCAGCATGAGCTTCCGGGCCGTTGGCAACGGCGCGAGTTCGGCACCGGCGTGACGCAGGGCGGCGCCGAGGCGGGTGGAGAGACCCGGTCGCAATGCGGCGAGGCGCTGGTGGATCGTGGGGCCGTGCGGTTCGTCGAAATCCTTCAGGCGGGTGAGGCGGATGTCGTCGCGGCCGGCGGATGCGAAGGCGCGCAGGGCGAAGCGATCACCGCTCGCGGCCAGTGCGTCGGCCAGGGCGGCCACCGCGATGCGCTGGGCGTCGAGGATGGTGGTGCCCGAAGTCGTGGCGGCTGCGGTGGATTGTGAGATGTCCAGGATCACCAGGGTCGCCAGGTCGCGGCCGGTGGCGGTGCGGTCGCGGTAGAGGCGTGAGTCCGGCGTCTGGCCGGCCAGACGCGCGGCGGCAGCGGCGACCGCGCGGTCGAGGTCGAGTTCCTCGCCGTCCTCCCGCGCCGGGCTGCGGCGACGAGGGCCAACCGCGACGCTGCGGACGAGCCGGTCGATCTCCGCTCTGAGGTTGGGATCGGGAGGGGTGGCGGGCTGGTGATGGGCTTCCGTGTCGCGGATCGTGGTCCAGTCGGGGCGCAGGGTGCGGGCGGCAGAATCCCATTCGGGGTAAGTCGCCAGGACGGGCCCGCGGTCATCCTGGCCGATCGTGCGGGCGCGGGGTGCGGCTGGCGCGTCGGCCGGGTTGGGGCGGGCGGCGTCGACGGTGAGGGCCAGGGCGTCGTCGGGAACGTCCGGCGTGTCCCAGAGATGGGCGTTGTCGTCCCGGTAGGGCGGGTCGATGCGGTAGGTCTTGGCGTTGAACTGCAGGCGCATCTGGCCGAGGTCATTGCCGAGCAGACCGCCCAGCGTGCGGGAGATCGCCGGGTCGGCGGGATCGGCGGCACCGAACAGGGTGCGGCCCTTTTGGACAAAGGCGTCGGGGTCGGCATAGGCCGGGTCGAGCAATGCGCGGGCCAAGCGGGCGATCAGGTCGAGCGCCAACGGCGGGCCGGCGCGAGGTCCGGCGGTGTGCCAGGTGGACCAGAGCGCGCGCAGACCGGGGAAGCGGGCGATGGCGAGTGCCTCGACGCGGGCGTCTTCGATCAGGCCGATCAGCACGCGCTGGATGGGCCGCAGCTCGGCAAGCGGGAGCAGCACGGGCGGGGCCACCATGTGCGCCTGCGCGTGAGCGACGGCGGCGCGGTAGAGGGCGCGGGTGCGGTTGGACGGGATGCCGGGGTATGTCGCGGGCAGGATGATGCTGCCGGAGGCGATGATCGGGCGGGTCTGGGTGGCGAGCGGGAGTGCGCGGAGGCGGGGGATACCGCCCCAAAGGCCGGCGACGTAGGCCGTCAGCATCGGTTCGAGGTCGGAAAAACCGACGGAGCCCGGCGGTCGGGCGAGAAGGGCGGCGAGCGGGCCGTCCTCCGTGAAGAAAGCCAGGCGGCGGCGTTTGTCGGTGGCGGTGGCCTTGAGGCCGGCGGCGACGGCGTCGGCGAACGCGGCGGCATCGCGACCGGCAAGCAGGGTGGCCGTGCGCCCGGCGACGGACTCCACGAGCCCCGGCGCCTCATGGGCCAGGCGGTTGAGCGCCTGCCACCAGATCGGCAGACCGGCGGGGCCGAGAAGGCGGGCGGCGTCAGGTTGAGCCCGGAGGCAGGCAAGGGCTGCGCGGGCGCCGGCGCGGCGGCAGAGAGCGGCGGCGGCAGGGCCGGCGTCGAGCATGCCGGTTTGGGTCGGGTCGAGATGCCAGAACGCCTCGATGCAGGGGAGGCCGGCGGCGGCGTTGGACAGGTCGAGGGTGGCGGTGGCCCAGCGGTGCTGAAAGGCCGGGTCGGTGCGGGCGACCGTGCGCCAGGCGACGGCGTAGGCGGGGCGGAGAGCGGGGCGATCGTCGACCAGGCGGCGGACGCGCTCGTCTTCCGTCACGGCGGGCTCACGGCAGGCAGGCGGCGATCAGGGCGTCCAGGGTGTCGCGCATGTCGGGGTCGTCGGTGAGCGGGAGCACGACGGCGGCACGCAGGGCGTCGGGCAGCGGGATGCCGGCAGTGACGAGGCCGGCGGCGTGGATGAGCATGCGGGTAGAGGCGCCTTCACCGAGACCGCGGCCACGTAGATTGCGGGTGCGGCCGGCGACGTCGACCAGCAGGGCGGCGGTGGTGGGATCGATGCCGGTCTCGCGGGCGACGATGTCGGCTTCGGCGGCGGGGGCGGGATAGGCGAAGTCGATGGCGACGAAGCGTTGCTTGGTGGACTCCTTCAAATCTTTAGCGGCACTCTGGTAGCCGGGGTTGTAGGAGACGACGAGCAGGAAGTCGGGGTGAGCGGGGATCAGTTCGCGGTTGCGGTCGAGCGGGAGGACCCGGCGGTTGTCGGCCAGCGGGTGGATGACGACGGCCGTGTCCTGGCGGGCTTCGACGATCTCGTCGAGGTAGCAGATGGCGCCATGGCGGACGGCGGTAGTCAGCGGGCCGTCGGTCCAGACCGTGCCGGCGCCGTCGAGCAGGAAGCGGCCGGCGAGGTCGGCGGCGGTGAGGTCCTCGTGACAGGCGACGGTGATGAGTGGACGGCCGAGGTCGAATGCCATGGCCTCGACGAAGCGGCTCTTGCCGCAGCCAGTGGGGCCCTTGAGCATAACGGGCAGGCGGCGGCTGGCGGCGGCGGCGAACAGGACGGCTTCGTTGCCCGTCGGTTGATAGAAGGGGCGCGTCGGGACGCGGTAGGCGTCTAGGCTCACCGCCGGGTTAGCGGACGAGAGGCTGGAGACGGCCGAGACCGCGGCGCTGCGGCGCAAGGAGGCGTTCGGCGGCGTAGCCGAAAGCAATACCGAAGGTGCTCCACATGACGAGTTGTAGGCCCATCGACGCGATACGGAAGTGCCAAAGAACGCTGGCGGGGAAGTCGGCTGGCACTTCGTCGATGCTTGGCAGAAGTGCGGCGGTGACGCCTATGATCAGGACGTAGGTAGCGAGGGCGGCCAAGCCGGCGGTCCAGCCATCGGTGCGGCGCGCGAGCTTGGTATGCAGTACGATCGCGCCGACGGTGGCGGCGACCGAGATGGCGATCATGATGAAGTAGAGTGCGGTGCGGTGCGCGATGGTGTCGGGCTCACCGACCGCGGGTGGGTTGGACGGGTAGATAATCATCGGGACGACGGAGATGGCCAGGAACCCAGCGACGGCGAGAAGCGCGGCCAGCGGCTTCGGCCCGGCGCGGCCGACCCGGCCGTAAGCATAGGCGAAGACGAGCGAGAACAGGCCACCAAAGGCGACGCTGTAGACGCCCACGCCGGTGAACAGGCCGATGCCGGACTGGATGCCACGGCTGAAGAGTTCTGGCTCGGGGGTTTCGGCCGCGGCGGTGGCGTGGTCGTGATTGTGCCCGGCGGCGTGTTCGGCGTGTTCGTGGGCGGCTTCAAAGGCGATGGCGCGGTCGACGCTAGGTTCGCCGGCGAGCTTGCCGAAGCCGAACATCAGAATGCCGGCGAGCAGACCGACCAGCAAGCCGCGGATGAGCAGTGCGCGCGCCATCGTTTTGACCCGGCTGTCAGTGGCAGGGGAAGCCAAGGAGGTGACGGGCGTCGTGGACGAATTCGTGCACGGAGGTGCCGTTGATCAGCGAGGTCGCGCCTTCCTCGGCGCCGACGAAATAGAGCGCGAGCAGGAATACGGCGCCGAAGATGGCCCAGGGCATCAGTTCGCGAACCGGGATGGGGGTGGCGCGGGTGCCGGGCGCTAGGATCAGGTCGGACATCGGGTTCTCCTTAGGCGGCGTCGCAAGATATGGAGCCGTTGTAGCCCGGTCGGCGGGTGGCGTGAATAGGTGGGATCATGGCGATTCGGTTGACGTTGATTTGCCAGGGGGCGAGTGCGGCGACTCGGACGGGAGCCTTTCCGGCGGATGAAGGGTTGGATGCGGCCGGGTTGGCGGCGGTGGGCGCGGCTCGGGCGGTGCGCCAGGTCGATGCGGCTTGGATGGGGCCGGGAAGGGCGGCGCGGGAGACGGCGGAGGCGCTAGGTATCGAGGCGCTGGTATCGGGCGACTTGCGGGAGATCGATTACGGGGCGTGGACGGGGCGTTCGGTGACGGAGTTGGACGCGGGAGAGGTCGCGGCTTGGATGGGAGATCCGGCGGTGGCACCGCATGGCGGGGAAAGCATTGCGCAGGCGGTGGCGCGGATGAAGCGGTGGATGATGGGGCTGGAGGAAGGGCGGGTGCTGGCGGTGGTACCGGTGAGTCTGGCACGGGCGGCAGTGGTGATCGCGCTGGATGCGCCGGTGGAAGCGTTCTGGCGGGTGGACGTGGCGCCGCTGGGGCGGGTGGTGTTGAGCAGGATGGGTGGGCGGTGGAATCTGCAGGGGCTAGAGCGGTGACTCCCTCTCCCGTCAGCGGAAGAGGGAGCCGGAAGCGGGCCTATTTGTGGGTGGTGTTGGGAATGCCGTCGATGGGACATTCGGGGGTGCCGACGGTGGGGCGGGTCATGGCTTCCACCATCTCGCGGGTGCCATCCGGATCGGCGATCCAGCGCTTGTAAAAGTCGTAGGGGCAGGCGGCCTCGCCCTTGTCGCCTTCGCCGGAGTTGATCATGCCGGTGTAGCCGCGATGCACCAATTTGAAGAGGTGGTTCTCGGACTGCATGTTGGTGCGGGCGTCGCGTATCAGAGAGGTCGACAGGGCGGCGTATTGGATGCCCATCTCCTCCGTGCCGCATTCGCCCAGGGTGCGGCCATCGAAGCCGATAATGGAGGAGTGGCCGAAGTAGGAGTAAACACCGTCGAAGCCGGTGGCGTTGGCGACGGCGACGTAGCAGTTATTGGCCCAGGCCATGGATTTAGACATCAGGATCTGCTGTTCCTTGGCCGGATACATGTAGCCCTGGCAGCGGATGATGAGTTCGGCGCCGCGCATGGCGCAGTCGCGCCAGATCTCGGGGTAGTTGCCGTCGTCGCAGATGATGAGGCTGATCTTGAGACCCTTGGGGCCATCGGAAACGTAGGTGCAGTTGCCGGGATACCAGCCTTCGATCGGCACCCACGGCATGATCTTGCGGTATTTCTGCACGATCTCGCCCTGGTCGTTCATCAGGATGAGGGTGTTGTACGGCGCCTTGTTGGGATGCTCCTCGTGGCGCTCGCCGGTGAGCGAGAACACGCCCCAGACCTTGGCCGTGCGGCAGGCCTCGGCGAAGATGTCGGTCTCGTCGCCGGGGATGGCGGCGGCCGTGTCGTACATCTCCTTGCTGTCGTACATGATGCCGTGGGTCGAGTATTCGGGGAAGATGACCAGGTCCATGCCGGGAAGGCCGGACTTCATGCCAACCACCATGTCGGCGATCTTCTTGGCATTCTCGAGCACTTCGGCCTTGGTATGCAGCCGGGGCATCTTGTAGTTCACGACGGCGACGCCGACGGTATCCTTGCTGCTGGAGATATCGCCATGGATCATGGTCTGCCGTCCTTCATCGGGTCTGAAATCGAGACTGCACGACCCGTGGGGTGGGTTCAAGCGACGCTCAGAACCCCACCAGCAGCAAGTCGAGCGCGCGCACGACCGCATCGTGATGCGGGTCTAGCGAGAGAACCGCCTGCTTGAGTTCGGCGCTCGGCACGCTGGCGAGAGCCTGCGTGAGCAGGACATACGGTTGGCCATTGATCTGGAATATCGGGTTTAGGTCACTGATCGGCTTGGAGGCCTCGTGTTCCGGGATAAGCGGAACGGCGATGCGGGTCTGTAAACCGTTTAACAGATCAGCCTGCACGTCGACGACGTAACCCGGTCGCCCCCCGGGCATGGGATAGACGTCCAACCTGGCCACTAGAACTGACGATAAGCCGCAAGAGGAAGGCCGTTCCGCTCGACGTATGAATTATAGTCGTCCAGCGCGTCATGGTTGTCCTCCAGCCAGCGGCGGCGGCGTTCACCGGTGACGGCAGCGGAGAGCCCGACCTCGCAAGCCTGGGATAGGTTGATTCCCAGGTCTCGCGCCTCGCGCAACAGGGCGTCGGGGAGGGTGACGTTAGTCGGCCGACGATGACCCGTGTTGCGATGCGCTGACATGGGTGAGAACTATGCGCAGCCGCCATGCGCACGGCAAGTGTGCATGCGACAAAACGGGTCGATTAGTCTAAACGCTCGCTCGGGATAGTTCGTCGGGAGGGTGGCATGACGCTGAATATAGTCGAGCGATTGATTCAGACGGATATGGATGCGCTGCTGGGACGGTGGCGGGACTTGATCGTAGCGGCGGGCGGCGCTGGCGGCGGGCGGATCAAGGACAGCGAACTGCAGACGCAATGCCGCGAGTTCCTCACCGTGCTGTTGACGGGGGTGCGCACGGGCGCGACCAAGTTTTCCGATAGCGGCTTCGCCTCCGCGCGGGTGTTGCTGGACGAGGTTTCCAAGTCGCGGGCGGCGCTCGGCTTCAATCCGCGGGAGACGGCGACGTTCGTGTTCTCGCTCAAAGAGCCGCTGTTCGAGCGTCTGCAGGCGGAACACACGAGCGATATGTCTGCTTTCGCCGCCGATTGCTGGGCCGTAACGGAGCTAATCGATCAATTCGGGCTGTACACGGTCGAGGCGTATCAGCGCAGCCGCGAGGACGTTGTGCGGCGACAACGTGACGAAATCGCCGAGTTGTCGACGCCGGTAGTCAAATTGTGGGACGGAATTCTGGCGCTGCCGCTGATCGGCACACTCGACTCGTCGCGGACTCAGGTCGTGATGGAGAACCTGCTCCAGGCGATCGTGGAGCAGAATGCCGAATTGGCGATCATCGACATTACCGGTGTGCCGACGGTTGATACGCTGGTGGCCCAGCACCTGTTGAAGACGATCGCGGCGGCGCGGCTGATGGGGGCCGATTGCATCGTTTCGGGCATTCGGCCGCAGATCGCGCAAACAATGGTCCATCTCGGCGTCGAGCTAGACGTCATCTCGAAAGCGACGTTGGCGGACGCTTTGAAGCAGGCATTCCAGCGGACCGGGCGTCAGGTGGTGCGCCGCCCGCGTCCGGACGCCAAGGGCTGAGCCGACATGGACCGTATCCCGATATTGAAGCTTGGCCGGGCGCTCCTGGTCAGCATTCAGGCCGAGATGCACGATCGGCTGGCCAAAGGGTTGGAGGAGGATCTGTCCGAGCGCATCGTCCAGACCGCGGCGCGCGGCGTGATGATCGACATCTCGGGGTTGGAGATCGTCGATTCCTTCATGGGGCGGCTATTGGACAACATCGCTGGTGTTGCCCGCCTGCTGGGAGCCTCGACCGTGGTGGTCGGCATGCGGCCGGCGGTGGCGATCACGCTGGTAGAGTTGGGGCTGTCGCTGAACGGCGTGCGCACCGCACTCGACGTGGAGCGTGGTATGCGCCTGATCGGCACGGTCGTTATCGATCTGGACGATGATGAATTCGAGGCCGAGCTGGAGGCTCGTGATGACCTTCACGCCGAGTGAGGTCCTCCAGATCAGGCATTCGGACGACGTTGTGCGCGTGCGGCAAGCGGTGCGGGCGCGGGCGATTGAGGCCGGGTTAGGCTTGGTGGACCAGACAAAGATCGTGACCGCAGCCAGCGAGTTGGCGCGCAACACGCTGGATTACGGGCTGGGCGGAACGGTGCTGATCGAGACGTTGGAGGGTTCGCGGTGCGGTGTGCGGCTGACCTTCGAGGATCAAGGGCCCGGCATCGCGGATACGAAAAAGGCGCTCACGGATGGATACACGACGGGTGGCGGGCTTGGATTGGGGCTCAGCGGGGCGCAACGATTGTCGAACGAGTTCTCGATCGACTCGCGGGTGGGCGAGGGGACGCGCGTGATGATCGCGCGCTGGCGATAGCGTGCAGGCGATCGAGGTGACCGAGGCGTCGCAGGCCGCCGAGGCGCGCCGGGCAGCGGTGACGCAGGCGCAGGCGCTCGGGTTCGGCGAGATGGATGTGGGCCGGATCGCGATCGTGACGACGGAACTGGCGACGAACCTGATCAAATACGGCGGCGGCGGCGTGATGCTCGTTGGTAGTTTCGAGGACGGGACCGGCTCGGGAATGGAGTGCCTGGCGCTTGATCGGGGTGCTGGGATGGATGTCGAGGCAGCGATGCGTGACGGACATTCGACGTCGGGCAGCCCTGGGACAGGCCTGGGCGCGGTTAAGCGCGGGGCGACGGTGATGGACGTTTACTCGCAGTCGGGTGGTGGGACGGCGATCCTGGCGCGGGTGATGCCGGGGCCCCGCCGCACCGGTGTGCCGCCGCTGCCGCCTTTCGGCGCGGTTTCCGTGCCGATCAGCGGCGAGATCGTGAGCGGCGACGCCTGGTGCCGTGGGCACTGGCCTGGCGGATGGACGGCGATGATGGCGGACGGGCTCGGGCATGGTCCGAACGCGGCCGAAGCGTCGCATGCGGCGGTTCGGTGCTTCTCCGGCAACGAGCATACCGCGCCGGCCGACATGCTGGTGCAGATGCATGCGGCGTTGCGGCCGACCCGGGGGGCGGCGGTGGCACTCGCGCAATTCGATGCAGGCGCGGGGGAGGTAAGGTTCGCCGGCATCGGCAACATCGCGGCCGCGCTATGCGGGCCGGATGCGATGGTGCGGCGTCTGGTGTCGCATAACGGCACGGTCGGGCACATCGCCAAGCACATGCGCGAGTTCGTTTATCCGTTTGCCGGAGCGACGCTGCTGGTGCTGGCGTCCGACGGGCTGCTGACCAACTGGCGGCTGGAAGGCTATCCCGGGCTGTTGTTCCACCATCCGACCTTGATCGCCGGCGTGTTGTATCGCGACTTCAACCGCGGGCGCGACGACGTGTCGATCCTGGTTTGCCGGCTAGACGCGGCATGAGCGCCGACACCTTGCTGACGGTTGCGTTGCTGGAAGACGCCGACATCGTCAGAGCCCGGCGGCACGCGCGCGAGATCGCCTCTCTGCTGGGGTTCTCGGCACAGGATCAGACGCGGATCGCGACGGCGGTGTCGGAAATCGCGCGCAATGCGGCGACATATGGTCGCGGTGGCCGGGTCGAGTTCGCGGCGGTGCAGGTGCCGTGGCCAGGGCTGCGGGTCGTGGTGCGCGATAGTGGGCCGGGAATCGCCGCGGTCGATCAGGAGTTCGACACGCGGGTCGGCAGCACGACGGGCATGGGCGTCGGGCTGTCCAGCACGCGACGGCTGATGGACGAGTTCACGATCGAGTCGGACGAGACCGGTACGGTGGTGACCTTCGGCAAGGCGCTGCCGGCCGGGGCGCCGCCGATCACGCCGGCGCGGATCGCCGACATCGGCGTCACGCTGGACGCGCGCAAGGCTGCCGACGTGGACGGGGAGGTGCGGCTCCAGAATCGCGAGTTGCTGGAAAGCCTGGCCGCGCTGACGGCCAAGCAGGAGGAGAGCGAACGGCTCAACGAGGAACTGGCGGCGACCAATCGCGGCGTGGTGGCGCTCTATGCCGAGTTGGACGAGAAGGCGGCGCAGCTGGCGGCGTTAAACGCCGGATTGGAGGGCCGGGTCGCGTCGGCGGTGGCGGATTATCAGGCGGTCAACGATGCATTGCGACAGAGCCAGAAGATGGAAGCCGTTGGGCAGCTGACCGGCGGGATCGCGCATGATTTCAACAATCTGCTGCAGATCGTGGTCGGGAATCTCGAACTGGTGTTGCGGCGCCTCCCCGAGGACCAGGCACGGATCCGTCGTGCGGTGAACAACGCCATGCTCGGCGCGCAACGGGCGGCGACGCTGACGCAGCGTTTGCTGGCCTTCTCGCGGCGGCAACCGCTGCAGCCCAAGCCGCTTGAGCTGAACGACCTGGTCCAGGGAATGTCGGACCTGATGCGGCGGACCCTCGGGGAGACCGTGAGGATCGAGACGGCGCTGGCCCCCGCGCTATGGGTGGTCGAGGTCGATGCCAACCAACTCGAGAACGCGTTGCTGAATCTGGCGGTTAATGCGCGTGACGCGATGCCCATGGGGGGAACGCTGACGATCAGCACCGCCAACGGCGTGATCGACGGCACGGAAGCCGGGTTCGAGACCAATCCGGGGGAATACGTCGTGTTGACGGTTAGCGATACCGGCACCGGCATGTCGCAGGCGACGATGGCGCGGGTATTCGAGCCTTTCTTCACCACCAAGGAGGCCGGCAAGGGAACCGGGCTCGGTCTGTCGATGGTCTATGGTTTCGTCAAGCAATCGGGTGGCCATCTGCAGGTGGAGTCCGAACTCGGGCACGGCACGCGCCTGACGTTGTTTCTCCCGCGCTATGACGGCGCGCCAGCGAGGGACACAGTTGCGTCGGCCGACCCGGCGGAACTAGCGCGGCCCGAGGAGACGGTGCTGGTGGTCGAGGACGATGCGGACGTGCGGGCGTACTCGTGCGATGTGCTCGGCGAACTCGGCTACACCGTGCTGGTGGCGCCGGACGGGTTGACGGCGGTATCGATGCTCGAGGGAGGCGAACGGATAGACCTAGTGTTCACCGACATCGTGCTGGCCGGCAGCATGAACGGCCGGGCGGTGGCCGAGCGCGCGGCGGTGTTGCGGCCGGGGGTTCCGGTGCTGTTCGCGAGCGGTCATGCCCATGAGGCCTCCGTCGGGGAGCGATCGGCCGAGATCGGCGAGACGGTGGACTTCCTTGCCAAGCCGTTCAGCTACGCGACGCTGGCCAAGCGTGTGCGCGAGGCGATCGCGCGCGGAACCTAGCGCAGCGCGAAGCTGATCGGGACGGTCAGCGTCAGCGTGGCGCCGGCAACCTCGTCCGGCAGGCGCGGCAGGGGTTCGGCACGGCGGACCAGCGCCGCGGCCTCCTCGTCCAGGAGCGACGAGCCGGAACTGCGGACAAGGGTAACGGCCAACACACGGCCAGCACGGTCCATGGTAAAGGAAACGGTTGCGACGCCTTGGTCACCGCGGGAACGGGCGAGGTCGGGATAGCGCTTCGCGCGTTGCAGGCGGCCGAGCAGGTCGCCGCGCCAGGATGTCGGGATGGACGCCGCAGTGGCAGGCGGGCGCGACGATGCTTGCGGCGCGGCTTGCACCGGCGCCGGTGCCGGCGCGACCGGTTGGATCGGGCGCTCGATGCTGTCCTCGGTTGGCGGCGCTGTCTGTCGCTCGACCCGGCGCACCGGCGGTTTCGGTTTAGGCTTGGGTTGCGGCCGTGGCGGCGGCGGTGGCGGCGGCACGGGAAGTTCGACCTCGGCAGCGACGGGCGGCGTGGCAGGCAGGTCGAGCGGCGGTAGTTCAGGTTGGGGCGTTTGCAGCGCTGGTGGCTCGGGTGCAGGCGGTTCCGGTGTTGGTGCCGGGGGCGGGACCGGTACCGGGGTCGGCGGTGGCGGGGCGGCGGGCACTGGCGGTACGGTGGTAGCCGGCTGGCTCGGTGGAAGATCGGGCGCCAGATCGAGCATCACCGCTTCCGGCGCGGCCGGCGGGCCGATTGGGGCGACCGTTTGCGTCAGCAGCAACCAGGCGGCTCCACCGTGGAGGGCCAGCACGACGACGAGTGCGCCGGTCCAGCGAAAGGCGGCCGGAACTGGCGTGGCAGCGGTGGCCGGCATCAGCGGCCTGCTTGGCTCGCGTCGATGCCGACCAAGGCGATCTTCAGGTAGCCGGCCGCGCGGAGCAGGTTCAACACTTCCATGATGTCGCCATACGGCACGCCCTTGTCGGAGCGGAGAAAGATGCGTTGCTCGCGATCGTTCCCGGTCAGCGCGCCGAGAGCCGGGCCGATCGCGTCGCGGGCGACCGGATCGTTGCCAAGTGCGAGGCTCTTATCGGCGGTGATGGTCAGGAAGACCGGCTTGTCGGGCCGCTTCTGCGCCGACGCGGTGGAGGCCGGCAGTTCAACGCGGACGTCGACGGTGGCTAGCGGGGCGGCGACCATGAAGATGATCAACAGCACCAGCATGACGTCGATGAACGGGGTGACGTTGATCTCGTGGGCTTCGGTGAGCTCGTCGTCGTCACCGCCCAGACGCATCGACACCGGCGGCTACTCGGCGGCCCGAAGACGCGCCGGGCTGCCGCGGGCGAGATCGCGGGACAGCAGGCGCATGGTCTCGGCGACGGCGTCGGCCAGGCGAGCCTTCTGGCTGGCGATGCCGCGGGCGAACAGGTTGTAGATGACCACGGCGGGGATGGCGGCAACGAGGCCGATGGCGGTGGCGAGCAGGGCTTCGGCGATGCCGGGCGCGACAACGGCAAGGTTGGTGGTCTGGCTGCGCGAGATGCCGATAAAGGCGTTCATGATGCCCCAAACGGTGCCGAACAGGCCAACGAAGGGCGCGGTGGCGCCGATGGTGGCGAGCAGCCCGGTGCCGCGGCCGAGCGTACGCCCGGCATTGGCGACGATGCGATCGAGCTTCCAGATCGCACGTTCCTTGATGCCGACGCCATCGCCGGGATCAGAGGCGACGATCTCGGCACGCGCGGCTTCCACGAGGGCGGCGCAGGGGCCGGAGCGGCCGAGCACGCCGGCGGCCTGATCCAGACTGCCAGCTTCGTGCAGCGCACGAACGCCGGCGTTGGCGGTGCGGCCGGCCGCGAGGAGTTCGACCGCCTTGGCCAGCCCGACGGTCCACGTCACCACCGAGGCGAACCCCAAGCCGGCAAACACCGACTTCACGATCCAGTCGGCCCCCGACACCATGCCCCAGAACGACAGATCCTGTGGCAGGTTCGCGTCGGCATGGACGACGTCCTGCGCAGCAGCCAGTGACGGCGCGATGATGAGACAGGCGATGACGATAGCCGAGCGCTTCATGAATGTAACTTTATCACATTTTCTACGGGTGTCGTCAAAGCCGTGTTGCGACCAACTCTCAATTAATGCAGCACCAACGGCCGAACGGCGGCGGCATGGTGGACTCGACGTTCGGTGGCCCAGAGCAGCAAAGCGCCAGCGTCGAAGAAGTCCAGCGCGACGGCTTCGGCCTTGCGGACGGCGTAGGCCGCGGCATGGTCGGTCAGGAAAGTGCACAGGGAGGCCTGCGCATCATCGGCTTCGTCTTGTTGGCAAAGCGCAAAGGCATCGAGCAGAACGCGCTCGTCACCGCTGACGTCGGCACGGCATAGGCACAGCAGTTCGATCGGGCGGGATGCCCCGCGGCTGAGGGCGCCCATGAAGGCGTCGAGTTCCGGCAACGAGTGCTCGAGTCCGTGTGCACCGAGAGCGGTGGCGATGCGCGCCGACACCGACTGCTGCCGGCAATGGCCGATGACCCAGACGCGCATGGACCAGAGCAACACGCGTTCCGCCTCCGGCAGTTCAGCGAAGGCGGGTCGGTCGTCGGTGATCAGATCGGTGACATCGGGCATCGGGCACTCCCATCGCAGTGAGTGCATCCGTATTGCGAATTAGTCGCGATTGCAAGTCGGCTTGAGCACCGATCGTTTTTAGCGTGGGACGGCAATCCCGCCCTGACCGGCCGGGCAGCCCGAGTTCTGGCCCAGGCCGACGCTGGCGGCGGGGATCGGGTGCAGGTCGCGGTCGAGCGTCAGCCGGATCTCGTCGACCAGGGCGGTGCCGCCGCGAACGAAACGGCAGTCGACGATCATGGCGGCGGCAAGCGCCGGGTCGGTGGCGGCGACCCGGCGTTGCAGGTCGGCAATACGGACCGTGTCGCCTTGTTGCAGGACGGCCTGGCCGATGACGGCGTTGGCTTTTTGCGCGAGGTCGATCTCGGCGGTGAAGTAGGCGTCGGGCGCGAGGCCGGAGCAGGTGCCGTGCTTGCGCCACTCGTATCGTGCCAGGCCTGGGCCGGCGGGCATCCAGCGCCGCAACGCGTCGGCGACGTCGCGCGAAAGCGTAAAGGGCGGCCCGTCGCAATCATGCGGTTGCTGATTGACGCTGACGCGGGCGCGGTTGGGCCAAAGGCCGTGGATGGTCAGCGGGGTTTGTTGGAAGTCCGCGGCGGTGAGGGTGCGGCACTCGTCCTTGCCGGCGTTGCGCTTGGAAGCGGCGCAGAAGTCCGGGGCGATACTGAGGCTAAAGAGGTAATAGTCGAAAGCAGGTTGTGCTCGTGCCGACGGAGCGAGCGGCAGGAGCGAGAGGGCGAGGAGAAGGCGGCGCATGCGGGCAGTTTGGCCCACATGCGCCGGTTAGGCCAGCTTAGTAGATGGCCATGCCGCCGTGGACCGGAAGCAGGGCGCCGGTGGTGTAGCTGGCGTCGTCAGAGGCGAGATAGACGTAGGCGGCGGCGAGTTCGGCGGGCTGGCCGGGTCGGCCCATTGGCGATTGACTGCCGAAGTTCTTGATCTGGTCGGGCTCCATGCCGGTGGGGATGAATGGCGTCCAGATCGGGCCGGGGAGCACGGCGTTCACGCGAATGCCCTGTTCAACCAGCATTTGCGCCAGGCCGATGGTGAAGTTGGCGATGGCGGCCTTGGTGGCGGAATAGGCCAGCAGGCTCGGCATCGGGTGCTTGGCGTTGACGGACGAGGTGTTGATGATGGAGGCGCCGGGCTTCATGTGGGCGACGGCGGCCTTGGACAGGTAGAACTGCGAGTGGACGTTGGTGCGGAAGGTGCCTTCCCACTCCTCGTCGGGAATGTCGGCGAGGCTCTTGCGGGTGGTTTGGAAGGCGCCGTTGTTGACCAGGATGTCGAGCCGGCCAAAGCGCTCCACCGTGGCGGCGACTAGGGCGCGGCAATGGGCGGCATTGCCGATGTCGCCTGGGAACTTCAGGGCCTGGCGACCGGCCTGCTCGACGTCGCGGACGGCGTCGTCGGCATCCTGCTCCTCATCGAGGTAGGAGATGACGACATCGGCGCCTTCACGGGCGAAGGCCAAGGCGACGGCGCGGCCGATGCCGGAGTCACCGCCAGTGACGATGGCGACGCGACCGGTGAGGCGGCCGGCGCCCTTGTAGCTGTCGGCGCCGTAGATGGGCTCGGGCTTCATGCGGGCGGAGGAGCCGGGGGCGGCCTGTTCCTGCGAGTCGAATGGCGGCTGGGGATAGAGGGTGCGTGGATCGATCGTCATTGGGCGTCTCGCTTGATGTCGGGGCCTCAATGCGCTCCGTTGCCGGGCGTTCCCGCCGATGATGCGTCACGTTCGCAGGAGCAGCATCTTGCGGCAGCGTGACAATTCCGGGCGCTTGGACGTAGAGCAACGGTATGATCGATCTTACTGGCAAGCGCGTCCTCATCACCGGAGCACTCGGCATCTACGGCGTCTGGATCGCCGACGCGTTCGCGCGCGCCGGGGCGGTGCTGTGCCTGACCGATCGCGACCCGGCCGGCTTGGCGGAGCGATTGGCCGACACGAACGGGGCTCCGGGCAGCTTCGTGCACCCGGCGGATATCGCCACCGATGCCGGGCTTGCCGGCCTGATCGAGGCAGTGGCGGCGCATTGGGGCAGCGCGGACATCCTCATCAACAATGCCGGCATCTATCCGAGCGGCTTCCTGCTCGATATCGACCCGGCCGAGTGGGACCGGATCATGGACATCAACGTGCGCACGCCGTTCGTGCTGACGCAGGGAGTGGCCAAGCAGATGATCGCGGCTGGGGTGAAGGGCAGCGTGGTGAATATTTCGTCGGGCGCGGCGCACAAGATGCGACGCTCGGTGGTGCCGTATTGCCTGTCGAAGACGGCGCTGGACCGACTGACCAAAGGCTTCGCGCTCGAACTGGCGGAGTTCGGCATCCGGGTCAACGCGGTGGAGCCCGGCTTCGCGGCGGGCAGCACGGCGAGCCCGCTGACCGAGGTGCATGTGCAGAAGACCACCGCCGGGATCCCGCTGGGGCGGGCGTCGGGGCCGAACGACGCCGCCGCGGCGATCCTGTTCCTGTGTTCCGACGAGGCGACCTACATCACCGGCACATCCATCGCGGTGGATGGCGGCAATTCGATCGGGTCATTGATCGTGCATCAGGAGAAGCAGCACCCGCTCTAAGCGGTGGCTTCGACGGACCAGGTTGCCGAAAGGATCAGCGGCGAGGCTTCGAGTTCGGTGACGACGGCGTCGAGTTCCGAGTCCTCGGCGGTGGTGGGTACGAGAGTCGCTGCCAGCTCTACCTGTTCGTCACCGTCGGACAACGTCTCGATTGCGCGGATCGGGTATTGCGCGCGATCGAGCTCGGCATCCAGCAGATCGCGGACGCTGGAAACGTCCTTCGGTTCACAGGTGACGAGGACCAGGTAGGTGGCCTCGGTGACGCCGGCGGTGATCGGGCGACGGTTGACCCAGTTGACCAGCGGGCGGAGCAGCGTGTTGCCGGCCAGCACGAAGGCGGCGAGCGTCGCCGCCTCGGCCGGCATGCCGCTGCCCGACAGCGTGCCGACGGCTGCCGACGACCACAGCGTGGCGGCGGTGTTGAGGCCGCGGATGTTGGTGCCGTCCTTCAGGATCACGCCTGCGCCGAGGAAGCCGATGCCGGAGATGACGTAGGAGATGATGCGGGTGCCGCCCTCGGCGCCGAGCACGCGGTAGCCTAGATCGGTGAACGCCGCCGCGGCGACGGCGACCAAGACGTTGGTGCGCAGCCCGGCGGAGCGCTGGCGCCACTGCCGCTCGAGGCCGATCAGCGTGCCGAGCACGAAAGACGTGGTGTACGTCAATAGCGTGTGCGCATAGGCCGAGTGCGTGAAGCCTTGCCAGAGGGCGGCGGCGGACATCAGGCGCGCGCCGTGAACCGGAACGGGACGGCGCGGTCGGGCTGGGTGGTGATGATGGCGACGGGCAGGACGGGGGCGCTGTTCTCCAGCGTGATCTCGAAGCGTTGGATCAGCATGGCGAGCACGATGACGGCTTCGGTGAGCGCGAACTGGGCGCCGACGCAGACGCGGGGGCCGGCGCCGAACGGCAGGTAGGCGAAGCGGTGGGCAAGGGTTGGTTCACCCTCGAAGCGGGCGGGGTCGAACGCGTGGGGGTTTGTCCAAAGCTTCTCGTGACGGTGGAGCACCCAGGGGGCGATCAGGATGATGGACCCGACGGGGATCGTGGTGTCGTCGAACCTGTCCTCGGCGATGGCCTTGCGAACCAGGGTGAAGGCGGGCGGGTAGAGGCGCAGGGTTTCCTGGATCACGGCGCGGGTGATGGGAAGCGCCTTGAGGACGGCGGTGTCGGCGATGGTGGCCGGGTCGAGATCGCGGACTTCGGCGGCCAGGCGGGCTTGGATACCGGGCGTGTTGGCTAGCAAGTACAGGGCCCAGAACAGGGTGAGGGCAGTGGTCTCGTGGCCAGCCAAGATGAGGGTGGCCATCTGGTCGCGGAGTTGCTCCCGAGTGAAGCCGGTGCCGGTTTCGGGGTCGCGGGCTTGCAGCAGCAGGTCGAACAGGTCGCGGGCCTGGCCGTCGGGTGGTGTGTCGGGACGGCTGGCCATGATGCGGTCCATCAGGCGGAGCCAGCGGAAGCGGAAGGCCATGCGGGCAAGGTCACGCGGGGTGGGGATCGCCGGCGGCAGCATGAGGTCGAGCAGGGTGGGGCGGCCGAGGCGCTCGCCATAGCTGGCGATCATGCGGCGGAGTTGTTCGCCGTGAGTATCCATCTCGACGGAGAACATCGAGCGGGCGGCGATGTTGAGCGTCAGCGACTGCATCAGGGCGAGCGCATCGGTGGTGCCGGGCTGGTGGGCCGAGAGGGTGCGCTGCGTGACGTCGACGACGTGTCGGGCGAGCATCGGCATGATCCGGGGTGCCAGCGCCGGGGCGACGGTGCGGCGCTGCCGGCGCCAGGTCTCGCCCTCGCTGAGCAGTAGGCCTTCGCCGGTGATGGGATACAGCACGCGGATGGTGGCCGGCGTGCGGCGGTAGTTCTGCGGATTGGCGACGAGCACGCGATGGATGCCGGCTTCGCCGTTGAGCAGGAAGCGGGGGCGGCGTAGCTCGGATTGGATAAAGGTTTCCTGCCGGTAGGCCTCACGCGACCACATGGCGAGCGCGTTGACCCGGGTGGCCCGCGCCACGGCGCGCAATCCGGTGACCGCCTCGGACGGGTCGAGCGTCGCGGGCGTGAAAAGCTCGGTGGAGGAGACGGTCTGGCTCATGGGCGGGATGTCGGGCCGGATGGCTCGGAGAGCAAGCGGGTCAGGCAGTCGCGATACTCGGCCGTGATGTTGGCGCGGGCGTGGTGGTGGCCGGCGCTGACCACCGTGCGGCCGGCGACGAGAACGGTGGTGATGGCGCCGCGGCCGGCGGCGAAGACGTAGGCGTCGAGGCGGCGGTCGGTGGGCGTGGCAACCAGGTCGGGGTGCGCCGGGTCGAGCAGGACGAGGTCGGCGCGATAGCCGGGCTCGAGGCGGCCGACCCGGCGGCCGACCGCGCGGGCGCCGCCGGCCAGGGCGGCGGCGTAGAGCGCGTGGCCGGTGGAGACGCATTCGGGCGTGGGCATGATGTTGCGGGCGCGATGGTGCAGGCGCTGGCCGTATTCGAGCAGGCGGAGTTCGGCCGGCGCGGAGATGTGGACGTTGGAATCGGTGCCGACGCCCCAGAGGCCGCCGGCGTCGCGGAAGGCGGGAGCGTCGAACAGACCGTCGCCGAGATCGGCTTCCGTGACCGGACACAGCCCGGCGACGGCGCCGGAGCGGGCCATGGCGGCACGCTCGGCGGCATCGGTGTGGGTGGCGTGGATCAGGCACCAGCGCCCGTCGACAGCGGCATGGGAGAGCAACCACTCGACGGGGCGCTGGCCGGACCAGGCGAGGCAGTCGGCCACCTCCTTGGTCTGTTCGGCGACGTGGATGTGGATGGGACCCGGTATGGTCGGGAGATTGGCGAGTTGGTCGGGGGAGACGGCGCGCAGCGAGTGCGGCGCGAGGCCGAGGACGGCGTCGTCGAGTGGGGTGATAGCGCGGGCGGCCCCGTCGAGCAGGCGGGCGAAATCATCGAGGTCGGTGGTGAAACGGGCCTGGGCGGCAGTGGCGGGGTGGGCGCCGAAACCGCCGTGAGTGTAGAGCACGGGCAGCAGCGTGAGGCCGATGCCGGTGCGGTGAGCGGCGGCGGCGATGCGTTCGCAGAGTTCGGCCGGGTTGGCGTAGCGGGCGCCGCCGGGGGCGTGATGGAGGTAATGGAATTCTGCCACCGCCGTGAACCCGGCTTCGAGCATCTGCATCATGGCGAAGGCGGCGATGGTCTCGACGTCGTCGGGGGTGAGCTTGTGGAGAAAGGCGTACATCGTCTGCCGCCACGTCCAGAAATTGTCGACGGAGGCGGCCGGACTGCGGGCTTCGGCCAAGCCGGCCATGGCGCGCTGGAAGGTGTGGCTGTGCAGATTGGGCAGGCCCGGGAGGGCGAGGCCGGGCAGGTGGTCGCGGTTGGTGCGTGCCGCATTGGGTTCGATCGCGGTGATGACGCCGTCGGTGACGTCGAGGGCGACGTCGGCCGCCCAACCCGTGGGGAGCAGGGCGGCATCGAGGAACAGGCGGCGCGAGGTCGGGGGCTTGGACATGTCGGTGGAACCGTAGCAGGCTGGCGGGATGCTTGCCGATACGATCTGGACGAATGCGCGGTTGCTGACGATGGCGGGCGACACCGTGCTCGGCGGGGCGGTCGCTTCGGCGGGTGGGCGGATCGTCTATGCCGGGCCGATGGATGGGGCGCCGAATGCCAGGCGTCGTGTGGACTGTGAGGGGCGGTGGATCACGCCCGGGCTGGTGGATTGCCACACGCATCTGGTGTTCGGGGGCGATCGGGCGGCGGAGTTCGAGCAGCGTCTGGCCGGGGTGAGCTACGAGGAAATCGCGGCGGCGGGAGGTGGCATCGTGTCCAGCGTGCGGGCGACGCGGGCGGCGGATGAAGCGGCTCTGGAGACGTCGGCGTTGGGGCGACTGGATCGGTTGTTGGCCGAGGGGGTGACGACGGTCGAGGTCAAGTCGGGTTACGGGCTCGATCTGGCGACGGAACGGCGGATGCTGCGGGCGGCGCGGGCGCTGGGGACGCATCGCCGGGTCGAGGTGGTGACGAGTTTTCTGGGCGCGCATGCGCTGCCGCCGGAAGCCCGGAGCAAGGATGAGTATGTCGACGCGGTGTGCGCGATGCTGCCGGTTCTGGCCGGCGAGGGGCTGGTCGATGCGGTTGACGCGTTCTGCGAGGGCATTGCGTTCAGCCCGGCGCAAACGGAGCGGGTGTTCGCTGTCGCGCGCGATCACGGGCTGCCGGTGAAGCTGCATGCGGATCAGTTGTCCAACACCGGTGGGGCGGCGTTGGCAGCACGGTGGGGCGCGTTGTCGGCGGATCATTTGGAGCACGTGGACGCGGCAGGGGCAGCGGCTCTGGGTGCGGCCGGGACGGTCGCGGTGTTGTTGCCGGGGGCATTCTACATGTTGCGCGAGACGCAGGCTCCGGACGTCCTGGCGCTTCGGCGGCATCGGGTGCCGATCGCGTTGGCGACGGATTGCAATCCGGGAACGTCGCCGCTGACCTCCTTGCTGCTGGCGATGAACATGGGGGCGACGCTGTTCCGGCTCACGGTGGACGAGTGCCTGGCCGGGGTGACGCGGGAAGCGGCGCGGGCGCTGGGTCGGTTACACGAGGTCGGGACGTTGGAGACGGGCAAGTGGTGCGACCTGGCGATCTGGGACATCGAGCGGCCGGCGGAATTGGTTTATCGGTTGGGGTTCAATCCGCTGTGGCGGCGGGTTTGGCATGGGGTTGCTGATGAGGAATGAACGGATCGTCCGGGCGGCGCACGGGACTGAGCTTTCGGCCAAGAGTTGGCTGACGGAAGCGCCGCTGCGGATGCTGATGAACAACCTCGATCCGGAGGTGGCGGAGCGGCCGGGCGACCTGGTGGTTTATGGCGGGATCGGCAAGGCGGCGCGGAACTGGGCGGCGTTCGACGGGATCGTGGCGTCGCTGCGCGGGTTGGAGGCGGACGAGACGCTGCTGGTGCAGTCGGGCAAGCCGGTGGGGGTGTTCCGGACGCATCCGGACGCGCCGCGGGTGCTGATCGCGAACTCGAACCTGGTGCCGCATTGGGCCAACTGGGAACATTTCCAGGAGCTCGATCGGAAGGGGCTGATGATGTACGGCCAGATGACGGCCGGGTCGTGGATCTACATCGGCAGCCAGGGGATCGTGCAGGGGACGTATGAGACGTTCGTGGAGATGGGGCGGCAGCATTACGGCGGCAGCTTGGCGGGCAAGTGGATCCTGACGGCCGGGTTGGGGGGCATGGGCGGGGCGCAGCCGCTGGCAGCAGTGATGGCGGGGGCGTCGTGCCTGGCGGTGGAGTGTCAGGCGAGCCGGATCGAGATGCGGTTGGCGACGGGGTACGTGGATCGGCAGGCGCGGGATCTGGACGAGGCATTGGCGATCGTCCAGGGGGCGACGGAGCCGGTGTCGGTGGCGTTGCTGGGCAATGCGGCGGACGTGTTTCCCGAGTTGGTGCGACGGGGGATCAGGCCGGATTGCGTGACGGACCAGACGTCGGCGCATGATCCGTCAAACGGGTATCTGCCGCAGGGATGGTCGGTGGCGGACTGGGAGGCTCGGCGGGAGAGCGATCCGGCGGGGGTGGCCAAGGCGGCACGGCGGTCGATGGCAGGGCATGTGCGGGCGATGTTGGACTTCCATCGGGCGGGCGTGCCGACGGTGGATTACGGCAACAACATCCGGCAGATGGCACTCGAGGAAGGGGTGGCGGACGCGTTCGACTTTCCGGGCTTCGTGCCGGCGTACATTCGGCCGCTGTTCTGTCGTGGGATCGGACCGTTCCGGTGGGCGGCACTGTCGGGCGATCCGGCCGACATCTATGCGACGGATGCCAAGGTGAAGGAGCTGCTGCCGGATAACACGGCGCTGCATCGGTGGCTCGACATGGCGCGGGAGCGGATCAAGTTCCAAGGGTTACCGGCGCGGATCTGTTGGGTGGGGCTTGGGGACCGGCATCGGCTGGGGCTGGCGTTCAACGCAATGGTGGCGTCGGGCGAGCTGAAGGCGCCGGTGGTGATCGGGCGGGACCATCTGGATAGCGGATCGGTGGCCAGTCCCAATCGGGAAACGGAGGCGATGCGGGATGGGTCGGATGCGGTGTCGGACTGGCCGTTGCTGAACGCGTTGCTGAATACGGCGTCTGGGGCGACTTGGGTGTCGCTGCATCATGGTGGAGGTGTGGGGATGGGGTTCAGTCAGCATGCGGGGATGGTGATCGTGGCGGATGGGACGGCGGAGGCGGCGCGACGGATCGAGCGGGTGCTGTGGAACGACCCGGCGACCGGGGTGATGCGGCATGCGGATGCGGGGTATCCGGACGCGGTGGAATGTGCGGCGGAGATGGGACTTAACTTGCCATCGGTGTCGGCATGAGCAAGGCGATCTACGTCACGTTCCTGAACGGGCCCGACATCGCCGAACTGAACCTGACGAACGACGAAATCCTCGAGGCGATCGAGACGAGCCTGGCGGCGCAAGGGCGGGGCGAGGCGGTGATCGAGCCGCGGATGCATCTCAAGCCGAACCCGGAAGTGCACGGGCATTTCAACGTGCTGCGCGGGTCGCTCGGCGGGGAGATCGGGCTGGCTGGCGTTAAGGTGGTCAGCGATTTTGTCTACAACTACGAGAAGGGGCTGCCGTCGGAGATGGCGGTGCTCAACCTGTTCGACCCGGCGACCGGGATGCCGCGGGCGATCCTGGATGCGAGCCACATCACCGACATGCGCACCGGGGCGATGACGGCGATCGGGGCGAAGTATCTGGCGCGCAAGGGCAGCAAGGTGCTGGGGCATATCGGGGCGCGTGGAACGGCGTACTGGAACGTGCGGCTGCTGGATCACCTGTTCGATTTTGACGAGATCCGGGTTCATTCGCGGCGGCCGGAGAGCCGGGAGGCGTTTGCGGCCAAGCTGACGGCCGATCTGGGCAAGCCGGTGGTGGCAACCGAGGATTGGCAGAGCACGGTGGAGGGCGCCGATATCGTGGTGGAGGCGTCGCGGCTGATCGAGCCGGAGCCGCTGTTGAAGACGGTTTGGATCAAGCCGGGGGCGCTGGTGATGCCGTATGGAACGATGAGCGCGGTGGAACTCGACCTGACGGACATGATGAGCAAGCTGGTTGTGGACGATTGGGGGCAAGTCGGCGCCGGGCCGTATGGGGCGCTGCGGGCGCACGTGAATGCGGGCAAGCTGACGCGCGGCACGCTGCACGCGGAGATGGGGCAGATCGTGGCGGGCAAGCGGGCGGGGCGGGAGAACGACACGGAGACGATCCTGTTCTGGCATCGAGGGCTATCGCTGTCGGACATCGCGCTGGGGTTCGCGATGATGCAGAAGGGCGAGCGGCTCGGGATCGGGCAACGGCTGCGGTTCGCGTAGAACCATTCTGCGCCGGCAGGCTTTTATGCCGAGACCGACAAGCTCGTAGGAGAACTCGTATGTCTAGGTTTTCTGCCGTTGTTCTGCTGTTGGCCTTTGGCGCGTCATTGGGCGGTTGCGGCGTGGTCGCGCTGCCGTTCCGTGCGACCAGCGCCGTGGTCAAAGTCGTGCCGGTCGCCGGAGATGTTGTTGCCGCTCCGCTCGACGCGTCGGCTGCAGTGATCGACTAAGTCGGGGTTATTTGGTGCCGTAGAGACGATCCCCGGCGTCACCCAAACCGGGGCGAATATAGCCATGGTCGTCGAGCGCCCGGTCTACCGCCGCGGTATAGATCGGGACGTCGGGGTGCTCGGATCGCAGGACTTGCAAGCCCTCCGGCGCTGCGAGAAGGCAGACGAACCGAAGTTGCGTGACACCGGCTTGCCGCAGGCGGCTCAAGGCCGCTGCGGCGCTATGGCCGGTGGCGAGCATAGGGTCGACGACGATGACGAGGCGCTCGGCGATGTCGTCGGGGAGCTTGAGGTAGTATTCGACGGGGACCAGGGTGGCCGGGTCACGGTAGAGGCCGATGTGGCCGACACGGGCGGAGGGAACCAGGTCCAGCATGCCGTCGAGGATGCCGTTGCCGGCGCGGAGGATGGAGACGAAGCAGAGCTTCTTGCCGGCGAGAACCGGCGATTCCATCGACTCGAGCGGCGTCTCGATGCCGATCATCTCGAGCGGCAGGTCGCGGGTGACCTCGTAGGCGAGAAGCAGGCTCAGCTCGCGGGTGATCTGGCGGAAGGCGGCAGTGGCGGTCTTTTGGCGGCGGAGCAGGGTGAGTTTGTGCTGGACGAGCGGATGATCGAGGATTGTGACGTCAGCCATTCAGGTCGCGACCCTTGATCTTGTGCAGTTCGGCATCGTCGGGGACTTCATTGGTGAAGTAGCCGGCGGCTTTCTTGGCATCCATCTCGACGCTGGCTTCGGGCGGGATCAGCTCGTCGGGTATGGGGACGCGTTCGACGACCTCAATGCCGCTGTCGACGATGGGGGCGTATTTCAGGTTGCTCATGGAGACGAGCTTGTCGATGCGGGTGATGCCGAGCCAGTGCAGCACGTCGGGCATCAGTTCCTGGAAACGCATGTCGGTGACGCCGGCGACACATTCGGTGCGCTGGAAGTAGCTTTCGGCGCGGTCACCGCCTTCCTGTCGCTTGCGGGCGTTGTAGACCAGGAATTTGGTTACCTCGCCGAGCGCGCGGCCTTCCTTGCGGAAGTAGGCGACGACGCCGACGCCACCCTGCTGGGCGGTCTCGACGCAGATCTCGATGCCGTGGGTCAAGTAGGGGCGGCAGGTGCAGATGTCGGAGCCGAAGACGTCGGAGCCGTTGCATTCGTCGTGGATGCGGCAGGCGATCTTTGTCCTGGGATCACCGAGTTTGGCCGGGTCGCCGAACAGGTAGACGGTGGCGCCGCCGATTGGGGGCAGGAAGACGTCTAGGTCGGGCCGGGTGACGAGTTCGGGGAACATGCCGCCGGTGTGTTCGAACAGGGCACGGCGGAGATCGGCGACGGGGACGCCGAAGCGGCGGGCGACGCCGGGCAGGTGCCAGACGGGTTCGATGGCGACCTTGGTGACGCGGACGTCACCGGCGGCGGTGAGGATGCTGCCGTCCGGCACGAGGCGGCCGGCGCGCATGGCCTCGTGCAGCTCCGGCATGTTGATGTGGGCTTTGGTGATGGAGATGGACGGTCGGACGTCGAGCCCGGCGGCGAGTTCGGCGGCGAATATCTCGGTGGTGAGGTGGCCCCAGGGGTCCATGGAGACGATGGCGGCCGGGTCGGACCATTGCGGGAAGGGACCGATCTGGACGGCGGGCCTGGTGTCGGTGAGATCGGGGCGGTGGGCGGCGGCGAGTTGGCCGGAGGCGACGGCGAGGGCGCGGTAGACGGAGTAGGCGCCGGCGTGGGCGCCGATGACGTTGCGGTCGGCGGTGTCGGTGATGGTGGCAACGACGGGGCCGCGGGCGCGACCGTCACCAGCGCCCCAGGTGACGGGGCGGCGGACGACCGCGTTGCGCGGATGCGAGGTGAGGACGATCGGGCGTTTTGCCGTCGTGTCGTTGGAGCGGATCGGAGACTGGTCCATGGGCCTGACGCTAGGGATCGGTTGAGTATGCGGTCAATGCATTGCCGCTCCGTTAATGGGGCGGCTGTAAGAGTTTCGTTAAACATTCTCTCGTTATCTTGAGCGCCGCCGGACAGAACGACCGATTTCTTTCCAGCCCGAGACGGGAACTTGGTTCCGCGGCGGGGCTCTTCGGATCTCGATCGACCCATGCCCGACCAAACCGTCCTGGACGTAGGCGCCGGTAAGCAATTCTCCACGATCAATGCTGCGATTCAGGCGGCCAATGCGATGGGCGGGAACGCCGACATCCGGATCGACGCGGGATCATACGTCAACGATGGCGGCTATCTGCAGGACGGGATCGACAACGTCACCATCGAGGGCGTGGGCGGGATGGCGGTCATCACCGACCCGGGTTTCAACGCCGGGGGCAAGGCGGCGATCGTCACCGGCGGACAGAACATCGTGCTGCGTAACCTGGACATCTCCGGCGTCACCGTGCCGGACGGCAACGGGGCGGCGGTGCGATACGACCGGGGAACGCTGCTGCTGGACCACGTGCATTTCCATGGCAATCAGAACGGGCTGCTCAGCGCACCGGACCTGTCGGGTTCCATCACCATTCAGAACAGTGAATTCGACCACAACGGCACCGATGTCGGAAATACTCACAACATCTACATTGGCGATATCGGGACCTTTACGATCACCGGCAGCTACATACACGACGCGAATGTCGGGCACGAAATCAAGAGCCGTGCCGAGAACACCATCATCACCAACAACTACATCCTCGATAATACCGGGACGTCGTCCTATTCCATCGATCTTCCCAATGGCGGCAACGCGACGATCACCGGCAACGTCATCGAGCAAGGGGTCAACAACCAGAACCGGGTCATCAACGCCTATGGCGAGGAGGGCAACCGCCATGTCGGCACGGCCGTGACGTTCTCGAACAACGTCGTGGTCAACGACGACGCCAACGGCGCCGGGTCGGTGTGGAACAACACCGGGGCGACGATCACGGGGAGCGGCAACACGGTTTGGCACACGGCCAATCTCGGCAATGGCGTCGATCCCGGCGCGTTCACGCAGCTCTCGGCGCGGCCCACGATCAATCCGCCGCCGTTCCAGGCCGCCGGTGCGTCCAACTCGGCGCCATCGGACGGAGATGGCGCGACGCCAGACCTCACGCCGACTTCGCCTCCTACATCGACGCCAGTCAGTGGGGTGATCACCGCGCCGACGAGCCAGCTTCCACCCAACACGGCCATGCCGACGTTCAGGTTCTTTGACACCGTTCACGGCACCCAGTTCCTCACGTCCAGCGTCACCGAGCGGAACGCAATCATCGCAAGCCGTGCCCCGTTGACCTACGAGGGCACCGGCATGGCAGCTGTGACGATGGACGAGAGCGATGCGAACGTCGCTCCGGTGTTCCGCTTCTTCGACACGAATAGCGGCACGCATTTCTTCACCACCAACGCCGACGAGCGCGCCTCAATCACTGCGACCCGGCCGGACTTGATCGAGGAACGGGCCAACTTCGCCGAGCACCTCACTCCAGTAGCCGGAGATTTCGCGGTGTATCGCTTCTTCAACAGCGGGTCAGGTGACCACTTCTTCACACAAAGCGCGACCGAACGAGCGTCTATCCTGGCGACCCGGGCGGACATGGTTGATGAGGGCGTCGCTTTCTACGCGCCGGGTCATCTCTAGCACGGGGGTGCCTCCAACGTCGGCAAGATGCGGGTGAAGAGATGGTGCCCGTTCTTGAACGCCGTGAGTGCGGGTGAAAGCTCGGCAACAGCCTGGTTGGGGCTGGTGGCGTCGAAGATGACGAGGTCGGCCGGTGCGCCGACGCGGATGCCGTAGTCCTGCCGCATCAGCGCGGCGGGGCGGTCGGTGATCATGCGGAAGCATTCGATCAGACCGGGGTCGTCGGCGATCTGGGCGACGTTGGCGAACAGGTTGGCGATGCGGAGCAGCGAGCAATCGCCGTAGGGCGTAAACGGATTCAGCACGTTGTTCGTCGAAATCGAGCAGTTCACGCCGCGGTCCAGGAGGCGGTGAGCCGGGGCGACGCCGCGGGGCATGTTCTCGGTGGCGTCCTGGCCCATGAGGAAGAGGTCGGTGGCGGGTAGCGTCGTGACCGCAATGCCGGCATTGGCCAGGCGGGTGGCCAGGACGTCGAATTGGGCGGGCTTCATCGCCGAAAGCTTGGTGGAATGGCCGATCGTGACCCGGCCGCCCCAACCGTAGGCGTCGGTCACGCGGCAGACCTCGTCTGCATCGGGAGAGGCCGGGTCGAGGTCGAAATCGAGGTGGAAGTCGATGTCGAAATCGAAGCGCTTGGCGAGTTCGAAGATGCGGGCGATTTGGCCGTACGAGTCCTCGTCGATGTAGGGCGCACCGCCGATCAGGTCGGCGCCTTCTCCCAAGGCCTGAACCAGAACGTCGTCGCAGCCGGGATCGTCCAGCAAGCCTTCCTGCGGGAAGACGCAGAGTTGGAGGTCGATGGCCCAGGCATAATCTTGCTTGAGGCGCCTCAGGGCACGCACGCTGGTCAGGCCGATGCGGGGGTCCACTTCGACATGGGTGCGCATGCGGAGGGTGCCGTGCAGGATGGCTCGCTCGACCATCGTGCGGGCGCGGTCGTAGACGTCCTGTTCGGTGAAGTCGCGCTTGGCGGCTTTGGTGGAGGCGACGGCCTCCTTGAGCGTGCCCTGCTGGCAGGTGCAGCGGGACATGATGCCGGATTTGTCGAGATGGATGTGGCTTTCGATCAGCCCGGCGCACACGAAGCGGCCACCGGCGTCGGTGACGGGGCCGTCGTGTGGGAGGGCTGGGCCGATCGCGGCGACCCGGCCGTTGCTAAAGCCGATATCGCCGAGATGGGTGTCGCGGATGAGGTGATCGAACATCAGCGGCAGTTACGGTGGAGCGGGCGGATGGTTCCGCCGACTTCAGCCGTTGCGGAAGGTGTAGCTGTAGCCGTTGAGGGCGGGGGCGCCGCCGAGATGGGCGTAAAGGATCTTGGAGCCGGCGGGGAAATAGCCTTTCTGGACCAGGTCGATCATGCCCTGCATGGATTTACCTTCGTAGACCGGGTCGGTGATCATGCCTTCGAGGCGGGCGGAGAGGCGGATGGCCTCTACGGTCTCCTTGGAGGGGACGCCGTAGACGGGGTACGCGTAGTCCTCGAGCAGGACGATGTCGTCCTCGACGATCTCGGGACGCTCGATCAGGGCGGCGGTCTTCTGGGCAATGTCGAGTACCTGGGCCTTGGTCTGGGCCGGGGTGCAGGAGGCGTCGATGCCGATGACGTTGCGGGCGCGGCCGTCGGCGGCGAAGCCGACCACCATGCCGGCATGGGTGGAGCCGGTGACGGTGCAGACGATGATGTAGTCGAAATGGATACCCATCTCGGCTTCCTGGGCGCGGACTTCTTCGGCGAAGCCGACGTAGCCGAGGCCGCCGAACTTGTGGACCGAGGCGCCGGCGGGGATGGCGTAGGGCTTGCCGCCCTTGGCTTTCACGTCCTCGAGCGCCTTGGTCCAGCTGTCGCGGATGCCGATGTCGAAGCCTTCGTCGACGAGTTGGGTTTCGGCGCCCATGATGCGGGACAGCAGGATGTTGCCGACGCGGTCGTAGACGGCGTCCTCGTGCGGGACCCAGCTTTCCTGGATGAGGCGGCACTTCATGCCGATCTTGGCGGCAACGGCGGCGACCATGCGGGTGTGGTTGGATTGCACGCCGCCGATGGAGACCAGGGTGTCGGCGTTGCTGGCGATGGCGTCGGGGACGATGTACTCGAGCTTGCGAAGCTTGTTGCCGCCGTAGGCAAGGCCGGAGTTGCAGTCCTCGCGCTTGGCGTAAATCTGCACAGCGCCGCCGAGATGCACGGTGAGACGGGGCAGGTGCTCGATCGGGGTGGGGCCGAAGGTGAGCTTGTAGCGCTCGAACTTGGCCAGCATCGGATGGGTTGTGATTGCATTCATCATACTCGGATCATAGCCAACACGGGCTGGAAGGTGCTTCCTAAGCGGGAGCATGTTTCAGGAAATCAGGCTCGATCCATCGATGAAACTGTGGCTAAACGATCATAGACCGGCAAATGACTGGAAGATTCTTGCATGGATCGAGCCCTGGATCGGATCGACCTTAAAATCATGCGCCTGTTGCAGGCGGATGGGCGGTTGTCGAACGCGGAACTGGCGGAGCAGGTCGATACTAGCGCGGCGACGTGCCATCGGCGGACGCAGGCGTTGTTCGCGGATGGGTTCATTGCCGCGGTACGGGCGCAGGTGGCGCCGGAGAAAGTGGGGCGGGGTTCGCTGGTGATGGTGGGCGTGGTGCTGGACCGGTCGACGCCGGCGAGCTTCGCCGCGTTCGAGGCGGCAGTGCGGGCGATGCCGATGATCCTGGACTGCCACCTGGTGGCGGGGGATTTCGACTACTTCCTGAAAATACGGGTGCGCGACATGGGCGACTTCAACCGGCTGCACGGGGAGAAGCTGATCGGGTTGCCGGGCGTGCGACAGACGCGGACGTTCTTTGTGATGAAGGAGGTCAAGGACAACGCGCCGTTGGCGTTCTGAGAGTTCAGCGACCCGGCAGCAGCTCGAACAGCACGCGCTCCGGCGGGGTGGGGCCGCCGGCGACGATGCTGTCGAAACGGTCGGAGACGGAGGCGACGGTGAAGCCGCGCTCCTGCAAGGCCGATTGCAGGCGCTCGGGGGTGGTCTTGAGTACGGGGGCCAGGGCGGTCAGCGGGGCGGCGGTCATCAGGCGGACGACGCGGAAGGCGGGGGAGCCGGTGCGGGTGGCGGTGAGGCCGTTGATGGCGAACGGGATGGCGACAACGAGGCTCAAGGCGAGCGGAATCATCAGGGTGCGACGGCGCAGGTAGCCGATCAGCGGGCGCCAGTTCTTCCACATGTGGACGGCGAACGGGGCGAGCAGCACGAGGCTGAGCCATTCGTGCATGGAGTGAAACGCCTGCGGCGCCCAGCGAAAGAATAGGGCAACACCGGATACGGCGGAGACGAGGAAGAGGCCAACGGTGAGTGGCGTGCCATAGCGATGCAGCCAACCGAGCGCGATGTTGCGATTGATTATCATACGCAAGCGATACGGGAGTGCGGTGGCGGCCGTCAACTACGGCGGAGGTTGAAACGTTCGCATGGCCCAGTGACCATTTTCGCGACTGGCGAGCGCCATCAGGCGGTTGCCGGAGATCATGGCGCCGGTGCGGGAGATCAGGACGGCGAGGTCCGGTTCCGTGCGGGCGAGGATGTCGAGGATGCTTTGGTTGCCTGTGCCGACCGTGTGGATGTCGCAGGCCACCGTGCAGAAGCTGGAATGGAAGCCGAGCACCGCGCGGTCGGCGAGGGACCTGGTGCGTCCGGATAGCCAGACATAGGTGCAGGCGGAGAGGCAGGCTTTGCCGGGATCGATCTCGGTCGAGACATGGCCGTGAGCCTCGATGGCG
>CAZTJC010000011.1:0-102601 GCA_964613945.1 uncultured Acetobacteraceae bacterium
TCGTAGATCGGCAGCACCGCCCCGCCGGGATAGCCGAAGATCACCTCGACCCCCTGCTCACGCAGCGCACGCAGCAGGACCTCGGCACCGCTCTGACCCGTCGGCTCGGTTTTGAGCATGGTCTGATGGGTGCCGATCTGGTCGGTGGCGGTATCTGGGCTCTTGAGGATCTGGTTCATCGCCCGCCCGATGTGGCAGGCGATACGCCGTCCGTCAATCCCTCCCGCTAACGAAACCGCTGAAACTCTCGATCCAGCTTTCGCGATCTTGCGTTTCAGAACTCCAGAGAGACATTATCTTGCGCGTCATAGCTGGGTCACCGATTTTGCGGTTACGGAACCAGGTGGTCTGCCGCTTCACGTACCGCATGGATGCCGCGATAGCCTGCTGCCGGGCGTCGGCCAGGGTCGTCTGTCCCTGCACCACCGCGCTCAACTCCGGCACGCCCAACGCGCGCAGCGCGGGAACGGCCGGGTCCAGATCCAGCGCGCACAGTGCGGCAACCTCGTCCAGCGCACCGGCGGCCAGCATGGCGTCGAACCGTGAGGCGACGCTGACCCACAACGCCTCCCGCGGTGGCTCCAGCACGATCGAGCGAAATGCATACGGCACCGGAACGCCGGCAGCACGCTGCCAGGCCGCAAGTCCGCGTCCGGTGCTGCGCCATACCTCCCAGGCTCGCGCCAAGCGTTGCGGATCGCTTGGCCGCAGCCCGGCCGCCGTTTCCGGATCAACCGCGGCCAACCGGGCATGCATCGCCGCCGGCCCTTCGGCAGCGACCAGCGCGCGTGCTTCGGCCCGATGCTCCGGCTCCGGCTCCGGGATGTCGGCCAGCCCGGCCGTCAAGGATTGCAGGTACAAGCCGGTACCGCCGCACAGGATCGGCAACGCCGCATCCTCCATTGCCGCCAGCGCCTCGCGCCGCCACCAGGCGACGCTGCCGGGCTCCGCGGCGGGGCGGATTCCGTAGAGCCGGTGCGGCACGGCCGCGCGATCGGAGGCACCCGGCTGCGCGGTGACGATCGGCACCTCGCGATACACCTGCATGCTGTCGGCGTTGATCACCGTGCCGCCGAGCCGTTGGGCCAGCATCAGCGCCAGCGCCGACTTCCCACTGGCGGTCGGCCCGGCGATGATCAGTGCTTGCCGCAATGCGCCCTCCCTGCCATGTGCCCGGCCGATGTCGTTCTTTCTCACCTTGATCGCAGCACCCGGCCAGCTCGACCCGGCCTTGATCGCCCGCGCCGCTGCCGCTGCCGGCGCCACCAGCCCCGTCACGCTCTCACCCGGCGAGGCCGTCGATCTCCCCTGCCCCGCCGCGCCCGACCCGGCCGCCCTGCGCGCCGCCCTCGGCGATGCGCCGGTCGACGCGGTCGTGACACCGGCCGGCAACCGACGCAAGCGCTTGCTGATCGCCGACATGGACAGCACGATCGTCGTTGGCGAGACGCTGGACGAGTTGGCACACTTCGCCGGCGTCGGCGACCACGTCGCCGCCATCACGGCGCGCGCCATGGCCGGCGAGATCGACTTCAAGGGCGCCCTGCGCGAGCGCGTCGCCCTGCTCGAGGGCCTCAACCTGGCAGCCCTGGAGCAGACCTGGGCCGCGACCCGGATGATGCCGGGCGCCCGCGAATTGGTCGCCACCATGCGGCACCACGGCGCCACGACGGCGCTGGTCTCGGGCGGGTTTACCTTCTTCACCGCCCGCGTCGCCGCTGCCTTGGGCTTCAACGAAAATCGCGCCAATACCCTGCTCAACGACGGCGCCAAGCTCCTGGGCCGGGTGGGGGAGCCCATCCTCGATCGCACCTCCAAGCTGGAAAGCCTGCGGGAACTGGCCGCCATCCATGGTCTGTCGACCGACGATTGCCTCGCCGTCGGCGACGGTGCCAACGACCTCGACATGATCCAGGCTGCCGGCCTCGGCGTCGCCTACCACGCCAAACCCATCGTCGCCGGTGCCGCGCGCGTTCGGATCGATCATGGCAACCTGCGAGCGCTGCTGTTCATGCAGGGGTATGCAGCTACGGAGTTCGCGTGAGGAAACTGGTCCGAAACGACGACACGGCCCGAGCAGTACAGTATTTCCCCTTTATCCAATGATGATGCTCCGCACCACCGACGACCTTCTCGCTGCAGGCCTAGTGCAACCGGATCAGACTGCGTCTCTCGACCTTGTCTCGGCCCGGTATGCCGTTGCCATCACTCCAGCCGTCCAGGCGCTGATCGAGGACCCGGCTGACCCGATTGGTCTTCAATTCGTCCCGACGTCGGCCGAACTCCATCATCTCCCGCACGAACTGGCCGATCCCATCGGCGACGCGGCGCACAGCCCGATCCCCGGCCTGGTGCATCGCTACCCTGACCGCGTGCTGCTCAAGCCCGTCCTCGTCTGCCCCGTCTATTGCCGCTTCTGCTTCCGGCGCGAGCATGTCGGCCCCGGCAACGGCGCGATGTCGCCCGCAGATCTCGACGCCGCCATCGCCTACATCGCCGCCCGCCCCGCGATCCGCGAGGTGATCCTCACCGGCGGCGACCCGCTCATGGTCGCTCCCCGCCGCCTCGGCGAGCTGCTCGATCGGCTGCAGGCCATCTCGCACGTCGAGCTGCTCCGCCTGCATTCCCGCGTTCCCGTCACCGACCCGGCCCGTGTCACGCCCGCCCTGCTCGCCGCCCTTGATCGCACCACCCCGGTCTGGCTCGCCGTGCACGCCAACCATGCCCGCGAGTTCAGCGCCGCCGCCGCTGCCGCGTTGCGCGCGCTGCATGCCGCCGGGGTGTCGCTGATCGGCCAGAGCGTGCTGTTGCGGGGCGTTAACGACAGCGCGGCGGCGCTCGAAGACCTGTTCCGCGCCATGCTCCGCACCCGCGTGAAGCCCTATTACCTGCATCAGCTCGACCCGGCGCCCGGCACGGCGCGCTTCCACGTGCCGATCGCCGAAGGCCGCGGGCTGCTCGAGGAGTTGCGCGGCCGGGTCACGGGATTGGCATGGCCGACCTATGTGCTGGACATCGAAGGCGGGCGCGGCAAGGTGCCGATCGGGCCGGACTACCTCGGCGACGGCACCGTGCGCGATCCGTGGGGCAGTTCGCACGCGCTTGCCGCGTCACCTTCGGCGGGATAAAAGCCCGTCCTCCGCGGCAGTATTGAAAAACAGGCTCTTTCCATGAAGCAGCAGGCCAACCTTATTCGCGCCGGTCAGGTGATCGACCACGGCGGCCGCCGGTGGACCGTGCTGAAGCAGCAGATCATCACCCCCGGCAAAGGCGGCGCATTCATCCAGGTCGAGATGCGCGACCTCAAGACCGGCAACAAGACCAACGAACGCTGGCGCACCGCCGACAGCGTGGAGCGGCTGCAGACTTCGGAAAAGGAGTACACCTATTCCTATACCGAGGGTGACAACATCGTCCTGATGGACCCCGAGAGCTTCGAGCAGACCCATATTCCGATCGATCTGCTCGGCGATCTCGCACCATTCCTGCAGGACAACATGAAGGTCACGGTCGACCTCGTGGAATCCGATCCGGTCGGCATCCGCCTACCCTCGACCGTCATCCTCGAGGTCGTCGAGGCCGATCCGGTGGTCAAGGGCCAGACGGCGACCAGCTCCTACAAGCCGGCCAAGCTCAGCAACGGCGTCAAGACCCAAGTGCCGCCCTTCGTCGAGGCCGGCGAGCGCATCGTGGTCCGCACCGAAGACGCGACCTACGTCGAGCGCGCCAAGAGCTAACGATCTATCCGGCCCTTTCCCGCTGGCGGGAGAGGGCCTCCAAGGAACAGTGAATATGGCCCTTCGCCTCTCCCCACAGATGACCGTGATGCAGAGCGCGGCACAGAAGGCGGCAAAACGGCTGCTGCGCGACTTCTCGGAAGTCGAGCAACTCCAGGTCAGCGTCAAAGGCCCGTCGGACTTCGTGAGCCAGGCCGATATTCGCGCCGAGCAGACCGTTCGCGAGGAACTGGCCAAGGCCCGCCCCGGCTATGCCTTCCTCATGGAGGAGAGCGGCACCAGCGGCCCGGCCGACTGGACGCATCGCTGGGTCGTGGACCCGCTCGACGGTACCACCAACTTCCTCCACGGCGTCCCGCACTGGTGCATCTCGATCGCCCTCGAGCAGCGCAAGCCCGATGGCGGCACGGAGATCTCCGCCGGCATCATCTACAACCCGGTCAATGACGAGATGTTCTGGGCCGAGCGCGGCGTCGGCGCGTTCCTTAACGAACGCCGCCTGCGCGTCGCAGCCCGGCGCGAGATCAAGGACGCGCTGTTTGCCACCGGCATCCCGTTCGCCGCCGTCAGCGCTGCCCGCCGCCTTTCCTTCGCCCGCACGCTGGGCACGCTGATGCCGCAGGTCGCCGGCATTCGCCGCTTCGGCGCCGCCGCGCTCGACCTGGCCTGGGTCGCCGCCGGCCGCTACGATGGCTATTGGGAGTTGGGGCTCAAGCCATGGGACATGGCCGCCGGAATGTTGATCGTGCGTGAGGCCGGCGGCTTCGTCACCGACGCGACCGGCGCCGAAGCCACCATGCACGAAAGCGCCGGCAACGACATCGTCGCTGCTAACCCGCATCTGCATCCGCGCTTGCTGCAGGTGGTGTCCGACGGCGTGTCGGCCGCCGAGGGCCGCGCCGCCTGATGCGCGGCATCCCGGTTGTCACGGTAGTGATGGCGGCCGGGCTGCTGGTGGCGGGGGTTGGCGCCCGCGCCCAGGTCACAACCAATGACGGGGCGCTGGACTCGCTGGCGCCCCAACATGCGCCGGCGACCCGGTCGCAGACGCCCCACCGCACGACACCAAGGCCGGCCCCTCCTAAGACCGAGCCGAAAGCCGTGGCCCCCGCCCCGACCAAGACGGTCAAGCCGGCGATCCCGGTCAGCCCGCCGGCAATCCTCGCGCTGCCCCCCGCCGTCGCCGTGCCGCTCGCCCATCCGCCGCCGCCGCCCGTCATCCCGCTGGCTGACGACGCACCCGGCACCGTCACGCCGCTCCCGACCGGGCTGCGCATCACCTTTGGCGCGGACCGCGCCGACATCAGCCCGGCCAACGCCGCCGCCCTGACCGATTTCGCCACCGCTCAACTGTCGCAAACGGCCGGCATCAACATCTTCGCCTATGCGACCGGAAGCGCCGAGGACCCGTCGACCCCGCGTCGCCTGTCCCTGCAGCGCGCCCTGACCGCCCGGGCTGTCCTGCTCAAAGCCGGCATCCCGAGCCCGCGCATCTATCCCCGCGCCTTGGGCCCGGCCGGTGGCGACGACCCGGACCGGGTCGACGTCGTCATCGGCTCCCCATCCCCTCCACCATCAGCTCAAACGACCTCGAACCGCGCTGCGGGCGCCGGCAAGTGACCAAGCCGACCAGCTTTCTCGTCCGTATGCTGGCATTCCTCGTGATCGTGCTGATCATCGCCGGCGTCCTGTCGGGTGCCTTGATTACCGCCTTCGTCAGCAACCCGCTGCTGAACCTGATGATCTTCGTGGTCCTGCTCGCCGGCATCGCCTGGACGCTGACCCAGGTCACCCGGCTGGCGCCCGAAGTCCAGTGGGTCGAGACGTTCCAGACCCAGCGCGCCAAGCTCGCCGCCCTGCCGCCGCCGCGGCTGCTGGCGCCGATGGCCAGCATGTTGGCCCAGCGCGAGGGTATGGGACGCCAGGGCAAGGGACGCGAGGGGCAGGACCGCTTCACCCTGTCCGCTCCCGCCATGCGCAGCCTGCTCGATGGCCTGGCTAGCCGGCTCGACGAAGGCCGCGAGATCTCGCGCTACCTGACCGGGCTGCTGATCTTCCTCGGCCTGCTCGGGACGTTCTGGGGCCTGCTGCAGACCGTGGCCTCGGTGTCCGACGTCATCAGCACCATGTCGGTGGGCTCGGGCGACATCAACGCCTTGTTCGACCAATTGAAGACCGGTCTCGGCCGGCCGCTCAAGGGCATGGGCACCGCCTTCTCGGCCAGCATGTTCGGCCTTTCCGGCGCGCTGGTGATCGGCTTCCTCGACCTCACCGCCGGCCAGGCGCAGAACCGCTTCTACAACGAACTTGAGGAATGGCTCGCCAGCCTGACCCGGCTCTCCTCCGGCGCGCTCGGCGGCGAGGGCGAGGGCTCCGTGCCGGTCTACGTCCAGGCGCTGCTGGAGACCACGGCCGAGAACATGGAAAACCTGCAATCCGTCCTCAGCCGTGGCGAAGACGGGCGCATCCAGGCCAACAACGCCATCATCACCTTGTCCGAGAAGATCGCCCTGCTGTCGGACACCATGCGGACCAACCAGCAGCTGATGCTGCGGATCGCCGAAACCCAGGCGCAGCTGGCACCCGCGCTGCAGCGCCTGGGCGAGCCGCGCCGCGACGAGAACAGCGATGCCGCGCGCGGGCACCTGCGCAACATCGAGCAGGCCATGCAACGCATGCTGAGCGAGGGCGAGCAGGGCCGCCAGCAATCCACGTCGGAATTGCGCAACGACATCCGCGTGTTGACCCGTACCATCGCCGCCATCGCCGAGGGTCCGCAACAATGATGGCGGCAGAAGGCCGGCCGCGATGAGCGCGGCCTGATGCCGCGCAACCGTCGCCGTGGCGCGTCGGAGGAGCTGAACCCGTGGCCGGGCTTCGTGGACGCGCTGTCCACGCTGCTGATGGTGATCATCTTCGTGCTGCTGGTGTTCGTGCTGGCGCAGGCCTTCCTTTCGGTCGCGCTGACCGGGCGGGACCGGGCGCTCGACAAGCTGAACCGCCAGGTGGCCGAGCTGTCGGACATGCTGTCGCTCGAACGCAGCCGCACCGGCGAACTGCAGCTATCCGCGACCTCCCTGGGGCGCGACCTGTTGACCGCCAATGCCGCGCGCGAGCAGGCCGCGCGCGACCTGGCGACGTCGCGCGCGGACGCGGCCCGCATCCAGGCCGAGCGGGATGCCATGCGCGCCGAGCGGGATCGCCTCTCGGCGCGGCTGGCCGATGCGGAGCTGCAGGCGCAATCGGCCCTCGCCCGCAACACGCAGTTGCAGGCCCGCGTCACCGAGACCGCCGGCCGTACCGACGCCGCCGGGCAGGAGACGGCGACCGTCGCAACGCAGCTCGCCGATACGCGCCGGCAACTCGCCCAATCCCGCGCCGAGCTCGCGCGGCTGACGGCGTTGCGCGACGAACTGGAGCAGCAGGTCAAGGACGCTGCCGTACGCGCGACCACGGAGGAGCAGCGGCGCCAAGCGCTGGCCGTCCAGCTCGCCGACGAGCAGAAGCTCAGCGAGTCCGGCCGCGCGCAGATCGCCCTGCTCACCCAGCAGATGGGCGCGCTGCGCGAGCAGATGCAGAAGGTCTCCGCCGCCCTCGACTTGGCGGAGGCAGCCGGCCGCGACCAGAACGCGCAGATCGCCAACCTCAGCACCCGCCTCAACACCGCGCTCGCCTCCAAGGTCGAGGAGTTGCAGCGCTACCGCAGCGAGTTCTTCGGCCGGCTGCGCGACGTCCTGCAGAACCGGCAAGACGTCCAGGTCGTCGGCGACCGCTTCGTGTTCCAGAGCGAGGTGCTGTTCCCCGCTGGCTCGGCCGACATGTCGCCATCTGGCCAAGAGCAGATCCGCAAACTCGCCACCACGCTCAAGCAGATCGCCGCCGAGATCCCGCCCGACGTGAACTGGCTGCTCCGCGTCGACGGCCATGCCGACCGGCAGCCGCGCCGCAGCGGTGACGCCGGCAACTGGGAGCTGTCGTCGCAGCGGGCGATCAACGTCGTCAAGCTGCTGGTCGACGAGGGCATTCCGGCCCGTCGCCTCGCTGCCACCGGCTTCGGCGAATACCAGCCGCTCGACCCGGGCGACACCACCGCCGCCTACGCCCGCAACCGCCGCATCGAGCTTCGCTTAACCGACAGATAGGATGTCACATGCTTGAAGGTGCACGCACGCCGCTTCCCCTCGATCTTTCCGGGCTGAAGGTTGCCATCACCGGCGGTGCCGGCGGGATCGGCCGGGTTCTGGCCGACAGTTATGTTGCCTGCGGCGCCCGCGTGTTCGTCTCCGACGTGGACGAGGCCGGGCTTGCCGAATGCGGTCATCCCGGCATGCGCGCCGATGCGGGTCGGGTCGCCGATCTCGACGCGTTCATGACCACCGCGATCGATCACCTCGGTGGGCTCGACGTGCTCGTCAACAACGCCGGCATCGCCGGTCCGACCGCACGGGTTGAGGACGTCACGCCCGAACAGTTGGACGCCACGCTCCAGATTGACCTGGCGTCGATGTTCCATTGTGCGCGTCTCGCCATTCCGGCGCTGCGCAAGGCCGGTGGCGGCAGCATCATTAATCTCAGTTCGGCTGCCGGCAAGTTCGGTTTTCCGCTGCGTAGCCCCTATGCGGCGGCTAAATGGGGCGTCGTCGGTTTCACCCGCACCCTGGCGATCGAGCTTGGCACCGACGGCATCCGCGTCAACGCCATCCTTCCCGGCCTGGTCGAGGGTCCCCGCATCCGCAGCGTCATCCGCAACAAGGCTGCTGCGGCCGGCGTCAGCGACAACGAACAAACCGACCGCGCGCTCGAGGCCGTCAGTCTGCGCTGTTTTGTCAGCCAGCACGACATCGCCAACATGGCGCTGTATCTCTGCAGCCCGTTCGGCGCCACCATCACCGGGCAAGCCATCAGCGTCGATGGCGGCATGGAGAGCCTGACCTAAGTCGTGGCTTGGATGGTACACGGCAGGTCTGCACCGCGCCCGACGTGAAATTGTCATCCCGCTCCTGAGGCCGACATGTCTTTGTCCCGTCACTGGAACAGGATATCGAACGGTGACTGGCTTTCGTCTTCTTCTCACGGCCACGGTGGCGGTTTCTGCCCTGACCTCCGTGGCCCATGCCCAAAGCGACCCTCGCCTCTCGGCCATCGAGGCGCAGATCAAAGCGTTGCAGGCTGAACTGTCCAACGTCCGCCGGGACCTCGCGGCCAGCCGTTCCGAGACCCGGGCCGCACGGCAGGCCCGCACGGCGCCATCGGCTCGGTCGGCGCCGGCCGGCAATTCCGGTGCCACCCTGCAGGCCAGCAAAACCCCGTCCGGCAGCACCAGCGCTGCTTCGGAGGCCAACCTGCCGGTCGAAACCAGCAACATCGCTCCACCGAGCGGCACGCAGCCGGCGGTCGCCAATCCGGGTGGCGTCAGCTTCCCCAAGGGCCGCCCTACCTTCACCAGCAATGACGGCCGCTTCTCGGCCGCGGTCGGCCTGCAACTGCACTACGACATCGGCGGCGAGTTCACCGGGTCGCAGCCGAACGCACAGCCTTCGCGGCTCGACAGCTTCGGCCAGAACCTGCGCCGCGGACGGGTGCCGTTCGTGTTCAAATACGATGATTTCCAGGCCAACATCACCCCGGATTTCGGCAACTCGCCCGACGGCTCGCCGACGCTCTACGAGGCGAACATCAACTACGTGCCGAAGGGCACGCCGCTGACGGCCACGGTTGGTTATTTCAAGCCGTGGCTGACCCTGGGCGATAGCACCAGCTCCAACGACTTCCTGTTCCTCGAACGCCCCAGCATCGTCGAGGCGTCGCGCAACATCGCAGCCGGCGACGGCCGCGCGTCGGCCGGCGTGCGGTGGGCCGAGAAGCGCTACTTCATCGCCAGCTACCTTACCGGCGCGCCCTATACGAGCCAGAATGCCGCCCTGGCGCAGCCGCAACAGACCGGCGGCACGATCCGCGTTGCCGGGCGCCCGATCGCCGGCGAGGACACCGACCTGCATCTCGGCTTGTCCGCTTCCAGCGCGTTCCGCATCCAGCGCACCTCGACCGGGCAGACCCTGACGGTCCAGGACCGCCCGGAACTCCGCATCGACACCAACCGCCTCGTCAGCACGGGCGCACTCAATGCCAGCAGCGCCTATACCTACGGTCCGGAAGTCGGCCTGCGCTACCGCAACTTCCTGCTACAGGGCGAGTACGACCGCATCGGCGTCAACCGTGCCAACAGCCCGAATTCGACAACGGCCGCCATGCCGGCACTCGAGTTCGACGGCGGCTATGTGGAAGGCAGCTGGGTGATCACGGGCGAGACCCGCGCCTACGACACCGGCGAGGCAGCCTTCGGCGCGCCGAAGCCGAAGCGCTCGCTGTCGTTAAAGGATGGCCAATACGGCGCGTTCGAACTGGTCGGCCGCTACAGCCATCTCAATTTGAACGACAAGGTCACCCGTGGGATTTCCCAATCCGTCACCGGCGGAACGTTCGGCGGCGAACAGAACGTCTACTCGGCCGGCATCAATTGGTATCCGAACGACTTTCTGCGCTTCATGCTCGATTACGACATCGTCAACGTCGATCGGTTGAGCACGGCGGGCACCACCCAGATTGGGCGGCGCTATCAGGCCGTCGCGTTGCGCGCGCAAGCCGCCTTCTGAATTGACGAAAGGCCCCTCCCAGCCGCTGGCTGGGAGGGGCGACGATCAGCGCGGTGCGAGCACCATGATCATCTGACGGTTTTCCATCCGCGGCATCTGCTCGACCTTGGTGGCCAGCTCGAGTTCGGCGCGGATGCGTTCGAGCACCTTGATCCCGATATCTTGGTGAGCCATCTCGCGGCCACGGAAGCGCAGGGTCACCTTGACCTTGTCGCCCTCGTCGATGAAGGACTTCATCGCCCGCATCTTCACCTGGTAGTCGTTCTCGTCGATGTTCGGGCGGACCTTGATCTCCTTGATCTCGATCACGCGCTGCTTTTTCTTGGCTTCGTTCTTCTTTTTCTGCTGCTCGTACTTGAACTTGCCGTAGTCCAGGATCTTGGCAACCGGAGGATCAGCATTCGGGCTGATCTCCAGCAAGTCGAGGCCCAAACCGAACGCGCGCGCGATCGCGTCGCGCGTGGCCATCACGCCCTGCATTTCGCCATCTTGGTCGATCAGCCGCACCTGCGGTACGCGGATATCTTCATTCACGCGTGGCCCGTCGCGGGATGGCGTCGAATTGGGCATTGGTCCTCTTGGTATCGTACTCTCCTGTGGATATTGACGAAAAGGGTTAGACCGCTTCCGGCCTTAGGCGTTTGACATCGGGAGGCAGGGCCTCCAGTGCAAGACGATCCAATACGAGATCGAGCGAAACGACCTCTTGATCCTGGCCACCGAGCCGCCGGATGGCGACGGTGCGCGCCTCCGCCTCGCGACGGCCCACGACCAGGATCACCGGCACGTACTGAACGCTGTGCTCCCGTATCTTGGCCTTGATCGACTCGTTGCGCGCATCCGCCTGCGCGGCGAGGCCGCGCGCGCGCAACAGGGTGGCGACCTCCTCGGCATACTCGGCCGCGTCGCTGACGATGCTCGCCACCACCACCTGCACCGGCGCGAGCCAGAGCGGGAAGCGGCCGGCATAGTTCTCGATCAGGATACCGAGGAAGCGCTCGAAACTGCCCAGGATCGCGCGATGCAGCATCACCGGGCGCTGGCGCGAGCTGTCCTCCGACACGTAGCTGGCGTCCAACCGTTCCGGCAGCACGAAATCGACCTGCAGCGTGCCGCACTGCCAGTCCCGCCCGATGGCGTCCCGCAGCACGAACTCCAGCTTGGGGCCGTAGAACGCCCCCTCCCCCGGGTTCAGCTCGTACTCGACGCCGGCAGTCAGGCATGCCGCCTTCAGCGCGTTCTCGGCCCGGTCCCAGGTCTCATCCGTTCCCGCCCGCGACTCCGGACGGTCGGAGAACTTCACCCGGAAGTCCTCGAAGCCGAAATCGCGATAGATCGAGGACAGCAACTCCACGAAGCGCACCGTCTCCGGCCCGATCTCGTTCTCGGTGCAGAAGATGTGCGCGTCGTCCTGGGTAAAGGCGCGCACCCGCATAATGCCATGCAATGCGCCCGAAGGCTCGTAGCGGTGGCAGGAACCGAACTCGGCCATCCGCATCGGCAGATCGCGGTAGGAGCGCAGCCGGTCCTTGAAGATCAGCACGTGGCACGGGCAGTTCATCGGCTTCAGCGCGAGGGTGGTGTCCTCGTCCTCCACCTTGGCGATGAACATGTGTTCCTTGTAGTTGTCCCAGTGGCCGCTGGCTTCCCACAGCTTGCGGTCCACCAGCTGCGGCGTCTTGACCTCGAGGTAGCCGCCATCGTCCTGCCGGCGGCGCATATAGGCCTCGGCGGCGCGATACAGCCGCCAGCCCTTCGGATGCCAGAACACCGACCCGGTGGCCTCCGGCTGCATGTGGAACAGATCCATCTGTGTGCCGATGCGCCGATGGTCGCGCCGCTCGGCCTCCTCGAGCTGATGCAGGTGGGCATCCAGCTCCTTCTGATCGCGCCAGGCGGTGCCATAGATGCGGCTCAGCATCGGGTTGCGGTGATCGCCGCGCCAATATGCGCCGGCGACCTTCATCAACTTGAAGGCAGTGCCGACGTCGCCGGTGCCGCGCATGTGCGGGCCGCGGCAGAGGTCGATCCAGTCGCCTTGCTTGTAGAAGGTGATGGTCTCGCTGGTCGGCAGGTCGCGGATCAGCTCGGCCTTGTAGCGTTCGCCGCGCGCCTCGAAGAAGGCGATCGCCTCGTCGCGGTCCCATTCCTCCCGCTCGAAGGCGGCGTTGCGCGCCACGATCTCGCGCATCTTCGCCTCGATGGCCGGGAAATCCTCCGGCGTGAACGGGGCGTTGCGGGCGAAGTCGTAATAGAAGCCGTTCTCGATCGACGGCCCGATCGTCACCTGGGTGCCCGGATGCAGTGCCTGCACGGCTTCGGCCAGGACGTGCGCGGTGTCGTGCCGGATCATCTCGAGCGCGTCGGGGTCGCGCCGGGTCACGAAGGTGACGCTGGAATCGGTGTCGATCGTGCGTGCGAGATCGGTGAGCTGGCCGTCCACTTTCATGGCCAACGCGGCGCGGGCGAGGCCGGGCCCGATGTCGGCGGCCAGCGTCGCACCCGTGATCGGCCCATCGAAGCGGCGGATCGACCCATCGGGCAACGTGATGGCGGGCATGGGCTCAGCTGTTCTCCGGATGGCGAGCGGCACTCATGGCGCTATGGCAGGCAAGCCGCAACCCTTTCGAGTGAAAGGTCAGCCAAGTTTGCCTCGCGCAGCACCGTCACGCTGCCCGGGACCGGCCCTCGCGGCGCCGCATGGCCGGGGTTCGAGCGCGCCGAGAACAACGCGATGCACGGGCAGCCGACCGCGGCGGCCAGATGAATCGTCCCAGTATCGTTACCCACCGCCAGCGACGCCCGCGCCGACAGCCCGCCAAGGTCGAACAGGTCTGTCTGCCCCGTGAGGTCGACCGCTTCCGGGCACGCCGCGCGGATGGCTGCGCCCAGATCGCCCTCCGCCTTCGTCCCGATCACCACCGGCACGACGCCCCGCTCGGCGATCAACTGCGCAAGCGCGCCGAACCGCTCCGTCGGCCACCGCTTCTCCGGCAGATGCGGCGAACAGCCCGGCGCCAGCAGCGCATAGGGCTCCGGCATCGCCGGCCCTCCCACCGTGAACCATTTGAGGTCGGCGGCCGGGAAGTCGCGCACTCCCGCCATCACCAACTGGCTGCGCAACCGCTCCGAGTTGTGCATGCGGTCGCGGGCGCCGTTGGTGTGCGGATGCGACGCTCCCGGCGCGATGCCGGACCAGGGCGGCCGTCCCGCCAGCAGGAAATACCGCCCGGACCGGCCCGACGTCTGGAGGTCGTAGACGAAATCGAATCCTTGCAGCATCCGCCGCAGCCGCAACACGCCCGGCACGTTCAACCAACCCGGCCGTGCATCGACCAGCACGCGATTGAACCACGGTGACCGCTCGCCCAGCCCGGCGAACGGCGCCGTCGTCAGCAGCGTGATATGCTCGTGGGGGTGACGCGCGCGGATCGCCTCGAAAGCGTCGAAGGCCTGCACGAAATCGCCCAACGCCCCGAGCTTGATGACGAGGATGTTCACTCCAGCTGCGTAGCCAGCAGTTCGGCATACACCGCCAGCGTCGCCCGCTGCATCGCCGCGGTCGTGTAGCGCGCCAGCACCGTCTGCCGCGCCAGCTCTCCCACCCGGTCCCGCTCGGCCGCCGGCAGCGCCAGCACGCGGTCGATCGCAGCGGCCAATGCCACCGGGTCGCCCGGGGTGACGCGCCAGCCGGTGCGTCCATGCTGCACCGTCTCCGCCGCGCCGCCATGATCGCTGGCCACCACCGGCCGCCGCATCGCCTGCGCCTCGATCACCGTGCGCCCGAACCCTTCCGGCTCGATCGACGCATTGACCACCACGTCGGCCAGCGCCAGCCCGGCCGGCATGTCGTCGCACGTGCCCACGAACTTGACCCGGCCCTGAACGCCGAGCGCCGCCGCCTTGGCGTGCAATTGCGACACGTAGCGGTCGCGGTCGTGCAACGGTCCGGCGACGATGCAGACCAGCCCGGGCGTCCGCAGGAATCGCAGCGCCTGGATCAGCACCTCCTGCCCCTTCCAGCGGGACAGCCGACCTGGCAGCAGCACGACCTTTTGCTCGGGCTGCACGTCCCACGCCGCCCGCAACGCCTCGATCCGCTGACGCGGCAGCGTGTCCGGATCGAACGCCACCGGATCGACCCCGCGCGGGATCAGCCGGATCCGGCTGGACGACACGCCATGTCGTTCCTGGAGCAGCTCGGCGATGAAATGGCTGATCGCGATCACCCGCTCGCCCCGCGCCATGACGGCGTTGTAGGCCCGCTTGCCCGGCGTGCTCTCGTCGTAGGGAGCGTGATAGGTGGTCACGAAGTGCGCGCCGGCCTTCTTGGCCGCCAGCGCGGCCGACCAGGCCGGCGCGCGCGAGCGGGCATGCACGAGGTCGACGCCCTCGGCCCGGATCAGCCGCGCGAGATGGCCGACGTTGCGCCAGATGCGCACCGGGTTCTTGCTCGCCAGAGGAAGAATGAGATGTCGCCCGCCGGCCTCGGCCACCGCGGGCTCGAAGCGGCCGCCGGCACTGGCCACCAGCGCGGTGCCGCCGGCCCGCGCGATGGCCTCGACCATCTCGATCGTTCCGCGCTCCACTCCCCCGCTGCCGAGGGAGGGCACCACTTGCAGAATGACGGCGCCGGACGGGAAGGGCATCCCGGCGCCTATACCATGCCGGGCCGCCTGGTCTAGCGTGTGCGGCGATGACCGCCGAGCAGATCGCCTGGTTCGGCTCGGTCGCCGCCTTTGCGCTGGCGATGGCCGCGACGCCGGGGCCCAACAACGCCATGGTAGCCGCCTCCGGCGCACGGTTCGGCATCGGCCGCACGCTGCCGCATTTGCTGGGCATCACGCTCGGCTTTCCGATCATGCTGCTCGCGGTGGCGATCGGCGCCGGGCAGATCCTGGCGGCCACGCCTTGGCTGCACACGATCCTGCGCTGGGTCGGCGCAGCCTATATCCTGTGGCTGGCCTGGACGATCGCCCGGCCACACCCGCCAGCCGCGTCGGAGACCCGGCGCCGGCCGCTCGGCCTGCTCGCGGCGGCCTTGTTCCAGTGGGTCAACCCGAAGGCCTGGATCATCGCGGTCAGCGCCGTGGTGACCTATACCGGCGAGGGCGCACCCTTGGTCCAGACCCTGGCCATGGCGGCGGTATTCGGGGTCGTCACCTTTCCGGCCGTCCTGTTCTGGACGATCGTCGGCGCCGGTGCCGCCCGCATCCTGCGCACCGACCGCGCGCTGCGCCGTTTCGATCTGGTCATGGCGGTGCTGCTGGTGGCATCGCTCGTCCCGATCCTGTTCGAATAAGGAGACTGAAGATGCCCAACGGCCGCACCCAGCGCGATGGCGTGGACCTCGCCTGGAGCCTCACGCCCGGCGATGGGCCGACCACGGTGTTCCTGCCGGGATACCGCAGCGACATGAACGGGTCCAAGGCGCTCGAAACAGACGCGTTCTGCCAGCGCAACGGGCTAGCGTGCCTGCGGCTCGACTATTCCGGGCACGGCACCAGCGGCGGCCGCTTCGAGGATGGCACAGTCGGGCGCTGGCGCGACGACGCCCTGTTCCTGATCGACCAGCATACGGAGGGCGACCTCGTCCTGGTCGGCTCCAGCATGGGCGGCTGGATCGCGCTGCTGCTGGCGCTCCTGCGGCCGGACCGGGTCATCGGCCTGGTCGGCATCGCCGCCGCGCCGGACTTCACTGAAACGCTGATGTGGGCGGCCATGACCGATGGCGAGCGCGACATCCTGCACCGTGACGGCGTGCTGCTGACGCCGAGCCAGTACGGCGCTCCGGTTCCGGTGACGTCGGCCCTCATCGAGGACGGGCGCACCCACCTGCTCCTGGACGGCCCGATCGCCCTCAACGTCCCGGTACGCCTCCTGCACGGCCAGCAGGACCCGGACGTCCCGTGGCAGACCGCGATGCGGCTGGCCGAGCGTCTGGAAACCGACGACGTCCAGATCACCCTGATCAAGGACGGCGATCACCGGCTCTCGCGACCCGGCGACCTCGCCCTACTCCGGCACAGCCTCGCCGCGCTCCTGCTCGAGGATGGCGCGTAGCCCTTCCCGGTAGGTCGGATACCGCCAGGTGATGCCGAGCGCCGCCTGGGTGAGCCGGCTGGCGACCTGGCGGTTCTCCGCCCAGAAGCTGGCGCCCATGGGCGACATGTCGCGCAGCGCTTCCTCGAACGGCACCAGCGGCGGGGGCGGCAACCCGATCAGCCGCGCTGCCTCCGCCGTCGCCTCAGCGCTCTCGACAGGCAGGTCGTCGTTCAGGTTCAGCACCCGGGTGCCGGGCTCCCGCGCCTGGCCCATGGCCGCGAGCACGGCGGCGGCGATGTCGTCGCGATGGATGCGGCCGAACCGATGCCCAGGCTTATCGACCCGGCGGCCGCGACCGGCCCTGATCTCGGCAAACGGCGATCGGCCCGGCCCGTAGATCCCGGCAACCCTGAACAGATCCACCGCGCAACGCCCAAAGGCGGCGCTCCACTGGCGCTCGGCGTCGAGGCGTTTCGTGCCGCGCGGGCCGGTCGGCGCCGGCGGCGTCGTCTCGTCCACCCAGCCGCCGCCGCGGTCGCCATAGACCCCGGTAGTCGACAGCATGCCGGTCCACTGCAGCGACGGGGCGGCGGCGAGCGCGGCGGCGTGGCGGGCGAGCGCCGGGTCACCGTGCTCGTCGGGCGCGGCGGTTTCCAGGATGTGGGTCGCCGTGGCAATGGCATCGGCGGCGGCATCGAACGCGATCAGCTCGACGCCGTGCGGCGGTTGCTTGCCCTGCGGCGTGCGGCTGGTGGCGACCACACGGTATCCTGCCGCGACCGCGCCGGCAGCGATCGCGGTTCCGCAATAGCCGAGGCCGAATACCAGCAGACACCCTACTTTGTTTGCCGGTGGCGCCATGGTCCTGTATCCTACTCTCGTCATGGTCAATCGGATGCTGATGCTTGGCGCGGCGGTGGCGCTCGGGCTGTCCGTCGCAGGCGGTGCGACTTGGTGGAACTATCCGTCCGCTCAATCGGAAACTGCGCCCGATGACGACCTGCCGGTGCCGCCGGTCCCTCCGCGTATCGCCGAGGGCGAGGATTACGACAAGTGCCTTTCGATGGTGCAGAACGACCCGAGCGGGGCGTTCACCTTCGCCGACACCTGGCAAACCGCCGGCGGCGGTGATGGCGCGGTCCATTGCCGGGCCCTGGCCGAAATCGAGTTGGGCGACCCGGAGGAAGGTGCCACGCTGCTGGACCAGCTCGGTGCCAAGGTCACCGCCGCGCCGGCAGCCCGTGCCGCGATCCTCGGCCAGGCCGGGCAGGCGTGGATGATGGCCAACACACCGCAACATGCCTACGATTCGGCAACCAAAGCCCTTGCATTGTTGCCGGACGACCCCGACCTGCTGATCGATCGGGCGATCGCAAGCAGCAGCCTGGAACATTACACAGAGGCTGACGACGATCTCTTCCGTGCCTTGGATATCGATCCGCGGCGAGGCGACGCCCTGGTGCTTCGTGCCGCTGCCCGTCGTCATCTCGAACACCTCGACCTTGCGTCCGCGGACGTAGAACGAGCCCTCGAGTTGGACCCCGAAGATCCCGATGCCTTTCTTGAACGTGGTATCCTACGCCAGCGGCGCGGAAACGTGTCCGGTGCGCGTGCGGATTGGGAGCGCGCGATCAAGCTCTCGCCCGACACGGCCACCGGCGATCTGGCGCAGCAAAATCTCGCGCTGCTGGAGGCCGGGCCCGAACGGCGCTAAACCAGCGCCGGTCCAACCATCAAACACTAACATCTTGGAGTAAGACTTATGGCCGCCTTTAAAGGCAGCACGTTCAAGGACCGCGCCGAAGCGGCCGCAGCAGCCAAGAAGGTGCTGCTAGATTCTTTCAAAACCCGAACCCCCGCAGACGATCCAGGCTTGATGGCGCGGCAAGCCGCACGCAGCGAAGTCGTCAGAGCCCGCGAAGCGCGCGCTGCCGAACGGGCGCGCATCAAGGAAGAAGAGGAAGCACGCCGCAAGATCGAGGAAGCGGCTCGCTTGAAATTCGAAGCGGAAGAAGCCGAGCGCAAGGCGATCGAAGCCGCCGCCCGCGACGAGCAGATTCGTAACGAGCGCAAGGCCGCACGCGACGAGCGCTACGCGGCCCGCAAGGCCCGCCGCGGCAAGTAGCTTACCCGATGGCCGGACGCAGCGTCAGCGCGCGATCCGGCCAGTCGGTGATCAATCCATCCACGCCCCATGCCAACAGCCGCTGCATGTCGGGGACCTCGTTGACTGTCCACGGGATCACGCGAAGGCCGAGGCCGTGAGCGCGCGTGAGCAGTTCCTGGGTCAGGTCGGCATGGAACGGCGTCCATAGGCCACCGCCCTCCCCGGCAATCGCATCCGGCACCGCCTCCATCGTCGTCGCGGCCTCCACCCGGCCACGCCAGAGTGGCGCCGCGCGAACGGTCGTCGCCTCGGTCAGCCAACCGCAGGCGATCTCCGGCCGGGTCCGGCGCACGTGGCGGGGCGCCCGCCAATCGAAGGACTGGATCGTCACGGCTCCGGCAACGTCGGCAGCATCGACCACGTGCAGGGTCCGCTCGACCATTTCCTCCGGCGTGACGGTCCACTCGGGATGCGTGGGCATGAGCTTCAACTCGATATTGAAGCGCACGCCCGGAAATAGCCGCAGCACGGCGTCGAGCGTCGGGATCCGCGCGCCGTCACTGGGTATCTGGCTGGCATAAGTGGCCGCATAGGCAGTACCGGGCCGAAGCCGACCGACGTCGTAGCCAGCCAACTCATTCACCGTCAGGTCGCGAATGAGAGGACCGGTTTCCGATAGCCACGTCCCGTCGGCCTTGCGCGTCGTATTGGGATTGAGCGCGGGATCATGATGCACGACGGGCACGCCGTCGCGGGTAATCGCGATATCGATCTCGAAACTGGTCAGCCCGAGGCGGACCGCCGAGTTCAACCCCTCGAGGGTATTCTCCGGAAACAAGCCGCGCGCAAACCGATGCCCCTGAAGATCGAACATCCGGTTTGCGGCAGAAGCCGTTAGCCTAGCACTCGCAGCCCGGCGTCGGGCCGTTCTCGTTGCGGACAACGTGATGGTCGATCCACTCCGCGACCAAGCGGCGCGCTTCGTTCAGCGAAGCCTCCGGATGGTGGATGCGATACAGCGTAGTGCAGGCCCCGAACGCATCCAGGTCTGCCGTTCCCATGACGCGCAACTCGCGATAGGCCGTAACCACGGCCCTTTCGCAACGTCGCCCAATCAAACTCGTTTCTCGGACCACCGGCGCCTCACATCTTCAGCGAGACATCTAGTGCGTCGAGACGAGTTGCGCCAGCGCTTTACCGACTTCTTCGGTTCCCGCTTGCCCTCCCATGTCCCGCGTGCGCGGTCCACCTTCGCCCAACAACGTCTCGATTGCCTTGACGATGCACGCTGCCGCATCCGTTTCGCCGAGATGTTCAAGCATCATGGCGCCGGACCAGACCTGACCGATCGGGTTGCAGATTCCCTGGCCGGCGATGTCTGGGGCGGAACCATGCACCGGCTCGAACATGCTGGGATGCACGCGCTCGGGGTTGATGTTGGCGCTCGGCGCGATGCCGATGCTGCCTGCCACGGCCGGGCCGAGATCGCTGAGGATGTCGCCGAACAGGTTGCTGCCGACCACGACGTCGAACCAATCCGGATGCTGCACGAACTGAGCGCACAGGATGTCGATGTGGAACTGGTCGGCCTCCACGCCCGGATAGTCCTTGGCCATGGCAGCGAAGCGCTCGTCCCAGTACGGCATCGTGATGGTGATGCCGTTCGACTTGGTGGCCGAGGTCAGCTTGCGGCGCGGCCGGGTCATGGCCAGTTCGAAGGCGTATTTTAGGATGCGGTCGGTGCCGACCCGGCTGAACACGCTGTGTTGGGTGACGTACTCGCGGTCGGTGCCTTCGTACATGCGGCCGCCGACGCTGGAGTATTCGCCTTCCGTGTTCTCGCGCACCACGTAGAAGTCGATGTCCTTCTCCGTGCGGCCAGCCAGCGGCGTGCGCGCGCCGGGCATCAGCCGGCAGGGGCGCACGCTGGCATATTGGTCGAAGCCGCGTCGGATCGGGATCAGCAGGCCCCAGAGCGAGATGTGATCAGGCACGCCGGGCCAGCCGACCGCACCGAGGAACACCGAGTCGTGCTGGCGAAGTTGGTCGAGACCATCGGCCGGCATCATCGCGCCGGTTTCCACGTAACGCTGGCAGGACCAGTCGTAATCCGTCGTTTGCAGACGGAAACCGAACCTCGTCGCGGCGGCTTCGAGCACTCGCAGGCCCTCCGGCACCGTTTCCTTACCGATCCCATCACCGGGCACGGCGGCAATCTTGTAGCTACGTTGCATTGGGCTCCCTTTCGCGCCGACACATTGAACGCACTGTCCCTCCCGGTCTAGGAGACGTGTCTAGGACGGGACCGAGGCAGAGGCGGATACTATGGCAACCGAGCACATGACCGATTGGGACCGCGATGCGGCGCTGACGACCGCGCGCATCCTGCTGGAGATCAAGGCGGTCAACTTCCGCCCCGAGGAGCCCTATACCTTCACGTCCGGCTGGCGCTCGCCGGTTTATATCGACTGCCGCAAGATCATCTACTTCCCGCGGGCACGGGCGAAGATCTGCGAGCTGGCCGCCGAGAAGATCGGTCGGCACATCGGCTACGAATCGATCGAATGCGTCGCCGGCGGCGAGACCGCGGGCATCCCGTTCGCCGCCTGGATCGCCGACCGGATGATGACGCCAATGGCCTATGTCCGGAAAAAGCCAAAGGGTTTCGGCCGCAACGCCCTCATCGAGGGCGATGTCCCCGAGGGTCTGCGCACCCTGCTCGTCGAGGACCTCACCACCGATGGCGGCTCCAAGATCCGCTTCGCCCAGGCCTTGCGCGACGCCGGGGCGATCGTGAACCACACCTTCGTGGTGTTCTTCTATGGCGTCTTTCCCGGCAGCTTCGAGAAGCTCAAGGGCATGGACGTGACGCTGCATCACCTCTGCAACTGGTGGGACGTGCTGGAAGCCTGCCGCGACCGGCCATATTTCGAGGACAAGTCCCTCTCCGAAGTCCGCCGCTTCCTCGACAACCCTGTCGCCTGGTCCGCGGCCCATGGCGGGATTTCGTCGGCCGAGGAAGCTGCCGAGCGCAAGGCCGCTGCCGACGCGTGAGCTGAAACCGCCGACCCGGCGCCACGTTCTACTCTGAATATCGACGCTAAGAGGCACCCATGCGCTTTGCCCTCGTACTCGCCTTGCCCCTCGCCCTCATTGCCGGCTGCGCCTCGCAACAGGAGCAGATCGCCAGTCAGGAGAACATGCTGTCCGCCGCCGGTTTCCAGCCGCGCCCGGCCAACACGCCCGAGCGCATCGCCATGCTACGGCGTTTGCCGCCGAACCGGTTCAGCATGCGTGCCCAGGGCAACACCTTTATCTACATCTATCCGGACCCAATCGACTGCGGCTGCGTCTACTTCGGCGACCAATCCGACTACTCCCGCTATCGCCAGACCGTCGCCGCGCGGCAGTTCGCCAACGACCAGTTGCTGACCGCCCAGGAATACAACGACGCATCGTGGAACTGGGGCCCATGGGGCGGCTTCAACGGTTTCGGTTACTGACCCAAACCATCACAAGGGTTCCAACCGGCCCATAATTGGGCGTAGGCTCGCGGCTTCGCAGCCTGAAAGCGCCCTTTTATGAGCCCTCCTCGCGCCAACTCCGCCGCGGCACGCGACGTTGCCAACGTATTCCACCCGTATACCGACCTGAGAGCGCATCAGGAGGCCGGGCCGATGATCATCAGCCGCGGCGATGGCATCCGCGTCTATGACGACAGCGGCAAGGACTATATCGAGAGCGTCGCCGGGCTGTGGTGCGCGAGCCTGGGCTTCAGCAACGAGCGGCTCGCCAAGGCGGCCTACGACCAGATGCTCAAGCTGCCGTTCTATCACTCGTTCACGGCCAAGTCGCACGAGCCGATGATTGATCTGGCCGAGATGCTGATCGAACGCGCCCCGGTGCCGATGAGCAAGGTGTTCTTCTCGAACTCCGGCTCTGAAGCGAACGACAGCGCCGTCAAGATGGTCTGGTACTACAACAACGCGCTGGGCCGCACCGCCAAGAAGAAGATCATTGGCCGCATCAAGGGCTATCACGGCGTCACCATCGCCGCAGCCTCGCTGACCGGGTTGCCGAACAACCACCGCAGCTTCGACCTGCCACTGCCGGGCTTCATCCATACGATGACCCCGCACTTCTACCATGGTGCCATGGAAGGCGAGAGCGAGGACGACTTCGCCACCCGCTGCGCCGACGAGCTGGACAAGCTAATCGTCGCCGAGGGGCCGGACACGGTCGCCGCCATGTTCGCCGAACCGATCATGGGCGCTGGCGGCGTCATCGTGCCGCCGCGCGGCTATTTCCCCAAGATCCAGGCGGTGCTCAAGAAGCACGACGTCCTGCTCGTGGTCGACGAGGTCATCTGCGGCTTCGGGCGCACCGGCAACTACTGGGGCACCCAGACCTTCGGCATCGAGCCGGACCTTCTCACCTGCGCCAAGGCGCTATCCTCGGCCTACCTGCCGATCTCGGCGACCATGGTGAGCGAGAAGGTGTTCTCCGTGCTGGCCGACGAGAGCCACAAGATCGGCACCTTCGGTCATGGCGTCACTTACTCCGGGCACCCCGTCCCGGCAGCGGTCGCCATCGAAACGTTGAAGATCTATGACGAAATCGGCATTGCCGAGCAGTGCGCCAACGTCGGCAGCTTCCTGCAGGAAGAACTGCACCGACGGTTCGACGATCACGAGTTGATCGGCGAAGTCCGCGGCGTCGGCATGATCGCGGCGATGGAGTTGGTGGCCGACAAGGCAGCGCGCCAAAACTTTGACCCGGCGCTGAAGATGGGCGCTCGCTTGGTCAAGCTATGCGAGGCCCATGGCGTCATCGCACGCGGCCTGCCCAGCGACTCGATGGCATTCAGCCCGCCGCTGATCATGACCAAGGAAGACGTGACCGAAATGTGCGACCGCGTCAGTCTGGCGCTCGACGAACTGACTGTTCAGGTCCGTCGCGAGCGCCTGGCCGTCGTCTAGCCGCGATTAGTGGACCAGCGCGGGCATCATCTCGTGCTGGACCACTGCCGCGATCGCCATGTCCCGCTCCGTGGCAACCGCCATGGGCGAGCCGTCGGCGGCATGGATCGCGAAAGCCGCCGCGCCGTTCATCAGCACCGGCTTGATATAGGCCATGTCTGGCACGCCGAGTTGAGCAAGCTGCTCCGGCGTCATCTTACGCACGTCGAAAACCGCCTCGATGCTCGAGGTAATAGCGTCTGACTTCATGCTAGCCTCCACGGCGCGCCGAACCGGCCGCGCCATTGCTGAAAACGAAATGTGGCTCAGTCGCGATCGGGCGACCCATCGACCACGGCACCGGGCCCCGGCTTGCCGATCTGAATCGTCCGCACGCGCACTTCCGGCTGCGGCCTAGCCAGATCGATGTGAAGCAGCCCGTTATCGAGCCACGCTCCCTTGACCTCGATTCCCTCGGCCAAAACGAATGCCCGCTGGAACTGCCGCGCCGCGATGCCGCGATGCAAGTAAACCCGATCGGCGCCGTCATCGGTCTGCCGACCCCGGATCACCAACTGGTTGTCCTCCTGCGTGATCTGCAGGTCGCTCATCGTGAACCCGGCGACCGCAAGACTGATCCGCAGGCCACTCGGCCCCGTCTGCTCGATATTATAGGGTGGATACCCGTCGGAGGACGTCTTGGCCGCCCGTTCGAGCACTTGTTCCAGATGGTCGAAGCCGAGGAACATCGGCGACGTGAAGACACGCGTTGTCATCGCTTGTATCGGCCCCCTCTTCAGAGCGAAGCGTCGCCGACCCGATTTCGGCGCCAGCGACCAATCACATGTTGGCCGCAGCACCGGTCGTTGCAAGTCCTCCGCCAAGCTGGATTGAACCCCCCTCGCCCGCCCGCTACATCGGGCCGGACATGGAACCGACCGCCCCCTCTCTCAATCCGCCCGCCGCGCCGACGCTGCCGATCCTCGTGGCACCCCAGGCCATTCTGCGGGCCAAGGCCCGCCCCGTCCGACCCGGTGATGACGACCTCGTCCGCGCCCTAGTCCCCGAGATGCTCGCCGCGATGTATGCTGCGCCCGGTATCGGCCTCGCCGCGCCGCAGATCGGTAAAGGCTTGCGCCTGGCGGTGATCGACCTGCAGCCGGACGATAAACCTGCGCCGATGCATCTCATCAACCCGGAGATCATCGGCCTCAGCGAGGAGATGGCGCTACGGGAAGAAGGCTGCCTGTCGCTACCCGGCCAATACGCCGACGTGACCCGGCCTGCCCAGGTCAAGGTGCGTTACTTCGACCTGGACGGCACCAAGCGCGAGATCGAAGCCGACGGGCTGCTCGCCGCCTGCCTCCAGCACGAGATCGATCACCTCGATGGCGTGTTGTTCGTGGACTATCTGTCGGCGTTGAAGCGCAACATGATCATGCGCCGCCTCGCCAAAGACCAGCGGCAGAAATCCCAATCTTGAAGGTCGTGTCGTGAGGCTCGCTTTCATGGGTAGCCCGGCCTTTGCCCTGCCTGCCCTGCGCGCACTTCACGCCGCGCACGAGATCGTCGCCGTCTACAGCCAACCGCCCCGCCCTGCCGGCCGCGGCCACACGCTGACCCCCTGCCCCGTGCATGCGGAAGCGTTGAAGCTCGGCCTCGAGATCCGCACCCCGCCTCGCCTCCGTCGCGAGGCCGACGAACAGGCCGCTTTCGCCGCCCTCGAGCTCGACGCTTGCGTGGTTGCCGCCTACGGCCTGATCCTGCCGCAGGCAATGCTCGACGCGCCGGCCCGCGGCTGTCTCAACATCCATGCCAGCCTGCTGCCCCGCTGGCGCGGTGCCGGCCCGATCCAGGCTGCCGTGCTGGCCGGCGACACGGAAAGTGGCGTCACCATCATGCAGATGGAAGCCGGGCTCGACACCGGCCCCATGCTGTTGCGCGGCACGGTGCCGATCGGCCCCGACACCACTGCCGCCACACTTCATGACGCACTGGCCGAGCTCGGCGGCCGCCTCGTGCTGCAGGCGCTGGCCGACGCCCCGCCGCCGCAAGTTCAGCCCGAGGATGGCATCACCTACGCCCCGAAGCTGACCAAGGCGGACGGCAAGCTCTACTGGACCCGCACCGCCGCCGAACTCGACCGTCAGGTGCGCGGCCTGGTACCCTGGCCCGGCGCCTATACCGAGCTGGCCGGTGAGACCCTGAAGATCCTCGCCGCCCGGCCGGAGTCGGCGACCGGCGCCCCAGGCACCGCGCTCGACGACCGCCTGCTCATCGCCTGCGGTGATGGCGCCCTGCGCTTGCTCCGCCTGCAGCGGCCCGGGCGCGGCCCGATGGACGCCGCCGCCCTGCTTCGTGGCCTCGCCGTTCCGGCCGGCACCAGTCTCGGATGACACGCTGGGCGCTGCTGATCGAATATGACGGGACCGGTACCATCGGCTGGCAGAGCCAGGCCAGCGGCGAAGCGCTTCAGGATCGCCTGGAAGCTGCCGCGGCCAAGCTGGTGGGGAATCGCGTCGTCAGCCTGATTGCCGGTCGCACCGATGCCGGCGTTCACGCCACCGGCCAGGTCGGCGCGGTGGACTTGCCCGATCGCTTCGACGCCCGAACCGTGCAGGAAGCCATCAACTACTTTCTCCGCCCGCTGCCTTTGGTCATTCGCCTCGCCGTCGCGGTCGACCCGGCCTGGCATCCGCGTTTCGATGCGATCGGCCGCCGCTACCGCTACACCATCCTCAACCGTCGTGCCCGCCCCGGGCTCGAGCGGCACGTCTGGCATGTCTCGCGGGACCTCGACCAAGGGGCGATGCAGGCGGCCGCGGATCGTCTGATCGGACGGCACGATTTCACGTCCTTCCGCGCCGCCGCCTGCCAGGCCAAATCGCCCTGGCGCACGCTCGACGTGCTGACCGTGGAACGGGATGGCGAGAAGATCCATGTCCGCGCCGAGGCCCGCAGCTTCCTGCATCACCAAGTGCGCAATCTGGTGGGCACGCTCAAGCTGGTCGGTGAAGGCCGCTGGATGCCCGACCGGGTCACGGCCGCGCTGGAGGCCCGCGACCGCGCCGCCGCCGGCCCGACCGCACCGCCGGATGGGCTCACCCTGACCGGCGTCGCCTACCCGCTGGACCCGTTCAGCCCAGCAGGGCCGGACCGATCACCAGCAGCCCGGTCCCCGCATTGACGATCACGACCAGCAGCGCCGCCTTGGCTTTGGACAGCGCCAGGGTGTGTCGTGCGACGAACCAGTTTAGCCACAGACTATAGATAGCCAGGCAGGCGAGTACCGCTTGCGCCGCCAATTGGCTCGGCAACCCGGCGCCAACCGCCACCGCGAACAGCACCGTCAGCAGCGCCCCGGCCATCGGCACCGCCCAGTAGCACCAGTTATACGCCGTCGCGTAGCTCAGCCACCGATCCTCGCATTTCCAGCGCACTGCCAACCAATGCGACAGCACCGGCGGCGCCAGCTGTGCCACCAGCGTCAGCAACACCAGCGACGCGGCGGCCAACCAGTCATTGCGATACAGCTGGATCAACGCGCCCGCGAGCGGAAAGGCGATCAGCGGCGCGAGGCTGCTGAGGAACGACGACACCGTTGTTCCGAACCGCGCAAAGCCGTCAGCACGCCCGAACGCGACTCGGAAGACGCCAAGCGCCGGGTTGAGGCGCTCGGTCAAACGAAGGCCGCCAGGATGGCGCGGTAGATGTCGGCCAGTTGCCGCAACTCGGCCACGGGCACGCTCTCGTCCGCCTTGTGCATCGTCGCGCCGACAAGGCCGAACTCCGCAACCGGGCAGAACCGCGCAATGAAGCGCGCATCCGACGTGCCGCCGCCGGTATCGAGCCGTGGTTCCGCGCCGGTGACGCCGGCGATGGCGCTCCGAAGCTTGTCGACCTGCGGCCCGGGTGCAGTGAGGAACGACTCGCCGCTGACCGAGACATCGAGGTCGAACCGCGGACAGTGCGGCGCGATGGTGGCCCGCAGCCAGGCCTCGAGCTGCGGGCCGCTATGCAGATCGTTGAACCGGATGTTCAACCGCGCGGTGGCGGTGCCCGGGATGACGTTGGTCGCCGGGTTGCCGACATCAACGCTGGTGATCTGCAGCGTGCTGGCTTCGAACCACTCGCTTCCGGCATCCAATGGCGCGGCCGTCAGGGCGGCCAGTGCCCGCACCAGGCGATGGATCGGGTTGTCCGCCTTCTGCGGATAGGCGGCGTGACCCTGGATACCATGGACACGGATGGTGGCATTGAGGCTGCCGCGGCGCCCGATCTTGATGACATCGCCCAGCGCCTGGGGATTTGTCGGCTCGCCGACCAGGCAGAAATCCGGGATCTCGCCATTGGCCTGCATCCAGTCCAGCACGCGAACGGTGCCGTCGATCGCCGGCCCTTCCTCATCACCGGTGATCAGCAGGCTGATCGAGCCCTTGAGCTGCGGCACATGCGTGGCAGCGGCAGCGACAAAGGCGGCGATGCCGCCCTTCATGTCACAGGCGCCACGCCCGATCAGCAGGCCATCGACCACTTCGCCGGCGAACGGCTCCTGCGACCAGGCCGCAGCGCCCGGCGGCACCACGTCGGTATGCCCCGCAAAACAGAAATGCGGCGCCTCCGTCCCCAGCCGCGCGAACAGGTTCGGCGTCTCCCCGTATGTCAGGTGATGTACCGTGAACCCGAGATCGCGCAGCGTGCGGTCGAGCACACCCTGCGCCCCGTCATCGGCAGGCGTGACGGAACGGCAGCGGATCAGGGCTTGGGCAAGCGGAAGCGGGTCCACCTTAGTCGCGCAACAACTCGTTGATGGCAGTCTTGGACCGCGTCTGTGCATCCACCCGCTTGACGATGACGGCACAGGACAGGGACGGCCCCGGCGACCCATCCGGCAGCGGCCGTCCCGGCAACGTCCCCGGCACCACGACAGAATAGGACGGCACGCGCCCGATGAAGATCTCGCCGGTGCTGCGGTCGACGATCTTGGTGGAGCCGCTGATGAACACGCCCATCGCCAGCACGGAGCCGCGCTCGATCACCACGCCCTCGACCACTTCGGACCGTGCTCCGATGAAGCAATCGTCTTCGATGATCGTCGGGTTGGCCTGCAACGGCTCCAACACGCCGCCAAGACCGACGCCGCCGCTCAGATGGCAGTTCTTGCCGACCTGCGCGCAGCTGCCGACCGTGGCCCACGTGTCGACCATCGTGCCCTCGCCGACATAGGCGCCGACGTTGACGAAGCTCGGCATCAGGATCACGCCCGGCGCGATATACGCGCTGCGTCGCACCACCGCCCCAGGAACCGCCCGGAACCCGGCCTCGGCGAACCGATTGGCCCCCCAACCCTCTGTCTTCAAACGCACCTTATCGTATGCCGGCGCCGTGCCGGCCTCCATCGGCACCGAGTCGTTGAGCCGGAACGACAGCAGCACGGCCTTTTTTAACCATTCGTGAACCACCCAGCCTTCGGCTCCTGGCGCCGCCACGCGGAGCGATCCGGAATCCAACGCGTCGAGCACGGCATCGACCTGATCGCGAGCCTCGCCCTTGGTGGACGAGTCGATGCTTTGACGCTCGTCCCAAAGGCGCTCGATCGCGGGGCGGAGCGGGTGATCGTGCATTCTCGTTCCTGGTTGGTTGCCGGCGGACCATGCAGACACGCCAGCCGCACTGTCAACGCACCCGTCTGTCACCGTACCGACGGTAACTTTCCATTCATCACTGCACCGTAAGATGTCGGCAGTCAGGAAATGGCACATGATGCTTTCGATGGATGCACCGGCCGACGAGGCCGATCAACTGAGCCAGGTTCTCCTGGAAAGCCGCCGCCGGTGGCGCGATTTCGGCGCTCTGGCGGCCGATATTGCCTTTGAGGTCGACGCTGACGGTTTGCTGAGCTTCATCGCTCCGGATGAGGTGCTCGGCATGTCGGCCGATAGCTTGCTCGGCCAACGCGCCGCGTCGATCTTCTTTCCGCAGGAAAATGGATATCCCGATCCGTTCTTGTTGAATCTTGGCATCCGTCAGCGCCGGAGTTGGATCAACGCCGCCGACCGCCAGAAAGTCTGCCTGTCGCTATCTTCCGCCCCGATCTTGGACGATAGCGGGCATTGTGTGGGTGCCCGCGCCGTCGCCTCGGACGTGACGCAGCGCGAGCAAAAGGAGATCAGGGCCGCCGCCGCCTTGCGCCGCTCGGACGTGATGGACCACATCCTGGATCAAATGCGCCAGGAGGTTCAGGCGCCGCAGATCATGGCGTCCATGCTCGCCACCTGCATCCGCGCACTCGGCGGCCATGGCGCCGCCGTTCTCGATCTCAGCGACGCGGCCGAGATCGAAACCGTTCTTCACGATGCCGGCGAGCCCAGTATGGCGCTGCTCGACGAGCTGCTGCCGCTGCTCCGGGCGTCCAACCGGTCGACGCCGTTTCAGTTGACCCTGTCAGACGGGATGTCGGTGCTCGCGTGCCGCAGTTCGACCCGCTTCGGGCTACTCTCGGCATTGATCGTCTGGCGGCCGACGCGTGAGCGGCCCTGGGACAAGGATGATCAGATGTTGCTCGGCTCCGTCACCACGCTGGTGCGGGTGGTGCTTGAGCACGAAACCATTCAGCGCGAGTTGGCGCGCCAGGCACGGACCGATCCGTTGACCGGCTTGCTGAACCGCCGGGCCTTTCTTGACGAGGCACAACGGCGCATCGACCGGCTGGAGCGTGAGGGTCTGCCGGGAACGCTGATGTTCGTCGACCTGGATCGGCTCAAGCCGCTCAACGATCAACTCGGGCATGAGGCCGGCGACGCCGCGCTGGTGCTCACCAGTACCGTGTTGCGCAACATGGTGCGGCCGGCCGATCTGGTGGCACGGCTCGGGGGCGACGAGTTCGCTTTGTGGCTCGATGGCTTTGACGGGCTGACTGCCGCCGAACGGGCTGAACATCTCCGCCTGACGTTTCCGCGGGATGCGGCGGAGTTCGCGCTGCCGGGTCAGCAAGGGCTGACGATGTCGATCGGCATTGCGTGCCGGCAGCCCGGCGAAGGCGAGGAACTCGACGACATCATCCAGCGTGCGGACCTGGCGATGTATGAAGTCAAGCGCAACGGCGGCAACCATTGGCGGGTTTCGAACCCGGAGCGCACTGCATGACCCCATGGTCGGACGCCGACACGCCGTTGCTCGAAACGCTGCCTCCTTACTTCGATACCTTGGACGACGCGGCTGACCGAGTCCGGCAGGCCGCCCGGCACGATTGCACCCCGGTCGCGCTGCTCGAACTGGCGCGCGATCCGGAGATCATCGTTCGTGCCACCGTCGCGTTGAACGAACGATGCGACGCGGAGGTCGACAAGCTCTTGTCATTGGATGGTGACGAGCGCGTCCGCGCCCTGCTCGGTGGCAGGATCGCCCGGCTGCTGCCGGACATCGACGGCGAGGAACGAACGGCTGCAGCGAACCATCTGCATGCCACGCTCACCGTCTTGGCCACCGATCAGGCCTTGCGCGTTCGGACCGCAATCGCCGAGCAGATCGCGAAGTTGGAAGCCGCGCCGCGCGACTTGGTGCTGCTTCTGGCCCGCGATAGCGCGGCGGAGGTCAGCGATCATATCATCCGCCTGTCGCCGGTGCTGAGCGACGCCGATCTGCTTTCGATCCTCGTCGCGCCTCCTGCCAGCACCAGCGCCGAGTCGATCGCGAGCCGCCGCAAACTCAGCGCTGCCGTCGCGGACGCCGTGGTTCGGCACGCCGATCCCTCGACCATCCGGGCACTCCTCAACAATCCGTCCGCCTGTATCCGCGAATCGACCCTGGACGCACTGGTCGGGCGCGCACCCAATCACATCGATTGGCATGCGCCCTTGGTCCGGCGCCCGGGGCTGAGCCTGAACGCGGTCCGTGCGCTTTCCGAGTTCATCGCCTCGGATCTGTTGCGTATCCTGGCAATGCGGGTCGATCTCGATGCCAGCAAGCTCGACATCGTGCGTCAGCGTTTGGCGGCACGAACCGCCAACGCGGATGACAGCCTCATCGCCAAGGCGCGGCAACTCAAGGCAACCGGATTATTGACGGAGGCCGCAATGCAGGAGGCGGCGGAACACGGCGACTCACGCCTGCTGCTCGCTCTTCTCGCCATTGGCAGTGGCGTGACCTTGCGCACGATCGACCGGATTCTCGAGTTGCGCAGCGCGAAAGCGTTGGTCAGCCTGGTCTGGCGCGGTGGTTTCTCGATGGCGATTGCCGTTGCCATCCAAAATCAGCTTTCCCAGTTCGGCCCCGATATGATGATCACGGCAACCGAAACCGGCGATTTCCCCCTCAGCGTCGGCGAGATGGGATGGCAGATCGAACTGATGGGTGAACCAGACGCCTGACCACGGCGGCCTCAGGCGACCGCCATGGTCGATCCTTTGTCGGACGGGCGTCGGACCCGCGACGGGTCACCACGCAGAACGGTGAACGTCGTCGCTCCATCGATCAGCGTGAATGCGATGTCGAACCGATCCTCGCCGAGACGCAGACCGTGCAGTGTCAGTTCGGGAAGCCAGTCCGGCAGGGTGGGGTCGAGCGTGACGTAACCGGCTGGCGCGTTCAGCTCGATGCCGAGCATCGCCTGCACTAGCGCGAACACCGCGCCCGCTGCCCAGGCCTGGGGAACGTTGGCGCCGAGATACTGCACTGGAAAGCTCGCCGCCTGCCGTCGCATGCCGGAGTACAGCTCCGGCAACTGCCGCTGCGTGAAGTAGCTGGCCGCCTGAGCGACATCGCGGACGATCCTGACCGCCTGTTCGCCGAAACCATACTTTCTGAAGCCAAGCGCGATCAGGCTGTTGTCGTGCGGCCAAACCGAGCCGTTCTGATAGGAATACGGGTTGAACGTCGGATTATCCTGCGTCAGCGTCCGGATACCCCATCCACTCGACATGTCGGGCGCGAGCAAACGCTCGACCACGCGTGCCGCACGGTCCGCCGGCACGATGCCCGACCAGAGGAGATGGCCGGGATTGGACGCGACCGTCCAGATGGGTTGCTTATTGCCGTCGAGACAATAAGCGTAGAAGCCGTTCGCCTCATGCCAGAACACGTTGTTGAACTTGGCAAATAGCGCGTCCGCTTTCTCATTCAGCCGCGCAGATCGCGTGGGGTCACCGAGGGTGGCATACAGCTCTGCCATGCCGCGCCAGGCAGCATAAACGTAGCCCTGCAGCTCGCATAACGCTTTGGGCTTGGAGACATTGCTGCCATCCACGTCGACGACGGCCTCGCCGGAATCCTTCCAGCCGACGTTCTCGTATCCTTCGCCGGATCGCGTCCCGTATTCCTGAAAGCCGTCCCCGTCTCGATCGCCATAATCGTCGATCCAGGACAAGCAACCCTCGGCGGTCTGCAGATGGCGCTTGACCACCGCCAGGTCGCCGGTGGCCCGCCACAGCGCGTGCAGCAACACCAGATAGAGCGGCGTCGCGTCGGCGGTGCCGTAATACGGGGTGTGCGGGATGAGTTTCAGGGTCGCCAGCTCGCCGCGGCGTAGCTCATGCAGGATTTTGCCGGGCTCTGCGTCCCGATACGCGTCGACCTCCTTGGCCTGCCAGGCACCGAGCACCTCGAGCGTCGCATATGCGAACTCCGGGTTCAGGGTCATCGTCTGCAGACTGACGATGAGCGGGTCGCGGCCGAACAGCGCCACGAACCAGGGCAACCCGGCGGCTGGCACGACATATGTCTTGCCGCCGCTTTCGACCGGCAAACGCAACGCGGCAAGATCCTCCACCGCCTGATCGAACAGCCGACAGAAACCCGCATTACCGGTCTCGATCCGCAGGCAGCGCTCACGCCAGTCCTGCAGTGCGGCCTCTTGTGGCGAGCCCGCGTCCAGATCACAGCTTTCCGGTGCGGCGTAGCGTCGCTCGCCATCGAATAGATCATAGAGCAGGGACCCGGACCACGAGGCGCCCGGCGCCAGTTGCAGTGTGAAGTTCAGCCGCCCGTTGGCATACATCGCCGGCATGTCCGCCTGCACCCGGGTAGTCATCGAGCGTGTGAACTCGCCGTTCGAGTACGCCGTGGTGAGTTCACCCGTCTCCTCTACCCAACTCGTCTTGATACGCCCACGACGAATGATGCGCGCCGACTTGACCTCGAAGATGTCGGAGAAGTCGCTCCGCAACGCGATCTCGAGATTGAAGTGTACCGGCTTGCGACCGTGATTGGTCACATCAAACCGTTCGTGCATGCCGCCATCGACGACGCGGCTCACGACCAGGCTGACCGTCCGCGCCGCGACGTCACCGCCTTCGCTGGGAAATGCCTTGTTGGTGAGGAAGATCTTGGCGCCGTAACTTGCAGGTGCACCGCTGCTCAACAGATCCCAGGGCTGGCCGTTGGCATACAGCGCGTAGGCGCTAATGACACGGGTATCGAGAAAATACAGTCCTTTGTCGGTCGCCCAGGCAATCTGCCCGTCAGGCTCGGTGACGAGGACGGTGTATCCCTGGTGGATCGCGAGTTGGGGTGGGCCAACCTTGATCTCGACGGTCACCTGATCTCTCAGGCCGGCTCGAACGTCATGGCGACGCCATTCATGCAAAAGCGCTGGCCGGTCGGACGTGGACCATCGGGGAAGACATGCCCCAAATGGCTCCCGCACTCGGCGCAATGCACCTCGGTGCGCACCATGCCATACCCCCGATCCTCCGAAAGGCCGACCGCCTCGTCATCGATGGGGGCGAAGAAACTCGGCCAGCCAGTGCCGCTCTCGAACTTAGTCGCAGTGTCGAACAACGATCGGCCGCATCCGACGCAGTGATAGATGCCCGGGCGCTTCTCCGCATTGAGAGGGCTTGTGCAGGCCCGCTCCGTGCCATGCCCGCGCATGACCTTGTACTGCTCGGGCGTCAGCCGCGCGCGCCACTCCGCATCAGTCAGGGTGAACGCGTAGGCGCCGGCCGACCCCGGCTTGGTCATAAGGTGGGACATGACACACTCCTCAAAGGCCGGACCTATATGGTGCATGGCCGGCCTCCCGAGAAGTCCGCGCCGGCCTAGGAGATCTGGCCCACGCTTTCCTCGAGCACATGCCAGGCATCCTCACCGTATTTGCCGCGCCACTCCTTGTAGAACCCGGCCTCCCGCAATTTGTCCCGGAACGGCGCAGTATCGACGTCGTTGAATGCCAAGCCCTTTGCCTCGAGCACGGCGCGAGACTGGACGTTGGCCTTGGCCAAATCCGCCCGCTCCTCCACGGCCGCCCGGTTGAATTCGCGCGCAACGATCTCCTGGACGTCTTTCGGCAGCCGCTCAAACGCACGCTTGTTGGACAATAACCAGAAGCCGTCCCACATGTGGTTGGTCATGCTGCAGAATTTCTGCACCTCGAACAGCTTGGCGCTCTCGATCAGGCTCAGCGGGTTCTCCTGGCCGTCCACGATGCGCGTCTGCAGCGCCGAATAGACTTCGCTGAAGTTGATGCTGGTCGGGCTGGCGCCCAGTGCGGCGAACATGCTGGTCCAAAGCGGACTGACCGGCACGCGGATCTTGAGGCCTTTGAAATCGTCCGGCGACTTGATCGGCTTGGTGCTTGTCGTCGTCTGGCGGAAGCCGTTATCCCACGGCTTGTCCATCGGGTGCAGGCCACGCTTCTCGATCTCGCCGCGGACATAAGCACCAAGTTTGCCGTCCATCGCCGACCAGACCTGGTCGTAATCCTTGAACGCGAACCCGACGCCGTTGATCGACGCCGGCGGCACCAGCGTCGACAGGATCAGCCCGGAGAGCGTGAAGAACTCCACTGCGCCGGAGCGGAGCTGGCCGAGCGTATCGGTGTCCGAGCCCAACTGGCTGTTGGGAAACACCTGGATCTCGAGCTTGCCGCCGGTGGCTTCCTTGATCCGCGCGACGGCCTCGTTGGCGCGGATGTTCATTGGATGGGTCGCCGGGGTGTTGTTGGCGAACTTATAGTTGAATTCGGCTGCGGCCGCGGGACGGCTTGCGATGCTGAACAAGGGGAGCGCGGCAGCCCCTAGCGTCAGCGAGCGACGGCTGATGATCGGCATGGTTTCCCCCGGAAGCGTTGGTCGTCTTGATTTATTGAACAGTCGGTAGCCGGTTTACCTCCGAAAGAAAAGCGACCCGGCGTGCCGTCGAACGTTCGATCCGGGACGACACTCAATGGAGCATACCCATGTCAGACAAACCGGATCCCGCAACCAAGCCAGTCGTCGATGAAAAGCCGCATAAAGTGGACGAGAAGGTGCAGGAAGACGCTGCCCAGGAGCGCTCGGAGAACGAGGGCTACGACTAGACGATCAACTTCAACAACGTCTCGAGCTTGTCGGCCTCCTCGGCCGGCTTGTCGGGGCGTAGCCGATGGACACGCGGGAAGCGAAGCGCGACACCCGATTTGTGCCGATTGCTGCGCTGCGCCGCGTCGAACTCGATTTCCAGCACGTAGCTGCGCTCGACCTCCCGCACCGGCCCGAACCGGCTGGTGGTGTGATTACGGATCCAGCGGTCAAGGGTTACCAACTCGGCATCGGTGAACCCGGAATAGGCCTTGCCGACCGGCACCAATTCGCCGCTCTCGGTCCATAGACCAAAGGTATAATCCGAATAGAACGAACTGCGCTTTCCGCTACCGCGCTGGGCATACATCATGACGGCGTCGATGATCAGCGGATCGCGTTTCCACTTCCACCACTGACCTTTGGGCCGCCCCGGAAGATAGGCGCTGTCGGCACGTTTGAGCATCAGTCCTTCGATGCTCGCGGCACGGGTGCCGCCGCGGATCTCCGCCAGCTCCTCCATCGAAGTGAATGGGATCAGGGTAGAAAGCGACATGCGCGGGGGCATGCGAGCGGCGAACCACTCCTCCAGGCGACGACGGCGGTCGTCGAACGGCAATGGACGCAGGTCTTCGGCGCCATCGAACAGGATATCGTAAAGGCGAACCCCGACCGGGAAATCCTTTTGCATCTTCGCCCCCGGCATCTTGCGGTTGAGGCGCTGCTGCAAATCGGCAAAAGGCGCGATTTCCTCGCCGCGGATGACCAGGAGTTCCCCGTCCAGAACGCCGTCGAAGTTCATCGCCTCGACGATCTCGGGAAACGTGGCCGAGACGTCGTCGGCGCCACGGGAGTAGATGCGCTTGCCGAGCGCGGTGCTGACAAGTTGGACGCGGATACCGTCCCATTTCCACTCCGCGCGGAACAGCGCCGGGTCGAGCGTGGCGATGTCGGCGGCCTCTAGCGGTGGCGCGAGCATAAGGGGGCGGAAGACGGGTTGTCCTGCCGGGTCGGGTTTCGGACCCTTGCCTTCGAGCCAATCGAACAGCGAGGCATAAGGCGGCTCGAGACCGTGCCAGAGTTCTTCGATATCGTCGGCGGCCACGGGTTCGGCGTGCGCGGCGGCGAGTTCAGCCAGCGCGGTCTTGGCCAGCCGGCTGGAGGCGCCGACCCGCAGCGCCCCGGTGATGAGCTTGATGATGGCATAGCGGATGGACACGGTGGATGCATCGAGCCAATTGGCAACGATGGGCGGCAGCTCGGATTTGGGGGTGGTGCGGATGGTATCGACGACGTCGGTGATGGTTGGCGGGCCGGCGTTGGTGCGCCGCGCGGGCCAGAGCAAGGAAACGGTCTCGGCCAAGTCGCCCACGTAGTCGCGCGACCAGGCGAACAGCACCGGGTCGGTTCGCTCCTCGCACAGCGCCTTGATCATGCCCGCCTTGGCGGCGACGAAGGACAGTTCGTCGGTGAGCGCTGCCAGGCCGAAGCCGCGATCGGGATCGGGGGCAGTCTCGAAATAGCGCCGGAGCAGGGCAATCTTGGCCAGCCGACCCGGCGTGAAGACGAGACGCTCGAGCAGGTCGGCGAACGCGATCACGCCGCTTCGCCTTCGTCTTCCTCGAAGCCGATCAAGCGCAGTGCCCGGCCGGCGATGCCGCGCTTGGCGACCTCGTGGATCAGCGCCTCTTCGCGGCCATGGGTGACCCAGATCTCGGGGGCGCCCACGTCGTCGACCGTCTTGTTCAATTCGTTCCAGTCGGCGTGATCGGAGATGACGAGCGGCAGTTCGACGCCGCGCGTCCGGGCCCGTTGTCGGACCCGCATCCAGCCGGAGGCGTAACAGACCACCGGGTCGGCCAGGCGGCGTGCCCAACGATCGGCGATGGCGCCAGGCGGGGCGATAACGATCTGGCCGGCGAGCTTGCTCTTGGTCTGGATCGTGGCCGGGATGAGTTCACCGAGCCCGATGCCCATGCGCTCATAGGCACCGCACAAATTGAGCATGGCCCCATGAAGATAGATCGGCGCGTCATAGCCAGCCAGGCGCAGCAGCTTGATCACGCGCTGGGCCTTGCCGAAGGCGTAAGCGCCAACGACGTGGGTGCGCTCGGGAAACAAGGCGACGCTGGCCAACAGGCGGGCGATCTCCTCCTCCGCCGGCGGGTGCAGGAACACCGGCAGCGCGAAGGTGGCCTCGGTGACGAACACGTCGCAAGGGATCGGGTCGAACGGGCGGCATGTCGGGTCCGACTGACGCTTATAGTCACCACTTACCACCACGCGGCTACCGCGCCACTCCATGGCGATCTGCGCGCTGCCGAGCACGTGGCCGGCGGGCTCGAGCCAGACCTGCACGCCGTTGATCCGGAGCGTCTCGCCATAATCGAGTTTCTGCTGGCTGACGCCGGCGCGACCCTCGCCCATGCGGACGTCCATCAGGTCGATAGTCTCGGGGCTAGCTAGGACCGCACCATGACCCGGTCGCGCATGGTCGCCATGGGCATGTGTGATGAGGGCATGCGGCACCGGACGATTGGGGTCGATGTAGAAATCGCCGGGCGTGCAGTAGAGACCTTCGGGGCGGACTTCCAGCCAGGTATCGGGATGTGGCATCGGAGCGAGTGGACCCTCTCCGTCCGGAGAGGGTCCTTGAGATCAGCCCGGCTTCTTGTCCGAAGGCTGGTTCAGCGGCAGCGGGATCCAGCGCATGCCGTCACCGTTCTGAACCAGCATCAGCACGGTCTTGCGGTTCTGCTTGCGATAGCGGTCCAACCGCTCCTGCACGTCCTGCGGGGTCGACACCGGCTCCTGCTGCACCTCAACGATCACGTCGCCCGCCTTCAGGCCACGACCCGCGGCCGGGCCGTCGGATTGAACGTCGGTCACCACCACGCCCTTCTGGTCCGGCGCCAGCTTATACTTGTCGCGGAGCGCGTCGGTGATCGGGGCGAGCTTGGCACCCAGGCCGGACAGCATCGTGGTGTTGCTGCGCGGCGGTGCCGCCGGCGCGTTCGGCGACGCGCTGGCCTGCTGCACCTCATCGGGCAACTCACCCGTCGAAGCCTGCACCGTCATTTCCTTGTGGTCGCGCCACAGCACCACCGGCACCTGCTTGCCGACCTCGGTCTCGGCGACGAGGCGCGGGAGGGTCCGCATCTCCTTCACGTCCTGACCGTTGAACTTCAGGATGACGTCGCCGTTGTGGATGCCGGCCTTGTCGGCCGGGCCGCCATCGTTCATTCCGGCGACCATCGCGCCTTGCACGTCCTTGAGGCCGATCGCCTCGGCGATGTCTGGGGTGACCTGCTGGATGCGGACACCCAGCCAGCCACGCCGGGCATGACCGTATTCGCGCAGCTGCATGATGACCGGCTTGGCGAGGCTGGACGGCACGGAGAAGCCGATGCCGACGGAGCCGCCGGAAGGCGAGTAGATTGCCGTGTTGATGCCGATGACCTCGCCGTTCATGTTGAACAACGGTCCGCCGGAGTTGCCGCGGTTGATGGCGGCATCGGTCTGGATGAAGTCGTCATACGGGCCCTGGCGGATGTCGCGGCCGCGTGCGCTGACGATGCCGGCAGTCACGGAGCCGCCGAGGCCGAAGGGGTTGCCGATCGCCAGCACCCAATCGCCCACGCGGGATGCGTCGCTGTCGCCGAACGACACCGCCGTCAGCGGATGGTCGGTCTCAACCTTGAGCAACGCCAGGTCCACACGGTCGTCCTTGCCGACCAGCTTGGCCTTCAGCGTGGTGTTGTCGGTCAGCGTGACGCTGATTTCGTCGGCGCCGTCGATGACGTGGTTGTTGGTGACGATGTAGCCGGCCTTGTCGATGATGAAGCCGGAGCCCAGCGAGACGGCACGGCCGCCGCTCGGCGCATCGTCGCGGCCCTGTGGACGCTCGCCGCGGCGCTGACCCGGAGGTTGGCCCTGTCCTTGGCCAGGACCGCCTTGGCCGGGGTGGTTGCGTTCCATGAAATCACGGAAGAACTGCTCGAATGGCGAGCCCGGCGGGAAGCCGGGGACCTCCGGTCCACGATCGGCACGCGCTTCCGCCTTCTGGGACGAGGAGACGTTGACGACCGCTGGCGACAATTGCGCCGCTAGATCAGCGAAGCTGTCCGGCGCGCCGCGGGCATAGACTGGCCCGGGGGTCATGATCGTTGAAGCCGACAGAACGGCGGCCAGTGCGGCTGCGCGGAGTAGTCTAAGGCGCATGGTCGGTCTCCTTGATGACGCAACGCGGAGCATCATTGCCGTTGAATTTGTGGTGTTCCGTCAAGCGGGCAAGCGCCCGCGACCTAATTGGTCGCGGGTTCTTGCTTGAGCAGTTTCAGGAAGTCGGACTCAGGCGTCAGCACGAGGCGCGACCGGCCTTCGCCGAACGACTGGCGATAAGCCTGCAAGGTTCGATAGGTGATGAAGAAGCTCGGATCGACTTTCGACGCGTTGGCGTAGATGTCGATCGCCTGCTCCTCACCCTCGCCCCGTAACTTGTCGGCGCTAGACCGGGCTTCGGCCAACAGCACCGTGCGGTCGCGTTCGGCATCGGCGCGGATTTTGGCTGACGCTTCGGCACCCTCGGCGCGGAGCTGGCTGGCGACCCGCTCACGCTCGGACTTCATCCGCGCCAGAATGGCCTGGGTGTTCTCGTCCGGCAGGTCGGCGCGACGGATCCGAACGTCCTCGATCGCAATGCCGAAGCTGCGCATCTCGTCGCTGACCTGAGTCTTGATCAGCCCCATGATCCGGTTGCGGTCCGCCGAGAGCACATTCAGCAACGTCTCATTGCCGAGCACGCGTCGGAGCGACGATGTCACCACCGAGTTGAGCCGGCCGCGGATGCCATCCTCGCTGGGTCCCGCAGCCTGGAAGAAGCGCAGCGGATCGGTGATCCGGTAGCGGGTGAAGCTGTCGACGGTCAGGCGGCGCTGGTCGGCAAGGATGACTTCCTCACCGCTCGTGTTGAAGTCGAGCAACCGGTTGTCGAAATCCAGCACCGTCTGCACGAACGGCACCTTCGCGTGCAGCCCAGCCTCCTTGATCACGCGCACGGGCTGGCCGAATTGGGTGATGAGCACCTGCTGCGTCTGCGACACGGTGAACAGGCTGGCGCCTGCCACCAGAACGATCACCACAACGAGTGCCAAGCCGGCGATCGCCGCCGTCCCGAGCCGGTTCATTGTGGCACCCCTGCGCGCGGCAACACCTGCGCCGCTGCCGGCGCGGGCGCCGGACGGGGCAGAGCACTAGTGTCCAGGGGCAGATATGGCACCACCCCCTTGAGCTGATCGTCGACCACGATGGACGGCGTCTTGGCCAAGATATCCTGCATCGTGTCGATGTAGAGGCGCTTCAGCGTCACGTCCTTGGCTTGGGCATATGCTTTGTAGACACTCAGGAAGCGCTGTGCCTGACCGGTGGCCTCGGCGACGGAGGCGCGCTTGGAGCCCTCGGCTTCCGCCACCAAGCGGGCGGAGTCGCCGCGCGCCCGCGGCACGATGTCGTTGCGATAGCTCTCGGCTTCGTTGCGGACGCGCTCGGCATCCGTATTGGCGCGCTGCACGTCGCGGAAGCTCTCGATAACGGCGGCCGGCGGATCGACCTTCTGCAACTGGACCTGAGAGACTTCCACGCCGGAGCCATACTGATCGAGGATCGCCTGCGTGCCCGTCATCACGTCCTGCTCGATCCGCGCACGGGCTTCGGTCAGCGCCGGCTGGATCGGCGTGCGGCCGATAACCTGGCGCATCATGCTTTCGGCGGCGGCGCGGACGGTCTCGGACGGGTTCCGGGTGTTGAACAGGAACTCCTTGGCGTCCTTGATCTTCCAGAACACGGAGAAGTTGATGTCGATGATGTTCTCGTCGCCCGTCAGCATCAACGCTTCGGCGGGCACCTCGCGTCCGACCGCTTCGGCACGGTCGAGACGGTCGGTCGGCGTACGGACGCCGACTTCGATCCGGTTGACGCGCGTCACCGACGGGGTGAGCACCGTCTCGATCGGCCAGGGCAAATGATACCGCAAACCGGGATAGGTATATCCCTCGAATGCGCCGAAGCGGAGAACGACGCCCTGCTCGTCCGGCTGCACGCGATAGATGCCGCTGGCCAACCATAGCCCGGCGGCGACCAGCGCCAGCAGGCCGACGAGGTGACCATTACCGACGGTGCCGCGACCCGGTCCGCCGCCCCCGGGCACGAAGCGTCGCGCCTGTTGCTGCAGGCGTTGGATGATCTCTTCGAAGTCGGGCAACCCAGGTCCACCCTGGCCGTTGCCGGGACCTCGACCACCACCACCGCCCCACGGACCCCGCTCGGGACCCTTGCCACCAGACGGCGGCTTGCCACCCGGGTTGCCCCACGGGCCACCGGTGTTGCCACCATTGTTCCACGACATTCGGCTCAGCGGCTCCTGTGACTCGACGCGGTCCGCGCCCTTGGCGCTTTCACGGTCGCGTGCATATTGACCACAGTCGCCGCGTTTACAAGAATTGGGGATTTACACGAAATGGTAGCGCCGACGGAACAAGGCCTGCGCGAGGCTCTGCGCGCGATACGCGATCCAAAGACGGGTCGCGACATCGTCACCGCCGGGCTGGTCGACAGCCTGCAAACCCGCGATGGATTGGTTCAACTCACGCTGATTGGCGAGCGCGGCCAGGCGCAACTCATGGAGACACTGCGCCAGGAATCGCAAAAGCTGCTCGCCCGGCAGCCCGGCGTCACCAATGCCAGCGTGATCCTGACGGCGCACCGCGCCCCGGCCGAGGCTGCACCCAAGCCGGCCGCAGCAGCACCGCGGCCCTCGCTGCTGGCCGACGTGAAGCACGTCGTCGCCGTTGCGTCGGGCAAAGGCGGCGTCGGCAAGTCGACGACCGCGGTCAACCTGGCGGTGACCTTCGCGAGAGCGGGTCACCGGGTCGGGTTGCTCGATGCCGACGTGTATGGCCCCAGCCTGCCGCGCATGCTCGGCGTGTCCGGCAAGCCGCCGATCGTGGATGGCAAGATGCAACCAATCGAGGTCTGGGGATTGAAGGCGATGTCGGTCGGCCTGCTGGTCGATGCGGACGGCGCGATGATTTGGCGCGGCCCGATGGTGATCAGCGCACTCGAGCAGATGATGTCACAGGTCAATTGGGGCCCGCTCGACATCATGGTGGTCGACATGCCGCCCGGCACCGGCGACGCGCAGCTGACGATGGCGCAGCGGGTCAGCCTGTCCGGCGCCGTGATCGTCTCGACGCCGCAGGACATCGCGCTGATCGACGCCCGTCGTGGGGTGCGTATGTTCGAGAAGGTGATGGTGCCCGTGCTCGGCGTGGTCGAGAACATGAGCAGCTTCGCCTGCCCGCATTGCGGCGAGACGACGCACCTGTTCGGCCATGGCGGCGCCCGGCGCGAAGCGGAAGCCCTGGGCGTGCCATTCTTGGGGGAGGTGCCGCTGCTGCTCGACATCCGCGAAACCGGCGACGCTGGCACCCCGATCGTCGCCGCCGTGCCGGACAGCGCGGCGGCCAAGGCCTATGCTGCGATCGCCGAGCGGGTGCTGGCCAGTCTCGGCGGCGCCAAGCAGACGGGGCCGAAGATCGTGATGGACTAGCCCGGCGAGGATTGGGCCTTGCCGATGGTGTCCATCAGCTCGGCCCATTCGCGCTTCGACAACCTGCTGTCGGTCTGCTCGACCGCTTCGCCTGCTAGCATGCGCCGCACCACGTCGAGCATGCCGGCGGAGAACGTTACGGCGCCGACGCGGTATTCCTGAAACGCCTCGTAGGCCGCCGGCACCCACGCCTCGACCGATTTGAGCATCGCCGCCGCATAGGCCCGGATCTCGTACTGCGCGTGCGGGTCGGCGCGCAGCGACAGGAAGCTCAGCAGATTGTGGAGGTCGGCCTTCCAATACCACTGGGTGTAGGTGTTGAGCGTGAGGTTCATGCGGGCGAGTTCCCGCGCCAGGCCCTGCCGGTTCGGGTCGGCATCGCCCTCGTTCAGCATCCAGGCATAGTTGTCGTAGGTCCGCATGGCGTCGTCGCGCAGCATGTCCATCACCTGCGTTGCCTCGTCACCCTCGAGCACGTCGCCGCGGCCCTGCCGGTTGATTGAGCTCTGCGCGGCGAGGTGCTCCGGCGATGGCAGGTAGAATTCGCGGTCGAGGATCGAGTAGCGGGCGGAGATCTCGTTCACGTTGGCCGTGCGGTGCCGGATCCATTGCCGGGCCACGAAGATCGGCAGCTTCACATGGTACTTGATCTCGCACATCTCGAACGGCGTGCTGTGCCGGTGCCGCATGAGGTAGCGGATCAGCCCGGCGTCCTCGCTCACCTTGCGGGTGCCGCGGCCATAGCTGACGCGGGCGGCTTGCACGATGGCGGCGTCGTCGCCCATGTAGTCGATGACGCGGACGAAGCCGTGATCGAGCACCGGGATGGCTTCGAACAGCATGGCTTCCAACGCGGGCACCGTGGGGCGCCGGGTCGGCGCGGTCTGGCCGCGGTGGGACTCGATCTCGGCGAGTTGGGCGTCGGTCAAAGGCATGGTGGACGCCTAGACCGGATTGGAAGTGGGTGGAAGGAGCCTTTACGGAACCGCACGAACATTGAACGCTGACGGTCTGAACGGAGTCGATCCAATGATGCGCCCGATGTTCCTGCTCGCCCTGCTCGCGCTCGCCGCTTGTTCGTCGCCGGGCAATCTCGCCTACATCCCGCCGCCGCAGATCGTGGCCGGGCCGCCCGTCGTGGCCGACGTGACCGTCACCGACAAGCGGGACGAGAAGCCCAACCGCATCGCGACCATCCGCGGCGGCTACGGCAACCCGGTCAAGGTGATGGACACGACCAAGCCGGTGGCAACCGAGGTTCAGGACATCTTCGTGGAGGCGCTGACGCGGCGCGGCATGCTACGCAGCGGAGCGCCGGCGCATTTCGAAATCGTGCTGCACACGTTGTATGGCGACCAGTACATGGGCCGCAAAGTCGAGCTGATGTTCGACCTGATCGTTCGGGACGCCGCAAACCGGGTCGTCTACTCCGACCGTGTGACCGGCAAGGATTACGAGTTCACCTTTCTGGACAATGGCATCTTCGCGTCGATCGATACGCTAGGCAAAGCCGTCGAGGCGGCGCTGAGCAAATCGGTGAATGAGTCGCTCGACAAGGTCGGACTTCGCGACGCGCTGACACGCATGATCCCAGTCATGCCGGTGAGTTAGCGAAAATCTTGGCCCTCCCCTAGCAACGGGGCTGCCGTTCGCCTATATCCGTCCCGCTGGTCATTTGACCGACTATGGTGATAAACGGACGTTGGAATAAGCGTTGTGGACCCGGGGGCAGTGCCCGGCGCCTCCACCAAAACCCTTGATTGTCAGGGCTATGGGGGCGACACAGGTTCGACACGCGTGGTAAAGAGCTTCCTTTTGCCCGGCATGATACCGCCGTTATCGGGTCATATCACAAGTGCCAATGACAATCATCAGGCGCTCGCGATCGCTGCGTAAGCAGTGACACGCGCGGTTCGGGGGGTACCGGGCAACAGAAACCCCCCACTTCTCCCCATTACACAACCTGGGCGTTTCCATTTCTGGGCGTTGCAGCTAAAGGGGCGCCGATGGAAGACGATACGACCGACGCCCCGCCGCAAACCCCCGATAGCCTGCTGCCCTACGACCTCTGGACGGAGGAAGCGCTGCGCCAGGTCGTGATCATGGCGCTGGCCTATGCCGCCGAACACGGTCTGCCGGGCGAGCACCATTTCTACGTGTCGTTCCGGACCGACGCCCGCGGCGTCTCCATCCCGCCGCGGCTGCTCGCGCAATATCCGAACGAGATGACGATCGTCCTGCAGCATCAGTTCTGGGATCTCAAGCTCGACGAGGCTGGTCAGCGATTCTCGGTCGGGCTGTCGTTCGGCGGCGTGCCGTCGATCCTGTCGGTGCCGCTCAACGCCGTCACCGGGTTCGCCGACCCCCATGTCCAGTTCGGCCTGCGGTTCCGCCCGCCGGAAGAGCACCCGGCCAACGATGCCGACGAGCCCGTCACCACTGTCCTGGATCCTGCGCCTCACGCGTCACCGGCGCCCGACGCTGACGAGGGCGACGCGCCCGACAGCACCAACCAGGTCGTGAGCCTCGACGCATTCCGTAAGCGCCCGCCCAGCAAGGACTGAGGAGACACCGCCATGAACGTCCCCGTCGCTCCCGCGAAAGCACGCCCGGCCAACTTCCTCTACGCGCCAATGTTCCCGTTGGGGCCGCGCGACGTGGAGTGGCGCAAGCTGGACATCGCTGGCGTCTCCACCACGACCTGCGACGGGCAGACCGTGCTGCGGATCAAGTCGGACGCCCTCAGCGAGTTGGCGTTCCAGGCCTATCACGACGTCTCGCACCTACTGCGCCCCTACCATCTGCGGCAGCTTCGCTCCATCCTCGACGACCCGGAGGCCAGCGCCAACGACCGCTTCGTCGCGCTCGATCTGCTCAAGAACGCCAACATCGCGGCCGGCGGCGTGCTGCCGATGTGCCAGGACACCGGCACGGCACTGGTGTTCGGCAAGAAGGGCCAGCGCGTCTGGGTCGAGGGCAACGAAGAGGAGGCGATCTCCTGGGGTGTGCATCGCACCTACACCGAGACCAATCTGCGCTACTCGCAAATGGCGCCGCTGACGATGTTCGACGAGGTCAACACCGGCAACAACCTCCCGGTGCAATTCGACATCAATGCGGCACCCGGCGACGACCATGCCGACGAGATGAACCTGATGTTCATCGCCAAGGGCGGCGGCTCGGCCAACAAGTTCTTCCTGTTCCAGGAAACGCGGGCGATCCTCAACCCGGAGAAGTTGCTCGCCTACATCGAGACCCGCATCAAGACGCTCGGCACCGCCGCCTGCCCGCCCTACCACCTCTCCATCGCCATCGGCGGCACCTCGGCCGACCTCTGCCTCAAGGCCTGCAAGCTCGCCTCGACCAAGTATCTCGACCCGCTACCCACCACCGGCAGCCCGTCCGCCCATGCGTTCCGCGACGTGGAGATGGAGCAGCAGGTGCTTGAGCTGACCCGGCGTATCGGCATCGGCGCGCAATTCGGCGGCAAGTATTTTTGTCACGACGTGCGCGTCATCCGCATGCCGCGCCATGGCGCCAGCCTGCCGGTCGCCATCGGCGTATCCTGCAGCGCCGACCGCCAGATCCTGGCCAAGATCACCCCGGAAGGCGTGTTCCTCGAGCAGCTCGAGACCGATCCGTCGAAATACCTGCCCGAACTGACGGAGGAGGCCGAGGGTGACGTCGTGCGCATCGACCTCAACCAGCCGATGGAGGCCATCCGCCGCACGCTGTCGCAATACCCGGTCAAGACCCGGGTGTCGCTGAACGGCCCCATGATCGTGGCGCGCGACATCGCGCATGCCAAGTTCAAGGAACGGCTCGACCGCGGCGAGGGCGTGCCGCAATACCTCAAGGATCACCCGGTGTACTACGCCGGCCCGGCCAAGACGCCGGCCGGCATGCCGACCGGTGCGTTCGGGCCGACCACGGCCGGGCGTATGGACAGTTACGTTGCCGAGTTGCAGCGCGCCGGCGGCTCGTTCGTCATGCTCGCCAAGGGCAATCGCTCCCGCGCCGTGCGCGACGCCTGCAAGGCCTATGGCGGCTTCTACCTCGGCAGTGTCGGCGGCCCCGCCGCCCGCCTGGCTCAGGACTGCATCACCAAGGTCGAGGTGCTGGAATATCCGGAACTCGGCATGGAGGCGGTCTGGCGGATCGAGGTGAAGGACTTCCCGGCCTTCATCGTCATCGACGACAAGAACAACGATTTCTACGACGGATTGACCTAAAAATGCGGTTCACAGTCGACCGGATCGACCACATCGTCATCAACTGCAACGACGTAGAGATAACGGCGTCATGGTTTCAGCGCGTGCTGGGCATGGAGCGTGAGGAATTCGGCGAGAAAGGCCGCACCGCGCTGAAGTTCGGTGGCCAGAAGATCAACCTGCGCCCGTTCGATGCCGACGAGAGCAAGTGGACCACCGGCGCCAACACGCAACCCGGCGCGGCCGATCTGTGCTTCGTCACCGCCGTTCGGCCGGATGACGTCGCCGATCATCTCGATAGCTGCAAGGTGACCATTGTCGCCGGGCCGATCGCCCGCGAAGGCGCCCTTGGCATGATGGAGTCGGTCTATTGCCGTGACCCCGACGGCAACCTCATCGAGATCGCATCCTACCTCACGCGCTCCTGAAGGTCAGGGCATGACCACCCGGTCACTCGGCGTCGCGGCGCTTGTCGGTTTCCTGCTCTGTATCCCGTTCGCCAACTGGCTGATCGGCAATGTTGGCACAGTCTGCGTGCCGCAAGGACCGTGCCTAGTGCCGGTGCTGCCAGGCTTGCTGGCGCCGTCCGGCGTGCTAGCGGCTGGCGCGGCGCTGGTGCTGCGTGACGTGGTGCAGCGTTGCCTGGGCGCTGGCTGGAGTTTGGCGGCCATCGTCGTCGGCTCAGCCCTGTCCGCCCTTTTGGCGCCGCCTGCCCTGGTTGCCGCGTCCGCCCTGGCCTTTCTGCTCAGCGAGATCGCCGACTTCGCCATCTACACGCCGTTGCAACGTCGCCGTCTGATGCTGGCTGTTCTATTGTCATCAGGCGTTGGCCTCGTCATCGACAGCCTCGTCTTTCTGCATTTCGCGTTCGGCAGCCTCGATCACCTGACCGGCCAGATCGTCGGCAAGGGGTGGGCGGTGCTGTTCAGCGTGCCGTTGATCCGCGTGCTACGCCGGGTCGCCCCGACTCCAGCCTAAGCCCGCCGGCGTGAACCTCTCCGATTTCGACTTTCCGCTACCGCCGGAAAGCATCGCCCACGCGCCCGCACGCCCCCGCGACTCCGCCCGCCTGCTGCATGTCACCGATGGCCTCTCCGACCACACCGTCTCCGACCTCCCTGCCCTGCTGCAGCCCGGCGACCTCCTGGTCGCCAACGACACGCGCGTCATCCCCGCCCAATTCGATGCCCTGCGCGGCGAGGCCCGCATCGGCCTCACGCTCGACCAGCCGCAGCCCGACGGCAGCTGGAGTGCGCTGGCCCGCAACGCCCGCCGCCTCAAGCCCGGCGACCACCTCACCTTCCCGCGCGACCCTGCCCTCCAGGCCGAGATCCTGTCCCGCGACGCCGACACCGTGCGCGTCCGCTTCAACGGCCCCTTCGAGGCTGCCGGTGCCCTGGCCTTGCCACCTTACATCGACCGCCCGACCGGCCCCACGGTTGCCGACCAAGCCGATTACCAGACCGTGTTCGCCGCCGACCCCGGGGCCGTCGCCGCGCCCACCGCCGGGCTGCACTTCACCCCGCGCCTGCTCACCGCGCTCGACGCCGCCGGTATCGGCCGCACGCTCGTCACGCTGCATGTCGGTGCTGGCACGTTCCTGCCGGTCCGCACCGACGACGTGGACGACCATCGCATGCACGCCGAACGCGGTGAGATCACCGAGGCCGCCGCCGCCGCGATCAATGCCGCCAAACGGGTGGTCGCCGTCGGTACCACCTCGCTGCGCCTCATTGAGAGCGCCACCAGCGAGGACGGCATCGTGCGTCCGTTCCGTGGCGACACAAGGTTGTTCATCACGCCGGGCTTCCGCTTCCGCCGGGTTGGCGCGCTGATGACCAACTTCCACCTACCGCGCTCCACCTTGTTCATGCTCGTCTGCGCCTTTGCCGGCACCGACCGCATGCGCGCCGCCTACGCCCACGCCATCGCCGACGGCTATCGTTTCTACAGCTACGGCGACTCCTCGCTGCTGGAGCGCGCATGACGTTCGGCTGGACAGAAGCGGCCGCTGACGGCGCGGCCCGCGCCGGCACGCTCGACACGGCGCACGGCCCCGTCGCCACCCCCGTGTTCATGCCCGTCGGCACCGCCGGCACCGTCAAGGCGATGACGGCCGATCAGGTTCGCACTACCGGCGCCAGCATCGTCCTCGGTAACACCTACCACCTCATGCTCCGACCCGGCGCCGACCGCATCGAGCGTTTCGGCGGCCTGCACAAATTCATGGACTGGCCCGGCCCGATCCTCACCGATAGCGGCGGTTTCCAGGTCATGTCGCTCTCCGCCCTGCGCACGCTGGACGAAGACGGCGTCACCTTCCGCTCTCATCTGGACGGCAGCGCGCATCGTCTGACGCCCGAGATCGCGACTGAGATCCAGCACAAGCTCGACGCCACGATCACCATGGCATTCGACGAATGCACCAAGTTCCCCGCCACCGCTGACGAGGTGCGCTCAAGCATGGAGCGTTCGATGCGCTGGGCCGGCCGATCCCGCGCTGCCTTCGTTGCCCGGCCGGGTTACGCTCAGTTCGGCATCGTCCAGGGCGGCGTCGACCCCGAATTGCGCGCCCGCTCCGTCGCCGCCCTGCTCGACATTGGCTTTGAGGGCTACGCGGTCGGCGGTCTCGCCGTCGGTGAAGGCCAGGCCGCCATGTTCGCCACCCTCGACGCCACCGTGCCGCATTTACCGCGTGACCAACCGCGCTACCTCATGGGCGTCGGCACCCCGGACGACCTCGTCGGCGCCGTCGCGCGCGGCATCGACATGTTCGACTGCGTCATGCCCACCCGCGCCGGCCGCACCGCCCGCGCCTACACGCGCCACGGCACGCTGAACCTGCGCAACGCCCGCCACCAGGAGAACCAGGGACCGCTCGACCCGGCCTGCCGCTGCACCGCCTGCACCCGCCACAGCCGGGCCTACCTGCATCACCTGTTCCGCGCGAACGAGATGCTCGGCCCGATGCTGCTGACCCAGCACAACATCACCTACTACCAGGACCTGATGCGTGGCCTGCGGAACGCCATATGCAGCGGTACATTTGAAACTCACGCCGCCGAGACCCGCGCGTCGTGGGCCGCCGGAGACCTTGGATGAGTGACCTGACCCACCTGACCCAACTCGGTCAGCACACCACCGTCGCCGCCTCACCGGAAAGCGCGGTGCTCGAGCGCGTCGCCAACCCGCAACCCGGCGAAAACTACCTGGTGCGCTTCACCGCCCCGGAGTTCACCTCGCTGTGCCCGCTGACCGGCCAGCCGGACTTCGCCCACATCGTGCTCGACTACGTTCCGGGCGCGTGGCTGGTGGAAAGCAAGTCGCTCAAGTTCTATCTCGCCAGCTTCCGCAATCACGGCGCGTTTCACGAAGCCTGCACGATGCAAATCGCCAAGCGCCTGGTCGACCTGCTCGACCCCGTGTGGCTGCGCATCGGCGCGTATTGGTATCCGCGCGGCGGCATCCCGATCGATGTGTTCTGGCAGACGGCGGCCGCGCCGGCTGGGCTGTGGGTCCCCGACCAGGGCGTGCCGACCTACCGTGGCCGGGGTTGACGCGACGGCAAGGGGCAGCGCGGACCCCAAGGCGCTGATTCGCGGCCGGGCGCTGGAACTGGGCTTCCACGCCGTCGGTTTCGGCCCGGCCACGCTGGCGGCCGACGCACGGGAACGATTGCTGGCATTCCTCGCCGCCGGACAGCATGGCGAGATGGCCTGGCTAGCAGAGCGTGCCGAGCAACGTGCCGCTCCGAACGCCCTCTGGCCGGAGGCCCGCAGCGTCATTGCGCTTGGCCTGTCCTACGCCCCGGAAGGCGACCCCCTCGCCACGCTGGCCCGCTCCGACCGCGGCAACATCTCGGTTTATGCCCGCAATCGCGATTATCATGACGTCGTCAAAGGCATGCTCAAGCAGCTTGGCGGCTGGATCGTCGGGCGGTTCGGACCGGAAATCAAAGTGTTCGTCGATACCGCGCCGGTGCTGGAAAAGCCGGTTGCGCAAGCGGCCGGGCTCGGCTGGCAGGGCAAGCACACCAACCTCGTGTCCCGCAGCTTCGGCTCCTGGCTGTTCCTCGGCGAGATCATGACCACGCTCGATCTCGCGCCCGACCCGGCCGGCACCGACCATTGCGGCTCCTGCCATCGCTGCCTGAGCGCTTGCCCCACCGATGCCTTTCCAGCGCCCTACCGGCTCGATGCCACTCGCTGCATCTCCTATCTGACGATCGAACACGCCGGCCCGATCCCGGAGGCGCTCCGCCCGGCGATGGGCAACCGCATCTATGGCTGCGACGACTGCCTCGCCGCGTGTCCCTGGAACCGCTTCGCAGTCGGTGCTCACGCCAAGCTGCGCGCCCGCGACGAGCTGACCGCCCCTGCCCTGGCCGACCTCGCCGCCCTTGACGACGCAGGCTTCCGCGCCCTGTTCGCCGGCGGACCCATTAAGCGCATCGGCCGCAACCGCTTCATTCGCAACGTCATGATCGCGATCGGCAACTCCGCCGACCCCACGCTGCGACCGGTGGCGGAACGCCTCTGCGCCGATGCCGACCCGGTCGTCGCCGACGCCGCACACTGGGCGGTGGCCCGGCTATGCGCCTGATCAAGCATAGCTTCAGTCTGGCGGGACACCGGACCAGCGTCGCGCTGGAACCGGAGTTCTGGCAGGCACTGACCGAAATCGCCGAGATTCGCGGCACGATCCTGTCATCGCTGGTCGCCGATTTGGACGCCGAGCGGCAACCGGATGAGCCGCTCGCATCGCGATTGAGAATTTTCGCTTTGCGTCATCGACCTTAACCTTTTGTCAACGGTTAGCGGTTCATTCTCTCTCTGCGGCCGATAAATTCCGCAGGCAGGAGAAACTCCGATGACGCCCGACCTTTTCACCTTCGCTCACACGCCCGTCCATTTCGGCCAGGCCCCGCGCTTCAGCCCCCTTATCCTCGCCGACCGGCTCATCTCCCTCGCGCAGGAAGCCGATCGCGTCGGCCTGCACGATAGTGCATCCCGCCTGCTCGGCCTGGTGTATGCGGTCCTGGACGAAGAAGCGGTCGTCGCCTGATCAAGGCGACGCGCGAACCCAGGTCTGGCTGCGACCGATCATGCCCCCGAGGATGGAGCCGCGCACGATCAGCTTGCGGCCGCCATCGTCGAGTCGGAGCGAGACGCGGTAATCGTCTCCGGTCTCAGGGTCGAGGATCTGGCCGCCGCTCCAGTAGCCCGGACCATCCGGGCGAACGCCGCGGATCACATCCAGTCCAAGAATCGGTTTGTTGTGCCGATCGCCGCTGCACTTGACGCAAACCTGATTGATCGCCTTCGGGTCGAGGACCTGCTCGATCCTGCCGTAAATCGTGCCGTTGTTCTCGAACAACCTCACCGCTCCCCGAACCTCGCCGGTCTTGTCGTCCACGGTCCGCCACAGCCCGGTCGCGTTGGTCATCGACGCTTGCGACCACACCGGTGACGTCGATGCTGCTGCCAACAGCACGCCGGCTGCCAGGGATAGAAACCAAACTCTCATTTCAGGGACGCTCCGCCAGCCATCGTGCTGCACCTGCCAACTCCGGCGTGCGTACCGGGTTCGCCAACTTCCCGCTCAACCGCACCGGTAACTCCGGAAGGTCCGGTCCTGGCGACACCGTCAGGCGTCCGTTGACCGTTCCGCCGGTCAGATCGACCGACGCGTTCAACGCGGCTGCACCGCCCTGCGCCCGCGTGCTCAACACGCCGCGCTGGAGATCGAATGGCAGCGTGAGCGTCGGGATCACGGTGCTCCCGGTCAACAGCGCGTCACGCAGCGCAGGCGCCAGCGTCTTGGCCTCCGCATGCGTCAGCGCATCCTGGATCGCAGGCACGTCGAACCCGACGACGCCGGCATTCTCCACCGTCGCGACCCCGCTCCCGGTCAGGGTCGCCACCAGCGTGGCCGGGCTGAAACCCTCGCCGCTCACTTTGAATTTCGATGTGAGCGTTCCGGCCACCACATCCAGCGTGCTGCCGAGCACGGGCCCGGAAACGCCGACGCCATCGGTCTGTCCCTCAAGCGACAGAGAGGGGGGATCGCCGGGCTGCAGCTTCGCCGAGAGCGAAAGCGTGCCACCTCCGAGCTTGGTCGTCAGGCCTGTGACGCCGACCACCCCCTCCCTGATCTCGACGTCCGTCGCCAGATCGGTGATTCCCGGCACCATCCCGATCAAAACACGGTCGGCATCGAGATGGACGGTGGCCGCATGTGCCCCCAACATCGCCAACGGCAGCGGGTCGGTCGATCGCAGGTCGATTGCCGGAAGCGTCAGCGTCTCGGCCTTCAGCTTGCCCTGTATGACATGATCGGCGTCCGACAACTGACCGGTGAGCCGCGTTGCGCCGGCGACCAGTTCGATCGAGTTGACGTCGAGCCGGCCCGGTATGTGGGACAGTTGCGCGATGACGGAGTACGACCCGTCGCCGAGCCAAGTCACATCGCCGAAGCCGAGTTCGGTCAACAGCCGCGATGCGCCGGGATGATGCAGCGTCAGCGGCCCCGCCCAGCGCCGTGCCACCAGGTTCAACACCGGTTGCGCCTCGACCCGGAGATCGCCGAGGTCGAGCGTCGCCTTGACCCCGAGCGCCTCTGCCGGCCCGGCGATCAGCGTGAGGAGGCTGGCGGGCCCGTGCAGCAGCGGCGCCACCCAGGCAGCGTTGCGAGGCATGAACGGCCGCAACGGCGCGATCTCCTGCGCCGTCAACTCCAGCCGTCCCTCACTCACGCGGCCACCCTCGCCAAGCGTGCCGGAAGCCGTCGCATGCAGCCCGGCCGCACTGACTTCGAAGCGCCGAACGGTCAGCCGCCCCGCCTCGCTCTGGACGTCGAAGGCCAGCGGCCCGAAATGCGCCCCGCGCCAGTCTGCCTGCTTGACCTGCAGCTTCAGATCCGTGTCGAACCCCGCCGATGCGAGCGACCTGACCGCCGCCGTGTAGGCATCCACCGGGCGATCAAAGGCGGCAAAGTCGGGCAACCACGGGTCGAGCAGCAAGCGATCAAGCGTCAGACCTCCGCTGACGCCGAGTTTCGGGCCAAGCCGCACCGCCACACCGCCTTGTGCATCGGCGCCGTCCAACGTGCCTTTCAGATCGGTGAAGGACAGTTGCGCCGGGTCGATGCCGATCTTGGCAGACAGGTTCGCCGTCCGCAGCGCGGCATCGGGCAGGGCATGGATCAATGCGGGCGCGACCGGTTCCAGCCAACGCAGTGTGCCGCGCAGATCGGGCGCGATCAGTGTGCCGCTGCCCTCGAAGCCGATAGCCCGGCCCTTGTTCGGGAAATGGCCCGACAGCGTCAGCTTCGCGTCGCCGGGCACGATGGCCGTGGCGTCGCGAAGCGTGACTCCATCGCCATCGATGTCGAAGCCCACCCGCACCTGACGCAGCGCGCCACCGGCCAGCGTCGCCGCCTCCGCCGAGAGATCGATCCCGGTCGGAAAGCCCGGTGCTCGCCCGGGTTGGGCCGCCCGCAACAGCACCGGGGTCCATTCGTCGAGGTTCAGCCGCCCCGCCGTGAGCGCGATGTCGAGCCGCAAGTCCGGCTGCACGCGCAGCGCGACGGCGCCGCGGGCCGGCGCTCCGGCGATCTCGATGGCCAACTCGTCGGCGACGATGATCCCGCCCGATGCCGAAATCCGGCCATCGCCGCGCCACGCCGCCGCCGGAGCCGGCACCAGCTGCGACAGGTCGGACCCGCGCGCGGTGACGCGGCCGCTCAGCGAGCCGTCCGCCTCCACCTGCCCGGACACGGTGCCGCCGGTGTCGCGCAGCTTGTCCAGGCCATCGAGGCTGATATCGATCGGTGCTGCGCCATCGCGACCGGGTCGCCCGACGCGGGTGGTGAAGCGGGTGGGCAGGTTGAACAGCGTGGCAGACCCGGCTGCCGACAGGGTGCCGGTCTCGGGATCGGCGCCGAGCAAGGCATCGATGCCGCTTAGGACGAAGTCGCCGATCCGGAGCCGGCTTTCCTCAACGCGCGCCTGCAATCCCGTGATCCAGGCCGGTGGGCGGCGGCTGAGTGCCCCGGGCGGCGGCGGCCAGGGCAAGCGCAGATCGGCGCCCTGCAGCGTCAGTTCGCGCGCATCCACCCGGCCGGCGACCAGCGGCCCGAGTGCGACTCGGAGGCGTATCGCCTTGGCATGCAGCACCACGCCGTCACCCGCATCGTCGACCTCCAGGTCGGTGGCGGTCAGGAATGGCTGCGGCAGTAGATGCAACGTGATGTTGCCGTCGATCCGCACCGGCCGGCCGATCCCGGCCGCGACCAGGCTGGCGATGCTGCCGCGATACCGGTTCCAGTCCAGCATGCCGGGCAGGATCCAGATCACCGCGATCAGCACGGCCAGGATGGCCGCCATGCTCAGCAGGACGAGGCGTCCCGCTCGCATGCCGCTGTGGGGGCCGCGCGGGCGGCCGCTGGGACTCAGCGGGGCAGCAGAAATGGACACTCGCGGACGGCGCTCCGATGCACGCGTTTCCCGTCGCAGGGAAACGGCGCTAACCTGTCCTCTATGAGCTATTGGGGCAAGTTACTCGGCGGCATCGCTGGGTTCGCGGCGGGGGGACCGGTCGGCGCGATGATCGGGGCGGCCTTGGGGCACGCGGCCGAAAGCGGCGGTATGCCGAAGTTCAGCCTCGGTGAGTCGCCGTTAAACCCGGCACGCCTGGCCGCGCTGTTGGGCGGCAAGCAGCAATTATTCGCCGTCGGCGTCGTCGTGCTGTCGGCCAAACTGGCCAAGGCCGATGGCCCGGTGGTGCGCGACGAGATCGACGCGTTCAAGCGGCAGTTCCGCATCCCGCCGGAATCGGTGCGCGACATCGGCCGGCTGTTCGACCAAGCGCGGGACAGCTCCGAGGGTTGGGAGCCTTATGCCAAGCAGCTTGGCGAGAGCTTCGCGGATAATCGCGGCCTGCTGGAGGACGTGCTCTCGGCGCTGTTCGCGATCGCGCGGGCCGACAAGCCGGTGAACCAGGCCGAGCAGGCCATGCTGCAGCGGGTCCATACCTTGTTCGGGCTCGACCGCGTCGCCTGGGATGGCGCCAGCGGCGGTAGCGCGCGGGCAGCCCCGGGCGGCGACGATCCCTACGCGGTGCTCGGCGTGCCGCGTACGACGTCGGATGAGGACCTGCGCAAGGCGTGGCTCCAGCTCATCCGCGAGAACCATCCCGACACGCTGGCCTCCAAAGGCGTCACGCCCGATTTCATCGCCCGTGCCGGCGAAAAGGTCGCGCGGGTCAATGCCGCGTGGGACCGCATCAAGCGCGAGCGTGGACTTTGAGGCAGGCGCCAAGCCCGAACTTCGACGATCGCCCGGCCGGCACGCCGATCGACACGCTCGTCCTGCATTACACCGGCATGCAATCGGCCGCCACGGCGATCGAGCGGCTGCGTGACCCGGTGGCGCATGTGTCGTCGCACTACGTCATCGACGAGGATGGCACCGTGTGGCAGCTCGTCGACGAGGCACACCGCGCCTTTCACGCCGGCATCTCGTTCTGGCGCGGCCACCAGACGTTGAACGGACGCTCGATCGGCATCGAGATCGTCAATCCGGGTCACGAATGGGGTTACCGTCCGTTTCCGCCGGCGCAGATGCGGGCGGTGACGGCGCTATGTCAGGCGATCCTGGCGCGACACCCGATTCCCGCGGCGAACGTCGTTGGGCACAGCGACATCGCGCCTGATCGCAAGCAGGACCCGGGCGAGCTGTTCGATTGGCCGGGCCTTGCCGCCGCTGGCGTCGGGATTTGGCCCCCGCTCGGCGATGAACCGGTGGCCGACCCCGAATCGGCTTTGCGCCGCATCGGTTATCCGATCCCCGATCTCGCCACGGCGATCAGCGCGTTCCAACGCCGGTGGCGTCCCGCGCGCGTCGACGGAGTCGCCGACCACGAAACGTGTTGCCGCCTGACCGACGTCATGCGGGCGCTTGACCCGGCCGGCTAACGCGGCCACACCCGGCGCGCCAGACGGCTGGACGGCCGCTGCTCTCAATATGGGGGTGGAGGAAAGTCCGGGCTCCACGGGAATACGGTGCCGGCTAACGGCCGGCGAGGGTGACCTCAGGGAAAGTGCCACAGAAAACAAACCGCCGGCGTCCCACTCGCAAGGGTGCCGTCGGCAAGGGTGAAACGGTGCGGTAAGAGCGCACCGCACCCCTGGCGACAGGGGTGGCAGGGTAAACCCCACCGGGAGCAAGACCGAATAGGGGGGGCCGGCGGCAGCGTCTCGACGCTGTGACGCAGGGGTGTTTCCGCCCCGTTCCCCGGGTTGGTCGCGTCAGGCGTGCGGCAACGCACGTCGCAGAGGAATGGTCGTCTCGTTTCCCTCGGGAGACGAACAGAACCCGGCTTACAGGCCGTCTGGCTCCTCTCCAACCGTCAAAAATACCCATAAATTGGAGCAAAAAAAGAAAGCCGGCGTCTTGCGTACGGCGTCTCATTTGCATGCTCTAACACGTTGGAATCACATTGCGATGATCCTCACGCAATCGCGATCTAGACCGGGTTTCTCATAGACGACCCATATCGGCCCATGTTATCCCAAGCTATCCCACGGAATGCCGCGGGGCAGCTTATCGGTGCCCATCGGTTGGGCGCGTAACGACGGTCGGACGAGCCAATTCAGTTCATGGGGACCCATCAATCGCGCTTCGATGCCAAGGGCCGCATGTCGGTTCCAGCCCCCTTTCGTGCCGCGCTTCGCTCTCTAGCAGTGGAAGGTGTTCCGTCGCTGATTCTGCGCCCGTCTCATACGCTGCCGTGCATCGATGCCTGGCCGGCTTCACGCTTCGAGGCGCTGGCGGCCGGCTTCGAGCGAATCGACCTGTTCAACGAAGATCAGGATACTCTGGCAACAACCCTGTACGCCGACGCCTGGCCGGTGGAGCCCGACAAGGAAGGGCGGATCGTCGTCCCCGAGTCGCTGGTGCAGCATGCCGGCCTGACCGAATCCGTTGCCTTCATGGGCCTTGGCGCGCGCTTCCAGATTTGGGAACCCACCGCCGGGCTGCAGCGCAAGACCAATGCGCGTCAGGGTGCCGCGACGCGCGCCCTGACGCTGCCGGCCGCCAACAAATGAGCGCGCTCCATCACGAGCCCGTTCTGTTGCGCGAGGTATTACATCACCTCGCACCCCAGAATGGCGAAGCAATGCTGGACGGCACGTTCGGCGGCGGCGGCTACACGGACGCCATCCTGCGCGCTGCCGACTGCACCGTCTGGGCCATAGACCGTGACCCGGCCGCCATTGAGCGCGGGGCGGCGCTGGCGGCCAGATACCCGAACAGGTTGCAGCTGCTGCAGGGTAATTTCGGCGAGATGGTCGGTCTGTTGGCAGATCGCGGCGTCGCGGCGCTAGATGGCATCGTCCTCGACCTGGGCGTGTCGTCCTTCCAGATCGACGATTCGCAACGTGGTTTTAGTTTCCGCAGCGACGGCCCGCTCGACATGCGCATGGCCGTCAGCGGGACCACGGCGGCCGATCTGGTCAACACCCTGAGCGAATCCGACCTGGCGGACACGTTGTACCAGCTCGGCGAGGAAAGGCTGTCGAGGCGCATCGCGAAAGCGATCGTCACCGCCAGAAAGGACACGCCGATCACGACCACGCTGCAGCTGGCGGAGATCATACGCCGAGTCGTTCCGGGCGACCGCTCCGGGATCGACCCGGCCACCCGCTCGTTCCAGGCCCTGCGTATCCGCGTCAATGACGAGTTGGGCGAGATCGTGCGCGGACTGGAAGCCGCGGTGCAGTTGCTCGCCCCCGGCGGACGGCTGGTCGTGGTGTCGTTCCATTCCCTCGAGGATCGGCTGGTCAAGCGCTTCATGCAGGATGCCGCTGGCCGGACGCCCGGTCCGTCGCGTCACGACCCGGCCGGGCTCGTCGATCGACGAGCGGCAAAATTCACCCTGCTGACCAACCGCGCGGAACGTCCCCGTTCGGAAGAGACGCAGGCTAATCCCCGTGCCCGCAGCGGTCGCCTTCGGGCGCTCGCACGGCTTCCCGTTCCGCTGCTCCAAGAAATGGAGATCGCGCCATGATCCGGCCGTTCACGCTCATCTGCATGGTTTCGGCGTTTGGTGCCGGGCTGTATCTCTACCAGAGCAAGCACCACGCCCAGGTTCTCGATCGCGAGATCATGCGCACCATTAAGCAGACCGAGGCGACTCGGGAGCGGACGGGGATGCTGCGGGCGGAATGGGCGTTGCTCAACGAGCCCGACCGCCTCGCCGAATTAGCCAAGGCGCACACGTCGTTACAGACGTTGAAGCCGACGCAGTTCGTTGCCCTGGCCGATTTGTCCACGCGCTTGCCCGCCCCGGTGGCACCGCATCAGGAGAAGCTACAACTCGAGGCCGAGCCGGAAGAGCCGGCCGCGACACCGGTGGCCCAAGCAGCGCCCCTGCCGGTCCCGGTTGCAGTGCCGGCCGTCAAGCCGCGCGAGGCGCCGGTCACGGTTGCCGAAGTCAAGCCGAAGGTCGAGCCCAAGCCGGTCGCAGCCGTCGCGGAGGTCAAGCCGATCGCCCGTCCGGTCGAGAAGCCGGTGGTCGCTCGCGCACCGGTTCAGCTCGCCACCGAGTCCGTAGCGCCGCCGGTTCGGGCACCCCGCCCGCGTCCCCCGGTCGAGATCGCCGGCAACGAGGCAACCGCGCCCGGAACCGTTGGCGCCGCCGTGCTCCGCGCCATGCGGGCGCAGAACGGTGGTTATGCCCAGGCCGCCTCCCCTGCACCGGTGCCGCAGCGGGTTTATTCCCAGCAACCCGCCTATGTGCAGCCAGCCTATGCCCAGCCTGCCTATGCGCCGCCCGCCTATGCGCAGCCGGCCTATGCCCAGCCGACCTATGCGGCCCCGAGCGCGTCGATGCTCGGTGGTCACACCGCATTGCCGCCGCCTGTCCCGTTCGCCTCGCGGTAGCCCATGTCGGACTCGCCACGCCGGCCGGAGGAGCCAAACCAACCGCGGATGCACACCGTCCGGGTTACCGCGCCTGACCTTCAGCGCCGTGCGGCGCTGGAAAAGACGCGCGGCCGGCTGTTGTTCGCAGCCAGCGGGTTCACGGTGCTGTTCACCGCCGTGATGGTGAAGTTGGCGCTGGCGACCGTCATCGTGCCGGTGCAGCCGCGACGGGCCGAGCGCGGTCCGCCGCCACTGCCGGACCCGACGGCAATGGCCGAAGCCGCTCCTCCCGACCCGGCGCGCGACGCCCCGCATCCGCGCGCCACGATCACCGATCGCAATGGCGAGATCCTGGCTGTCTCTCTGCCGACGGCCGCCGTGTATGCCAACCCGAAGGAGATGATCGACCCGAACGACGCCGCGGTTAAGCTGAAATCCGTGCTGCCGCAGCTCGATCTGGAAGCGACCAAGGCCAAGCTGAGCACCGAGAAGCAGTTTGCCTGGATTGCGCGCGGCATCTCGCCGCGCCAGCAGCTCGCGATCAACAATCTCGGCATTCCCGGCATCTATTTCCAAGCCACCGAGCGTCGGCGCTATCCGCAGGGCCGGGTCGCGGCGCAGGTGCTGGGCGGGGTGGACGTCGACACCAAGGGCGTGGCTGGCGTCGAGCGGTCGTTCGAACAGCGGTTGCGCGAGAACCCTGAACCGTTGCGCCTGTCGATCGACGTGCGGGTGCAGGCGGTGGTGCGCGACGAGTTGTCCAAGAGCATGGACGAGTTCCGCGCCATCGGCGCCTGCGGCATCGTGATGGACGTGCGGACCGGCGAAGTCATCGCCATGGTCAGCCTGCCCGACTACGACGCCAACAAGTTCGGCTCGGCCACCAACGAAGAACGCTTCAACCGTGCCGTGACCGGCATGTACGAGCCCGGCAGCACCTTCAAGCTACAGACCGCGGCCATGACGCTCGACAGCGGTGTGGGTCACCTGTGGAGCTCTTACGATGCGGCAAATCCCATCCGGATCGGCCGCTTCACGATCACCGACTTCGAAGGCAAGCACCGCGTCCTGTCGTTGCCGGAAGTGATCGCCTACTCGTCCAACCTGGGCGCGGCGCACATGGCCCAGCAGATGGGCGCGGAACGGCAGCGCAGCTGGCTGCAGCAGATGGGGATGTTCACCCGCGTGGGCATCGAGCTGCCGGAACAGGGACAGCCGATCGTGCAGCCGGCGAGCAACTGGAAAGAAGTCGTGACCATGACGGTCGGCTTCGGGCACGGCATCGCCGTCTCGCCGCTGCACGTCGTTCGCGGCACGGCGGCGATCGCCAACGGCGGCACGGTGCTGCGGCCGACCATCCTGGCGCCGGAGCCCGACATGGGGCCGCGCACGGGCACGCAGGTGATGCAGCACTCGACGTCGGACACGATGCGGCGACTGATGCGGCTGGTGGTGACCGACGGTTACGGCAAGCCGGCGGACGTGCCGGGCTATTTCGTGGGCGGCAAGACCGGCACGGCGGAGAAGAACTCCGGCCACGGCTATAAGAAGCACACCAACATCAGCGCGTTCATGAGCGTGTTCCCGATGAACGCGCCGAAATACGCGGTGTATTTCATGCTCGACGAGCCCAAGGGCAACGCCAGCACCGGCGGCTACTCGACGGCGGGCGCGGTCAGCGCACCGGGGGCGGGCCGGGTGATCGCGCGTATCGGACCGATGCTGGGGCTGATGCCGGAAACGGGCGCGCAGATGGCCGCAACGCAAGCCGCGCTGGCGATGCCGCTGACCGTGGGCCGGCCGGCCGGGTATCATGACGCGCCAAAGCCGGCTGCCCCGGTTGCGTTACCAGCGGCGCCGCAAGGCGCTCCCATGGTCAAGATGCCGGGCCCGGTGCCCGCGGCGCCACGGCAGCGGGAGGCGAGCTATGTCGTCCCTGCCGCGGCTCGATGACATTAGGCTCCATGACATGCTGAGCGAGGTCGGCCTACGCGCCGTGCCAGGCTTGCCGGCGGCATTTACCGGCGTGTCGGCGGATAGCCGTGCGATCCGACCGGGCATGCTCTATGCGGCGCTGCCCGGCACCCGGCTGGACGGTCGCGACTTCATCGCCGATGCCGTGTCGCGTGGGGCTGCCGCCGTGCTGGCGCCGGAAGGCACGACCTGGCCCGACGGCGTTCCGCCGGTGCCGATGCTGGTGGATCGCGAGCCGCGGCGCGCCCTGGCCCGCCTGGCCGCGCTGCAGGCCGGCACGCAGCCCGGCTGCGTCATCGCGGTGACCGGCACCAACGGCAAGACCAGCACGGTTGAGTTCGTCCGGCAGTTGAAGATGGCGGCCGGCGGCGTCGCCGCGAGCCTCGGCACGTTGGGCGTGATCGCGCCGGGTCACGCGGGCGGCGGCGGACTGACCACGCCCGACCCGGTATCGCTGGCGCAGACACTGGCGGTGCTGGCGCGCGAAGGTGTCGACACCGCAGCGATCGAGGCGTCGTCGCACGGTTTGGACCAGTTCCGGCTCGACGGGCTGCGGCTCGCGGCAGCCGGGTTCAGCAATCTCACCCGCGACCACCTGGATTACCACGGCACGCTCGAGGCCTACCGCGCCGCCAAGGTGAGGCTGTTCCGCGAGTTATTGCCGCAGGGAGCGCCGGCGGTGCTGAGCACGACCCTCGACCCTGAGACGGCGGCGGCAATACCTGGCGCCCACACGGTCGGCGATGGCGGCACCCTGCTGGACCTGCGCCGCGCCGTGCCGCATCCCGGCGGTCAGACGCTGGAATTGCGCGGCTTCGGCACGGTTGAGCTGAAACTGCCGGGGCGCTTCCAGGCCGACAACGCGCTGCTCGCCGCCGGCTTGGCGATGGTCACGGGCACGGGCGATGCGGTGGCGTTGCTGGGCCAACTGACCGGCGTGCGCGGACGGATGGAGCTTGCCGCCGAGACCGGCGGCGCAGCGATCTACGTCGATTACGCACACACGCCGGACGCATTGGAGCGGCTGCTGCTCGCACTACGGCCCCACACGGCAGGGCGGCTGCACATTGTGTTCGGCGCTGGCGGCGATCGCGACCGCGGTAAGCGCCCGCTCATGGGCGCCATTGCCGCCCGCCTGGCGGACCGCGTGATCGTCACCGACGACAATCCTCGCAGCGAGGACCCGGCCAGCATCCGTGCCGCCATTCGTGCGGCCTGTTCCGGCGCAATCGAAATCGGTGATCGGGAAGCGGCCATTGCCGCCGGGCTCGAGGGCCTCCGCTCCGGCGACGTTCTGGTCGTGGCCGGCAAGGGTCACGAACAGGGCCAGACCATCGGCGCCGAAACGATCCCGTTCGACGACGTGGCTACTGTAAGGCGGCTCCTCTGACCGCGCTGTGGGACGGCCCGGCGCTCGCCGCCGCGACGCGCGGGCACGCCACGGCGGCCTTCGCCATCGCCGGCCTGTCGATTGACACGCGCACGCTGGTGCCCGGCGACCTGTTCATCGCCCTGGTGGGTGAGCGGGACGGGCACCAACACGTCGCTGCGGCGCTGGCCAAGGGCGCTGCCGCGGTGATGGTGCATCGGGCCGACAGCGTGCCGGCCGACGCGCCCGCCTTGCTGGTCGATGACACGCTGGCAGCCTTGCAACGCCTTGGCGCGGCAGGACGGGCGCGGTTCGGCGGCCGGGTTGTGGCCGTGACCGGGAGCGTGGGCAAGACGACGACCAAGGAGATGCTGCGCACGGTGCTTGGTGCTTTCGGGCCGACGCATGCGGCCGTGGCCTCCTACAACAATCACTGGGGCCTGCCGCTGACGCTGGCCCGGCTGCCGGCCGATGCCGCGTTCTGCGTGTGCGAGATCGGGATGAACAATCCGGGCGAGATCGAACCGCTGGCCCGCATGGCGCAACCGGACGTCGCGGTCATCACCAACATCGAGGCCGCCCATATCGGCCACCTCGGCAGCATCGAAGCCATCGCCGACGAGAAGGCCGCCATCCTGCGTGGCCTGCGTTCAGGCGGTATCGCCGTGTTGCCGGCCGACAGCCCACAATTTTCCCGCCTACGGGCGCTCGCGGGCGAGACACTGACGTTTGGGCGAAACGACGACGCCGACATGCACCTCGATGGCGAGACGGCAGTCTTCCGCGGCCAGCGCATGACGCTGCCGCTCACCGCGCCCGGCGCCCACATGCGGATGGACGCCGCCGCGGCGCTCACCGCCGTCGCAGCACTCGGGCTCGACCCGGCCGTTGCCGCAGCCAGGCTTGCCGATTTCCGCCCACTTGGCGGCCGCGGCCTGCATCGGACGTTGGGAGACGTCACGTTGCTCGACGAGAGCTATAACGCCAATACCGCCTCCATCCGTGCCTCGCTGGCGGTGCTGCGCAGCATGGGCGGCGCGCGCCGGGTCGCCGTGTTGGGCGACATGCTCGAGTTGGGCGCGTTCGGGCCGGCCGAACATGCGGGCTTGGCGCCCGACGTCAGTGCCGCGGCGGACGTGGTCTACGCGTGCGGCCCGCTGATGCGGCACCTGTTCGAGGCGCTCCCCGCCACCCAGCGCGGCGTGCTGGCCGACGATTCGGCCAGCCTCGCCCCCATCGTCGCCGACGCCGTCCGGCCCGGCGACACCGTCTTGATCAAGGGCAGCCTCGGAACTCGGATGCGCCTGGTCGTCGCCGGTTTGGAAGCCCGGCTTTCGGAAAGCTTTCGCTAATTGCTCTACAATCTCGCCCGCCCGTATGCCGATCAGTACATCGTGGCAAACCTGTTCCGTTACCTCACCTTCCGGTCGGGTGCGGCCTGCCTGACGGCGCTGTTCCTCAGCTTCGTGCTCGGCCCGATCGTCATCCGCTGGCTGCGCTCGGTGCAGCGCGGCGGCCAGCCGATCCGCGAGGACGGCCCGGCGCGGCACCTGGTCGAGAAGAAAGGCACGCCCACCATGGGCGGCGTGCTGATCCTGCTGTCGCTGTCGATCTCGACGCTGCTGTGGGCGGACCTCACCAACGGCTTTGTCTGGGCGGTGCTGTTGCTGACGCTGGGCTATGGCGCGATCGGGTTCGTGGACGACTTCCTCAAACTGTCGCGGCGCAACACCAAGGGCGTCTCGGGCCGCCACAAGATGATCGCCCAACTGGTCATGGGGCTGGTCTGCTCCGTCGTGCTGATGACCATGATCCGCGGGCCGCTCGCCACCGGGCTGACGCTGCCGGTGTTTAAGGAAGTATTGATTCCGTTCGGCTACGCCTTTCCGCTGGTCGGCATGGTGGTCATGGTCGGCGCGAGTAACGCCGTGAACCTGACCGACGGGCTGGACGGGCTGGCGATCGTGCCGACCATCATCGCGTCTGGCGTGTTCGCGCTGATCGCCTACCTGGTCGGCAACCGTGTGTTCGCCGATTACCTACAGCTGCATCCGGTGCCGGGCGTCGGCGAGTTGGGCGTGTTCCTGGCCGGGCTGATCGGCGCCGGGCTGGGTTTCCTGTGGTACAACGCCCCGCCGGCCGCCGTGTTCATGGGCGACACGGGCAGCCTGGCGTTAGGCGGCGCCCTGGGCGCGGTGGCCGTAGCGACCAAGCACGAGCTGGTGCTGGCCATCGTCGGCGGGCTGTTCGTGCTGGAGACCGTGTCCGTCATCATCCAGGTGTTCTGGTACAAGCGCACCGGGCGGCGCGTGTTCCTGATGGCGCCGTTGCACCACCATTACGAGAAAAAGGGCTGGTCGGAGCCAACGATCGTGATTCGATTCTGGATCGTTTCGATGATCCTGGCCCTGGTCGGCCTAGCCACGTTGAAGATCCGATGACGGGCCTGTTCGCCGGCGAACGCTATGCAGTGGTGGGGCTGGGCCGCAACGGGCTGCCGGTCGCCCACGCGCTGCTGGAGATGGGCGCCGACGTCGCCGTGTGGGACGATCGCGCCATCCCGGCCGGCCTGGTGCCGCTGCCGCAACCGTTCGACCTCGCCGGCTACACGGCGCTGGTGCTGAGCCCCGGCATCCCGCACACGCTGCCGACCGTTCATCCCGCCGCTGCCGCCGCCAATGCCGCCGGCATCCCCATCCTGTCGGATGCCGAGCTGCTCTACCTCGCGACCCGGCGCCGCGGTTCCGCTGCTCGTTTCGTCGGCATCACCGGCACCAACGGCAAGAGCACCACCACGGCGCTGGTGCACCACATGCTCGTCTCGGCCGGCCACGAGGCGGTAGCCGGCGGCAATTTGGGCACGCCCGCCCTTATCTTGCCGCCATTGGGCGATGCCGGCGTGTATGTGCTGGAAATGTCGTCCTACATGTTGGAGCGGCTGCACAGCCTACGCTTCGGCGTCGCCTGCCTGCTCAATCTGAGCCCCGACCATCTGGACCGTCACGGCTCGATGGACGGTTATGCGACGGCCAAGCTGCACATCTTCGACCGGCAGGAAGCCGGCGACACCGCCGTGCTCGGGATCGATGACGAGATGACGGCGTCGCTGCCGATCGCCGGGCTACGCATCTCGGGCGAGCGTCCTGCCGATGTCTGGTGCGACCGCGGCGTCCTGCGCGACGCGACCGGCCCCATCGTCGACATGGCCGAGGCCGCCGCTCTGCCCGGCTCGCACAACGCGCAGAATGCCGCCGCCGCCGCCGCGATGGCCGCCGCCCTCGGCCTCGACCGCGCTGCCATTGCCGCCGGCATCGTCAGCTTCCCAGGCCTGCCGCATCGTCAGCAGCGCGTTGCGCGGATCGACGACATTGACTGGGTCAACGACAGCAAGGCCACCAATGCCGACGCCACCGCCCGCGCGCTGGCCTGCTACGAGCGGATCGTCTGGATCGCCGGTGGCGTGTCCAAGGCCGGCGGCATTGCCGACCTTGCCCCATTCTTCCCGCGCCTGGCGCACACGCTGCTGATCGGCCGCGACGCGCCGATCCTGGCCGAGACGCTCGCAGCCGCCGCCGTGCCGTACACCCAGTGCGGCACGCTCGATGCTGCCTGCGAGACCGCGCGCCGTATCGCGCCGTCCCTCGGCGCTGACACGGTGCTGCTCTCGCCCGCCTGCGCCAGCTTCGATCAGTTCAGCGGTTTCGAAGCCCGCGGCGATCGCTTCGCCGATCTCGCCCGCGCCACTCACGCTATTCGGGAGCCCGCCTGATGCGCCTCGCCAATTCCGACGACTCCGTCCTCGGCCGCTGGTGGCTCACCGTGGACCGCTGGACGCTGTTCGCGGTCGCGACCCTGATCGGCTTCGGCTATATCATGATGCTGGCCGCCTCGCCCGCGGTGGCCGAGCGCATCCACGTCAGCCGCGACGCCTTCATCGTCAAGCAGATCGTGTTTCTCTGCCTCGCCAGCCTGATTGTTGTCGCCGTCTCGTTGCTGAGCCCGCGGCAGATCCGTCGCCTCGCGCTTGTCGGCTGCGGCATCTCAATCCTGCTTACCGCCTGGACGATCGGGCATGGCGTGGACATCAAGGGCGCGCGGCGCTGGATCAACCTGCCCGGTATGACGCTGCAGCCGAGCGAGTTCATCAAGCCGTGCTTCGCCGTCGTCACCGCCTGGCTGCTGACCGAACTGCAATGGGGCCGCCGCACCTCCGGCATGCTCGCAGCCGGCGCGGTGTTCGGGCTCATCGCGCTGCTGCTGAAGTCGCAGCCGGACATGGGCATGCTCGCGGTCGTCGGGTGCGTGTTCTTCGTGCAGTTGTTCATCGCCGGGTTGAACCTGCTGCTGGTCGGCGTCGGTGCCGGCGCGCTCGGGGCTGCCGCCGTTGCCGCCTACACCTTCTTCCCGCACGTCCGCAGCCGCGTCACCCGCTTCCTCGACCCGGCCGCTGGCGACAATTACCAGGTCACCACCGCCCTCGAAGCCTTCGGCAATGGCGGCCTGCTGGGCCGTGGGCCGGGTGAAGGCCGGGTCAAGGACGTGCTGCCGGACGCACATGCGGACTTCGTGTTCGCCGTCATGGGCGAGGAATTCGGCCTAGTGGTGTGCGTATTCGTGCTGGGGATCTTCGGCTTCATCGTACTGCGCGGGCTCATCAAACTAATCGCTGAACATGATCTGTTCGTGGTGCTGGCGGCATCCGGCCTGGTGACCAGCTTCGGGCTGCAGAGCTTCATCAACATGGCCTCCTCGCTGCACCTGATCCCGACCAAGGGCATGACGCTGCCGTTCGTCTCCTATGGCGGCTCCTCCGTGCTGGCGATCGCGCTCGGCATCGGCATGCTGCTTGCACTCACCCGCCAGCGAGGCCGCAACGAGATTTGGGAGGGCGCACGATGAGAGGCGATGCAGTGCGGCCGATCGTCATCGCCGCCGGCGGCACTGGCGGGCATTTCTTTCCGGCCGAAGCGCTGGCGAGCGAGCTGATCCGCCGGGGCCACCGCGTCGCGCTGATGACCGACAGCCGCAGCGGCGGCGAGCGTTCGGCGGTGTTCGCCGGGCGCGAGGTGTTCGTCCTGCCCGGTGCCGGCATCGCCGGCCGTGGCCTGTTGCGCGGCGCCAAGGCCGTGGTGGCGCTCACCCGCGGCACGCTCGAGGCCCGGCGCGTGCTCGCCCGGCTCAATCCGGCCGTGCTGATCGGCTTCGGCGGCTACCCGTCCGTGCCGCCGGTTCTGGCCGCCGGGCTGATGCCGCGCCGCAAGCCGACGATCATCCTGCACGAGCAGAACGCCGTGCTCGGCCGTGCCAACCGCATGCTGGCCCGCTTCGCCGACTGGCTGGCGCTCGGCGTGGCCCAGACCCGCGCGCTGCCGTCACGTCCGCCGACACGGGCGACCGGCAACCCGGTTCGCCCCGGGATCGCCGCGCTCGCCGGCAGCATCTATACCCCGCCCGAGCCCGGCGCGCCGCTGCACGTTCTGGTCACCGGCGGCAGTCAGGGTGCCCGCATCTTCAGCAACGCTCTGCCGGCAGCACTCGGCCTGCTCCCCCCGGCGTTGCGCGCCCGCTTGCGCATGACCCAGCAATGCCGCCCGGAGGACCTGGAGCGGGTGCGTGCCACTTACGCCAAGCTCGGCATCCAGGCCGAATTGTCACCGTTCTTCGCCGACATGGCACAGCGCCTGGCTAGCACCGACCTCGTGATCGCCCGTGCCGGCGCCAGCACGGTGGCCGAGCTGGCCATCGCCGGCCGCCCCGCGTTGCTGGTGCCGTTCCCGCACGCGATCGACAACCACCAGCTCGACAACGCCCGCGCGATCGACGCGCTGGTGATCGAGCAATCCGACTTTGAAAGCCGCCCCGAATTGCTGGCCGAGAAGCTGCTGCCCCGACTGCAATCGCCGGACTGGCTGGTCATCGCCGCGCACGCCATCGCGCAGCATGCGATCCCTGATGCCGCCGCGCGCCTGGCCGATCTCGTCGAGACGGCTCTCACCAAGGAAGTCACAGCATGAGAGCCCTCCCGCTCGGCATTGGCACGATTCACTTCGTCGGCATCGGTGGCATCGGCATGTCCGGCATCGCCGAAGTGCTGCACACGCTCGGCTATGCGGTGCAGGGCAGCGACATCGCCGACAACTACAACGTCAAGCGCCTGCGCGAAGCCGGCATCCCAGTGGCGATCGGGCATGACGAGCGCAACGTCGCCAACGCGCAGGTCGTCGTCACCAGTACTGCCGTCAAGCGCGACAACCCGGAGGTGATGGCCGCCCGCGCCCGCCTGCTGCCGGTGGTGCGCCGGGCCGAAATGCTTGCCGAGCTGATGCGGCTGAAATGGGCCATCGCGGTCGGCGGCACGCACGGCAAGACCACCACCACCAGCCTAATCGCCTGCGTGCTCGAGGCTGCCAGCATCGATCCCACCGTCATCAACGGCGGCATCATCAACGCCTACGGCAGCAACACGCGGCTCGGCGAAGGCGACTGGATGGTGGTGGAGGCCGATGAAAGCGACGGCAGCTTCCTGCGCCTACCGGCCGTGATCGCCGTGGTCACCAACATGGACCCGGAACACCTGGACCATTGGGGCACTGCGGAAGCCATGGTCGCCGGTTACGACCAGTTCGTCGGCAATATCCCGTTCTACGGCTTCGGCGTGCTGTGCATCGACCATCCCGGCGTGCAGTCGATGATCCCGCGCCTGTCGGACCGCCGCATCCTGACCTACGGCTTCTCGCCGCAGGCGGACGTGCGCGCCGAACGCCTGGTCATGGACAAGCTCGGCTCGACCTTTGAGGTGGTGGTCACCGATCGCAGCAAGAACCGCACCCGCAAGATGGGGCCGTTCCGGTTGCCGATGCTGGGCCAGCACAACGTGCAGAACGCCCTAGCGGCCGTGGCCATCGCCATCGAGATGGACGTGGACGAGCACACGCTGAAGAGCGCCTTTGCCGGCTTCCGCGGCGTCAAGCGGCGCTTCACCAAGACCGGCGAGGCCAACGGTGTCACCGTGATCGACGATTACGGCCATCACCCGGTCGAGATCGCCGCCGTGCTGAAGGCCGCCCGCCAGGCCGGCGCGCGCGACGTGATCGCCGTGGTGCAGCCGCATCGCTACTCGCGGCTGGAGTCGCTGTTCCCGGAATTCTGCACCTGCATGAACGATGCCGGCACCGTTATCGTGGCCGACGTCTATGCCGCCGGCGAGGCGCCGATCCCCGGCATCAGCCGCGACGGACTGGTCGACGGGTTGCGCGCCCGCGGCCATCGCAGCGTCGTGCCGCTACCGGGCCCGGAGCACCTGGCCGAGATGGTCAACTCCATCGCGCGGCCCGGCGACTTCGTCATCTGCCTCGGTGCCGGCAACATCACCCAGTGGGCGGCGGCGCTACCGGCCGACCTCGCCGCGCTGCAGAGCGCCACGTCGAGGCGCGCCGGATGAGTCACGGCACCACATTTGGCAACGGCTTGGCCGCCAGCCTGCCGCCGATCCGTGGCCGGGTACAGGCCGACGCACCGCTGGGCGCACTCACCTGGTTCCGCGTCGGCGGCCCGGCCGAGGTGCTGGTGCGCCCGAGCAGCGCTGCCGACCTGTCCGCCTTGTTCGCCGCGCTGCCGCTCGACGTTCCGGTGCAGGTGCTGGGTGCCGCCAGCAATGTCATCATCCGCGATGGCGGCCTGGCGGGCGTGGTGCTGCGCCTGGCGCGCGGGTTCAACGAGATCGACGTGCAGGCCGACGGCATCGTCGCCGGTGCCGCCTGTCTCGACGCCGTGGTCGCCGAACATGCTGCTGCTGCCGGGCTGACCGGCCTCGAATTTCTGTCGGGCATTCCTGGCTCCATCGGCGGTGCGCTGGCGATGAATGCCGGGGCCTATGGCGGCGATGTCGCATCCTGCCTCGAATGGGCCGAATTCGTCGCCCGCTCCGGTGAGTTGGTGCGGCTGCCGGCCGCCAGCCTCGCCTTTGCCTATCGCCACGCCACGCTTGCCCCGGGTGCCGTCATTGTCCGCGCCCGCTTCTGGGCACGACCCGGCGACCACGCCAACATCGCCGCGACCATGGCCGACATCCGCGCCAGCCGCGAGGCGACGCAACCAGTCCGCGCCCGCACCGGCGGCAGCACGTTCCGCAACCCGCCGGGCCAGAAGGCGTGGGAACTGATCGACGGCGCCGGCTGCCGCGGATTGATGCGCGGCGGCGCCCAGGTGAGCGAGAAACACTGCAACTTCCTGCTCAATACCGGTGACGCCACTGCCGCCGACCTCGAAGGTCTCGGCGAAGACGTGCGCCGCCGTGTGCTGGAAACCAGCGGCGTGACGCTGGATTGGGAGATCAAGCGTATGGGCATTCCGCTGAACGCCTCTCCCGCCGGCGGGACGGTGCCGGATAAGGGTGACTCGCACGGTGCCTCGGCACTCTCTGGCGGACCCGCTATCACCCCGGCCCGCTCGCGTCAGCGGGAACAGTCAAAGGTGCCCGCATGAAGCGCGTCGCAGTTCTTTACGGCGGCATGTCGGCCGAGCGGGACGTCAGTCTTTCCAGCGGCAAGCAGGTCATCACCGCCCTGCAGACGGCTGGCTTCGATGTGACGCCCGTGCTCGTCGGCGCCGACCTGCGCGCCGTGCTGGCCGCGCTCGATCCGGCGCCCGACGTCGTGTTCAACGCCCTGCACGGTCGCTTCGGCGAAGACGGCACCATTCAGGGCGTGCTCGACTGGCTCAATATCCCTTACACGCACTCCGGCGTGCGCGCTTCGGCGCTGGCGATGGACAAGCAGGCCGCCAAGACGGTGTTCGCCGGTGCCGGGCTGCCGGTGGCCGCCGGGTCGGTAATTGGAGTCGACGTGCTAGAAGCCGCCGACCCGCTGCCGCTGCCATACGTGATCAAGCCGCTTAACGAGGGCTCCTCGGTCGGCGTGGAGATCCTGCGCGAGGGCGACAACCGCCGCGCGGAGATCGCCCGCAAATGGCGGTTCGGCCCGGAGGCGATGGTCGAGGAGTACATCCCGGGCCGCGAGATCACCGTCGGCGTCATGGGCGACCGCGCCCTGGCCGTCACCGAGATCAGCGCCGATGCCGGCGCGTTCTACGATTACGAAAGCAAGTACGCCGAGGGCGGCTCGCGCCATCAAATCCCCGCCTCCATTCATCCCGACACCTACGCTCGGGCGCTGGACGTGGCCGTGGCCGCGCATCGGGCACTCGGCTGCCGCGGTGCCAGCCGGGCCGATTTCCGCCTCGACGAGACGGAGGACGGACCCGGTCGCCTGGTGCTGCTCGAGGTCAATACCCAACCCGGCCTCACGCCCACCAGCCTGTTGCCGGAACAGGCCGCCTATCAAGGCATCGGCTTCCCCGAGCTGTGCGCCTGGATGGTGGAGAACGCCGCATGTCGCGCATAGACCCGCCGGCGCGGCTCCGTTCGCCGGCCAAGCCGCCGCCGCCGTTGCATGCGCGGCGGCCGTCGCGTGCGGTGTTGTTCTGGCGCCGCCGCAACAAGATGGTCTGGCCCGCGCTGGTCGGGGTCGCGCTGCTGGTGACGGTGCTGGCCGGCGTGTCGGTGGTGCGCAGCTTCAATTCGGGCAGCTCGGTCGCTGGCCTGCCGGACCGGCTCGGCATCGGCGGCGGTCTTCTGGTGCAGGACATCCGCATCGAGGGTCGCGACAAGACGCCGGAAGGCGTCCTGCGCACCGCGCTCGGCGTCTCCAAGGGCGACAAGTTGCTGGGCTTTTCGCTCGAGGCCGCTCGTGCCCGTGTGGAGAAGCTCACCTGGGTGCAGCACGCCACTGTGGAGCGGCATCTGCCAGGCACCATCGTGGTCAAGCTGGAGGAACGCCGGCCGTTCGCGGTCTGGCAGAACGGCGGCAAGTTCCAGTTGATTGATCGCGGCGGCGACGTCGTCGTGCAACAGGATCCGGGCAAGGACGCCGATGCGTTCAAGACGCTGCCGCTCGTCGTCGGCGCCGGCGCACCGGAAGCCGCCGCATCGCTGCTCGACGACCTTGTTGCCCTCCCAGCCCTGCGCTCCCGCGTGGTTGCCGCTGTGCGGGTCGGCGAGCGGCGCTGGAACCTGCACCTGAGCAACGGTGCCGACGTGCTGCTGCCCGAGGGTGCCGAAGGCCCGGCCATGACCCGGCTGATGGAACTTCAGACCAGCCAGGCGTTGCTGGATCGTCCGTTGCAGGTGGTCGACATGCGGCTACCGGACCGGCTCGTGGTTCGCCCGATTGGCGCATCGTCAACCCCGGCTCCAGCGGGAAAGAAGCCGTCATGAATGACGTCGCACGACGCCGCATGTCTCCCGTTCTCGCCAAGGAGCCGGAGCCTGACCTGTTGGAGAAGCTGAGTTCCGCCGGCCCGCCGGACCCGCCGGATGCAGCGCCGCGTACCCGATCGGCTCGCTCTGGCACCTTTGGCGTGCTCGACGTCGGCAGCACCAAGGTCTGCTGCATGATTGGCCGCACCGATCCCGACGGCGTCATCCGCATCATCGGCTCCGCCTTGCGTGCCTCTCGTGGCGTGCGTGCCGGCGGCATCGTCGATCTCGATGCGGCGTCGCAGGCGATCGCCGGCGTGGTAGCCGAGGCGGAGGACAAGGCCGGCCAACGTATTGAACACTACTGGGTCAACCTGTCCTGCGGTCAGCCGGAGAGCAGGCTCTACACGGTGGAGTGGCCGGTCGGCGGGCGTGCGGTCACGGAGCACGATCTGCGCCGGGTCGTGCAGGAAGGCGGCCGACGGGCGCTGATCACCGGGCGCGAGATCATCCACGTGGTGCCGCTGATGTTCGCGGTTGACGAGACCCAGGGCGTCTCGGACCCGCGGCGCATGCACTGCGACCAGCTACGCGCCAAGCTGCACGTGATCGATGCGGCCTCGTCGGCGGTGCACAACCTCATCGCCACCATCGGCCGCTGCAAGCTGCAGTTGGAGGAACTCGTCAGCGCCCCCCTCGCCTCCGGCCTGGCGACGCTGGTCGAGGACGAGCGCCAGCTCGGCACCACCGTGATCGACATGGGCGGCGGCACCACCGGCATGGCGGTGTTCAGCGAGGGACAGCTGCTGCACACGGCGCATCTTCGAATCGGCGGGCTGCACATCACCAAGGACATCGCCCAGGGCCTGTCCACGCCGCTGGCACAGGCCGAACGGCTCAAGACGCTCTACGGCAGCGCGCAACCCAGCCCGGACGATGAGCGTGAGATGCTGCCAATCTCGCTGGTCGGCGAAGAGGAGCACGACGTTCACAAGATTCCGCGCAGCAAGGTGATCAGCATCATCGTTCCACGGCTGGAGGAAACGTTTGAGATGGTTCGAGCCCAGCTCGACGCCGCTGGCATCGCGCGGGAAGCTGGTCACCGAGTCGTACTGACCGGCGGCGCCAGCCAGATGCCAGGGCTGCGCGACATGGCGACTCGGATCCTGGGTGGCCAGGTCCGCCTGGGCAAACCGGCCCATCTGCGTGGCCTGCCCGACTTCGCCGCCGGCCCGGCCTTTGCCACCGCATCCGGGCTGCTCGCCTGGGCGTCCGGTTCGGGCCGTCACCTTGCCGACATCAAGCTCGAGGAGGACGGGGCGCCGACGTTACTCGCCCGAATCGTGAAATATATCGGAGACCGACTGTAATCGCAGCGACGACTCCTGTAGCCTGTGCCATAACTTCACCTTCCAAGCCCGTGAGGGAAAAAATTCACCATGACGCTGCATATAATTGTTCCGAAGAATAACCACACCGACTTTACGCCCCGCATCACTGTCGTGGGCGTTGGTGGCGGCGGGACCAACGCCGTCGATAATATGATCGCGCTCAACTTGCAGGGTGTCGATTTCGTGGTTGCCAATACGGACGCGCAACAACTGCAGCATAGCCGTGCCGATCGCCGCGTTCAGCTCGGGCCGCATCTGACGCAGGGCCTTGGCGCTGGCGCCAAGCCCGAGATCGGCCGCGCCGCCGCCGAAGAGGCCGCCGACGAGCTGATGCACTGCCTCGACGGCACGCACATGGTATTCATCACCGCCGGCATGGGCGGCGGCACCGGCACCGGCGCCGCTCCCGTCATCGCCCGCATGGCGCGCGAGCGCGGCATCCTGACGGTCGGCGTCGTCACCAAGCCGTTCACCTTCGAGGGCGGCCGCCGCACCAAGTCGGCCGAGGCCGGGATTCTCGAGCTGCAGCAATACGTCGACACGCTGATCGTGATCCCAAACCAGAACCTGTTCCGCCTGGCCAATGACCGTACCGGCTGGAAAGAGGCGTTCAAGATGGCCGACAACGTCCTCTACATGGGCGTCCGCGGCGTGACCGACCTGATGATGGCACCAGGCCTGGTGAACCTGGACTTCGCCGACATCCGCACCGTGATGGCCGAGATGGGCAAGGCGATGATGGGCACCGGCGAGGCCGAGGGCGAGGACCGCGCCGTGCGCGCCGCCGAGGCCGCCATCAGCAACCCGCTGCTCGAGGACACCTCCATGTCCGGCGCGCGTGGCCTGCTGATCAACATCACCGGCGGCGACGACATGACGCTGTTCGAGGTCGATCAGGCTGCCAACCGCGTCCGCCAGGAAGTGGCCGACGACGCCAACATCATCTTCGGCTCCGCCGTCGACGAGAACCTGACCGGCAAGGTGCGCGTCTCGGTCGTCGCCACCGGCATCGACATGGGTTCCAACATCGAGGCCAAGCGGCCGCAGCTCGTGGCCGTCGGCAACGGCGGCATGATCCCGGCGATCTCCAGCGGCTACGTCCCGCAAAGCGGCCTGCAGAGTGGCGCCACACAATCCGCGCCGCTCGCCGAGACCCGCTTCAACCCGTCTCCCGTGCTGGTGCCGCGCCAGGTTCCGGTTGAGCCGAGCTACGCCCAAGCGCCCCACGCCCAACCGAGCCATCCCCAGCCGAGCAACATTCAGCCGATCCAGGCTCAGGCGCCGCAGGCCCAGATGGCCGAGCCGGCCTACGAACCAGCGCCGATCCGTCCGGTGACCGCGTTCAAGCCGTTGCCGATGCCGGCAAGCAACCGGCCCGCCTACGCGGCCGAGGAGCACGTGCCGTATACCGCGCCGTCGCCTGCTCCGTTGCCCATGGCAACCGCACCGGTCCCGACCCCGATGTCGGCGGGCCGGAGCCTGTTCGGCATGATGACGCGCTCGATGCGTCGCTCGCCGCAGCCGGAGCCGACCGAGCCGCAGCGCGCCGAACCGAGCTTCTCACCCGACACCGTGCCGGCCGTGCAGCAGCCGCATGGCGGCGGCAGCGACGACGCCTTGGAGATCCCGGCCTTCCTGCGCCGCCAGAGCTCCAGCAAGGAGTAAATCTTAACAACGCTTTACAGCGTAATACTCAGAAACATTGTTTGTATTGGGCGCCTCGATCAACTCCGTTAAGGAAGGATCGAGGCGCTCTCGTTTCGAGTGCCGCGAATGTGCCGATGGCGGCGCGGAGAAGAAGCGATGGACGGTTTCCTACCTTTGGCGGCAAGCCTCGAGACCGTGTCGTCGCCCGTCACGCACGAGCGGACGCTGCGTAGCTCGATCGGATGCCGTGGCATCGGCCTACATACCGGACGGATCGTCGCTGTCACGCTCCTGCCCGCCGCCGAGGGCACCGGGATCGTCTTCCGCCGCACCGATCTAGGTATCGATATCCCCGCGCGGTTCGATGCGGTGTGCGACACCCGGCTTTGCACGATGCTGGCGGCACCGGGTCGCCCCGATGCGACGGTCGGCACGATCGAGCATCTGATGGCGGCCTTGTCCGCCACCGGCATCGCCAACATCGTCGTTGCCGTCGATGGCCCCGAGCTGCCGGTGCTGGACGGATCGTCCGAGCCGTGGCTGTTCCTGTTGGAGTGTGCCGGCATCGTCGATCAGAATGCCTCGGTGGTCGCCATCGAAGTGCTTCGCACCGTTCGAGTCGAAGAGGGCGGCGCCTTTGCCGAGCTGCGACCCGGTGCCGCCGACTGCCTCGAGATCAGCATGGCGATCGACTTCACCGCCGCCTGCATCGGGCGCCAGACCTTGTCGCTCGCCATGCGCGGCGACGCCTTCCGTGAGGTCGCCCGCGCGCGCACCTTCGCCCAGGCCCATGAGATCGCCGGGCTCCGCGCGGCAGGCTTGGCCCAGGGCGGCTCGCTGGACAACGCGATCGTCGTCGATGGCGACAAAGTACTCAATCCCGCCGGCCTGCGCATGACCGACGAGTTCGTGCGGCACAAGCTGCTTGACGCTGTTGGCGACCTGGCCTTGGCCGGCGCCCTTCGCGGCCGCTTCATCGGCAACCGTTCTGGCCATGCATTGAACAACCAGGTACTGCGCGCATTGTTCGCCGATGCCGCCAACTGGCGACCGGTCCGCGCCGACGGCATGGGTTGGCTGCGCGACGCGGCCTGATGGAACTGTTTGGGTAACGCCGGCCTATGGTATAAGCCGCGCGCCATGAGACACTCCGTCCGCTTCGCCGCCGTCGCCACGACCTTGATGCTGCTTCAAGGCTGCGAGACGTTGAACTCCATCAATCCCTGGAGCGGCAAGAACGAGGACCTCGAAGAAAAGGTCGACTACACCAAGCTGCCGCCGGAGCAGATCTACAACAACGGCATCGATGCGCTGAACGCCAAACGCTATGGCGTCGCCGTCACGCAGTTCGACGCGGTGGAGCAGTACTACCCGTACTCGTCCTGGGCCGTGAACGCGCAACTGATGCACGGTTATGCGGAATACCTGCAGAACCACTACACCGAGTCCGTCGGCGCGCTGGACCGCTTCATTGCGCTGCACCCGGGCAGCTCCAACATCGCCTACGCTTACTACCTGCGCTCGTTGTGCTTCTATGAGCAGATCGCCGACATCCAGCGCGATCAGAAAGGCACTCAGCTCGCCCTCAGCGCGCTACAGGACGTGGTCAACCGTTTCCCCGACACGCCGTATGCCCGCGATGCCCGCCTCAAGATGGATTTGTGCCGCGACCACCTCGCCGGCAAGGAAATGGAAGTCGGCCGCTGGTACGAAGGCCAGAAGAACTACGCCGCCGCGATTGGACGCTTCCAGCGCGTGGTGGACGACTACCAGACCACCAACCACGTCCCGGAGGCGCTGCACCGCCTCACCGAGATTTACCTATTGCTCGGCATGACCGATCAGGCCCGCAAGACCGCGGCCGTCCTGGGGCATAACTATCCCGGCAACCGTTGGTATGAGAGCAGCTACGACACGCTGGCCGACCAGGGCATGGCGCCGCCGACCAACCAGACCGCGTCGGACGGCTTCTTCTCCCGCACGCTGGGCAGCATCTTTTAAACCCCACACCGGCATGATCACCGCTCTCTCGATCCGCGATGTGGTGCTGATCGAACGCCTCGATCTCGGCTTCGGGACCGGCTTGACGGTGCTCACCGGCGAGACCGGCGCGGGTAAGTCGATCCTGCTCGATAGTCTCGGCCTCGCGCTCGGTGCCCGGGCGGAGCAGGGGCTGGTCCGCGTCGGCGCGGAACAGGCCAGCGTGACGGCGTCGTTCAACCTGCCCGCCGGCCATCCCGCGCTCAACCTGCTGGCCGAGCAGGGCATCGACGTCGATGAGGACGAGTTGGTGGTCCGCCGCGTGGTCGCCCGCGACGGACGCTCGCGCGCCACGGTGAACGATCAACCGGTCAGCGTGGCGATGCTGCGCCGGGCCGGAAGCCTGCTGGTCGAGATCCAGGGCCAGGGCGACCAGATGGGCCTAGCCGACCCGGCGGTTCACACCGTCCTGCTGGACTCCTTCGGCGTCGACCCGAAACTGCAGACCGCCACGCGCAAGGCCTGGTCCACCCTGCGCAACAGCATGACCGCGCTGGAAACCGCCCGCGCGACGCTTGCCGAAGTGCAGCGCGAGGAGGATTGGCTGCGTCACTCGGTTGACGAACTCGGCCAGTTGGCCCCGATCGAAGGCGAGGAGGAAAGCCTCGCCGCCGAACGCCTCCGCCTGCAGCAGCACGAGCGCCGCGGCGAGGCGATCGGCCAGGCGCTCAGCGAGATCACCCCGCGCGACCGTCGTAATTCCGGGCCCGCCGCCAGCCTGCGCTCCGCCTCCCGTGCGCTGCAGAAACTGGGGGAGGACCCGGCGGCGCGCGGTGCGCTGGCCGCGCTCGACCGGGCCGAGGAAGCCATGAGCGAGGCGGAAACGCTGCTCAGCCGCATGGCCAACGAAGCCGACGCCGACCCCCGCGCGCTCGAAGCGGCCGAGGAGCGGCTGTTTGCGCTCCGGGGCGCCAGCCGCAAGCATGGCGTCGCCGTCGTGGATCTGCCGGGTCTGCTGGAGGGGCTGCGGCAACGGCTCGGGGCGCTCGACACCGGTACGGCCGAGATCGCCGCCCTGGCGGGGCAAGTCGAGGCGGCACGGGCCGGATACCTGCAAGCGGCCGCCGCGATGACCGCGGCGCGGCAGAAAGCGGCGATACGCCTGCAGAACGCCGTCACCGCCGAACTGCCGCCGCTCAAGCTCGACAAGGCGCGCTTCTTTGCCGAACTGCGCCCGCTCGAGGAAGCGCGCTTCGGTCCCAATGGCGTCGAGCGCGCGCATTTCCTCATCTCGACCAACCCCGGCCAGACGCCGGGCGCGCTGGACCGCATTGCCTCCGGCGGCGAGTTGTCGCGGCTGATGCTGGCGCTCAAGGTCGTGCTGGTCGCCGGCGGCTCGGTGCCGACACTGGTGTTCGACGAGGTCGATAGCGGCGTCGGCGGTGCCACTGCGGCTGCCGTCGGCGAACGACTGGCGCGTGTGGCCGACCGCGTGCAGGTCCTGGTCGTTACCCACAGCCCGCAGGTCGCCGCGCGCGGCCTGTCGCATCTCCGTGTTGCCAAGGATGCCGCCCGCGGCCGGGCGACCACTACCGTCTCCCCGCTCGACCCGGCCGAACGCCGCGAGGAGCTGGCCCGCATGCTGGCCGGCGAGAACGTCACCGACGCCGCCCGAGCCGCCGCCGACAGCCTGCTGAATTGAGCGTTCACGTCATCGGCGCAAGCGGCCGGTCGGGCACCGCGCTCGCCCGCTCGCTACTGGCCGACGGCATCGAAATCGTCCCCGTCATCCGCAGCGCCGCGCGCTGGGCCGAGACCGGCTTGCCGGGCGAGCCACGCCTGGCCGACCTCACCGGCGATGGCCTGCCTGCCGCCCTGGCCGGTGCCACCCGCATCGTCTCCTGCGCCCATGCGCGGCATCTCCCCGCCATCCTGGCCGCCGCTCCACGCGATGCCCGGCTGATCGCCCTCGGCAGCACCCGCAAGTTCACCCGCTGGCCCGACGCGCACGGCGACGGCGTCCTCGCCGGCGAACGCGCCCTGCTCGCCTCCGGCCGACCCGGCGCCATCCTGCATCCCACCATGATCTACGGGGCTGCCGGCGAAGATAACGTGCAGCGTCTCGCTGCCCTGCTCGCCCGCCTGCCGGCCATTCCGCTGCCCGGCGGTGGCCACGCGCTGGTGCAGCCCATCCACCAATCGGACGTCACGCGCGCGATCAGAGCGGCACTGGACGTCGCGTGGACCGGCCCGGAAGCGCTGGTGATCGCTGGGCCGGCTCCCCTGCCCTATGCGGATTTCGTCCGTGCCATCGCTGCAGCCGCTGGATTGTCGCCGCCCCGCATCGTTCCGGTGCCCGCCGCACTGCTGCTCGCGCTGGCGCCGCTGACCCGCCTGCCGGGCGTGCCGCGCATCCGTCCGGCCGAGATTCGCCGCCTGCTCGAAGACAAAGCGTTTGGTATCGAGGCGATGCGGTCTAGACTCGGAATCAATCCGATCCCCCTCGCGGTGGGTCTCTCCCTGACGTTTGGAAAAGCCTGATGCCTGTCCTGAACCGTATTGCCGACTTCCATGCCGACATGACCGCGTGGCGCCGCGACCTCCACGCCAACCCCGAGATCGGCCTGCAGGAGACGCGGACCTCCGGCGTGATCGCCGACCTGCTGCGCGGCTTCGGCGTCGACGAGGTTCATACCGGTATGGCACAGACCGGCGTCGTCGGCGTGATCCACGGCAGCACCCCGGGTGAGGCAATCGGCCTGCGGGCCGACATCGATGCGCTGCCGATCCTCGAGGAGACCGGGAAGCCCTACGCCAGCAAGAACCCGGGCGTGATGCACGCCTGCGGTCATGACGGGCACACCGCCATGCTGCTCGGCGCCGCCCGCTACCTCGCCGAGACCCGCAACTTCGCCGGCACTGCCTACGTGATCTTCCAGCCGGCGGAGGAGAATTTCGGTGGCGCCAACCTGATGGTCAAGGAAGGCCTGTTCGAGCGCTTCCCGATGCGCCAGGTGTTCGGCATGCACAACTGGCCCACCGTGCCGGCCAACGTGTTCAAATGGCGCGACGGCCCGGTCATGGCTGCGGTCGCCACCATTGAGATCGACATCACCGGCAAGGGCGCCCACGGCGCGCAGCCGCATCTCGGCACCGACCCGATCCTCATCGCCGCCGCCATCGTGCAGGCGCTGCAAAGCATCGTCGCCCGCAACGTCAGTCCGCTGCAGGGCAGCGTCGTCACCATTGGCAGCATCCACGGTGGCCACGCCCACAACGTCATTCCCGAGACCGTCCGCATGCTCGGCACTGCGCGCTGGTTCGACCCGGCCGTTGCCGATGCGCTCGAGCAGGGCGTGTTGCGCCTGTCCCGTGGCATCGCCGAAAGCTTCGGCGCCACAGCCGATGCGCGCTTCGATAGGATCTATCCCGCCACCGTCAACGACAGCGAAGCGATGAGCATGGCCCGCGCCGCCGCCTCTACCGTCGTCGGCGACACCCGGGTCGAGGAAATGGACTTCCCGACCATGGGCGGCGAGGATTTCAGCTTCATGCTGGAAGCCAAGCAGGGCGCCTACATCATGCTCGGCACGGCTAGCGGCAACGGCGACGCCGGGCTGCACCATCCACGCTATGACTTCAACGACGAGGTGCTACCCACCGGCGCCAGCTATTGGGCGACCTTGGTCGAGCAGCAGCTACCGCGGGCCTAGGCTACTTCGCGGCGTCCTTTTTAGCGGGCCAGACCGGCGCGGCAACCGCGATCGCGTCTGGCGCGACGGTCTGGAACGCGCCGTGCTGCACCTGCTGCAGCGCGGGCGTGGCCAGCACGTTTTGCCCGCTATCGTCGAAACGGATGCCGTCCCACAGCATCAGAGTCTCGCTGCCGGGCGTGTCGGTCGCCATCAGCGCGGTGCGCAGATCGATTGGTTTGGTCGACGCAGCCCGGTTGATCACGTCGGCCAGCAACAGGATGCCGGTGATCTCGCGCGCCGTCATGGTGGTCAGCGGCTTGCCAGCCCGCGCCTTAAAGGCGGCATCGACGTCCGACACGCCGGGTCGAGCCGGGATTGGGTCCGCGGTGTAGCTGATGCTGCGGAACACGCCGTCCGTTTCGACATTGGTCTCGCCGCGCTGCGTCAGCACCAGCGGCCCAACCCCACTCGCCGCAAGACGCGCCAGCAACATCGGCTCCTGGTCGCCGTTGAGCGCGACGAGCACCACGTTCGGCACCGCGGCGGTGACGGCCTGAACGGTCGCGTCCAGCGACGGGTTTTCCGCCGGCACCGGCACTTCCACCAACTTGAGGCCGACTGCCTCCCCCGCGACACGCACTGCGGCGGCGCGGGCGCGCCCGGCCGGGCTGTCCTCGACCACGAGGGCGACGGTTTGCACCGTTTGCCCATTGGCCGAGGCGATCGCGGCCAACATGCGCAACATGCTGCGCGCATCGTTGGCGGGGGTCCGTCCGACGCGGAAGAACCAGGCGAGCCCGCCGGTATTGGTCATGGCGCTGTCGAGCGACAGGAACGGTATCCCGTGCTTCTCGGCAATCCGGCTGATCGCCGCCGCAACATCATCGGATAAGCCGCCGACCAGCGCCGTGGCATGTTCGTCGACGATCAGGTGCTCGGCAGCGATCGAGGCCTTTTCCGGGTCTTCGCCATCGTCGGCCAGCACGACGGACAGCTTGGCGCCGCCGAGCCGCTCGAGGCCCTCGCCCGCGCCCATGACCACCTGCAGCCGTTCATGCTTGCCGTTGACGATGTCGAGTGCGGTGGCGACCGCGTTGCGGGCATCGCTGCCGGCGCCGGTGGTTGGGTAGATCGCGCCGACGATGATCGGCGCCGGAGATGCGGGTGTCGCATCGGCAGGGCGCGCAACCGGATCGGCCGCATGGGCCAGCGGTGCGATCAGGAACGATACCGCAAGCGATGCTGCAACAATCCTCAACCGACACTCCGCCGAAAAGAGGGAAATGCTGGGGCGATCGACGGGGATCGAACCCGCGACAACCGGTACCACAAACCGGCGCTCTACCAACTGAGCTACGACCGCCACACCAGGGGTGCGGTTTAGAACCGCTACGAGGCTCGCGTCAATTGCGCAGCCCGGCCTTCACGCGAGAAAGCCCGCTCGAGTCGTCCGATCGCCTCATCGAGCACGGCTTCCCGCTTGCAGAAGGCGAAGCGCGCGTAGTGGGCCGGCGCCTCGCCTTCATAGAAGGCCGATACCGGGATGGCCGTGACGCCGGCCTGCGTCGTGATGTGACGGCAGAATGCCACGTCGTCGCCCGCGAAGCCGAGCGGACTGAAATCGGCGGTGACGAAGTAGCTGCCACGCGCTTCCAGCACGCCGAAGCCGAGCCGCGACAGTCCTGCCGACAGCCGGTCCCGCTTGGCGGCCAGGTCGGACGACAGACCATCAAAATAGGCCTGGTCCTTGGCCAAGCCGACCGCAACGGCACGCTGCAGGTTCGGCGGCGTGGTAAAGGTGAGGTTCTGGTGCGCCTTGGCGATGACGCTGGCGAGTGCCGCGGGAGCCGAAACATAGCCGATCTTCCAGCCGGTCAGGCTGAAGGTCTTGCCGGCGCTACCGATCCGCATGCAGCGGTCGCGCAGGCCCGGTAGCGTCATCAGCGGAATGTGCCGCCAGCCATCGAACGTCAGGTGCTCGTAGACCTCGTCGCACACGGCATAGGCATCGTGCTTTTGCAGCAGATCGCCGATGAAGGCGAGCTCGGCGGTGGTGAACACCTTGCCACAGGGGTTCATCGGCGTGTTGAGCAGGATCGCCTTGGTGCGCGGCCCGAACGCCGCCGCCAGCTCGGCCCGCGGCAGCTCCCATTTCGGCGGCGCCAGCCGGACCAGCTTGGGCACCGCGCCGAGCAGCCGGATCACCGGCAGGTAGGTGTCGTACAGCGGCTCGAACAGCACCACCTCGTCACCCGGGTTCAGCACCGCCATCAGCGACGCCGTGATCGCCTCGGTGGCGCCGGACGTGACGACGATCTCGGTCGCCGGATTAAAATCGAGGCCATAGAAACGGGCATTGGCCGCGGCCACCGCCTCCCGCAGTTCGGGCACGCCGGTCATCGGCGGATATTGGTTGCGGCCATCCAGCAAGGCGTCGGCTGCGGCTTGCAGCACGTCGGCCGGGCCGTCCGTATCGGGGAAGCCCTGCCCCAGGTTAATGGCGCCGTGTTCGGTCGCCAGGGCGGACATGACCGTGAACACGGTAGTTCCGAGGCCAGACAGCAAGGCATTGGTGGGCTTCAACGGGCGACGCTCCGGGCGGGGTCAGGAAGTATGCGCCGCGTCCCGCGGTGCGGCAACTGCCTGCAATTGCGCCACCCCCTGCTGCCCAAGGCTCGGGCAGCCGCCTCCTTGCTTTGCCCATCGCACCAGCAAAGCCGTCGGCCGCGCCCGCCCGCAGGGCCCGGCGGGCCGTGCATTGCCGAGTGGCACGCTGCGTGCAACCCTCTGCCACCGACCTCTCGATGAGGCGGGATACGCAGCAACGGGAGGACGCCGGGCCTTAGACGCCCGGTGATTTTGGATGAAGAAGATCGAGGCGGTCATCAAGCCCTTCAAGCTCGACGAGGTTAAGGAAGCGCTCCACGAAGTCGGGCTACAGGGGATCACGGTGGTGGAGGCAAAAGGCTTCGGTCGCCAGAAAGGGCACACGGAGCTGTATCGCGGTGCCGAATACGTGGTGGACTTCCTCCCCAAGGTGAAGATCGAAGTCGTGTGCGACGACGATCTGGTGGAACGTGCGGTCGAAGCCATCACGAATGCGGCGCGCACGGGCCGGATCGGTGACGGAAAGATTTTCATCGTGCCAGTCGAGGAAGTCGTGCGCATCCGCACCGGCGAACGCGGCAGCGACGCGATCTAGAACGGCATTGTGGGCGGGCTCAGCCCGCCTCAACCAAGCCGCCTCGGAGTGGGCGGCGAGACGAAGGAATAGTGGTCAGGATGGCTAAAGACAAAAAAGACAGCGTCGCCAAAGTTCTCGAGATGATCCAGGAACAGTCGGTCGAATACGTCGACCTGCGCTTCACCGATCCGCGCGGCAAGTGGCAGCACACGGCGCAGCACATCTCGACGATCGACGAGGACGCGTTCCGCGACGGCATCATGTTCGACGGTTCGTCGATCGCCGGCTGGAAGGCGATCAACGAGAGCGACATGATCCTGATGATGGATCCGGACACCGCGGTGATGGACCCGTTCGCGGCCAAGCCCAGCCTGATCATCTTCTGCGACATCTTTGAGCCCTCCACCGGCCAGCCCTACACGCGCGACCCGCGCAGCACCGCCAAGAAGGCCGAGGCGTTTGTGAAGTCCAGCGGCATCGGTGACACCGTCATGGTCGGCGCCGAAGCCGAATTCTTCATCTTCGACGACATCAAGTTCGGCACCGGCCCGAACTACGGCAAGTATGAGATCACCTCCATCGAGGGCCCCGGCGCCAACCTGCGCGAATACCCCGAAGGCAACATGGGCCACCGCCCCAGCGTCAAGGGCGGCTACTTCCCGGTCCCGCCGGTCGATAGCGAGAGCGACCTGCGCGCCGAGATGCTGTCCTCGATGGGCGAGATGGGCCTGGTCATCGAGAAGCACCACCACGAGGTGGCGCAAAGCCAGCACGAGCTCGGCACCAAGTTCAGCACGCTGGTCAACATGGCCGACCAGATGCAGATCTATAAGTATTGCGTGCACAACGTCGCCCACAGCTACGGCAAGACGGCGACGTTCATGCCCAAGCCGATTTACGGCGATAACGGCTCCGGCATGCACACGCACCAGAGCATCTGGAAAGACGGCAAGCCGCTGTTCGCCGGGTCGGGCTATGCCGACCTGTCGGAGATGTGCATCTACTTCATCGGCGGCATCATCAAGCACGCCAAGGCTATCAACGCCTTCACCAACCCGAGCACCAACAGCTACAAGCGGTTGATCCCGGGCTTCGAGGCGCCGGTGCTGCTGGCCTACTCGGCGCGTAACCGCTCCGCCTCCTGCCGCATCCCGTACACCACCAGCCCGAAGGCCAAGCGCGTGGAAGTCCGCTTCCCCGACGCGACCGCCAACCCGTATCTGGCGTATTCGGCGATCCTGATGGCCGGGCTCGACGGCATCCGCAACAAGATCCATCCGGGCGACCCGATGGACAAGGACCTCTACGACCTGCCGCCTGAGGAGCTGAAGGACATCCCGACCGTGTGCGGCAGCCTGCGCGAAGCACTCGTTTCGCTCGAAGCCGACCACGACTTCCTGTTGGCCGGCGACGTCTTCAACCTCGAGCAGATCAAGAGCTACATCGAGCTGAAGTGGACCGAGGTGTATAAATTCGAGCACACGCCGCATCCGGTCGAGTTCGAGATGTACTACTCCGCGTAGATCCTGATCTACCGTTAGTCGTGAACGCCCCGGTCTTTGATCGGGGCGTTTTCGTTTCTACAGCGATCATTGCCCTGCCGATGGGCTTACGCGATGCGACATTGCAACAACGACCGGAATTTATGCAAAACTGTTCCGATCGGCCGTTTCTTTATGGCTTTTATACTTGTGCAGCCTCGATCCGCTCGCAAGAATTGCTGCATGAAGCACTCCCGCACCAAGAATCGCCCCGCAGCCCTACGGGCCTCCCTCCCTGCCTTGGCAGGGTTATGCGTGCTCGGCGCCAGCCAGGGCGCGATCGCGCAGAGTGCCGGCATCCAGCCCGGCATCACCAACCAGGCAGCCTCACCGCCGGCGGTGACTGACCCGACGGCCCCGGCCGGCGCGGCGACCCTGCCGGTCGCGTCGTCCGGCTGGGCCAGCACCATCAAGCTCGGCTTCCAGGGTGAGGCCGGCATCGTCGGCAACACGCTGTCGCCGGACAACAATCGTAATTTCGGCATGCTGATGACCGATTCAGCCAACCGCCCGGTGCTGAACCAGCTGCTCGCCACCGTCAGCCGCGACATTGACCCGAAAGCCACCACCGTCGACGTCGGCTTCAAGTTCCAGGCCATGTACGGCTCGGACTCCCGCATCACCCACACCCTCGGCGTGTTCGATCAGCTGATCCACGACCGCAACCAGCTCGACATCGTCGAGGCCGATATCAGCCTCCACCTGCCTTATCTGTTCGCTGGCGGCATCGACGTCAAAGCCGGCATCTACCCGACCCCGCTCGGCGTCGAAGTCATCGACCCCAAGGGCAACCCGTTCTACACCCACTCCTACATCTTCAACTACGGCCTGCCCTATAAGCACACCGGCGTGCTGGCCACGGCCCACGTCAGCGACCTCGTCGACATCTATGGCGGCGTCGACAGCGGCGTGAATACCGGCATCGCCTACGGCGCCGGCGACAACAACCAGCGACCCGGCGGCATCGCCGGCATCGGCCTCAACGTGCTCAACGGCAAGTTCACCCTGCTCGCGCTGACGCACATGGGCCCCGAGAACCCGAAGCCGGCCACCCCCTTCGCCAACAGCGCGATGCGCTACCTCAACGACGTCGCGATCGTCTATAAGGCGACCGAGAAGCTGACGCTGACCGGCGAGTTGAATTACATCCGCGATGCCGGGTTCCGTGCCGAAGCGTACGGCGTTGCAACCTATGCGAGCTACGCGCTGACGGATTCCTTGACGTTGAATGGCCGCGCCGAGGCTTTTCGCGACAACAACAATTTCTTCGTCTCCAACCCGGTCGGCAGCCTCGACTACGCCAACTCGGAACGCGGCAACTTCAGCAATCTGATCACGGCGGCCAAGCCGACCACCTACGGTGAACTCACGGTCGGTGCCACCTACAAGATCCCCGGTCTGCCGGAAAAGCTGACCACCGCGCTGTTCCGTCCCGAGGTGCGCTACGACCGCTCGCTCAACGGCACCAACCCCTACGGCGATGGCCGCGCCCGGGACCGCTGGACGATCTCCGGCGACATCGTGTTAGGTTTCTAAGACAGCGCCGACTAAACCAGGGGGTGTTCTGTCAGCCTATTTTACAACTTTTGGCGGCAGAACATTCACGGTAGCGTTAAAGCGCTGTTATAAAAGAATTACTAAAGCTGGCATGACGCTTGCTAATTCTCCTGCATGCCGGTCGCGATGAAGCGGCCCTTCGGAGAACCAAGGTTATGTTCAAGAACGCTCTTCTCGCCGCCGTCGTCACCGTTGCTTCCATTGGCGCAGCTTCCGCCGCCCCGATCAGCGGCTCCTTCTCGCTGGCGTCGTTCAGCGGCAGCTACGTCGGTGGAACCGCAGCAACTGCAACCGGCCTCGATTTCGGCGATGTCTTCGGCGGAACGGGCAACGGCTACGGCACCAACGGCTCGGCGCTGGTCGGCAATGCAAAAGGCAGCTTCGCCGGCCTGAACAACATGCTCGCCAGCATCTCCGACATCGCGCTCGGTGACGGAGTGGCCAACCCGTACGTGGCCAACCCGTTCATCAGCTTCGGCAGCGCCAGCAACATCGTCCTGAACTTCACGAATGCCGCCCTGACCCGTTCGCCGCTGGGCACCAGCGTCACCGTCACCGGCAGCGCCCTGTTCACGGACGGCATCGACGCCGACGCCACCACCGGCATGTTCTCGCTGGCGACCAGCTCGCAGAACGGCCTGTCCTCGGACGTCAACTTCACCTTCACCAGCAACGCCAGCACCACCGCCAACGCAGTTCCCGAGCCGATTTCCATCGCCCTGCTCGGCAGCGGCCTCGTCGGTCTCGGCCTACTTCGCAACAAGCGTCGCGCCTAACCTGCATCGCCGAACACCGCTCGGCGAAGTATCTCCAAGAGAAACCCCGGCCCAAGTGGCCGGGGTTTTTCGTTGCCGGGGCCAGCGCTACCGGATCAGCGTCTTGCTCAACATTCCATGCACGCCCTTCTCGCCGTTCACCGTCTGCGTCACGTGAAAATCGACCGCCAGCGAACACAGCTGATAGGCTTGATCCCGTGACAGCCCGCTCCGGCTACAGATAAAGGCGATCATCTCCCGCAACGCCGTCTTCATGGCGACGTCGAGATCCTCGTGCATTCCCATCGAGATGTAATGTGTCGCCGTCTCGCCCCGCGGGTAGCGCAGCGCCTCACCGCCCTTGTGCAGCACAAGTGTGAACGTACCGTTGAGGCAAATCTCCAGCGCGTTGATGCACACCTCGCCGTCGCCCTGCACACCATGGCCGTCGCCGGCCGAGAAGTTCGCGCCCGGGACGAACACCGGCAGGAACAGCGAACTGCCGACACCCAATTCCTTGTTGTCGAGGTTGCCACCGTGCTCGCGGGGCTCTTTGGTCGACAGCACGCCGTAGGACGGCTTCGGCGCCACGCCCATGACGCCGAAGAATGGCTGCAACGGCAGTTCCATCCCCCAGGGCAGGCGGCAAGTGTTGGCCGCGCGATCGATCGGGATGTGGCTCAGAAACCGGTCGGGAAAGTCTTCAGGCAACGTGCCGAATAATGGGCGATGGCCGCAGAAGCCCCAATCCGCCCCGAACTCGATGGCATCGATCCGCACTTCAAGCGTATCGCCGGGTTCGGCGCCGGCGACCGCGATCGGTCCGGTCAGGATGTGTGGCCCGCGCTGCGGCACGGTCGCGTGGATCGCCGACAACGCCGGCGGAACGATCATGCCAGAACTTGGCGGCGGCATCGCATCAGCGGGGCCGGAGACGCACTCAAGCATGACGGTATCGCCGCTGGAAATCGTCAGGATCGGCGCTTCAGCCGCGCTGAATGTGCCCCAATGCACGGTATCGGGGCTGGCGGAAACGTGGTGGACGGCCATGGCGGAGAACTCCGGACAGAGCCCTCATCCTCCGCATGGCCGCCAAGCCGTCAACGATTAGAGTGCGCGGGTGGTCTCGCGCGGCGGCACCGTCGTCGTGTGGGTCGGCGTCGTCACGCCAGGCGGCGAGATGGTACCGGTGTGACGGTCGGCGCTGGCTTCCATCGAGGCGTCGTCGTCCTCGGCCATGTTCTTCTTGAACGACTTGATGCCCTTGGCGAAGTCACCCATCAGGTTGCTGACCTTGCCGCTCCCGAACAGCAGCAGGACGACCAGCAAGACGATCATCCAGTGCCAGATACTGAAGCTACCCATGATTTCCTCCGAAGCAGGGGTGGCGAGCACCCCCAAATCCCTGCCCTGTCACATGGCGCGAGCCGACAAGGCTTGCAAGCGAATTACGGTTGTGGACCGGAACCCGCTACGGCGTGATGAAGCCATAGGCTGGATAGGTGGTCGCGCCCATCGAGCCGGACGGGTCCCACCAGACGCGGACCGCGCTCCAATCATTGCCCGGCGACACGTCGATCACCGGCTCGCCAATCGTGATCCGATGATGCACCCAATTGGCCTGATCCACCGTGATCTCGCGGGCTGAGCGCTGGCTGCGCACCACGGCGACATGCCCATAGGGCAAACGCCCGCTCCGCCGCAGCACCAGCACGCCGCCCGGCACCGGGTCGGACCCTTTGGCATACTGCCCGTCGGCCTTGTTCCACCAATCGGCCGCATCGCCATAAAGGTGGACGCTGGAGACCTGGCGCGCATACGGCACGCATTCGAGGTTCGACGACGACCCCAAACCGGGTCGCGACGCACCGCCACAGCCGGCGAGCAAAAAGGCGAGGAGAACGGCGACCGTGGACCGCATACCATTAGCCAGATCAGGTTAACGTGTTCTACTTACGGTAAACCTGGTCATGCAACAACAAAGCTAACGCAGCGCCCAGACCAGCCATGCCCCCGCCGTCCCGGCCAGGATCGCAACCGACATCTGCCGCGTCGCCAGCATGGTCGCCACCGTGACGGCGGCGCCGAACCACTCCGCCCAACCGCCCTGCGCCAACGCCGGTGCGACATAGGCGACGAACAGCGCGCCCGGAATATATCCGAGCGCCGCCCGCACGGTCTGGTTGGGCCGGATCGCCCGAAACAGCGCATAGCCACCAGCGCGGGTTATGTATGTCGCGATCGCCATCGCCCCGATCGCGAGCAGGACATCGGGCCTCACGCGGCATTTCCCCGCCGCTGGTCCCGCATCACGCCGCAGGCCGAGCCTGCCATGGCGCCGGCCACGATATGCCACGACGTCCCCGGCAGCAGCCACGCCACCCCGAGCGCCACCGCAGCCGAGACGATCCAGGGCATCAGGTCGCGCCGCCCGTGCCACATAGGCACCAAGATGGAGACGAACACCGCCAGCGCGGCAAAGAAGATCGGGTGACCCGGCGGCGGCCGAAGCACCCCGCCCATGAGGTGGCCCACCGCCGTGAACACGACCCACACGGCCCACATCAGCACGCCCGAGCCGAACAAGAACCCGGCGTCGGACCGCCCCGACTGCATCTCCGCCACCGACAGCGCCCAATTCTGGTCGGCCATGACGAAAAGGCTCGCCCATAGCCGCCAGCCGCGGATGCGGTCGAGCCACGGTCCGATTACCGGCCCCATCAGCGCCAGCCGCAGGTTGACGATGAACGCCGCCGTCGCGGCCGCCACCACCGGCGCCGGCACGCCCCAATGACCCAATGCCAGCAACTGCGCCGACCCGGCATACACCGTTGTACTCATCAGCACCGCTTCGCCCAGGCTGAGCCCCTGCCCCTGCGACACGATGCCGACCACCAGCGCGAACGGCACCACCCCAACCTGCAGCGGCAGGCTGCGATACGCGCCCGCGATCATGGCAGCGCGCGAAAACCGGGGCCGGGCGTTGGACATCAGCCGCGCTTCAATTCGGCCAATAGATCGATGGCTGCTTCGGGATCCAGCCGCAACGCCCGTGCCGCGACCTCGCGCGGGAACCCGGCGCGCGCCAGCATGCCCATCTCGCGATTGCCGTCACCTTCCTCGACGTCGGGCGCGCGGAACGGCCCGATCCGGCGACGCCGAACAAACGCCACCGCGGCCAGGAACTCGGCCTCCGCATCCGGCAACACGGTGCCGGCGGTCTCCGCATCCACGCCCTTGGCCGCCAGATGGGCCGACACCGCCACCCGCGACCGCCCTGCCCGCACCAACCGTCGCGACCGCGCCGCGGCGAACCCCGCATCGTCCAACATCCCGGACGCCGTCAACGCCTGCACCACCTCGCGTGCCGCCGCCCGCGCCGGCACGATCACTTCCGGCGCGGACTCGGTTGCGTGCTGCCAGCGCAGGATTCGGCGATCCAGCACGCGCAGCAGCCCAGCCTCCGTCGCCGCGAAACGGGCCAGGTGGCGCAATGCCGCCTCGTGCAGCGACGCACGATCGGGACATTTACCGGGAGGACGCGGCGCCTTTGCCTGGCGAGGGTTGGGCATCGGTCCTTACTAAAGCCGTGGCCGCCAGGAGCAACCCTCTGGCCCCCGCCGGAACCGAGGCACCGTCGCTCACGTTGGCGTGCATCGCATCAGCCCGAGGTTTCCCGTGAAGACAGCCACTCCACTCGCCATCGCCTTCCTGCTCGCCACCACTAGCGCCCTGCTCGCGCAAACGCCGGCGGCCCCCGCGGCTCCTGCGGCATCCACCCCGGCGGCGCCATCAGCCGCCGCACCGGCGATTCCCGGCGTGAGTGCCACGACCGGCAACCCTAACTTGGCCGTGGCCTCGATCAAGCTCGATAGCGGCGTGCGGGTCAGCAAGATCGTCGGCGCGACGGTGTTCACCAGCGACAACAAGGACCTGGGCAAGATCGACGATCTGGTCATGACCAAGGACAACCAGATCACCTTGGCGGTAGTGTCCGTCGGCGGCTTCCTGGGCGTCGGCAGCAAGCTGGTGGCGTTCCCCTACAAGGCGCTGACGCAGGATGGCGACCACCTGACGCTGCCGGGCGTCACCGCAGATTCGCTCAACGCGATGCCATCCTTCGAGTACTGAGGTTCGGCGATGACGGGCAGGCAATCGCGCGCGCGTTGACTTCGCACGCGCTGCCACGTCAGACTGCTCGCTTGTTCAGCACCGCCGGGCGGATGTCCCTCCGGCGGTGTTACGGCTGGACGAAAGAAGAGGCCACGGAGCTTCCATGATTCCCGCGCTGATGCCCACCTACAACCGTGCCGACATCGCTTTCGAGCGGGGCGAAGGCGCCTGGCTGTACACGGGGGACGGCCGACGAATGCTGGATTTCGGCGCCGGGATCGCGACCTCCTCGCTCGGTCACGGCAACAAGCACCTAGTCGCGGCGATCGCCGAGCAGGCCGGCAAGGTCATGCATACCAGCAACCTGTATCGCGTGCCGCAGGCCGAACGGCTCGCCGCTCGCCTTGTGGATGCATCGTTCGCCGACAGCGTGTTCTTCTGCAACTCGGGGGCTGAGGCCAACGAGGGCATGGTCAAGATGATGCGCAAGACGATGTCGGAGGCCGGCAAGCCGGAGCGCTACCGGGTCATCTGCTTCGACGGCGCCTTTCACGGCCGCACGCTGGCGATGTTGGCCGCGACCGGCAACAAGAAGTATCTTGCCGGCTTCGGGCCGGAGGTCGATGGGTTCGACCACGTGCCGTTCAACAACCTGAACGCGCTGCGCGACGCCATCGGCCCGGAGACGGCCGGCATTCTGGTCGAGCCCGTGCAAGGCGAAGGCGGCATCCGTCCGGCCAGCCTCGATTTCCTGCGTGGGCTGCGTGCCGCCTGCGACGAGTTCGGCATCCTGATGGGGCTGGACGAGGTGCAATGCGGCATGGGACGCACCGGCAAGTTGTTCGCCCATGAATGGGCCGACATCGAGCCGGACGTGCTGTCCGCCGCCAAGGGTATCGCCGGCGGTTTCCCGATGGGCGCCATCCTGGCCAAGGAACACGTCGCCAAGAACCTGAAGGCCGGCACGCACGGCACGACGTTCGGCGGCAATCCTTTGGCCTGTGCCGCAGCCAATGCGGTGCTGGACGTGATCCTGGCGCCGGGCTTCCTGCTCGACGTGCAGCGCAAGGGGCAACTCCTGTGGGACAAGCTCGGCGCGGTCTGCGCCGACTATCCGACGGTGGTGTCCGAAGTGCGCGGTGCCGGGCTTATTCTGGGATTGAAGGCCGAGGTGCCGAACACCGAGTTGCAGGATGCCATGCTGGCCGAAGGCCTGCTTGCAGTGGCGGCGGGTGACAACGTGTTGCGGCTAGTGCCGCCGCTCGTCATCACCGACGCCGATATCGACGATGCAGTGGCCATGATCCGCCTGGCGGTGCGGCGCTGCCTGCCGAGCACGATGAGCGCGGCGGCCAAATGAGTAGCGCCCTGGCTTTCGCCGACCGGGTCGAGACGGGAGGTGGCGCCCTGCGTCACTTCCTGGACCTGCGGGACGTCGATTCCGGCACGCTGCGCCGCATGCTGAGTGCGGCCGAGGGGTTCAAGCAGAATCGCAACGGACTCAAACCGCTCATCGGCCAGACGTTGGCCATGGTGTTCGAGAAGCCGAGCACCCGCACGCGCGTCAGCTTCGAGGTAGCGATGCGCCAGCTCGGTGGTGACGTGGTGATGCTATCGGCTGCCGAGATGCAGACCGGCCGGGGTGAAACGGTCGCCGATACCGCCCGCGTGCTGTCGCGCTACGTCGATGCCATCATGATCCGCACCGACAACCCGGCGCGCCTGCACGAACTCGCCGAGTATGCCACGGTGCCAGTCATCAATGGGCTGACCAGCGCCAGCCACCCATGCCAGATCATGGCCGACGTCATGACCTTCGAGCAGCATCGCGGCCCGATCGCCGGGCAGATCGTCGCCTGGAGCGGCGACGGCAACAACGTCGCCTGCAGCTGGATCGAAGCAGCCGTCCGCTTCGGCTTCACCCTGCGCATCGCTACCCCGGAGATGCGGCGCCCGCCGCAGAAATTAATAGATTGGGCGCGCGCCCAGGGCGCGACGATCGAACTGACCGAGGACCCGAAGGCCGCCGTCCGCAACGCGGCATGTGTGGTGACCGACACCTGGGTCAGCATGGGCGACGATGCGGGCGAAAGCCGGCACAACCTGCTGGCGCCGTTTCGCGTCACGTCTGCGCTGATGGCCGCCGCCGCGCCGGACGCGATCTTCATGCACTGCCTGCCGGCGCACCGGGGCGACGAGGTCACCGCCGAGGTGATCGACGGGCCGCAATCGGTGGTCTTCGACGGGGCCGAGAACCGCTTGCATGCGCAAAAGGGCGTGTTGACCTGGGCGCTCGGAGCTGACGCATGACGGACCCGATGGCGGCGACCCCGGGATGGGTGGATAGCCGGCTCGACACGATCTTCGCCAAGTTGCCGGAAACTATGAAACCGGCCGCGGATGCATTCGCCGATTGTCTTGCAGGCAGCAAGGCGCCGGCCGCCCCGAGCGACATGCTTGGGGCGGAGTTTTCGATATGTCATCAGGCGTTTCGACGCGCGCTACAGCAGGCCGATGTGGCCGGGCCGTTGCTCGCGGAGGTGATGAGCGACCTCGAAGCGCTCGAGGCGGAGATCGCCGAAGACAGTTAGGCCGCGCCTGAGCCCGGCCTAACCGACCGGCTTAGGCGGCGTGTGCGACGGTCTTGCGCCGGGTCGCGGCGAGGACGACGATCCCAGCCCCGAGCAGGCTCAACGTCATGGGCTCCGGCACCGGCGTCAGCGCGAAATCGCTCAACGATGTGGTGGAGAACGTGCCGATCGAACTAGCGGCGCCGGTCGCCAGGTTGACCTGGTACAGGGCGCTGTTCGTCGCGGCGTAGGCCGTCCCGGTCCTGCCATCGATGTCGAAGCTGACGATGCCGTTGACGCCGAGACGGCCGACGGTGTTGAGCGTCCCGTTATTCGGCGGCGCCTGGGTGACCAGCGTCGCATTGGCGGCATCCAGATCGTAAAGCGTCGTCGTCGCGACGGTGCCGGCATTCTGGTTGGTGTAGCCGGCGCCGACGATGCGTGGGCTGACGGTCGCGTTGGCGTCACCAGCCGCATAGGCCAGCGTGCCGTCGACGGTGACGGCGCCGGTATCGACGTTGACGCGCAGGTTCTGGCCCGAGGTGCCGACGATACGCAGGCGGTCGACGGTGGGGTTGAACGAGATGTCGTAGTCGCCGCCGATCAACCCGATGCTCAGGGTCGAGGCCAGGGTCGCCGCTCCGGTCGTCGAGTTGATCGTGTAAAGCCGGCCGCTGGCACCGAGGCCATACAGCACGCCGTTGGTCGGCCGGAAATCGATGCCGAGCACGCTATCGCCGGCGGAAAGACCGCTGATGGCGATCGCGGCGCTGCCGGCGCCCGGAGCGGCGGTGTCGAAGCTGAAGATCGACGTGCCGCCCAGCAGGCCGGTGGCGGGCACGGCATGGGCGATGGACGACCAGCCGAGAGTCACGGCGATTGCCGCCGCAAATGCAGAAGAACGTGAAGACAAGATGATTTCTCCGTTTGTAGGCCGGTACAGAACCTAGCATTCAGCACACTCAAACAGGTAACCACAATACCAATATACAATTGGTTCAGCGCAATCGTGAGCACCCGATACTTTCAGAGTAGCTGCTCTGGTTCGGATCGTCTTTCAGCTCTGGACAGAGTTCCTGCTTGTTACTGCTGTAGTTCCGAGTTGCTTTTCGAATGCCGCCCTGCCCCCTCGCAAGCTCGTCTTCCCGGTTAACTCCGGCCCAATCAGTGACTATGTTGGAGCCATGACCGCGACCCCTGCCTTCCTCGACAGCAACCGCCCCGACGTTCCCGACATCGTCGTGCCGCGTGGCGTGTTGCCGTTCCACCTTCCCGGCCGGCCCGTGCGCGGCCGGCTCATCCGGCTCGGCGCGCTCGCCGACGCGTTGCTGACCCGGCACGAGAACCACGTCGCCGTCACTGCGCTCTCCGGTCAGGCGCTGGCATTGGCCGCCGCCCTTTCATCGGCGTTGAAGTTTCGTGGCTCGTTCAGCCTGCAGGCCAAGGGCGACGGCCCGGTGCCGATGCTGCTGGCCGACTGCACGGAGGCCGGCGCGCTGCGCGGCTACGCGCGCGCCAACCCGGAGCGGCTGGCGACCCTGTTGGCCACTGAGCCCGCCCCCTCGGCCGCGGCGCTGCTGGGCCAGGGATACCTGGCCTTCACCGTCGATCAGGGCGAGGACCGGCACCAGGGCATCGTCGCCATCGAGGGCGAGACGCTGGCTGACATGGCGCTCAATTACTTTGAGACCTCCGAACAGATCGAGTGCAGCGTCCGCCTCGCCTGCATCCGCACCCCGCATGGCTGGCGGGCCGGCGCCCTGATCCTCGAGCGCATCGCCGGCACCGGCGGCATCGACCCCGACCTCGATACCGACGCGCAGGACGAGAGTTGGCACAACGCCACCGCGCTGGCCAACACGTTGTCGGACGCCGAGCTGCTCGATGACGAGTTGACCGGCGAGGAGCTGCTATTTCGCCTGTTCGGCCTCGAAGGCGTCGCCGCGCAACGCTATCGCGCGCTGGCCTATGGCTGCCGCTGCTCGCGTCAGCGGCTGTCCAACATCCTGGAAGGCTTCCCGGTCGATGATCTCGACCACATGGCCATCGAGGGCGACATCGTCATGACCTGCGAGTTCTGCAATCTGGACTTCCGGTTCGACCGCACCGAGGTGCATGGCCTGGTCCCGCCGAGCGGCGACGCTCCCGGCGAGGCCTCCGCTTGATGCTGGCCCGCCGCTCGCTCCTGCTATTGCCGCTCGTGGCGGCGGGCTGCGGCGGCGAGGACGCGCTTCCGGCGCGCAACGGTTTCCCACCGCTAAATTACAGCTATCTGACGCCGCTGCGGCTCAACGTGGCGGCGATCGATGAAGCCCCGTTGCCGCCGCCGGGCTCGACAGACGACGTCAACCCGGCCCCGCCGGGGCAGGCGCTGATCCGCATGGCGCAGGACCGTCTGGCGGCTGGCGGCACGTTGGGCCGGGCCGTGTTCACCGTCGACGAAGCCTCGATCACGCGGCGCGGCGGTGGGCTGGACGGTGTTATGGCCGTGCATCTCGACGTGCTGACGTCGGAGGGCTCGCGCGCCGGTTTTGCCGAGGCGCGGGTGTCGCGCCGTGCCACTGGCATCGGTGATCTCAGATCGGCGCTCTACGACATGACGGTGCAGATGATGCAGGACATGAACGTCGAGTTCGAGTTCCAGGTCCGCCAGAGCCTGCGCGACTGGCTGCAGGAGGCGACCACCGCGCCGCCGCCGCCCGCCGTGGAGCAGCAGCCGCTCGACGCCGTCAGGCGTCCGGCGCCGTAGCGCGGTAGGTCTTCAGCACCAGGCTGCGCTTGATCTTGTGACTGGCGGTCAGCAGCCCGTTCTCGATCGTGAAGGCTGGCACGATTTTGTGCCGGCGCACCCGCTCCGTTGTCGTCATCCGCGCCCCGACCCGGCCCACCGCCTGCGCCACTGCCTCCGGGCTGGCATCCTCGGCCGCGACGATGAACGCCGACAGCCCGCTCTCTCCGTCGCCATAGACCACCGCCTGCGCGATCTCGGGCTCGCCGGCCAGCGCACTCTCGACCCGGGCGGGTGACACGTTCTCGCCGCCGGATAGCACGATGATGTCCTTCTTGCGGTCGGTGATCTCGAGATATCCGTCGGCATCGAGGGTGCCGATGTCGCCGGTGTAGAGCCAGCCATCGACGATCGCCGCCGCCGTGGCCGCGGGCTGGCCCCAATAGCCATCCATCACCAACTCGCCCCGCACCATGATCTCGCCGTCCGCGGCCAGGCGCAGCTCGACGCCCTGCAACGGCCGGCCGACAGTGTGGATCTTCGGGCGCAGCGGCGGGTTGGCGCTGATCACCGGGCCGGCTTCGGTCTGGCCGTAACCCTGGATCACCGTGATCCCCATGGCGAGGAAGAAGCGCCCGATCTCCGGGTCGAGCCGTGCGCCGCCGGAGATGCCGACGCGGAACCGGCCCCCGAGCCGCTGGCGGATCTTGCGGCGCACCAGTCGCTCGAGCACCGGGTCGGCGATACGGTCGAGCAGGGTCGCCGTCCCATCGAGCCGCCGCAGCCCGGCCGCCAGCGTCCGGGCGAAGATCGCCTGCTTGAACGGCGTCTCCCGCTTCAGCGCAGTGAGGATCCGCGTCCTGATCGACTCCAGGATACGCGGCACCAGCGCCAGGATGGTCGGTTGGATCGTCGCCAGATCCGCGGCCAGGTGTTCGATGCCGCGCGCATAGACGATCTCGGTGCCGAGGCTGAGCAGGAAGAACTGCCCAACCGTATGCTCGAAGCTGTGCGACAGCGGCAGAAACGAGAGATAGATCTCGCGCTCGAGCTTCAACGGTCGCACCAGCTCAAAGGCGCCCTCGCAATTGGCCAGCATGGCGCCGTGCGGCAGCATCACCCCGCGCGGTAGGCCTGACGTGCCGCTGGTGTAGATCAGGCAGGCGAGCGCGCCGCGGCCGATCTGCTCGGCTTCGGCGGCGATGTCGTCCGGGGATGCCGGGTCGTCCATCAACGGCCCGAGCAGCTTGTGCGGACCAGGCTCCATGCACAGCAGCAGATCCAGTCCGTTCGCCTGCTCGGCCGCGGCGAGGAGCTTGCGCGCCAGCGCCAGGCTCGACGCGATCGCCACCCGGGCGCCACTATCGCGCAGCAGGTGGGCATGGTCGGCCTCCGTGTTGACGACGTAGCCGAGCACCGGGACGGCGCGAATGGCCATCAGCGCCGTTTCGACGATCGGCACTTCGGGGCGGCTCTCGCTGACCAGCAGCACGCGGTCCCCCGGCGACACCCCCGCCTCCCGCAACCCACGCGCCAGCGACGCCGCCTTACGTGCGAACTGCGCCCAGCTGGTCGAGTGCCACTTGCCCGATTCGTGGTGGCGCAGCATCGGGCGCTCCGCCCACTCCCGCGCTCGTGCGAACATCATCGTGGGCAGGTTCGGCCAGGAGGGATAGATGTCCATGCTTGCCCTACGGGGCGCGCGCCCCACCTTTATGCCTCGCACTATCAGCACCACAGGATCGGCACCAGATGCTTCGTTCCCCCGACGGCCAAGGCGCCAGCCCAGTGCCCACCCCAGTTCCTACCAACGACACCTTGCCCGAATGGGACCTGTCGGATCTCTACCCCGGCCTCGATAGCCCGGAACTCGAGCGCGACTTCGCCGAGGCCGACCGCGCCGCCGTTGCCTTCAAGGCGCGCTTCGAGGGTCATCTCGCCGACCTGCCCGGCGCCGAAATGGCCGACGCCCTGCTCGACTACCAGCGCATCGAGGAAATCCTGGGACGCCTCATGTCGTTCGCTTCGCTGTTGTTCAGCGGCGACGGCACTGACCCCAAGCTCGGCCAATTCTACCAATCCGTTTCCGAGCGCATCACCGCCATCTCGTCCAACCTGATCTTCTTTACCCTCGAGCTGAACCGCCTCGACGACGCGGCGATGGATGCCAAGCTCGCCGACCCGGCGCTGGCCCGCTGGGCGCCCTGGTTCCGTGACCTCCGCGTGTTCCGCCAGCATCAGCTCTCCGACGAGGTCGAGAAGCTGCTGCACGAGAAGGAAGTCACCGGACGCAGCGCCTGGAGCCGCCTGTTCGACGAGACGGTCGCCGGCATGAAGGTGCACTATCGCGACGAGGAACTGACCGTCTCGGACGCGCTGAACAAGATGTCCGACCGCGACCGGTCGGTTCGCGCCGACGCCGCCGCCGCGATCAGCAAGGCGTTCGGCAAGAACATTCGCCTGTTCTCGCTGATCACCAACACGCTGGCCAAGGACAAGGAGATCAGCGACGGCTGGCGCCGTTACGCGCGCCCGATGAGCTACCGCAACCGCTCCAACATGGTCGAGGACGAGGTCGTCGATGCATTGGTGACGGCGGTGGCCGGCAGCTACGGCCGTCTGTCGCATCGCTACTACCAACTGAAGGCGAAGTGGCTCGGCCTCGACAAGCTGCAGCACTGGGACCGCAACGCCCCGCTGCCCAGCGACCAGGACCGCCCGATCACCTGGGACGAAGCCCGAGAGCAGGTGCTGTCCGCCTACGGCAATTTCTCGCCGGAGTTGGCACGGGTCGGTCAAGAATTCTTCGACAAGCCCTGGATCGACGCCAAGCTGCGCCCCGGCAAGTCCGGCGGCGCCTTCGCGCACCCGACCGTGCCCTCGGCGCATCCCTATCTGCTGGTCAACTTTCACGGCAAGACGCGCGACGTCATGACCCTGGCCCACGAGCTTGGCCACGGCGTGCATCAGCGCTTGTCGAGCGATCAGGGCTACCTGATGTCCGGCACCCCGCTGACCCTGGCCGAGACCGCCAGCGTGTTCGGCGAGATGATGACCTTCCGCGCCCTGCTCGACGCCGAAACTGATCCGACCCGCCGCCGCCTCATGCTGGCCTCCAAGGTGGAGGACATGCTGAACACCGTGGTGCGGCAGACCGCGTTCTACCAGTTCGAGGCCCGGCTCCATGCCGAGCGTCGCGGCGGCGAAATCCTACCCGAGCGCATCGGCGAGATCTGGATGCAGGTGCAGACCGAGAGCCTCGGCCCCGCCTTCGACTTCACGCCGGATTATGCCGTCTACTGGTCATACATCCCGCACTTCG
>CAZTJC010000011.1:102701-119476 GCA_964613945.1 uncultured Acetobacteraceae bacterium
GCCTTCGACTTCACGCCGGATTATGCCGTCTACTGGTCATACATCCCGCACTTCGTGCACTCGCCGTTCTACGTCTATGCGTATGCCTTCGGCGACTGCCTGGTGAACGCGTTGTATCACGTGTTCCAGGACGGCCATCCCGGCTTCGAAGCCAAATACCTCGAGATGCTGCGCGCCGGCGGCACCAAGCGGCACAAGGAATTGCTGGCGCCGTTCGGGCTCGACGCGTCGGACCCGCAATTCTGGAACCGGGGTCTCGACGTGATCTCTGGCTTCATCGACGAGTTGGAGCAAGCATAATGGCCGATCGCGATGGTGGCAGCCTGTTCGGCGAGCTTCGCCGTTACGCCAAGACCTCCGGCGCCGTCGGCGGCATCGCCGCGCGGGTGGTGGGCGGCAAGGTGTTCGGGCTGAAGACCGACAAGGCCGCTCATGCTGAGGACCTCAAGAGCATCCTGGGCGGCCTCAAGGGCCCCTTGATGAAGGTGGCGCAGATCCTGTCCACCATCCCGGACGCCCTGCCGGAGGAGTATTCGCAGGAGCTGGCGCAGCTGCAGGCCAACGCGCCACCAATGGGCTGGTCGTTCGTCCGCCGCCGCATGGCCGGCGAGTTGGGTCCGGACTGGCAGTCCAAGTTCAAGAGCTTCGGCCAGGAAGCCGCCGCCGCCGCCAGCCTCGGCCAGGTACACCGTGCCACGCTGCCGGACGGCCGCGACGTCGCCTGCAAGCTGCAGTATCCGGACATGCCGAGCACGGTGGACGCCGACCTGAAGCAGCTCAAGCTGGCGATGAGCGTCTACAAACGAATCGACAAGGTGATCGAAGGCGACGACATCTACGCCGAGATTGCCGACCGCCTGCGCGAGGAGCTCGATTACGAGCGCGAGGCCTCGCAGCTCCGCCTTTACCGCATCATGCTGCGCGACCGCCCCGACGTGAGCGTGCCGGAGCCGGTGCAGGACCTCACCACCAAGCGGCTGCTGACGATGGAGTGGCTCAACGGCACCCCGATCCAGCAATGGATCGACAGCGACCCGCCGCAGGAAGCCCGCAACCAGCTCGCCAAGGCGCTGTTCTACGGCTGGTATGTGCCGTTCTACCGCTACGGCGTCATCCACGGCGACCCACACCTCGGCAACTACCAGGTTCGCGCCGACAACAACCTGAACCTGCTCGACCTCGGTGCCATCCGGGTGTTCCAGCCGAACTTCATCTCCGGCGTGATTCATCTCTACGAAGCCATCCGCGACAGCGACAACGAGAAGGCGCGGCACGCCTATGAGAACTGGGGCTTCATGAACCTCAGCAAGGAGCAACTCGAAGTCCTTAACCAGTGGGCGGCCTTCGTTTACGAGCCGTTGCTCGACAACCGCGTGCGCCGCATTCAGGAGCATGGCGACTCCCAATATGGCCGCAGTGTTGCCGAGAAAGTGCATGCCGGGCTGCGTCAGACTGGCAGCGTTCGCCCGCCGCGGGAGTTCGTGCTGATGGACCGCGCCGCGCTCGGACTGGGCAGCGTGTTCCTGCGGCTCAAGGCCGAACTGAACTGGAGCGAGTTGTTCCATGATTTGGTCAACGATTTCGACCCGTCAAAGGTCGGCGAACGTCAGGCTGCCGCTCTGGCCGAAGCGGGCGTACCGCCGCCCCGCTGATGTCCGCGCAAGTAGCGAGATGAAACCCGGTCGGTGTCGATGCATGGTCACGACATGATGTTCGACACCGACAGCGCCCGCCGCCTCGCCCTCTCCTGCCGTGACCCGACGGCCGACGAGCATTTCGTCTACGCCGTGCTCACCACCGGCATCTTTTGCCGCCCCTCCTGTGCTGCCCGTCCGGCGCGACCGGAGAACCTCCGCTTCTTCGCCACCGCCTCCGCCGCGCAAGCCGACGGGTATCGCGCCTGCAAGCGTTGCCGCCCCGACGAACCGCCAAAGCTGCAGCGCGATGCCGCCGTGATCGGCCGTGCCTGTCGCGCTATCGAACGGGCGGAAGCGCCGCCAACCCTGGACGAGCTGGCCGCCGAAGCCGGCATGTCGCCGTTCCACTTTCATCGCCTGTTTCGACGCATTGCCGGCGTCACCCCGCGCGCCTACGCCGCGGCACACCGGGCCGACCGCGCCCGCGCGTCGCTCGCCGTGGACGGCACCGTCACCGACGCGCTCTACGCGGCCGGCTTCGGCTCATCCGGCCGCTTCTACGCCGCCGCACCAGCGCTGCTCGGCATGACACCCTCGGCCTACCGCGCCCGCGGTGCCGGCGAGAGCATCCGCTTCGCCATCGGGGCTTCCAGCTTGGGCCAGGTCCTCGTCGGCGTCACGGACAAGGGTATCTGCGCGATCCTGCTCGGCGACGACCCGGCCAGCCTCGAAGCCGACCTGCGCGACCGCTTCGCCCGGGCGGACATCGCGCCCGCGCCCGACGCCGTTGCCGACCTGCTCACCAGGGTGGTCGCCCTGGTGGACGATCCCCGCCGGGGTCACGACCTGCCGCTCGACATACGCGGCACTGCGTTCCAACGCCAGGTCTGGGAGGCGCTGCAGTCCATCCTTCCCGGCGAAACGCTCAGTTACGGCGCCCTGGCCGCCCGGTTAGGTGCGCCCCGCGCGGTCCGCGCCGTCGCTGGCGCTTGTGCCGCCAACGCTGTCGCGGTGGCGATCCCGTGTCATCGCGTGATCGGGGCGACGGGTGCGCCGACCGGATACCGGTGGGGCCTCGCGCGCAAGCAGGCGCTGCTGGCTAGCGAACGACCCGCGAAAGAATAGCCCCCGGGCCTACGCCACGGTATAGCGCGGGTCCACTTCGGGGCTTGCGTGCGTATGTCAGATCGATCGGACCGGGACCAGACCCGTCCTGCCCGCCCCGCATCGATCGGCCTGGTCCTGACCACCGTTGCGCTCGACGCGCTCGGCTTCGGTGTGGTCATCCCTATCGTCCCGAGCCTGGTGATGAAACTGGAAGGTGTCTCCGCCGCCCAGACTTCGCTCTGGATGGGTGGCTTGCTGGCTGCCTTCTCGGTGATGCAGTTCCTGTGCGCCCCCCTGCTCGGCGGGCTCAGCGACCGATTCGGGCGCCGGCCGGTGCTGCTGGCGGCGCTGGCCGGGATGGCGCTCGACAATTTGCTGCTGGCGTGGGCACCGAGCGTGGTCTGGCTGTTCGTCGGCCGGGTCGTCGCCGGTGCCACCGCGGCCAGCTATTCCACGGCGACGGCCTATATCGCCGACGTGACGCCGCCGGAGAAGCGGGCGCAGCGCTTCGGCCTGGTGGGCGCGATGTTCGGCCTCGGCTTTGTCGTCGGCCCGGCGCTCGGCGGCCTGCTCGGTTCGTATGGATTGCGGCTGCCGTTCCTGGTGTCGGCGGGTCTGGCTGGCATCAACTTCGTTTTTGCCGCGATGCTGCTGCCGGAAAGCCTGCCGCAAGAGTCACGACGGAAGCTCAGCTGGAGCCGCTCCAACCCGATCGGCACGCTGCGCGTCCTGGGCGCGGACGCCGATTACCGTTGGCTTGCCGTTGCCTGGTGCGCCAACTGGTTCGCGCTCGGCGTGTTGCAGAGCGCCTTTGTGCTGGCCAACGACCTCCGGCTCGGCTTCACCGAACTGCAGAACGGCCTGGTGCTGACCGTCATGGGGGTCGGCTCGGCTCTGGTCCAAGGCTTGCTGGTGCGCCGGATCGTGCCGGCAATCGGGGAGCGCCGGGCGGCATTGATCGGGTTCGCGTTGACGGCGGGGGCCTACCTGGCGTTCACGTTCGCCGGGTCGGTGGCGGTGCTGCTGATTGGGGTGGCGCTGCAATCGCTGGGCGCCATCAACGGCCCGGCGATCCAGTCGTTGCTGTCGGTCAAGGCCGGGTCCGATGAGCAGGGCCAGTTGCAAGGGGCACTGGCCTCCCTTCAGGGCCTCACCGCCATCATAGCGCCGCTGGCGGGAAGCTGGGTGTTCAGCGCCTCCGCAACACCCGGAACCTCATTCTACTACCCGGGCGTGGCGTTCCTGCTGGGAACGCTGGTCTGCCTCATTGCGGTCGGCGCGATCGCGGCCATGCGGAAGGCGGCGCCGCAGCCTGCGTGATCAGGTGGGCGGAGAGAACAAATCGTGGTATGATAACCCCGGGCAGGGTCGGTAGGTCGGCGCGTGGAAACGCTTGTTCTAACGTTGGACACCATCGCGGTCATGGTGGTGATCTACTTCAGCTACAAAGGCAGCAAGTCGCCGGACAACCCGGAAATCGGCCCGTTCCGGATTCGGCCCTTTGTGGCTCCCGAGAAGCCCGCCTCCCCCAGCCAAGCGCGTGATCCCCGCCGATGAGAGACCTGATCTATCACGCGGCCTGGCTGTTCATCCTGCCACTGACGCTGGCCTCGGCGCATCTCGGCGTTTCCATCTGGATCTGGGTCGCGCTGCTGCCGCCGAACGAGTTGCTCTACGGTCGGCTCGGCATCGTGCTGCCATTCAACAAGCTGGTCGCGGCGTCGGCGTTCTTTGCGCTCATCACGAGCCAGACCAAGAAAGACTTTTACGCCGACAAGCTGATCATCCTGGTGATGATGTACGGCATCATCGTCACGCTGTCCTACATGCTCTGCCCTTACGACTCCGCCTTCTCGGACCTGCAGTATGACAAGCTGTGGAAGGAGCTCGTTCTCTTCATCCTCATCACCGGGGTGATGTTCTCACGGCACCGGCTGCATCAGACCGCCCTGGTCATCTCGCTGGCCTTTGGCTTCGTGATGGTCAAGGAAGGCATCATCTTCCTGCTGACGGCAGGCGGCCACAAGATCGAGGCGATCGGCACCGTCGGCGACAACAACGGCGTCGCCATGGCCTTGCTGATGGTGATCCCATTGCTGCTCTACTGCGCCAAATACACCGCCGAACGCTGGGTCAGGCTCGGCATGTATGCCACCGCCGCGCTCGGTACCGTGACCGTCATCGCCACGTACTCCCGCGGCGGGTTCATCGGCCTGCTGGTGCTCGGCCTGATGCTGCTCAAGGGCAGCAAGTACAAGGTGCGCGCCATCATCGCCGTCGGCGTCGTGGCTGTGATCACGTATTCGTTGCTGCCTAGCGATTACCTCACCCGGGTGAGCACGATCTCGGAGGCGACGTCCGACGACTCGTTCTCCATCAGGCTGCTCGCCTGGAAGATCAACTACCTGATGGCGCTCGACCATCCCTTCCTGGGCAACGGCCTCTATGCATCGCTGAACTGGCAGAACTGGTCGTCCCATCTCGGCGAGGCGACGACGTGGTTGTTTCCCTCACCCCTAGTGCTCAAGACGTTCGTTGCTCACAGCATTTACTTCCAGGTCCTGGGCGATACCGGCTTCGTCGGCTTGTTCCTGTTCCTGGCCATGCTGGTCACCGCGATGGTCAAGACCATCCAGACTCAGCGCGTCGTTCGCCGTGACCCAAGCCTCGAATGGGCGGGAGATCTGGCGCGCGCCACGCAGATCAGCCTGGCCGTCTACTGCGTCAGCGGCGCGGCCCTCAGCCTGGTATACTTCGAGCTGCTCTACATTCTGCTGGCGATGATCTCGCGCAATCACCGCACCGCTGCCCAGCTGGTCGCCGCCCAGCCGATCGCCCGCAGCCTCGCCCCGAGCCGCCAGATGCCCGCTTACGCGCGGACCGCCTGATGCTCGACGATACGCCACATGGCGAGTTGCTCGCCGCATTGCACGCCGTGTTGGGCGACCGCGGCATGCTGCTCGGCGCCGACACCGGGGCCTACTGCCACGACTGGCGCGACCTTTATCACGGTGCCACCCCGGTCGTGATCCGACCCGGCGACGTGCCAGAGCTTTCCGCCGCGGTGAAGATCTGTGCTGCCCGCGGTGTCGCCATGGTGCCGCAGGGTGGCAACACCAGCATGGTCGGTGGTGCCGTGCCCGATGAAAGCGGTGGCCAAGTCGTGGTCAGCCTTGCCCGGCTGAACCGCCTTCGCGACCTCGATCCGGTGGACATGAGCATGGTCGTGGAGGCCGGCGTGCCCTGGCAGACGGCCCAGGCCCATGCCGCAGCGGCCGGGCTGCTGCTGCCGCTGTCGATCAGCAGCGAAGGCACTGCCCAGGTCGGCGGCATCCTGTCGACCAATGCCGGCGGCAACAACACCCTACGCTACGGCAATGCCCGCGAGCTGGTGCTCGGGATTGAAGCCGTCATGCCGGATGGCGAGGTGCTTCACGCGCTTCGACGCCTGCGCAAGGACAATACCGGCTATGCCCTGCGTCATATGCTGATCGGCGCCGAAGGCACCCTGGGCTTCATCACCGCCGCCGTGCTGAAGCTGGTGCCGCGCCCGGTCGAGACGGCGGTGGCGCTCTGCGGCGTTCCCTCGCCCGAAGCGGCGACCGAGCTGTTCCGCATGTTCCAGCGGCACGACGGTGCCGCGATCCAGGCCTTTGAGTTCATGTCCGGCACCGGCATGGGCTTCGTCCTAGCGCACATTCCTGGCGCCACCCTGCCACTGGCCAGCCCGGCGCAGCATTACGCCCTAATCGAACTCGCCACCACGCGGGAAGGAGCCGGCCTCCGTGCCTCGCTGGAAACCGTGCTCGAAGCGGCCTTGGAGGCTGGCCTGGTCGAGGATGCCGCCATCGCCGAAAGCGGCGCCCAGCGCGACGCGATCTGGAAACTGCGCGAGGAACATGCCGAAGCGCAGAAGCGCGCCGGTGCCAGCATCAAGAACGACGTTTCCGTCCCGATCGCCCGCGTCGCCGAGCTGATCGCGCGCGCCTCCGCCGCCTGCATCGCCTTGATCCCCGGCACCCGCCCGGTGCCCTTCGGCCATCTCGGCGACGGCAACATCCACTTCAACCTCGAGCAGCCCATCGACATGGACGCTGCGGCTTTCCTCGCCCGCAGCGACGAGGTCATGCACACCGTCAACGACATCGTCCACGACCTCGACGGCAGCTTCAGCGCCGAACACGGCGTCGGTCGCCTCAAGACCGGCATGATGCCCGAATGGCGCGGCGGCGCCGAACTCGACACGATGCGGCGCATCAAGGCAGCGCTCGACCCCCAAGGCCTGATGAACCCGGGCAAGCTCCTCCCCGCGTGACCCGGCCAGCCATGGCGCCCGCGCAGCCGCTTCCGTAAGCTGGCGTCATGTCCCGCCCACTCGTTCCGACCATCGCCTCCACGCTCGACCGTTACGTGTTCCGTCAACTCCTGGTGGCGCTCGTCTCCGTCACGATCGGCCTAGTCGCTCTCATCTGGCTGACGCAATCGCTGCGGCTGATCGAGCTCGTGCTCAACCGTGGGCTATCCATCCGCGTGTTCCTTGAGCTGACCGGGCTGCTGATCCCGAACTTCATCGCCGTCATCCTGCCGATCACGGTCTTCGTCGTCGTCCAGTTCGTCTATCAGCGCCTGTCCGGCGATCGAGAGCTGACCGTCATGCGCGCGGCAGGCATCTCGTCCTGGCGGCTGTCCCGCGCGGCGCTGACGCTCACGCTCGGCGTGGTCGTCACCTGCTACACGCTGAACCTGTGGCTGGTGCCGGTCAGCTACACGGCGTTCCGCGAGTACCAGTTCGAGATCCGCAACCGCCTGGCGGCATTCCTGCTGCAGGACGGCGTGTTCACCCCGATTTCCGAGGACCTCACCGTCTACATCCGCGGCCGCGACCGCGACGGCACCCTGCGCGGCATCCTGGTCGAGGACGCGCGCCAGAAGAACAGCCGCGCCACGATCCTGGCCGAAACCGGCCGCCTGGTCGATGGCCGCGACGGCCCGCGCGTCGTGCTGCACAATGGCAGCCGCCAGCAGATCGACCGCGTCAGCGGCCGGCTCAACGTGCTGACCTTTACCGAGAACACCATCGACCTGGCGACCACCAACAAGGCGAACGAGCAGCGTTACCGCGATGCCGCCGAGATGACGACCGACGAGTTGCTGTCCCCGCCATCGACCGTGTTCGCGCGCGACATCGGCAAGCTCAAGGTCGAAGGACACCGCCGGCTGACCACCCCGCTGACGGCGGCCAGCTTCGCGATGGTGGCGCTGCTTTCCGTGCTGTCCGGCCGGTTCCAGCGGCATGGCAACATCGTTCGTCCGCTGCTCGCCGTGCTGAGCGTCGTCGGCCTGCTGGCGCTCGGGCTAGCGATCGGCAACCTGGCGGCGCGGCAGACCGAGCTGATCCCGCTGATCTACGTTCACGCGACGGTTCCGGGGCTGCTCTGCGCTTGGCGTCTGTACGGGTCGGAGATCACGCTGCGCCGCCGCCGCCGGGTGCTGGCGCAACCGGCGTGATCGACCCGGTCCTTGCCGCCCTCATCCTGCTGCTGGTGCTGGCAGCGATCATCATCACCCTGCAGCTCCGCGGGCCCGCCCGGCAGGAGCACATGCTGCACATGCTGGAGTATGCCATCGACCAGGCGCGGGCCGATGCGGAGACGACGCGCGGGTTGATGACCGGCAGCGAACGGGCGCTGGCCGGGTCGCTGGCAGCGCTGTCCTCGACCATGATCCGCGATCAGGGGGAAGCGCGCGCCCTGCTGGAAACCAAGCTGCGCGAGATGAGCGAGCAGGCGGCGCTGCGGCTGGGCGCGATCCAGAATGCGGTCAGCGAAACGCTGGCGACCACGGTCGAGAAGCAGATGACCGGCAGCTTTCAGCGCGTGATCGATCAGTTCGGCCAGGTGCAGAAGGCGATGACCGACGTCCAGGCAGTGACGGCGCAGATCGGCGACCTCAAGCGCATCTTCTCCAACGTCAAGCAGCGCGGCACCTGGGGCGAGACGCATCTGCGCGCGCTGCTGGAGGACATGTTCCCGCAAGGCGGCTGGGAAGCGAACCGCAAGCTGCGCGAGGGCAGCGACGAGATCGTCGAGTTCGCCATCGTCATGCCGGTGCGCGGCGCCGACCGTCCCCTGCTGGCGCTGGATGCGAAGTTCCCGGTCGAGGATTACGACCGGCTGCTGCTCGCCGCCGAGGCCGGCGATGCCGACGGCGAACGCGCAGCCCGGCGCGGCTTGGAGATCCGCCTCCGAGGCGAGGCCCGCAAGATCGGCGAGAAATACGTCGTTCCGCCGGTCACGGTCGATTTCGCGGTCATGTACCTGCCCACCGACGGCCTCTACGTCGAAGCCGCGCGCATCCCCGGCCTGATCGAAAGCCTCAATCGCGAGCACCGGGTGCTGGTCATGGGGCCGAGCCTGGCGCCGGCCTTGCTGCGCACGATCCTGCTCGGCACGCTGACCCTTTCCATCGAGCAACGGGCACACGATATCCAGAATCTGCTCGGTGCCGTGCGGTCGGAAATGCTGAAGATGGACGGCGCCCTCGGCAAGCTCGCTTCCAATGCCGAGAAGATGACTCGCTCGGTGGAGATGGTGCGACAGAGGACGCGGGTGCTGGATCGCAAGCTGCGGTCCGTTACTGCGATGGAGGCCGTGGAGGCCGAAGTGTTGCTGGAGCTGGAATCGCTCGTCGAAGAGGAATGACCATGTCCGTGACCGTAGCGCGCCTTTCCTCCCTGCCCGTCGCCCGCCGTGGCGTTTCCGCGCGCTGGGGTCGATCGGCCATCGTGCTGGCGTTGCTGGCTGGAGGCGTGGGCGGCCTCATGCTGGGTGCCAGCGCCGCTCCCACCGGATACGAAGCCGAGCTGACGCATTTGCTGCGCGCGATGGCGGTCCTCAAGCTCTCGTTCGTCGCCGCAGCGGCCGGGACCATCCTGTGGCGGCTGCAGGCACCGGTCTCCGGGCCGATGCTCGCTGCCTACGCGCTGACCTGCGCCGCCATGGCCGCGGGCCCCGGAATGATCTGGTATCTGGCTCATCTCGGTCCGGCATCGCTGCTTCTGCACGGCGGTGTGGCGGTGTCAGCGCTGCTGCTCTGGCGCGAAGGGGCAGTCGCCCGCTTGCTGGAAGACGTCATCACGCGCCGCCGCGCTGCCATCCGGAATCGGCCCGTACGGCCCTGACGGCGGCATTGCCGCGACCGGCAAGCGTGGCTAGACGAACCCATCGATAGAACGAGGTTGGTCGCGGGTGTTGCTCCGTCGTAAGTTGACTGTCGTGCTTCCGGCATACAATGCGGTCTCGACGCTCGAGCGGACCGTCGCCGAGATCCCGCGCGACGTCGTCGACGACATCATCCTGACCGACGACTACAGCAGCGACGCAACGGCGGACCTGTCCCGCCGCCTGGGCCTGCATACCATCCGGCACGACCGCAACCGCGGCTACGGCGGCAACCAGAAGACCTGCTATGCCGCCGCCCTGGCCCGCGGGGCGGACATCGTTGTCATGCTGCATCCGGACTACCAGTATTCACCCAAGCTCGTCACCGCGATGGCGTCCATGATCGCCAGCGACCACTACGACGTCGTGCTCGGCTCGCGCATTCTCGGCAATGGGGCACTGTCCGGCGGCATGCCGCTCTACAAATACCTGGCCAATCGCGGGCTGACCCTGGTGGAGAACCTCCTCGCCGGCCAGACGTTGTCGGAATACCATACCGGCTACCGCGCCTGGAGCCGGCATGCGCTGGAGCGGCTGCCGATCCTACGGTGCTCGGACGATTTCGTGTTCGACAACCAGATGTTGGCCCAGGCGATCAGCCTGAAGTTCAACATCGGCGAGATCTCCTGCCCCACGAGGTATTTTCCAGGCGCCTCGAGCATCAACTTCCGCCGCAGCGTCACCTACGGACTCGGCGTGCTCAACACCGCTGGCAAGTTGTTCCTGGATCGGACCGGCATCGCACGGTCGTCCCTGTTCGAGGACACGGTCGAAGGCCGGTTGCCTCTGGGAGAGAGACAGCCGGCCGAGTGAACGGGCTTAGCCTAGCAAGGCTTGGGCGCACGCATCCAGGATCGCTTCCACGTCCATGCCGTATTCGCGGTAAAGGTCCGGCAGGTCGCCGCTCTGCCCGAACCGGTCCGGCCCGAGCGGCACCACCCGCTGACCGCGGACCGCGCCGAGCCAGGAATGGGCGGCCGGATGGCCGTCGAGGATGGTGACCAACGCCGCGCCCGGTGCCAGCGGTGCCAGCAACCGTTCGACGTGCGACACGGAAGCCGTTCCGTTCCGCCGCGCGCGCGCAGCCTCGAGCCAACCCGCATGCAACCGGTCCGCACTCGTCAGCGCCAACAATCCGGCCTCCGGCACGTCCTCGCGCAGCGCCTCGAACGCCGCTTCCGCCTCCGGCGCGACCGGTCCCTGATAGGCCAGCGCGATCGGAGCGCCCTTGCCCGGTGGCACCACCCAGTGGCCACCGGCGATGACGGCCGCCGGGTCGAGCGTACGGTCGGGCTGTTGCAGCTGCCGGGTCGATAGGCGGAGCCACACGGCGGAGCCATCGGGCTGCTGCATGTGGTGCAGCCCGTGGCGCAGCAGGATCGCGAGTTCGTCCACGTAGGTCGGTTCAAAGCTGGCCAGCCGATCCGCCGCCATGCCGATCAACGGCGTGTTGAGGCTTTGATGCTGCCCGCCCTCCGGCGCCAGCGACAAGCCGCTTGGCGTGGACACCAGCATGAAGCGTGCATCCTGGTAGCAGGCGTAGATGAGCGCATCGAGGCCGCGGTTGACGAACGGATCGTACACCGTTCCGATCGGCAGCAGGCGCGCACCGGTCAGGTGATGCTGCAGCCCCATCGAGGCCAGGATCAGGAACAAGTTCTGCTCGGCGATCCCCAATTCGACGTGCTGCCCGGTCGGCGACATGCCCCAACGCTGCGCGCTGGCCAGCTTGGCGTCGCGGAACACGTCGTTGCGGGTATGCCGGTCGAACACGCCGCGGCGGTTCACCCACGGCCCGAGATTGGTGGAGACCGTCACGTCCGGGCTAGTGGTGACGATGTGCTTGGCCAACTCGCCGCATAGTCCCTCGCCGCGCCCGATCTCGGCCAGGATGTCGCCGAAACCCTGCTGGGTGCTGTATTTCCGTCCCGCTGATTTCGGCCTCGGCAGCACGTCCGGCACCGGCACGATCGCGGCATCCAGCTTACGCCCGGCCGGCGTCAGCTTGGTGGCGAACGGCGCCCGGTCGATCACCGCCTGGAACGCCTCGGCAGACAGGTCCAACCCTTCGGCGATATCCCATTCATGACCCGGCCGGATCCGCATCTTCTCGCGGAAGCCGTCCATCTGATCCCGGGTCATCATCCCGGAATGGTTGTCCTTGTGCCCGGCAAACGGCAGCCCCATGCCCTTGACGGTATAGGCGATGAAGCACGTCGGCTGGTCGCCATCGGCATCGGCCTGGCGGAAGCTCTCGATCAGGTAATCGACGTCGTGGCCACCAAGGTTGTTCATCAGGTCGGCGAGTTCGTCATCCGTCAGCGGATCGATGATCGCCCGCAACCCGGCCTCGCGCCCGAGATCGGATAGCAGCGCGTTGCGCCATGCCGCTCCACCCTGGAAGGTCAGCGCGGAATACAGGCTGTTGGGGCAATCGTCGATCCAGCGGCGCAACACGTCGCCACCCTCGCGCTCGAACGCCGCCTGCAGCTTGCGGCCATATTTCAGGGTGTAGACGTTCCACCCCATGTCGCGGAACAGCCCCTCGATGCGGCCGAACAGCCGATCCGGCACGACGCTGTCGAGGCTCTGGCGGTTGTAGTCGATCACCCACCAGACGTTGCGGACGTCGTGCTTCCAGCCTTCGAGCAGTGCCTCGTAGATGTTGCCTTCGTCCAACTCGGCATCGCCGCAGAGCGCGATCTGCCGGCCCGGCGGCAGACCGGCGTCCAGCTCGTGCAGCCGCACGTAATCCTGCATCAGCGCATTGAAGCTGGTCAGCGCGACGCCGAGCCCGACGGAGCCGGTGGAGAAATCCACCTCCGGCCCGTCCTTGGTGCGGCTCGGATAGCTCTGTACGCCACCCATCTGGCGCAGCCCGGCCATCTTGTCAGACGTCTGCCGACCGAACAGCAGGTTGATGGCGTGGAACACTGGCCCGGCATGCGGCTTGACCGCCACCCGGTCCTGCGGCTTGAGGATCGAGAAATAGAGCGCCGTCATCACGCTGATGATGCTGGCGCAACTCGCCTGGTGCCCGCCGACCTTCAGCCCGTCGCGGTTGGGCCGGACATGGTTGGCGTTGTGGATCATCCAGGCCGACAGCCACAGCAGCTTGCGCTCGACCTGCTTCAGGCCGGACAGATGGTCCGGCGGCAGCTTAACAATCGGCGCGGGCGCGTTCATGACCAGCCCCGCGCGAGCCGTCGCACCGCGGTACTGGCATTGCGGCGACCGGCGCCGGCATAGTCCTCGTGGTAGTCCTCGATCTTGGCGGGGTCGTAGAGATAGTTGACCATCAGCGTCGCGCTCGCCTTGGCGCCTTTCTCGGACGTGTCGGCCAACGCCATCAGCCGCTCGACGCGGGCGCCGTTGGACAGGTGGAAGTGCGCCACCGGGTCGAGCGCCCGCTTGCCGCGGCTCTCGTTCAGCAGGTAACGCGCCGCTAGTCGGATCAGCACCGGCTCGGCGGCACGGGTCATGGTCGCATCGCGGAACCAGCCGCGCTTGGTGATGATGTTCCGGAGCGCCGTCGCCCCGCTTTCCGGTGCCGGGCCGTCAGTAGGTGCCGCGGTGCGCAGCGACGACGCCTCCTCCTCGCTCAGCAGGTTCGGCTCGTCGGCGAGCAGCTTGGCGTCCAGCCACTTCCGGTAGCCTGGGATCGGTGACAGCGTGGCGAAGTTCTTGAGGTTGCGGAACTCGCTGCCGAGCAACTCCACCACGCGCTTGATCAGGAAGTTGCCGAAGCTGATGCCGTTCAGCCCGCGCTGGCAGTTGCTGATAGAGTAGAAGATCGCCGTGTCGGCCTGCTTGGGGTCGAGAAGCGGCGCCTTCTTGTCGAGTAACTGCTGCACGCTGCCGGCCAGCCCGGAGACGAGCGCGACCTCGACGAAGATCAGCGGCTCGTTCGGCATGCGCGGGTGGAACAGCGCGTAGCAGCGTCGGTCGCTGTCGAGTCGGTTCTTGAGGTCGCTCCACGACCGGATTTCATGCACCGCCTCGTAGCCGACCAGGCGCTCGAGCAGAACGGCCGGGCTGTTCCAGTCAATGCGCTCGAGCTGAAGGAAGCCGATGTCGAACCAGTTGCTCAGCAGCCAGCGCAGGTCGTTCTCGAGCCCGGCCAGATGCGGATCGTCGCCGCTCAGGTCCTGCAGCGTGGCGCGCAGGTCGACGAGGAACTTCATCCCGTCCGGGATGGTGGTGAACTGGGTGAGCAGCTTGGCGCGCGGCGGCTCCAGGGCGCGACGCAACGCCACCGTCGCCTTGGCGCGCTCGCCGTCGTCCGGCGCGGCGATCAGGGTGTCGTAGGCTTGGGCGATGGTCGCCGGGTCGTTGTCGAAGCTGGCCAGGTCCTGCAGGAAGTCCCGGCGGCCCTTGTCGTCGAGGCCGAGATAGGTCTGCGCCAGCTTGGCGGCGCGGTTGCGGGCGCTGACCTCGCCGCCCCTGGCGTTCAGGCAGGCGCGCATCTGCGCCAGGATGCTCTGGTCGTCGTCGGGCACGGTAGACGCCATGTCGCGCCACACCGTGGCGATGCGGCGAATGGCGCGGTCGAAGAGGCCGATCGGCGCGGCGGCAGTTTCGCTCATGGGAGGCTCCAAGATCCCCCCGACTATACCCTAGCTTCCTTGTTCGTGCAGAGCGTCCCGGATGCTTTGCGGTAAATGATGCGGCAAATCTTCGGCGATCAGTCCGGACCCGGCCAACGCCCCTGCCCTCCCGTGCAGCCACGCTCCGGCGCAACCGGCCTCCCACGCCTCCAGCCCTTGCGCCAGCAACGCTCCGATCAGCCCGGCCAGCACGTCGCCCGACCCGGCGGTTGCCAGCCAGGGCGGCGCATTATCGTTGATCGCCGCCCGGCCGTCCGGCGCGGCGATCACCGTGTCGGCGCCCTTGAGCAGTACGACGCAGCCGATCCGAGCGGCGGCCCGCCGTGCGGCACCGAGCTTATCATCGCCGACCGGGCCGAACAGCCGCACGAACTCGCCCTCATGCGGCGTGATGATCGCACAGCCGCGCAGCCCCTCCGGTTCGCCGGCGAACGCCCCGAGCGCGTCGGCATCGGCCACCACGCGCCGCCCCGCCGCCAGCAATTGCGGCAGCGCCGCCCGCGCCCGGTCCAAGCCCAGCCCGGGCCCACAGACCCAGACCCGGCGCCGCGCATCCTCCAGCAGTACCGGAATTTCATCGTCGGTGACGATCACGCCCGGCGCCCCGCTACGGTAGATGTTCCCCCCGCCCGCTGCGGCAATCGTCACCAGCCCGGCGCCTCCTCGACGCGCTGCCGCCGCCGCCATCCGGGCGGCGCCGACCATCTGCGCCCCGCCCAGGATCGTCACGGCGCCACGGGTATATTTATGGTCTTCGACACCCGGCGGATGCAGCGGAAACAGCCCCGGCGTGTTCCGCCACGTCTGCGGCGCCACCGCATCCAGCGTCGCTTGCGGCATGCCGATATCGGCACGCACGACCTCGCCGCACAAACCGCGCCCGGGCGACAGCAGATGCCCCGGCTTCAAGCGGACGAACGTCACCGTCAGCGCCGCAGCACGAACCCGGCCATGCGGCTGTCCGGTGCCGCCATCCAGGCCGCTCGGCACGTCGACCGCCAGCACGCGCCGGGCTGCGGCCAGCACATCGGCGACCGCATCGGGCACCGTCCCGCGCATGCCGGCCCCGAACACCGCGTCGATCACCAGTTCCGCCCGTGCCGCCTCCTCGGGCGCGAACGGAACCTCCACCGTGCCCGGCACGGGCGGCTGCGGCCGCTCAAAGGCTACCGACACCGGCCAGCCCTGCGCCGCCAGCAGCCGTGCCGCGACACGGCCGTCGCCGCCATTATTGCCGGGCCCGCACAGCACCAAAGTCCGGCACGGGCCGAACCGCCGCGCGGCGCGGGCGATCGCACGCCCGGCCGCCTCCATCAACACCGGAACCGGCACCGTCGAAGCCGCATCCGCCCGCGTCATCTCGGCCGGGGTCAGCAGTGCTTCTTTGCTGCAGTGCGGCAAACGGCTATGGAGACCCGACATCATAGTGGTAGCGGGGGTTGGTTTATGGCCGTGATTATCACGGTGGCGCAGCAGAAAGGTGGTTCGGGCAAGACCATGTTGGCCGCCAATCTGGCCGCCTGGCTCGCCGCCGACAAGGCAACCGCCCTGCTCGACATCGATCCGCAGCACAGCCTGGTCCAATGGCATCGCCTGCGCATCGCCCACGAGCCGGCCCCGCCCCGCATCACCCTGTCCGACGTCTCCGGCTGGCGACTGGCCGGCGAACTCGACCGGTTGCGGCGCGAGCATGAGACGGTGCTGATCGATACCCCGCCGGTGATCGACAGCGACGCGCGCCGGGCGATCCGCGCCGCCGACCTCGTCGTGATTCCCATGCAGCCGAGCGCGCCGGATCTATGGGCGGCGGAAGGCACGCTGAAGATCGCGCATGAGGAGAAGCGGCCAGTCTGCATCGTGCTCAACCGCGTGCCGTCCGCCGGGCGGCAGCGCGCGACGATGGAAGCCGAGCTGCATCGCCGCGGCTTGACCGTGTTCGCCGCAGCCCTGGGCAACCGGGCTGCCTTCAGCCAGGCGTTCGCGATGGGCCTGGGCGTGACGGAGGCAGCGCCGCGAACGCAGGCGGCGACCGAACTGCAGGCATTGGCGACGCTGCTGATGGCATCCGCGTCGCACTCTCCCGCCACCAGGTGAGCAGCCCGGCGCCGATCAGGAACACCATGCCAGCCGCTTCCCACATCCCCGGGACCTCGCCCCAGATCAGCCAGCCCAGCAAAACCGTATAAACGATCGCGCCATATTCG
>CAZTJC010000012.1:0-104798 GCA_964613945.1 uncultured Acetobacteraceae bacterium
TCAGGCTCATAACCTGAAGGTCACAGGTTCAAATCCTGTCCCCGCAACACCAAACAAAACATACACATCAGTGCTGATGATACCCAACGTTACAGCGTTGGGTTATACGCGTTTGCAGTTCGGTCGTTTGCTGGTAGGCGACGCCGATGACTGTAGTTTCTCGTAGGTCCATTCTGGCTGGCGTCACAGCTAGTCTCTGCGCACCAAGTTTTGCACGTGCGGCGCCTGGTGTGTCATCCAATGCTATTCGCATCGGGCAAACCATGCCGTACAGCGGACCGGCATCGGCCTATGGTGTCGTCGGCCGGGCTGAGATGGCCGTGTTCGCGATGATCAATGCGCGCGGCGGCGTCAATGGCCGTCGGATCGACCTGCTGTCCGTCGACGATGGCTATAGCCCTCCGCGAACGGTTGACGAGACGCGACGGCTGATCGAGGTCGAGCAAGTCGCTTTCATGTATCAGGGATTGGGGACTGCGCCTCAGGCGGCAGTGCAGCGATACCTCAATCAGCGTGGAGTGCCGCAGCTATACGTTTCCAGCGGGGCATCGCGTTGGGCCGATCCGCAGCGGTTCCCATGGACCATCGGATGGCAGCCTAATTACCGAAACGAAGCAGCAATCTACGCCCGGCATTTGCTGACGAGCGGGCAGGGGGCGCGGCTCGCGGTGCTGTACCAAGATGATGATTTCGGGCGGGATTATCTGGCCGGGCTCCGAGATGTGTTTGGCGAGCGATACGACCAGGTAGTGATTGCCGTGCAATCCTATCAGACGACGGATCCCACGGTGACGAGCCAGATCGTCAACTTACAGGCGTCGGGCGCAAATGCGATGTTGACGGTGGCGACGCCCAAATTCGCGGCGCAGGCAATCAAGGCGATCGCCGGGCTGGGGTGGCGGCCGTCGCCGCATTACCTGACCAATGCTTCGGCATCGGCTGCATCGGTGATGGTGCCTGCCGGGGCCGAGAACGCCGAAGGCGTCATCAGTGGGGTTTACCTAAAAGATGCGACGGACCCGCGGTGGACCGAAGATTCCGGGATGATGGGTATGCGGGCATGGGCACGGACGTGGGCGCCAGAGTTGGACGTCACCAGTTTCAGCACAGTGTTCGGTTATGGGAATGCGCTGTGCCTGGTCGAAATGTTGCGGCGATGCGGCAACGATCTGTCGCGCGAACACATCATGCATATGGCGACCACGCTGTGGGACGTCGATGTGCCGGTGCTGTTGCCAGGCATCGCCATCCGTTGCGACCCGGCGGATTACCAGCCCATCAAGCAATTGCAGCTGATGAGATGGTCCGGGTCAGCTTGGTCGCTGTTCGGAGACGTGCTCTAGCGCCGATCTAAGCGGTATGAAACGCCCCAGATGATCAGGCCGCCCATGCCCAAGGCAACGCCAACGGCGCCGGTCGACGTCCAGCCATAGCCGGCGGTGATGGCGAGGCCACCGAGCCAGGGGCCGAGGGCGTTGGCGGTGTTGAACGCGGAATGGTTCAAGGCGGCCGCAAGGTTCTGGCCGTTGCCGGCGACGTCCATTAAGCGGGCCTGGAGAACGGCGCCAAGGCCTCCGCCCGCGCCGATCAGCGTGACGACGATCAGCATCGAAGCGAGATGATGCGCGGCCGGAGCATAGAGCGCGAGGACCACCGTGCTGAACAGGAGGCAGAGGCCGGCAGTCGGCATAAGCGCGCGGTCGGCGCCCCAGGCGCAGACGACCGTGCCGGCGGTCATGCCGATGCCGAACAGGACCAAGGTAACCGGAAGCATGGCCTCGGGAGCGCCGGTGACTTGGGTCAGGGTGGTGGCGAGGTAGGTGTAGACGGCGAACATGCCGCCGAAGCCGATCGCGCCGGTGCCCAAGGTGAGCCAGACCTGACGATTTTTGAGGGCGCTGAGTTCACGCAACGGGCTGGCTGCCGGGTCGCCGGGGCGGAAGGGAACGAAGCGGGCGATCAGAAGGGCCGTGGTGACGGCGAGGGCGGTGACGATGGCAAAGCCGCAGCGCCAGCCACCCCACTGACTGATGATGTTAGCGAGCGGAACGCCGACGATGGTTGCGGCGGTGAGGCCGAGTAGCATGCGGCCGACAGCCTGGGTGCGGCGCTCGCGGGCGACGAGGGAGGCGGCAACCAGGGCGCCGATGCCGAAATAGGCGCCGTGTGGCAGGCCGCTGAGGAAGCGGAAGACCAGGAGATAACCGAAGCTGGGCGCCAGGGCCGAGGCGAGATTGCCGATGGCACAAAGGATCATGAGGCCGATCAAGACCCGGCGCTTAGGAAGGCGGGCTGCCATGATCGCCAGAGCGGGCGCGCCGACGACCACGCCAAGTGCGTAGGCGCTGATGGCACGGCCGGCCGTGGGCTCGTCAACGCCGAGGCCGGCGGAGAGCTGCGGAAGCAGGCTCATGGCGGCGAATTCAGTGGTGCCGATGGTGAAGCCGCCCATGGCGAGGGCAAGCAAGGCGAGGCGGGCCCCTGGTATGGTGTCGATTTGACTGAGTCGGGCCGAAGCCGGACTCGGTGGGGCTGCTGCAAGAACGGTCATGCCGCAAGTTAACGCCCGTCTTATGCTGCAGTGCAATATAAACGGCTGTTGGTAAACAACACGTTGTGCGGAGCGATCTGCTCGGTAATGGGCATATGCTTCGACTTTAAGCAAATCACCTGCTGCGGTTGCGCCTGTAGGCAGCAAGCCTGTTGGCGTAGGCCTTGCATCGGGCATCCGGCATACCTCGAAACGGGACCGAATGATCGACAAGAGTTTTTTAAAGGCCGGACACCCGCCCACCCTGTTTTCAGCATTCTTCTATTTCGACATGGCCTTCATGGTGTGGGTCATGCTGGGCCCGCTCGGGGTTCAGATCCAAAGCACGCTGCATCTGGACGCGGGTCAGCGGGGGCTGATGGTCGCGGTGCCGTTGCTGTCAGGCGCCTTGCTGCGGGTGGTCAACGGGGTGTTGGTGGACCGCATCGGGCCGCTGAAGACGGGAATGATCGGGCAGACCATCGTGATCCTGGGATTGCTGGTGGCTTGGTGGTTCGGGGTCAATTCGTTCGGTCAGGTGTTGGCGCTCGGCGTGATCCTCGGTGTGGCCGGCGCATCATTCGCAGTGGCGTTGCCGCTGGCGTCGCGGTGGTATCCACCGGAGATGCAGGGCGTGGCGCTGGGGATCGCGGGGGCCGGTAACTCGGGCGTGGTGTTCGCGGCACTGTTCGCGCCGGCGCTGGCGCTGGCCTATGGCTGGACGAACGTGTTGGGGCTGGCGACGATCCCATTGATCATCGCGTTCATCGTGTATCTGACATTTGCGCGCGAGAGCCCTGAGCGGCCGCCTGCCAAGACGATGTCGCAGTATCTGGCCGTGTTCAAGATCTCCGACGCGTGGTGGTTCATGCTGTTCTATGCGGTGACGTTTGGCGGGTTCGCCGGATTGGCGTCGTCGTTGCCGTCTTACTTCCACGATCAGTACGGGCTGGACGTGAAGATGGCTGGATACTTCGCGGCGGCGTGCGTGTTCGCCGGGTCATTGGTGCGGCCGATCGGTGGGACGTTGGCGGACCGGATCGGCGGGGTGAAGGCGCTGTCGTTCATGTACACGATCGCGGCCCTCGCATTGGCGATCGTCAGCTTTGGACTGTCGCAGGCGTATGCGGCGCTGGCCGTGTTCGTGGTCGCAATGCTGGCTCTGGGTATGGGCAACGGCGCGGTGTTTCAGCTGGTGCCGCAGCGCTTCCGACGGGAGATCGGCGTGATGACCGGGCTGGTCGGGATGACGGGCGGGATCGGCGGGTTCTATCTAGCCTCGTCGCTGGGTTATTCGAAGCTGCTCACCGGGTCGTATCAGGCCGGGTTCCTGGTGTTCGCCGGGCTGGCGGTGATCGCGCTGGCCGGGATCGTCGCAGTGAAGACGCGGTGGCGCACGACGTGGGGCGCCGTGGCTGGCGTCGGGCGGATCTAGGCCCTTGGCGACGGGAACGACCGCCCTGCCTTCCACGGGCTCGCATTGTCCGTATTGCGCCCTGCAATGCGCGATGCAGCTCGTTCCCGATCCGGATAAGCCGGGCCGGGTGACGGTGGCGGCGCGCGACTTTCCGAGCAACCGCGGCGGCTTGTGCCGGAAAGGATGGACGGCGGCCGACCCGCTACAATCAGCCCGGCGGCTCACCACGCCGATGATCCGGGACGAGAAAGGCGGCGCGCTGCGGCCGGCTAGCTGGGACGTGGCATTGACGCGGGTTGCCGACGGGATCGCTGCGGCGCAGCGCAAGGGCGGGCTCGATGGGGTCGGGGTGTTCGGCGGTGGCGGGCTGACGAACGAGAAAGCCTATTCGCTGGGTAAATTCGCCCGTGTCGGACTGCAGACGAAGCACATCGACTACAATGGGCGGTTCTGCATGGCGTCAGCGGCAGCGGCGGGCAACCGGGCGCTGGGCATGGACCGGGGATTGCCCTTCCCGCTGTCGGATATTCCCGAGGTCGATACGATCCTCATCGTCGGCAGCAACCCGGCCGAGACGATGCCGCCGATCATGCAGTATTTCGACGCTCAGCGAGCCCGGGGCGGGCGGCTGATCGTCGCCGATCCGCGGCTGACAAAGACTGCGGCGGGAGCTTCGATGTTCCTGCAGCCGGCGCCGGGGACGGATGCGGCGTTGGCGTTGGGCTTGCTGCACATCGTCATTCGCGATCGCATGATCGATGAAAGCTTCGTCGCCGCGCGGACCGAAGGGTTCGAGGCGGCGCGGAAGATCGCCGCCACGTGGTGGCCGGATCGGACCGAGCGGGTGACGGGCGTGCCGGCGGCGAAGCTGATGGAGGCTGCGCAGTGGCTGGGCAGTTCACGCCGCAGCCTGATCCTGACCGGGCGCGGGCCGGAGCAGCAGAGCCATGGCGTGGACAACGTGTTGGCGTTCATCAACCTGGCACTGGCCTTGGGACTACCGGGTCGGCCGCATGCAGGATGGGGCACGCTCACCGGCCAGGGCAATGGGCAGGGCGGGCGCGAGCACGGGCAGAAGTCGGACCAGTTGCCGGGCTACCGCTCGTTGGCCAACCCGGCGGACCGGGCGTTCGTGGCTGACATCTGGGGCGTGACGCCGGAAAGCCTGCCGCAGCCGGGGCCGCCAGCGGTCAAGCTGTTGGCGCAGTGTGGTGGGGCGATCTCGGCGCTGCTGGTGTTCGGGTCCAACTTGGTGATGTCAGCGCCGGATTCGGGAAAGGTGACGCGGCGGCTCGAGGCGTTGGACATGCTCGTCGTGGCGGATCCGTTCATGTCGGAAACGGCGGCAATCGCGGACGTGGTGCTGCCATCGACGCAATGGGCCGAGGAGGACGGCACCATGACCAATCTCGAGGGCCGGGTGATCCTGCGGCAGCGGATGGTGGAGCCAGCCGAAGGCGTCCGGACCGACCTGCAGATCATCGCCGGGATCGCCGAACGGCTCGGGCGGGGGCGGTATTTCAGCACAGAGCCGCGGGAGGTGTTCGCCGAGCTGCGGCGCACTAGCGCGGGCGGAGTGGCAGATTATTCCGGCGTGAGCTGGGACCGTATCGTTGCCGAAGAGGGTGTGTTCTGGCCCTGCCCCTCAGAAGATCATCCAGGCACGCCGCGCCCATTTGCTGAGCGGTTCGGGACCGAGAACGGACGGGCGAAGTTCCACCGGGTCGAGCATCGCGACACCGCGGAGGGGACCGACCGGCATTACCCGATGCTTCTGACGACGGGCCGGGTCATGGCGCAGTATCAGACTGGGGTGCAGACCCGGCTGGTGGATCAGCTCAACGAAGCCGATCCGGAGGCGTTCTGCGAGTTGCACGTCGACATGGCGCGCACGCTGGGGATCAAGCAGGATGACCGGTTGCGGCTCAGTTCGCGGCGGGGCAGCGCGATCTTCCGGGCGCGGCTGAGCCGGACGATCCGGCTGGATACGGTGTTCGTTCCGTTCCATTGGGGCGGGGAAGCCACGGCGAACCTGCTGACCAGCACGTATACGGACCCGATTTCCGGCATCCCCGAATACAAGGTGTGCGCTGTCCACGTCGCCCGAGCCGGCCCGGCACGGCCCGGGGCGACCGTTTCAGCGGGCGAAATCACAGCGGCATAGTTTTCGCATGTAATTTCTGACTTTCTACAAAGGGCGATAATGGAAACCACCCCACGTTTTCTCAACGGCGTTCATGCGTTCACCGGCACCGGGCTTGCAGCACCGGCCCCGGTCTCGCCGCCGTTGGCCTACACCGTCTCGTCCGACAAGCGGTCGCAGATGATCTACATCCGGGCCGGCAACTCGGCCAACGAGATGATCGCCGTACATCTGGTGCGCGGCGGCGCGCCGTTCCGCAGCTTTCCGATCGGCGCCAAGGGCAGCATCCACGTGTCGCTCGCGGTGGTGGAGGATCTGGAGCCCGACAGCACGCTCGACGTGGTCGTGGCAGCGCCCGAGGGGGTGAGTGGGCACGTGGTGCTCGATATCGGCTTCATGGAGATTTGAGGATGAACGCCATGAGCAAGCAAAAACTGGTGGTGGTCGGCAATGGCATGGCCGGGGCCCGCGCCGTCGAAGAGGTGCTTGCTCGTGGCGGCGCCGAAATGTTCGACATCGTCATGTTCGGCGACGAGCCGTACGGCAACTACAACCGCATCATGCTGTCCAACATCCTGAGCGGGCAGCAGAATTACGACGAGATCTTCCTCAACACCATCGAATGGTATGCGGAGAACGACATCGTTCTGCATACCGGCGTGCGGGTGAACGAGATCAACCGGTTCGGCAAATACGTGGTGGCCGAGAACGGCGTGCGAGAGGATTACGACTACCTGATGATCGCCACGGGGTCGCGGGCCTTCATGCCGCCGATCCCCGGGCTGCACATGGAGGACAAGTCGCTCAAGCCCGGCGTGTTCGGCTTCCGCACCATCGACGACACGACGGGGATGGTCGCGGCGGCGCCAGGCAAGAAGGCGGTGGTGATCGGCGGCGGGCTGCTCGGACTCGAGGCGGCGCGCGGGCTGATGACGCATGGTTGCGAGGTGACGGTGGTGCATCTCGGCAAGCATCTGATGGACCAGCAACTCGACACGACGTCCGGCAAGATGCTGCGGACGGCGATGGAGAAGATGGGCATCACCGTGATGACCGAGACGTCCACGGTGCAGGTGCTGGGCGACGAGAAGGTCGAAGGGCTCGTGTTTAAGGATGGCACGTCGGTTGCCTGCGAAGTGTTGGTGGTTGCGGCGGGCATCCGGCCGAACTCGGAGATCGGTACGCGCGCCGGGCTGACGGTGGAGCGGGCGATCGTGGTGGACAACCACATGCGCTCCGTCGACGACCCCAACATCTATGTCGTGGGCGAGTGCGCGCAGCATAGGGGAATGGTCTACGGCTTGGTGGCACCGCTATGGGACCAGGCCAAGGTGCTCGCGGACCACATCACCGAGCGCAACAGCAACGCGCAGTATCACGGCTCCAAACTGGCGACCAAGCTCAAGGTGATGGGCGTCGAGCTGGCTTCCATGGGGATCACGGAGCCCAAGGAGGAGCGCGACGAGGTCATCCAGTTCCAGGAGCCGATGAAGGGCACCTACAAGAAGCTGATCGTGCGCGACGGGCGGCTGGTGGGTGGCATCCTGCTGGGCGACATCTCGAAGGCGGCGTTCCTGATGCAGGCCTTCGACCGGGATTCGCCGTTGCCGGACGAGCGGCTGAGCCTGATGTTCGATCTTGGCGCGCCGTCGCAGAAGGTGACAATTGACGAGATGCCGGCGGAATCGCAGGTGTGCAACTGCAACGGCATCACGAAGGCGACGATCGGGATGGCCGTCGAAGCCGGGCATCGGACCCTGCCGGCAGTGATGAACGCGACGCGGGCGGGAAAGGGCTGCGGCTCGTGCAAAGGGCTGATCGGCGAGGTGATTGCCTGGTTCGCGGGCGGAGCGGTCGAGGAAGATCCGTCGATCCATTACTACGTGCCGTGCATCCCGATGAAGAAGCAGGAGCTGATCGCCGCGATTCGGGCGCATGACCTGCATTCGGTGTCGTCGGTGTTCGCCGTGCTGGCCGGTGGGGTCGAGGACCCCGCGAGCAAGATCCCGCTGGCGTCGCTGCTGAACACGATCTGGCCGGGTCAGTACGAGGACCAGCGCGATGCGCGGTTCATCAACGACCGGGTGCATGGCAATATCCAGAAGGATGGCACGTTCTCCGTGGTGCCGGAGATGGCGGGCGGGGTGTGCACGCCGGCCGAGCTGATGCGAATCGCCACGGCGGCGGTGAAATACAACGTGCCGCTGGTGAAGATGACGGGTGGGCAGCGGATCGACCTGGTGGGCGTCAAGAAAGAGGACCTGCCGGGGATCTGGGCCGATATCGGGATGCCGGCCGGGCATGCCTGGGGCAAGAGCTACCGGACGTGCAAGAGCTGCATCGGCACGGATCATTGCCGTTTCGGGCTGGGCGACAGCATGGGGTTGGCGATCCGGATCGAGAAGACGTTCCGGTCGTTCTCCGACAGCCCGGGCAAGCTGAAGATGGCGACCGCCGGATGCCCGCGGAACTGTTCGGAGGCGCTGGTCAAGGACGTCGGCGTGGTGGCGATCGGCGACGACAAGTGGGAGGTGCTTGTCGGCGGCGCCGCTGGCAGCAGCGTGCGCAAAGGCGATCTGCTCTGCACCGTGGTGGGCGAAGACGCGGTGATGAAGGTCGCGGGGCGTTTCATCCAGTTCTACCGCGAGGACGCCAAGTACAAGGAGCGGACTCACACTTGGGTGGAGCGGATCGGGCTCGAGCGCATCAAGGCGGTTGTGGTCGACGATAGCGAAGGCTGGGGCGAGCGCTTCGATGCCGAGGTCGAGGCGGCAGTGGCGGCGTACCGCGATCCGTGGACGGATGGCGTGGCGCCGGCGACCGAAAACCAGTTCCGGTCGCTCATTCCGGTGGAGGCGTAACGATGCCGAACGAGGTATTCGCCCGGCACCAGGAATACGCCATCGGGCCGGTCGATCAGATCCCGTTCGGCGAAGGGCGGGAGTTCCAGGTGATGGGGCTGCGGGTCGCCGTGTTCCGCACGCGGGCGGACGTGGTCTATGCGACGCAGGCAGCGTGTCCGCACAAGGAAGGGCCGCTGGCGGACGGGATGCTCGGGGGCAGCACGATCATGTGCCCTCTGCATGATCGGAGCTATGACCTGGTCAGTGGAACGGAGCTTGGTGGCACCTGCAGCCTGACGATCTATCCGATCCGCCGCGAGCCGGACGGAACGCTGTTGCTGACGCTGCCGGCGCCGTACACGCCCGCCGTGGGGTGACGACGCCGCTCGCGCGCGGCTCGCGGCTCGAAATTGCCGCCGGGTTCGCCAGCGCGTGCGGGCGTCGGCCGGACAACCAGGATTACGCCGCCTGCTGGACGGGTGGCGGGCGGTCGATGCATGGCGCCATCGCCGCCGTGGCCGATGGCGTGGGTGGCGCCAAGGGCGGCCGGGTCGCGGCGGAATGCGCGGTGCGCAGTGTCATCGACGGGGTGCTGGGTCAGAGCGAGGCGCTGCCGATCCGGCGCACCGCCGGAGCCGCGATCACCGCTGCCAATAGCTGGATCCACGCGCTGGGCCGTACCGACCCGGCGCTGGCGGGAATGGCCTGTACGCTGACTGCGATCATCCTGCGCGGACAGCGGATGTATGTGTTCCACCTCGGTGACACGCGAATGTACCGGATGCGCAACGATGATCTGGAGCTGCTGACCACGGATCACGTGCTCGGGCGACCCGGCGTGTCGCATGCGCTGACGCGGGCGATGGGCGCGGAGGACGAGGTCCGCGTCGACTACGCCGAGCACGCGGCGCGGGTGAACGACCGGCTGTTGCTGGTGACGGACGGCGTGCACGGCGCGCTGTCGGACCGGCAGATAGAAGCGGCGCTGCAGCGTCGGGAGGCGCCGGATGCGGCGGCGCAGCGGCTGGTGGATGCCGCACTGTCTGGCACCGTCGGCGACAACGCGACCGCGCTGGTGATCGACGTGCTGGCGCTGCCGCCGCCGGATCGGGCCGACATCGAGACGGTGATCGCGTCGCGACCGATGTTGCCGCCGCCGCGCGAGGGAGCGGAGATCGACGGCTTCGTGCTGGAGCGCATGTTGGCGGATGCGCAGTATAGCCGGGTGTTCCGTGGGCGCGACACGCGGGACGGCCGGGTCGTGGTGCTGAAGTTCCCCAAGCCCGGCGCGGCGGAGGAGGGCATCTTTCGGCAGGCCTATCTTCGCGAAAGCTGGATCGCGGGACGGGTGCGCAGTCCGTATCTGGGCGAGATCCTGGAGCCGCCGGACGGGCGCGGCAGCCAGCTTTACGCGGTGATGCCGTATTACGGCGACGAGACGCTGGAGCGACGCTTGCTGCGCGGGCCGCCGTTGCGGTTCGATGAGGGCATCGCCATCGCCCTCCGCTTGGGCAAGGCGGTGGCGGCGCTGCACCGGGCCGGGGTGATCCATCGCGACATCAAGCCCGACAACGTCCTGCTGACGGGCGAGGCCGGCAAGACCGGGTTGCGATTGATCGATCTCGGCGTGGCGCGGCTGCCGAACCTGGAGGACGTCGCCGCGCGCGACGTGCCGGGAACGCCGAGCTACATGGCGCCGGAGCTGCTGGCCGGGGCAATGGGGGACGAGAGTTCGGATTTGTATGCGCTGGGGGTGACGCTGTGGCGCATGTGGAGCGGCGGCGGATACCCGTATGGCGAGATCGAGCCGTTCTCGCATCCGCGGTTCGGCAGTCCGGCGCCGCTGGAGCGCAAGCGGCCGGACCTGCCGGCGTGGCTGACCCACGAGCTGACCCGGGTCGTCGCAGTCGACCGGCGCGAACGGCCGGCCGACGTGGTGGAGTTCGTCTCGGCGCTGGAGGCCGGGATGGTGACGGGTGCGCCGTCGGTGCAGAAGCAGCGGTCGGCCTATGCGGCCGATCCGTTGCGGTTCTGGCAGGTGGTGGCCGCGCTGTTGTTCGCGGCGTTGATGGCCAGTCTGGCGTTGCGCTGAGACCTACATCAGGTCCCAGGTGACGAGAACGCGGCGGTTGGCGGCGTCGGCCGCGTTGGCCTTGTCGACCGGGTCGGACTGGCCGAAGGCGCGCAGCATGATCTGGTCGGCCGGGATGCCGCGGGCGATCAGGGCCATCTTGACCGTGCGCGCCCGCTTGGCGGAGAGGATCAGGTTGTCGTACTCGCTGCCGGTGGCGTCGCTGTAGCCGGTCGAGAACATCGACACCGGGCGAACGTCGCGGAACAGGCGGGCAGCGAGATCGAGTTGGTTGCCGGCATCCGGCGCAAGACGGTCGCTGCCATTGGCGAACTTAACCTCGATGTTGTTGCGGACCGCTGCGACGGCCTCCTGGCCGACCGACACGTTGCTGACGGCCGGCGGCGGCGGCGGCGGCAGGGCAGGGCTCTGCGCGCAACCGGCGACGCCGAACAGGATTGTAAGTGCGATCGAGTGCAAGCTGTGGTTGGACACCGGTGAAGTCCTTTATAAAATTTGTCTGAATAACGTGTGTCGGTTGCTCATTTAATGATCTTCGGCCGTAGGTGTAATGTCCAATCTAGCAAACACGGAGAATGATCATGCAGCCGACATCGATCTGGTGCGCGTTGACCCAGATACCGCGGGCGACCGCCATGGCGGCATTACTGGCATCAGCGCTGGCGCTGCCGGCCCGGGCCGACACCGCGGGCGGCCTGCAGGAGTTCCGCAATGGGCGCTTCTCCGAAGCCGTGAGCGCCTGGCGCTCGGCCGCGGAAGGGGGAGACGCCGCTGCGGCGCTGTATCTCGGCGTGCTGTATGATACCGGGTTCGGCGTCGCCCAAAGCCCGGCGCAGGCGCTGGCCTGGTATCGTCGCGGCGGTGAGCGCGGCAATGTGACCGCGATGTTCAACGCGGCGGTGATGCTCGACGCCGGGCGCGGCACGGCGGCGGACCCGGCTGGCGCGATCGACTGGTATGAGAAAGCGACGCAGGCCGGGTCGGGGCGGGCGGATTACAACCTGGGCCTGATCTACGAGAACGGGATCGGCGTTCCCGCCGACCGGCAGCGGGCGATCCGGTTCTATCGGCAGGCAGTCGGGCATGGCGTCTCCGAAGGGCGGGCGCATCTTGCGCGGCTCGGAGCGTCCTACGCCGGCACGGTCAGCCCGTCCAAGGCGGACCCGGCGATGACCAACTTCCAGCAGGCGCAACGGGCGCTACTGTCGCGCGGCCCGGATGCGGACGCCACGGCAGCCGTGCTGTTCCGCAAGTCCGCCGAGGGCGGCAACGCGCTGGCGGCGTATAATCTGGGCTATTGCTACGAACACGGGATCGGCGTGCCGTCGAGCATCGAGCAGGCGGCGAACTGGTACCGTCGCAGCGCGACCACGGCGAGCGAGCCGGCGCTGCGGGAAATGGCGACGAGCAGCGAGCAGAGCCTACAAACGTTTAAGCACGTTCAGCGCTGAACCCGGCCCCAGCCACCGATCGGCTCGGGGAAGACGATAACGGCACCGGGCTTGAAGGGAGTGGGGTTGACGGCCTGGACCGCGGCAAATGGCGGCGCGTGCCGGTCGCGGTAGATGTCGGCATAAAGTCGCTCAAGGGTGTCGCCGCGCTGGGCAACCAGAATCAGGCCGCTCGTCGCTGGCCGCAAGACGGCTGGGATCGGTGCCACCACGCCCGACGAGATCACCGGGACCAGGGTCGGCGGCGGGATGGCGGCGACGGCGATGGGGGCCGTCGCTGCGATGGCAGGAGCGACGGTCCGCGGTGCAGCGGCTTGCGTGGGAGCGGTTGCGAGCGACGGGACCGGCAAGCGTGCGGCGAGCGTCGGCGGTACCTCCGCGACGGCGATCGGGGCAGGAATGCTGGCGGCTTGAAGCGGCGGAAGAGCGGGAGCGGCGTCGATCGCCGTTGCAGCATCGAGCGGAACGGGTGTCGGCGCGGTCGGTTCAGGCGTTGCACGGTCGGCAGTGACGATGGGTGATCCGGACACGGCCGTGTCCGGCACGACGATTTGTGCCGATTGTAGCGGCGGTTGCGAGAGGGCCGGCAGGGATGGGGCATCCGGCCTCGAGCCCGATACGACGATCGCGGCAACCACGGAGGCAGCAAGGGCGGTGCCGATCAGGGCACGTCGATAAGTCTTGCGCCTGTTCGGCTTTCCAGTGGTCAGCGGAACAATGATCGGGTCGGGCGCGGAGATAGCTGTCGGCGGGCGCTGCGCGGCGGGCGGGACCACGTGGAGAATCGTCGCCAGGGCGGGAGGCGCCGGGATTGGCAGCGCGACCGAACGCGGTGTGGAGGTCCTGGTCTGCAGATCGGGCACCGACGCGCCGAGACGGAATGCGGCGACTTGGTCGATCAGGTCGCCGGTCAGATACAGGCTGCCGCCATCATCGCGAGCCAACGCCGCGGCGGCGGTGAGCAGTTGTGCGATCAACCGTACGGCGCCGCCGCTGTGTTCGGCCAGACGCGACATTCCATCGGAATCGAGAACAGCCGACGATAGCCCTGCCTGGTGCAGCCATTCGGTGACGAACGGGTCGATCTCGGCATCTGTCAGCAGGCGGAGGTGGATCTGCCTCGGCACGGGATCATCGTCGGCAGGGGCCGCCACGAAGGGTTCGATGTCGGCGAGCACCACCACGCCGCGGTCCTGCCTGGCCAACTCGGCCCGTGTCTCGTCCGGCATGTAACTGGCTTCGTCGACGAGTACCGCGACGCCATCCCCGAGCGGAATGGGCAAGTCGCCGCGAAGCAGCGCGACCGTGGGGAAGCCGTGCTCACCCAACGACGTCGCAAGCTCCCGCAGCAACCAGGTCTTACCGGAGCCGGGCTCCCCGGAGAGGAAGACGGTCACCGGCCCCTCGGCCGCCAGATCGAGCACGGCATTTCGCGCTTCCTCCCAGGCGGGATGCTGAACCACGACGGCACCGTTTCGCCGTGCGGCTGGCCATGAAAGCGGGCGGGGCAGATCGGTCATAACCGACACTGATACCAGATACGGGGCGGCGACTTAAACCGGTCCGTGTCCCATGGGCTGGCACAGTGTCGCGAGTGGCGGATGGCTGGTATTTGAACCATAGAGCGAGATTTGCTCATGTTGCCTATCGGGTCCCATAGCCGGTCCCATATCGAGGTTTGGATAGATGCCGAACGAGCACCAACCGGCAGAGTATCTTCTAGCGTTCTCGTGTGCGTGGATACTGCCGTATGAAATCGGGTCCGTCAGAGATTAAGCGGGGAGCGTGCATCAAGTAAACGTTCTTGTTTTGCTCTTGTGTTAATAGCATCATACCCTCACGGACGACCGCCCCGGCCCGAATAGGACAGCGACGACCTCGATGAGCTTGTCAGGGCGCCGGATGCAGCTTGGGCAGTCAACCGAGGCGGTCGACGTGAGGTGCGCGCGTATGGCGGAGAGTCGGGTACCCACTGAGCCACTTTCTCCGGCATTGACTTGTCCAATGGCCAAGATCGCGAAAGACGCTTGAACGTTTCCCAAAGGATTGAAGCCGCGCTATGCGAGGGAAAATCAGGCATCGTGCGTGCTGGTCGGTTTTCTTGTTAGGGCGGTTCTGTGGCTTTTTGCGATGTCGTATCAGGTTACTCAGTCTCGTCTGCAGCATGATTCGCACGCTCTCAGTGATCTCGGTCCCCATTTCGCCCGATAAACGGTGGCCGCCTCTGCATGAGGCCTACATAGGGTTAAGTCACGACACGGCACGGCGAGAATGATCTAAATGCGAATCGGCTATATAACTACGCCTCCAGTGCTCCTGTCCTCGGAAGTAGGCATTAATCAGACTGGCCGAAAGGAATGGGTTGATGTCGCTAGAGGCATCATGATCCTGCTCGTGGTAATCTACCACACCAACTTAACATTGGCGGACTACAATCTCTCGCTGCCGATCTTCACTCTTTTCGACAAGTTTTTTCGGCCATTCGTCAACCAGTATTTTTCTTTGTCTCAGGTCACCTGCTCCAAATACTATTAATCCATCACAAAGCTGGTCTACTGAGCAGGGTATTCGTGCTCCTGTATCTGTTCGGATTATGGAGCATGATCCAGTGGATTATCGTGTTCCAAACAGGTCTCCATATTGATCGGTGGCAGTTCGGGACTGAACTCAATCAACTAATGACGATGTGGTATCGCCCCGAAACCGGTCTATGGTTTATTTGGGCGCTTTCAATTTTTTACGCTACTATGCCGGTATTGTTGAAATGTAACAGCGTTATAGTGCTGTCTGCCTTATCAGCAATCTCCATCTTAGCAGTGAGCAAGATTTTCGACTCGCTGAATTTTGCTCAAATCAGTTGCTTCTATTACGCTGCATTTTCATGCTTGGACTCGACGAGCGTATAAATCTTGTCCGCTATCTTGAGCGTCAACCAATCTTATTTATACCTATATCGATATTAGCCTATTTCGGAGTGAATAGCGTTATTCACCAGATCCATGATGAAGGCCTGTTATTCGGAGCGTTGCGTTTCATTAGTTGCCTACTCGGAATTATCCTTGGAAGTTCTGTCGCGCTTTTGATGGCTCGGACGGTGCAGTGCCGTCGCACGTTTGTGCATCTTGGCCGAAAAACCTTTCCAATATTCCTGTCGCACGAACTCCTAATTGGGTTAATTACTTCAAAACCCTCTCTGTTTTTGCCGCCACTTATATGGGTCAAAATAGTTGTCTGCTCCGCGATTGCTGTCCTTGTGATCTTTCTTTCCTTGCGACTCGAAGTCTTAACTAAACAAATTGGATTACAGTGGCTATACACCTTGCCGTCTGCGTTTAGGTCGAAGATCATGCCGCGCATGCCCTGACCATGACCATGACCATGACCATGACCACCATCTGACCCTACCGACCAATCCGCGTCATCACCCACCGGCCCGCACTGCCATCGGCCCCGTAATCTCCTCGCCCACGCACGCCAGTTCCGGCCGCCGCGTCACGGGCGGCGTTGCCATCAAGGCCGCCGTTTGGTCGGCGAAACACCGAGGTGTCGCACTCCCCATTTTTCCCAAGCTGAGCGTTTGTCGCGAGCAGGGCAAACTCGGGCTGGAATAAGTTAAACCCGCTGGATTTGGCGCGCGGCCGCAAGTCCGGCTGCCGTCGGATGGCTGGCCGACCACAGCGCGCCGTGGGTAATGCCGAAGTCCCAGACGGCATAGGCGCGGTAGCAGAGAGGTTGGGCGCGATCAGACAGGCGGACGTTGAGCAGAGCGGGCGCTTGACCATTGGCGCACAGCGGCGCGCAGGACTCGGTCGGTTTGGCATGGGCGATCGCGGGGGAAAGTAAAAGGGTAAGGAGAGCGATATGACGTAAAATACGCCGCCAGATGCAGTTCTGGGTTAGGAGCAGCAAGGAACAAAGAGCGATTATATCGGCCTGACATGCTCCCGACTGATCGCAACCTACTCTGCGGGATCTTTCCTCAGTGAGATACTGGCAGTGACAACATCATCGTCCGAAGATCAGGATCAGGATGACGATGAGAACGACCAGGCCGACTCCGCCGCCGAAAACGTTGCCGCCGTATGCGCCTGAGCGATAACCCCATCCACCACCGCCGAGCACGACCAAGAGAACCACGATGATGACGATGGTGGTGAGCGACATGCCAAGCTCCTGAGCTGTCCTGAATTGAACAACGGACTTAGCGGCATCGGCAAGGGGTTTCAGAGTGGGCGACCGCGGCAATAGACAGGAGGCCAGGACCGCAAATAGCGAACATATGCTCTATGACGGAATTGCCGATGAAGAGCAGTGCGTCGCATCAGACGCCCGTTTGCGCCATCCTGCCGTTGGCGCATTGCGACCCGGTGATATTCTCCCTGCCGTAGCCCTCTTTTGAGCGGGTAGCATCATGAGGGATTGCCGGAAGGCCGCTCCGGCGCGCTGTCTTCTGAAACTACCAATGTCGCTGCAACTAGCTCCACATTCGTGCTTTAGCGTTCGATAATTTCATTGGTGATCTGCCTCGCTCCCGGCAGATTGTTTGGAGCGTGTGATGGCTACCGAAGCAACGAGTTTACTTGTATACGCGCCACCTGTTGCAGGCTCACCATATCTGTCGGTGATCACCTGGGCCGGGCAAGAAAACAGCCCTCTAGTCACATCATTCGCGACAAAGTTGGAAGCAGAAGCTTTCAATCGTGAAATGGGCATCGAGCTATCCAGCGAAAGGTGGCTTCGAACTGACCAAACCTCCGGCACGGTACAGCCGGGCTCCAACTCAAGCGCATTCCTAGCTGCAAGCGTTGCCGCCAATCGCCCGGACTGCGCTGTGGTGCCGGGGAAAGGAATCGAACCTCTGACCCACGCTTTACAAAAGCGCCGCTCTGACACTGAGCTACCCCGGCGCGACGCTAATAACTCAGCTGCGAGCGGTTTACAATCTGAGGTTGAGTAGCTAGCACTCAGTTTTAGGCGCTGTTCGATCCGTAAGCGAAGCTCTCGAATTCATGCACAATTTTTCCTGGAATAGTGTATGGAACATTACACAACTAAAGGTTGAGTTTATCCGTGTCCGAAGATGCGATGCTCCTGCTGACGCCTCTGACCAAGCCAGAGTTCGATGGGTGCTTACTCGACGCATTCTGCGAAGACGAAGGTTTCGCGTTTGCCAAGCTCGATGAAATCGAGTGGCAGTCGATGCAGCCACGGATCGTCACCCAGCCACTCTGAGATCCGCTCAGATCTGCACTCCCAATCGGTGGATCAGCTTATCAATCTGGTGCAAGTTTCGGGATCATGGGGCCACATCTCATGCGAATAGTCCTTAAGGAAACAGTAACCAAAAAGCCCTAGGTAAGCCTCATGTATGGAACATTACATTCTACGGGTTTATTGGTGTTGGTCGTTGATGACGAGGAACCCGTGCGCGACATGCTCGGCTGGTTGCTCGACGACGCTGGTTACCTGACACACACCGCACCGGGTGGGCATGAGGCATTGGCGTTCATGCGCGCCCAACATCCGGTCGACCTCGTGTTGTCGGATATCAACATGCCTGAAATGGATGGCATCGCGCTCTGCAGAGCGATCGAAATGGAGTTTCCTGCCGTGCCAGTGTTGCTGACCAGCGGCCGCCCTCGGCCCGCCGGTATCAAGGCCTTCGTCGCGAAGCCGTTCCGAGCAGATGTCCTGACACGAGAAATAGAGCAACTGACCTTGGCTGCCAGGAGTCAGCACGTCGGCAGACTTCAGCAGGCGCACTAGCTCCTATCCATCGCCCAATTCGCCGACCAATCACACCCCACGTCAGACGCTACAATCTGTGGCTACATGTAAAGCACGAGTAGCGCTGGTGGACGGCTTGGCTTCTGGGTTTGGACACTGAGCCTTGTATTCAAGATGCTGATGACGCGCATCACTGGACCTGACAACGGACGTGTGACCAGATTTGCTGCATGTCCACACCGTAGCAGTAAATAAATTCCATTGCCCAAGCTGCCCGAGTTGCATGTTACCCATCGATGCTGGGTGAATGCACGAACACAGCGAGTAGGAAAGTCCCGTCTCCTCCATGGCCAAACCCAGTCTTTCACCCGACATACAATCCAAACTTGATCGCCTAATCGAACTCGAGGCCACTCTGTCGACTGCACGTCACGACATCAGGGGTATGCTCACTCCCATGCTGCTTGTTGCCGACCGGCTCGCTATGCACACCGACGAGAAGGTGGTGAAATGCGCAAATACACTAATTTCGTCCATAAAGCGGATTGATGCTCGACTGGTCGCCACTAAAAAATCCGATTGACGGCGTGGGCTGACTTTCACACGTCTTGGACTAAGACGATTGTTCCAAGCTGCACTGCTGATCAGCCCCTTAGTCTAACTGCAGCATCTCAAGCCGTGCGCCCCGAGGGCTTGACTGTGATACTTCTGCCGATCGCTCGCCGCGTCTAATTATCGAGGTTGGTCGCTATGCAGTTGCCGTTGTGCTCATGGCAGCCTGGTTATAGGCATAAGCCGGGTCAACCTGTGGCAGCAGCCCGAATCCGTAGACTAGGATGACTTGCGCTAGACCCATCGCGCGAATGGCATCCGTCTGGAAGTGGGTTATCAGGCCGGTCCAGTAATCCACTGACACCGAAGCGTTCCAGCCGCTTTGCCTGGGATAGCACTGGACGTTGTTGTGGTAGCCGTAGATGCCCTGATGGGCAAGGTTCGTCACCAGGTCAAGCTTGCGCCTCGATCAACCACTCGTCGCTGCTGATCAGGGTCATGAAATAGCAATAGGACACGGCCAGGCATTACGAACGCCTTAATCAGCAGAACGGTGAGCTTTCCCAAGCCTGTACGGTCCCATAATGAAAGCTGGGCGCAGATGGTCAGAGAAAAACGTCCGGGAAACGACACCGCAAACATTATTTAACGAATTGACGCTTTAGAGGATCCCCTCAATGCGGCGGGAATGTACTCTGGCGGATGGGGTGGGATTCGAACCCACGGTACGCTTGCACGCACGGCGGTTTTCAAGACCGCTGCCTTAAACCGCTCGGCCACCCATCCAGCTTAGCGTGGCCAATGTCTTAGCACGGTGCCAGATAGAACTCATAGGGGTTCTGACTTCAAAGCCGTCATCGCCGCCGTCGTGCGGCCCATATAATTGGCGCGACGGCCAGCAGGATCGACGACACCAGGGCACCGACGGCGAGGAGTTCCGCAGGTCCCGTTCGAGCTGCAATCTTCAACGAGACGGCGCTGCCGAAGCGCAGATGAGCTTTGATCGCCAAACCCTGGCGCCGAGGTCGATCGATGGCCTGGCCTCCCTGGACGTGCGGCACTCCGCTCACAAGGGCCGACAATCCGACCCGAGCCCATTTGCCCGGGGCACACATCGCAGGCTGGTCGTCCCCGTGCCGATCCTGGATGGCGTGTAGGCGGAGGGTGGCCGCGCCGGTCCTGCACCCGCATCTGGGGCTCCGCTCACGACTCCGGCAGGCGGCGTGGTCAACGGGCCCTGCTGCTTGCTGACGTCCGGCCCCGGGTTCAGCCCAGTGTCAAAGCCCCCGCAAGCGGACGTCGCGAGGAGAAGGGCAGTGGCGACGACGCGGATCATGCGGTGGACCTGTTCACGGGGATGGGGGCGCGACGGCGAGCTTCGGAACGGTGGGTCGAGCACAATTTGACGATGTCTCGCCGGCAACGGGAGTGTCCAGCATCGCCCTTGAAAGCAGGGTCTTCAAGGGAAGAGTCATCAGGGCACCGAGAAGGAAGCCGACCAAGACCCCTACGATCCAATGTTCCCGGACGTAGCGTGGATGCCACCACTCGGCGAATGATCGAGCGTCTCTCGGTGCTTTCGTCATGGACGCCAGCAATGCAGACACGAGAGTGTCTCAAAAACGGATGAAATGTGGTCACTTCATGGACAATGGGTAAAGCGCTGTTCGTGATCCTTCCCCGACCCAGGCGGCGCTACCGGCGTAGATCAGGGAGGAATGCGGCGCAGATGCCCAGGGCCGGCAACACTGAACAAAGGCGGAAGACGAAGGCCAAGCTGGTCGCGTCCACGAGTTCACCCAGCAAGGCCGCCCCCAGGCCGCCCAGGCCGAAGGCCAGGCCGAAGAAGATGCCGGCAATCAGACCGACCCGGCCGGGCAGCAATTCCTGCGCATAGACCAGGATCGCCGATGAGGCGGAGGCCAACACAAAGCCGATCACCACCGTCAGCGCGGCCGTACCCGGGAGGTTGGCATACGGCAGCGCCAGCGTGAACGGCAGCACACCCAGGATCGAGAACCAGATGACGCGCTTGCGCCCGATCCGGTCGCCGATGGGCCCACCCACCATGACGCCGGCGGCGAACGCGCCAAGGAACAGGAACAACAGCACCTGCGATGTCTGTACCGAAACGCCGAAGGTCTGGATGGTGTAGAAGGTGTAAAAGGTGTTCAGGCTCGAGACGTAGACAAACTTCGAGAACAACAGCACCACCAGGATCGTCAGCACCCAGATCGTGCGACCGCGCGCGAGCGGCGGCACCGTATCGATTGCCGTTGCACGCCGTGGGGCGACCCGGGTGGCATACCAACGACTGACGATGGCGAGCACCGCCATGCCCGTCAGTGCCGCGAGCGAGAACCAAGCCAGGCTCGACTGACCGTGCGGAATGATGATGAAGGCGGCCAGCAGCGGACCCACCGCCTGGCCGGCATTGCCGCCGACCTGGAAGATGCTCTGCGCCAGGCCGAACCGTCCGCCGGACGCATGACGGGAAACCCGGGACGCCTCCGGGTGAAACACGCTCGAGCCGAGGCCGACAAAGCTGGCAGCGACGAGCAGCGACCAGAAATGCGCCGCGTAGGCCAGCATGATAAGGCCGGCCAGCGTCGCCAGCATGCCGAACGGCAGCGAATAGGGCAGGGGTCGGCGGTCGGTGTAGAGGCCGACCAGCGGCTGCAACATCGAGGCGGTGAGTTGAAAGGCCAGGGTGATGAGGCCGATCTGCCCGAAATCGAGCGCGTAGTTGGTCTTCAGGATCGGGTAGATCGCCGGCAACAACGATTGCATCACGTCGTTGAGCAGATGCGAGAAGCTGATCGCCAACAGGATCGGGAAGACGGTGCCCGTCGCTTCGATAATCGTACCGGTCGTGGCCGGTGCCGAAAGTGTCTTGGCCATGCGCTGCGCCGTCCATCCAGAGAACACCACTATGAGCATCCGTTCTGGCCACGGGAACACGCGGGTTTCGAGGGGGAGCCATCCATTTCGTGCTTGCACACGGCAACGGCATCACTTTTGCTTCAGTCCTTTATACGAAGCGGACCGGAGATCATGCCATGAGAGTATCAATCGTTACCGCGACACTACTCGCTTTCGCGATCGCGGGGCCGATTGCGCCGGCTCAGGCCAAGGAATGGACAACCGTGCGGATCGGGACGGACGCGACGTTCGCGCCGTTCGAGAGCGTGGACCCGCAAGGCAAGATCGTCGGCTTCGAGGTCGATTACGCCAATGCGCTGTGCGCCAAGATGAACGTGAAGTGCACGTTCCAGAACCAGGACTGGGACGGCATCATCCCGGCGCTGCTCGGCAACAAGTATGACGCGGTGATCTCGTCGATGAACCTGACGCCGGTGCGGGCCAAGCGGGTGCTGTTCTCGGCCGTATATTACGCCACGCCGCCGGTCTGGGTGACGACCAAGGACAACACCAACAACGACACTTCCCCCGCCGCGCTGAAGGGCAAGCTGCTCGGGACGCAGTCATCGACGACCTATGCCAACTACTTCGAGGCGAACTACAAGGGCTTCGAGATCAAGCTGTATCCCGGCGGCGACGAGCCGCTAGCCGATCTGGCCAACGGGCGGCTCGACTACGTGGTGCTCGACCGGCTGGTGACGGAAAAGTTCATGGACAAGAACCCGGGCTGTTGCCGGATCATCTCCGAGATCCCGCGCGACAGCGAGATCTTCGGGCCTGGCGTGGCGGTCGCAATGCGTCCGGACGACACCGACCTCAAGACGAAGTTCGACGCCGCGATCAAGGAAGCGGCTGCGGACGGCACGTTCGACAAGCTGCAGCGGCAGTATTTCAAGGTCGACATCAGCCCGAAGAAATAAGGGATGATGGCGCTGCAGCTCCTGTTCGGCTCCGATGGATGGGGGCCGTTGCTGCTGAAGGGGGCGGGGATCACCATCGCCCTGGCGCTGGCGAGCGCGCCGTTCGGGTTCGGTGCCGGGCTGCTGCTGGCGCTGATGCGCCTGTCGGGCAGCCCGGCGCTGCGGCGGATATGCGGCGGGTTCACGACGCTGTTTCGCGGCATCCCGGATCTGCTGTCGTTGTTCCTGGTGTATTTCGGGCTGCAGGCGGCGCTGAATTGGATCGGCGGGATCGTGGCGCCGGGCCAGCCGGTGACGATGGATGCGTTCGTGGCTGGCGCATTATCGCTGGCCGTGGTGGTGGCGGCGTATTCGAGCGAGGTATGGATCGCGGCGCTGCATGCGGTGCCGCCGAGCCAGTTCGATGCGGCGGCGGCCCTCGGGTTGAGCAAGCGGCAGGCATTCGCGCTGGTGACGTTGCCGCAGCTGGGACGGGTGGCGCTGCCCGGATTAGGCAATATCTGGACGATATTGCTGAAGGACACGTCGCTGATCTCGACGCTGGCGGTGTCGGACCTGTTACGGGCGGCGTCGGAGGCATCGCGCAGCACGTTGCGGCCGCTGCTGTTCTATAGCGCGGCCGCCGGGATCTACCTCCTGTTCAGCATCGCATCGGGCGGCGTGCAGGCGATGCTCGAGCGGCGGGCGAACCGGGGGTATGCCTGATGCCGCCATGGCTTTCGTGGGTGGATCTGTCGCTGCTGCAGACGCAGGGGTGGCGGCTATGGGCCGGGTTGCAGGTCACGGTCCAAGTTGTGACCATGTCCTGCGCGATCGGGTTCGTGCTGTCCTATCCGGTGGCGCTCATGCGGCTGTCGCGGCATCCGCTGCCGCGGGCGATCTCGCTGGCTTACGTGACGTTCTTTCGCGGCACGCCGCTGCTGTGCCAGCTGTATCTGGTGTACTACGGGGCCGGCGAGATCCGTCCGTGGCTGACGTCCGTCGGGCTGTGGTGGTTCTTTCGCGATGCGTTCTGCTGCTGCATCTTCACCTTCGCGCTCAATACCGGGGCGTATCAGGGCGAAATCATCCGCGGCGCGCTGATCTCGGTGCCACGCGGACAGATCGAGGCGGCGCGGGCGCTGGGATTGTCGCGCTACCGGGTCGCGCGGCACGTGGTGTGGCCGCAGGCGCTGCTGGTGGCGTTGCGCCCGCTAGGCAACGAGTTGATCAGCATCGTCAAGGCTTCGGCGCTGGCCGCTATCGTCACGTTGCTGGACCTGATGGGACAGACGCGGTTTATCTTCGCGCGCACGTTCGATTTCTCCATCTACCTGTATGCGGCGGCGATCTACTTCGCGATGACGGCGGCGATCGCCCGGTTGTGGACGATGGCCGAGCGACGGCTGACACGGCATCTGTCACGCGCCGCGGCAGTGACGCCGTTGGACATGTCGGTTCCGCGTGCCGCTCCGCTCTCAAGCGGTCTGAGCACGGCGCTGCATACGCGCTGAGAAGCCGGAGCGGTCCGGCGTATGGAAATGGCGGGTCCATCGTGCAATACTCAACCGGTAGCGTAATGACGTAGCGATCGCGAGGGATCGATGAGCACTCTGGACGCGGCACGCCGACACATGCGCCGACGCGACGCCGGTGACGGGCCGCCGTTTCGGTTGGGTCGGGTCGCCCTGCTTCTGGTGTTGCTGCTCGGTGCGATCCTCGAACTGGCGGAGATGCATCTGCTGTCGACCCGAAGCGCCGACGATGTCGGCAGCATCCTGTTCGACGAAAGCTAGCAGTGGGCTTGCCCATGACGAGGCCGAACCGGTAGAGAAACCCGATTAGGTCTAGGTGGCGCATGCTCGGTAAATTCGGTCTCGCAGCGGTCGTAGGGTCGGCAACACTCGCGGTCGCATCTTTGACGGGTGCTCACGCGGAGCCTCCGCAGGATCCGCATGGCATCCTGACGCTTCAGGTCGAGAACGACGCGGTATCGACCCGCAAGGGCACGACCGACGAGTATTACACCAGCGGCTTGCGCCTGGGCTACACGACCGGCACCAACGGTGTCCCCGAGTTCCTGGCCAATTTCGGCCACACCGTATGGGGCGACGGCGTGCAGCGGATCAGCGTCGACCTCAGTCAGTCGATCTTCACGCCGCACAACACCCAGATCAGCCCGCCGGACCCGCGCGACCGGCCCTATGCCGGCTGGCTGCGCGGTGATGTGCAGCTGCTGACCGACAAGGACAACTCGCGCAGCGTGATGGGCGTGAGCCTCGGCTGGGTCGGGTCGGGCGCCTTGGGCCGCAACGTGCAGAACGGCTTCCACGACATCATCGGCGACAACGAGAACAAGGGCTGGGGCTCGCAGCTGCCGAACGAGCCGACGCTGCAGCTGCTGGCGTCGCGGACATATCGCCTGCCGATCGCGCGGGTCGCCGGGGTGGAGACGGATGCGCTGCCATTTGCCGCCGTGGGCGTCGGCACCGTGCGCGACTACGCGCAGGCCGGCTTCGTGCTGCGTCTCGGGCAAGGGCTGGACAGCGATTTCGGCGCGCCGCTCATCCAACCCGGCTTCAGCGGCGGCGACGCCTACACGCCGACGCGGCCGATCGCCTGGTACGTCTTCGCCGGCGCCAATGGGCAGGCGGTGGCGCGGGACCTGTTCCTCGACGGCGACACCTTCCGCCACAGCCCGAGCGTCGGGCATCGCGGGCTGGTGGGTGCATTCGAGGCCGGGGCGGCGATCATGCTGGCGGGCGTGCGGGTGACCTACACCCAGGTGTTCCAGACGCCCGAGTTCGGCCGGCAGCGCGCCGGGCTGTTCAACTACGGCTCGCTCTCCGGCTCCGTCCGCTTCTGAGCCGGCAAAGGTTCAGTTGACGAATGCCTGCATCGCCCGCTCGTAGCGGGTGGTCAGGCGGTCGAACTGATCAAGCAACCGTTCGCTGAGTTCCGCGACGCGTTCGAGGCCCTCCGGTGTGCCGCAGCGGGTCAGGGCGACGTGGTAGTCGCCCCAGGTCGCGGTCGCGGCAGCAAGGTCGGCGCTAATTTCCGCATTGGTGAGCGGTAGGCTGCCGAGATAATCGAGCCCGTCGGCGATCGCCTCGGCCGCGCCGGACGCGACGTCGCAGGCCGACGCGGCGGCGGTGCCGGTCATGGCCCCGGCAAGGATGGACGCCTTGGCCAGCCGCTCCGACAACATGCGCTGCCGCCCGGCGACGTTGATGACATGCAGCGCGGTGGCGAAGCCGCTCACTTCGAGATTATCGGTCAGGTGCTCGCTGCGGAGCAGCACGGCCTCAGCGGCGCAATCCACCTTCTCGAAGCGGCTGGCCTGGGGCGGTGCTTGGAGAAGGCGCTTAAGCACCTGCCAGGCCGAGGCGACGGCCTCAACCAAGTCGCCGAACGTCGCCTTGGAAAGCGAGCGGACCAGGATTGCCAGCGTGTCGTCGACCAGCGAGACCGAGTCGGCAAGCAGCGCCGCCGTCTCCGGCTTGCAGATGCCGGCTTCGGTCAGCGCATACAGCTTGACCAGCCGTTGCGACAGCATGCGAAGCTGACCGGCGCGGTTGATCGCCTCACCGTAACGGGCGGCATCGATCACCCGCTGCGACACCTGGCCGATGCGCTGCTTCGTATGCATCGCGACCCGGCGCAGCACACGATATGCCTCTTCTTCGCGCAACTGCCGGGTTCCCATCAAGATGCCCTTGGCCCGGTCGACCAGCTTGCGTTCCTCGAAGCGCTGGTTCACCTGCGCCAGTTCCTCGCGGACGAGCTGGTCGCGTTGAAACCGGGCCTGCGCGAGATGGATGACCGACCGGAGCCGGGTCGGGCTGTAGCCATTGATGATGTAGGCTTGGATGCCGGCCGTCATGGCGCGAGCGATGTTGTCGGCGTCGGGGTCGAGGGTGAACACGATGACCGGGCGCGGCGAAAGCTGCGCGACGTTGGAAGCCTTCTCGAACATCTCGGCGTCCGGCGTGTCCTGATGCAGAATGATCATGTCCGGGGCATGGGTAAGAAGAGATTGCACAAAATTCGAGCCGATGCCTGCATCTAGCACAGCAATTCCCGCCGCCCTGAGGTCGTCGGCGAGCGGCGGCGGCATCACTGCTCCACCCAACACGATCATCGCAGATGGCAAATCAATCTCCAGGCGGTTCGATCCCTGGGAACGATGCGCAATTTCCGCGCCATGGCCCGAGTGGCACGAAAGCTGCTTTGCTCGAATCGAGGCACACCGGCGTGCCTCGACCTCGCTCACGCACTGCGCGTCATGTCCACGAAGCTGTGGGCAGTTTGTGCCTCAACTGTTCCGGTCGTCAGCGGCCGCACTCTGGAGGTCACCATGTCTGACTCCGCTCGCCTCGACGTCAACCATGGCCCGTTGGTCAGGACCAACGGCCTGATGTTGGCCGTCGCCGCCTAATACTCGCCCGATGTTCCGTCGCTCGGATGGGTGTTTTGACCTGTCCGAACTGTTCCACCCTTTCGCCGGGATGGCTTCATGACTAGCGCCAAAGCTACCAGGATCAATCTGTTCTCGTTCAACACCCCGCAAATGCGGGCGTTTCACATGACGTGGATCGCGTTCTTCGTCTGCTTCTTCGCGTGGTTCGCCACGGCACCGCTGATGCCGATCATCAAGGACGACCTGAAGCTGTCGAACGACCAAGTCTATTCGATCACCATCGCCGGCGTGCTGGCCACCGTGCTGGCGCGCTGCGCCATCGGGCCGCTATGCGACAAATACGGGCCACGCGCGACCTACACGGCCCTGCTAGCGTTCGGCTCGCTGCCGGTGTTCGCGATCGCCATCGCGTGAGACTACAACTCGTTCCTAATCTGCCGCTTGCTCATCGGCATCATCGGCGCGAGCTTCGTTATCACGCAGTTCCATACTTCCGTGATGTTCGCACCCAACGTCGTCGGCACCGCCAACGCGACCGTGGGCGGTTGGGGCAATGCCGGCGGTGGCGTGACGCAGTCGGTGATGCCGGTGTTGCTCGCCGGAATCGTCGCCTATGGCGCGAGCCAGAGCATGGCGTGGCGGCAAGCGCAGATCCTGCCTGGCCTTCTGATGCTGGTCGTGGCGGTCTTGTACTGGAAATACACGCAGGACACGCCCGAAGGTAACTTCGCCGACATGCGCCGCGCCGGGATCTCGACCGCAGTGGGCAAGAAGGGCGGCTGGGACGTGATGAAGGAAGCATCGAAGAACTACCGCGTCTGGCTGTTAGCCGCGTGCTACGGCGCGTCGTTCGGGGTGGAGCTGTTTGTGCACTCGATCGCAGTGACGTATTTCGTCGGGCGTTACACGATGGATGTGGAGTCCGCGGGCTTTGCGGTTGGCGCGTTCGGGCTGTTGGCACTGTTCGCGCGGGCGTTGGGCGGCATCCTCTCGGACAAGGTCGCGCTGACCAAGGGCCTGGATGGGCGCACCTGGTTGCTGTTCGGGCTGATGCTGGGCGAGGGCGTGTTCCTGATCGTGTTTTCGCAGGCGTCGGGCGTGGTGATGGCGGTCTCGATGCTGGTGTTTGGCCTGTTCACTCACATGGCCTGCGGTTCGCTGTATGCGCTGGTGCCGTTCGTCGACCGCAAGATTCTCGGCGGAGTCTGCGGCGTGATCGGGGCGGGCGGCAATATCGGTGGCGTGGCCGCCGGGTTGTTGCTGCGTGGGACTGGCAACCCGCAACTCTGCTTCATGGTGCTGGGCATCTGCGCGCTGATCTGTGCTAGCGGGGCGGCGATGATCCGCTTTTCCATCAAGCATAAGCAGGAGGAGCAGGTGCTGTATCAGTAGGCCATCGACTCCCGGATGGCGACCGCCTGAGCGTTATCGATCTTGGACAACGGAAAGGGCGCTTCGGCGCCCTTTCTCGTTGCGAGTGTCAGGACGGGCCGACGCTGACCGGCGGGGCTACGTAGCGGGGCGAGCCTGGCATCAGGACTCGGCCGAGTTGTACCGCCGGCATCTCGATCGCATGATGCAGCGCGAGCGACAGGATGATGGTGACGCCGATCGCGACGGGTGCGAGTAGGCCAGGGTGGATGTCCGGACGTATCCGGGTCATCAACTCGAGTATTGGCTGGTGGAACAGGTAAATCGGATAGCTGATGATGCCGAGAAAGGCGCTCACCCGAAACCGCAGATGGAACCGGCCGAGGCGGAAACCGGTGAGAAACACCGTGACGGCGAAAAAATAGCTGATCAGGAAACGGGTTGGGCGCTCGTCATACATCCAGGGTTCATTGAATCCGAGAAGCACGGCGATCGTGATCAGCGCGCCAACGGCACATGTTAAGGCGAGAAAGGAAGCTGCTGAAAGTCTGAGCTGCTCGACCAGGGAGCGCAGACTGCCCAGGTAGATGAAGGCCAATCCGATCGGCACGGCCATGGGCGCCTTCAGGTGAAGGCTGAAGCGAATATAGCCGAACACGGCGGCCAGCATCGCAAACCCGATCGCCAAGGCGGCGATCAACCACACGCGATCGAAACGCCCGACAGCGATGGTCAGGGCAGTAATGACGTAGAAAAGGAACTCGATCTGAAGCGTCCAGTACACGCCGACCACGTCCGATGAACCGATGAAGCGTTGAACCATGGTCAGATTCGCGATGCCCTGGACTACCCCCGTGCCCATGACGGCAACGTCGAACAGCACGGAAAGCCAATAAAGCGGGTAAAGCCGAAACGTTCGGGCCCAGACGAAGCGGAACGTGGCGTTCGGCCGGTTTGGTCGAACGGAGAGCGGAATGATGAATCCGCTAATCATGAAGAAGATGCCGACGCCGAACGCTCCCGGGTCGAAGACGGTCCGCATCAGCGGAGTCGCCCACTCCCAGTAATAATGGCCTAGAACGACGACCATGGCGGCGATGCCACGCAGTGCATCTAGCCAATGCAGGCGTGGTGCATCACCTCCGAACTGCCCTTGCCTAAGCATTCCGTCCCTTTCGGTCGTCGACTCAAAAAATTGCTGTCGCAAAATGCCGGAATTGCCGGCAGCGCGACCCCGATAGGCCTTGTGTTTTGCAAGTCCGTAATTCTTAACTGAAACGATATACGGTGCTTTTGTGAATCAGTCACGGAAAAATCGTTTATAGATTGCGGCAAGATAACGTTATGACATCAATTAACTTGCTGCAGTTTCATAACAATCTTTCAAATACGATGACGGCTTGAGCATTCTGCGATGACCAGTGCGACCAGGGTTATTGTTGTTTGCATGCCCTTAAATCGTCGGTTCTTCCTGCATGGTCGATTGGTTCGGCACGCAGGGCAGCCTTGACCCTGGAAGAACGATTTCCGTGTCAACGATGCCGGCACGTTCCGAACCGATCGGCTCGGAGATCGCTCTAGCCGGTGGTTTCCTGGATCAGCACGGGACGAGCGCCGGCTCCGTCATCAGTCTCGCCGTCGGTCAGGATGCGCCAGGCGCCGCTGACCAGGATCTCGCAAGGCCGGAAGCGTGCCTTGTACGCCATCTTGCGGCTTTCCGGGACCCAGTAGCCCAAATACACGTAAGGTAGGCCTTCTTCGCGCGCGCGGTCGATCAGCCAGAGGATCGAGTAGGTGCCGAGCGATTGGCGGTCCAGTTCCGGCGCGAAAAAACTGTAAACGGCGGAAAGGCCGTCGCCGAGGCGGTCGGTCAGGCAAGCGCCGATCAACCGGTCGTCCATCCGAAACTCGGTGATGAACGTGTCGATCGGCGTGTCTTCGACCATGGCGCGGAAGTCGTAGAAACTCATGGTCGCCATGTCGCCATTGCCGTGGCGGCGCTGCTGGTAGCGTTGGAACAACTGAAACTGCTCTGCCGTGGCACGGGCTGGCACGTCGGACGTGGTGACGGCGTGGTTGTAGCGGGTGATACGGCGCAGGCCGCGGTCCGGCTCGAACGAAGCAACCGGGATGCGGATCGGCACGCATGCCTGGCAGTTGGGGCACACCGGGGCATAGGCGATGTTGTGGCTACGGCGGAACCCGGCGCGCGACAGGCGGTCATGCAGACGCTCGGCCTCGGGCCCAGTGATCTCCGTGACAACCTTGCGTTCGGTCCGTCCCGCCACATAGGGGCAGGGTAGGGGTGCCGTCGTGTAGAAGAATTGCGGCCGTCGCGGTGGCTTATACGTCATGCACTCAGCGTTCCTTCCTGCATGTTCCCGAAAGCCGGAGTTCGGGTCAACGTCCTATCGTTCATGGATGCAGCTCGATCGTGCCGTTCACCGTTTCCGGTGCGGCTCCGAGCCGGATCGGCACGCCGTCGCGCCAGCGCTGTAGGGTGATCTCGGCGTCGGCGCTGAACGGGTTGCCGGTCTCGCCGGGAGCGAGGCCGAACAGGCTGGCATCGAGATCGGCCAGGTCATAGACGCCGCGATAAGCCGGCCCATGCAGCGACGCGTAGCCCGGTGCCCGCATGGCGCCGCGGAAGACCGTGCCGTCATCGCCGGGCTGCGGAATGGACCATGTCGCGGCGGCGCCGACGACCGGCAGGTTGCTGAGCAGCGGGTGCGCAAAGATCGCCTGGTGCACGTTGCCCCATTCCTGGTGCTCCCAACCCGGCGGCAGGGCGGCGGCTGTCTCGGCCAGGCTGCGGCTGAGCAGCGGCGTGCAATCACCGTTACACAGCACGGTGCCACCGCGAACCAGGGCTTGGCCGACGAGGTCGATGGTGGAAACGCCCGGCGAGCCTGCGGAACCATCAGGGATGCCGAGGTCAGAGAGCAGGTCGCTGCGGAAGCGGCGGATCCAGGCGTTGAAGATCAGCGGCTGCGGCAAGTCCATCCGCATCGCCCCGTCCCAGCCGCAGAGCAGCGCCAGGACGCGCCGGCTTCCCTCGTCGAGCGGCGCGGTCGCCAGCATGGCGGGCAGGACCTCGTGCGCGAAATCGCTGACCACATCGACCTGCATGGCGGCGAAGCTGCCGCGGTCGTGTTTCGGCCGGGCGTCGAGCATCGTGCGGATACGGCGGGCGCGCCAGTCGCCGAACTGCTCGGCGCCCATGAACACCGGGAAGTTCGGCGGTGCGACGGGCTCGTTGGCGTTGACGATGCGGCCGCTTTTCGGGGCGACGATGTGCGGCAGGTCGGGACCACCGGCGAAACCGGTCCAATCGTGCTGGCCGCTGGCCCCATCGGAGGGCACGCTGCCGTCGCCAGCCCGGCGGCGGGGGACCCGGCCGGTGGTATACTGGGCGATACCGGCGCGGTCGGCGATCAGCAGGTTCTGCACCGGCGCGGTGATTGCGGCACCGGCGATGCCGCCTTCGGCGACGGTGGTGGCCCGGTTCAGCGCCAGCAGCCCGGCGGCAGAGGTGTCGGGCACGATGAGGCTGGCCATCGAGACGGCCAGGATTTGCGATGATCCCGGGTCCAGGTCGCTGAGCACCGGGCCGTGCCGGGTCTCGCGGACGATAAGGATGTCGTCCGGGGCACCGCGGACGGCGATGTGTTCCTCGCGGGTGACGAAAGGCTTGGGCCCGTCGGGTGTCGCGTAGTTGCCGTTGGCGGCGGGGGTCTCGATGAAGACGTCCTGCGTGTCGGCGCCGGTGGTGGTGAAGGTCCAGGCGAGGGTGGCGTTCCGGCCGATGACCAGAAACGGCACGCCGGGAGCAAAGGCGCCGGCCAGGGTATGACCCGGCGTGTCGATACGGGCGAGATACCAGATGGCCGGGAAGCTCAGGCCGAGATGCGGGTCGCCGGCCAGCAGCGGAGCACCGGTGGTGCTGTGCGCGCCGTCGACAGCCCATTCGTTGCTGGCCTCGGTCGGCAGGGTGAAGAGGTCGGGGAAGCCGGGGACTAGGCCGGCCAATCGGGACGGGGCGAGCGACGCATCCGGACGGGCCGTGCCGGGCCAACTCGGCCAGAGCGCGCGTTGGATGGGCGGGCTGAGCTTGGCGGCGAGTTCGGCGCGGTTGAGTTCGGTGCGCCAGTTGCCGGCCAGATATTGGGCCATGGTCTTGCCCCACAGGAGCGAGTCGACCGACGTCCATGGCTCCGGGGCACCGAGAAGGATGAACTCCGGCGCCGCGAACCGGCCATGCTGGTCGAGATAGGCGTTCACGCCGACCGCATAGGCGTCGAGCATGGCGCGAGCGGCCGGATCGAGCCCGGCGAGTTCGGCCTCGGCGCGGCGACGCAGGCCAAGGGTGCGGTTGACGCGGTCCAGGCGGAGGGTGACGGCACCGGCCAGTTCCGACAGCCGGCCGGACGCGGCGCGGCGCATCAGCTCCATCTGGAACATGCGGTCGCGCGCGTGCATGTAGCCGATAGCTTGGGCCGCATCGGTCTCCGAAGCCGCTTTGATCCAGGGAATGCCATCGGGATCGAGCTGGATGGTGACAGGACCGGAGAGGCCCGCCAGGCGCACATCATCATCGCTCGCCGGCGTGGACCACCAGAGCGCCAGCGCGACCACGCCGGCGGCAAGCCCGATCAAGGCGATAATTCCGGCGAGAAGGCGGCCCGCCCAGCGCAGGATTGACCGCGGCGCCGAACCGCCTCGCCGCGCCGGGGACCCGGCCCCGGAGTCGGCGGTCAATGGTGGCGCGGCGTCTTGAGGATGGTGGCGCGGTCGGTGCTGGGGATCATCACCGACGTATTGCGGCTACCGCGCCCGACGCTCACCTGAACGGAACAGCCGGCCGGTCCTGATGACCACACCGCTCGCCAGAGCCCGGCGAGATCTGGGACCTCGGTGCCGTTGATCGCCAGGATGCGGTCGCCAGTGCGCAGGCCGGCCTTGTCCGCCGGGCCGTTATCGGCGAGCCCGCCGACCACCAGCGCCTCGTCGTCTTCCATCGCGTAGAGCCCAAGCCATGGGCGGGCAGGGCGGTTGACCTGACCGAACTTCATCAGGTCGTCCATGATCGGCGACAGCAGCTCGACCGGCACCACCATGTTCATGTCCTGCCGCTTGGTGCCTTCACCACCCTGTTGCAGGACCAGGCTGCCGATGCCGATCAGCGCGCCATCGGCGTTGATGAGGGCGCCGCCGCCCCAGAACGGATGCGCCGGCAAGGTGAAGATGGCGTCGTCGAGCAGGTATTCCCAATAGCCGGCGAATTCCTGGCGGCCGGCAATCTTGGCGGCGACGCAGTGCTTGCGACCGCCAGCGGCAGCGAAGACGACGGTGTCGCCGGGTCGGGACTGGGTGCTGTCGCCCAGCGCCATGGTCGGGATCTGGACCCGGCCGAGCGCCTGGACGAGGCCGAAGCCGGTTTCCTGGTCGTAGGCCATGGCATGTCCGGCGATGGCCGCGCCGTCATGGGTGGTGATCCACAGCGTTTCGGCTTCGGTGATCAGATAGCCGATGGTCAGGAACAGGCCGGGTTGAATGTGCACGGCACTGCCCGCCCGCTCGGTCCCGAGCGTGCCGGCAGTGAATGCGTCTTCCGGTACCAGCGCGCGCAAGCCGACGACGGATTTCAGCGCGTCCTCGAGGTCGAAGCTGTAGTCCGCCGGCTTGGGCTGCTGGGTAGTCGGGATCGAGAGGTCGGATTTGGCCATGGCGGGTGACAATACGGAAGAAGAGTGTGGCGCGGGAAGGGCGGTATTATGACGCGTAGTTAACCATGATGGTTTTTTTGTGCATGAAGTGTTCCAGCATGGACTCCAGGCTGGCTTCCTTGCCCAGGCCGCTGCTCTTGACGCCGCCATAGGACAGGTTGGCCTGCACCACGAGGTTCTGGTTGATTTGCACCAGGCCGGCTTCCAGTCGGTTCGCCAGGTCCAAGCCGAGGGTCAGGTTGTTGGTCCACAACGATGCGGCCAGGCCGTAATCCGTGCCGTTGGCATCGGCCAACACCTTTTCGGCATCGTCGAACGGGAACACCACGGTGACGGGGCCAAAGATCTCCTCCTGCACCAGGCGGCTCTCATTGGCGAGGTCGGTGAAGATGTAGGGCTGAATGAACAGGCCCTTCTTGAGCGCGGGGTCCTCCGGCATGGCCGAGCAGGCGCGGCCGGTAGCGCCGCTGGTGGCCAGGCCTTCGTCGATGAAGCCCTTCACCTTGGCGAACTGTTCGTCGCTGATGATGGTGCCGATGTCGGTCTTCTCGTCGAGCGGGTCGCCCATGACCATGGCATCCACCTTGGCCGCCATGGCGTCCACGAAGCGCTGGTAGATCGGGCGTTCGACGTAGATGCGGCTGGCGGCGGTGCAGCTCTGGCCCTGACGGGTGAAGCGCATGGAGGTGATCGCGCCCATGACCGTCTTGTCGAAGTCGCAATCGGCGAACACGATCATCGGGCTCTTGCCGCCCAGTTCGAGCGTGACCGGAACGAGCTTCTCGGCCGCGCCCTTGGCGATGATGCGGCCGACCTCGACCGAGCCGGTGAACGTCACCTTCTTGACCAGCTTGTGCTGCACCAGCGGCCCGCCGCATTCGGGGCCGAAGCCGGACAGCATGTTGAAGCAGCCCGGCGGCAGCACGCGGTTCAGCAGTTCGCAGATGCGCAGCACGGTGAGCGGCGCTTCCTCGGCGGACTTCACCACCACGGTGTTGCCGGCGACCAGCGCGGGGGCGACCTTAAGTGCCATCAGCAGCATCGGCACGTTCCACGGGATGATTGCGCCAACGACGCCGAGCGGCTCGCGGACCGTCACGGACAGGACGTTGGGCGCGAACGGCACGCTCTCGCCCTTCAGCTCGCCGCCTAGGCCGCCATACATCTCGAAGATGTCGGCGACGGCGCCGGCCTCGACGCGGCTTTCGGTGCGCAGCGCCTTGCCGGTTTCGAGGGCAATGAGGCGTGCGAGTTCTTCTTTGTGCTGGTTCAGCAGGGCGGCGCACTGGGAAACAAGGGCACCGCGCTTGCGCGACGGCATCTTGGCCCAGTCCTTCTGCGCGCGGTCCGCGTCCTGAACGGCGGCCTCGACGTCGGCGGCGTCACCCTCGGCGGCCTGGCCGATGACCTCGCCGGTGGCCGGATTGACCACGTCGAAAGTCTTGCCTGAGCGTGCCGCAACAAAGCGGCCGGCGATGAAATGCTGTCCGGAGAGCGCCTTGGCAAGCGCCTTCTCGTCGAGGCTCGGCTCTGCTGGCGTGCGGTGCGGCTGATCAAGCATCCGAATTGCCTCCCTGTGCGGCTAGGTTTACGTCTGTTGCCCTTTAATGGGCTGTTCGTCGGTGCCGGACAAGGCCGAGACGACGTAGAGGAAGCGATCTGGGATGAGCGAGAGAAGCGGACCGTTGACGGGCCTGACCGTGTTCGACCTGACCCGGGTGCTGGCGGGGCCTACCTGCGTGCAGATGCTGGCCGATCTCGGCGCCGACGTCATCAAGGTCGAGAAGCCCGGCAGTGGCGACGACACGCGCGGTTTCGCCCCACCGTTCATGCCCGGCACGAAGGAGAGCGCCTACTTTGTTGGCGTCAATCGCAACAAGCGCTCGGTGACGCTGGACATCGCCAAGCCGGAAGGGCAGGCGATCGCGCAGGAACTGGTCAAGCAGTGCGACATCCTGGTGGAGAACTTCAAGGTCGGCGCGCTGGCGCGGTACGGGCTCGGCTACGAGCAGCTGCACGCCTCGCAGCCGGGGCTGATCTACTGCAGCATCACCGGCTTCGGGCAGACGGGGCCGTATGCGCCGCGACCGGGCTATGACGGGCTGGTACAGGCAATGGGCGGGGTGATGAGCCTGACCGGCGAGCCGGACGGGCTGCCGATGAAGGTGGGCATCCCGGTCGCCGACGTGTTCGCCGGGCTGTATGGCTGCATCGGCATTCTGGCGGCGCTGCGGCACAAGGAAGCCACCGGGCTGGGTCAGCAGATCGACATCGGCATGCTGGACACGCACGTGGCTTGGCTGGCCAACCAAGGCATGAACTACCTGGCGACCGGGGAGAATCCCAAGCGGCTCGGCAACGACCACCCGAACATCGTGCCTTACCAGGTGTTCCCGACGGCGGACGGACACATCGTGCTGTCGATCGGCAACGACCCGACATTCGCGCGGTTCTGCAAGGGATTCGGGCTCGATCACCTGCTGGGGGACGAGCGCTTCGCCACCAACGCGGCGCGGGTGACCAACCGCAAGCTGGTGACCGACACGCTGACGCCGGTGCTGCAGGGGCAGCCGACCGACTGGTGGGTCGATCGGCTGGAGACGGCCAAGATCGGTTGCGGGCCGATCAACACGCTGGAGAAGGTGTTCGCCGACCCGCACGTGCAGGCGCGCGGCGTGGTGGTGGAGATGGCCCATCCATCCTCACCGGATGGCGTGAAGGTGATCGCCAACCCGGTGCGGCTGTCGGAGACTCCGGCGGACTACCATCTGCCGCCGCCGACGCTTGGCCAGCACACGGACGACGTATTGGGCGAGCGGCTTGGCTTCTCGGCGGAGAAGCTGGCCCAACTACGCGGAGACGGCATCATCTGATGCGTCGCCTGGCGCTCGCCCTGACCCTTGCGGTTGCCGCCTGTGCGGCGCCGCCGGCTGGTCAGGGAGAGACCAGGTCGCAACCCGGCATTGGGGCTGTCATAATTCCGGACGGCGCGGTGACGCTGCGGGCGCGGTTCGCGCAGCCCTCGGGAACGCCTAGGTCGCCATCGGTCGTCGCGTTGCACGGCTGCGGTGGACCCTGGCCGAGCCGGGATGGGCAGTGGGAGAGGTTGCTGACGGGAGCGGGGCATCAGGCGCTGTTCCCCGACAGCTTCGGTTCGCGCGGCCCGGGGTCACAATGCAAGGTGAGCCAGCGGACGATCTCGCCCAACCGGGAACGGCGGGTGGATGTGGTGGCAGCCATTGATTGGTTGGCCGCGCAACCTGCCACGCCGGCAGGCGGAGTCGTGGTGATAGGTTGGTCGAATGGCGGCTCGACGGTGCTCGCGACGGCGGCGGAGGGCGTCACCACACCCGGCACCGTGCGCGGATTCATCGCGATGTATCCGGGATGCGGCGCCTATGCGCGGCGGACGGACTGGGCGCCATCAGCGCCGATACTGATCCTGATGGGCGAGACCGACGACTGGACGCCGGCCGAACCGTGCCAGGCGCTGGCGGCACGGTTCCCGGACCGGATCACGCTGGTGACGTATCCCGACACGTTTCACGATTTCGACGTGCCGGGTCATCCGGTGCGGGTCCGGTCCGGCCTGGCCTTCAGGGCCGGCCGGGGAGGGATGGCGCATACCGGGACGAACGAGACGTCCCGGGCCGACGCGATCGCGCGGGTGCTGGCTTTCCTGGACCGTTAGCGCGACTGCTCGAAGACGAAGACCGGCGGCGGTCCCGACGCCAGCATGTCTGACGTCAGTTCCATTGAGGCGCCGCCCACCCGCTTGATCCGGGCGGGATGAAGACGATCAAGGAAGCGCTCGATCGGCTCGATCTTCAGCACGCCTTTGGGGCTGAAATAATGCATCGGGATGATCGCCTTGGGACCGATCGCCTCGATGGCATGGTCCAGGTCGTCGAGGGCGATGGTGGCGTGCTCTCCGGTCAGCGCCAGCAGCACGTCCACCTTGCCGCGGAGTTCTTCGAGTTGCGCGGGATCCACCGGGTTGCCGATGTCGCCCATGTGCAGGATGCTCATGCCCCCTAGCTCGAACAGGTACAGGGCATTGGCATCGGGATCGCGGCCAAGCTCCTTCTGGTAGTCGAAGGTCTTGCTCTCGTAGGCTGGAAAGGAGCGGATCGGCACACCGCAGGCTTCCGTGCCTTCCGGCGGCAGTTCCAGCGCATTGACGACGACCGGGTTGCCGCGGATGTGGCTGGGATCGGAGTGGAAGGCGTCGGTGGCGCTGCTCATGATGACGAGGTCGGCCGCTTCGTCGATCGGGTCGAAGCCGCTGTTGCCGGGGGCGGGGGTGTAAGGGTCAGTGACGACCGCGATGCCGTCCGCCTCGAAGCGGAAGCTGGCATGGGCGTAGAAGGTGATGCGCATCAGGTCACCAGCTCGCCGACGAACAAGTCCCAGCTTTCGGTCAGCGCGCCCTGCTTTTCGCCGAACTCGACGAGGTGGGGCGATTGCATGTGCTGGTCCCACAGCTCCTTGCTGGCCCAGCTTTCGGTGAAGATGAAGACGCCGGGCTGCTCGTGGGAGCGGTGCAGCTCGTAGTTGATGCAGCCGGCTTCGGCGCGGGTCGGCGCGACGAGGGCTTTCAGCATCGGCAGCAACTCGTCTTCCTTGCCGGCCTTGGCGGTTAGTTTTGCGACAACGGTCAGCGGCTTCACGGCGTTCTCCCGGTTTTTCGTTATCCAACGCAGGACTCGGCTACTCGTCTCGACCCGCGCGGAGCCTACATGATAAAGCAACGCCGCCGCCCCGAGGAACCCCAGAGGCACCATGAACGAGCAGACTGCATCCACCATCTCCACCCGCTTCTTTGGCGCCTCGCTCGCCGAGACCGACCCGGCGCTCGCGGCGGCGATCCGCGGTGAACTGCATCGCCAGCAGGACGGGATCGAGCTGATCGCCAGCGAGAACATCGTTTCGGCCGCCGTGCTCGAGGCGCAGGGTTCGGTGCTCACCAATAAATACGCCGAGGGTTATCCGGGCCGGCGGTATTACGGCGGCTGCGCCGAGGTCGACATCGCCGAGACGCTGGCGATCGACCGGGCCAAGCAGTTGTTCGAGTGCCAATACGCCAACGTGCAGCCGCATTCCGGCGCGCAGGCCAACCAGGCGGTGTTCCTGGCGCTGGTCAAGCCGGGTGACACCATCCTGGGCATGAGCCTGGCGGCCGGCGGACACCTGACGCACGGCGCGGCGCCGAACCTGTCGGGCAAGTGGTTCAACGCGATCCAGTACGGCGTACGCGCCGATAACGGTTTGTTGGATTACGACGAGCTCGAAAGCCTGGCGCGCGAGCACAAGCCGAAGCTGATCATTGCCGGCGGCTCGGCCTATCCGCGGGTGATCGACTTCGCGCGCTTCCGCCGGCTGGCCGACGAGGTCGGTGCGTTCTTCATGGTGGACATGGCGCATTTCGCCGGCCTGGTAGCCGCGGGCGTGTACCCGTCGCCGCTGCCGCATGCCCACGTCGTGACCACCACGACGCACAAGACGCTGCGCGGTCCGCGCGGCGGCATGATCCTCAGCAACGACCTCGATCTCGGTAAGAAGTTCAACTCGGCGGTGTTCCCCGGGCTGCAGGGCGGGCCGCTGATGCACGTCATCGCCGGCAAGGCGGTGGCGTTCGGCGAGGCGCTGCGGCCGGAGTTCCGGGCCTATGCGCGCGCCGTGGTGGACAACGCCCAGGCACTGGCGGCGACGCTGGTCGAGCAGGGATGCGCGATCGTCAGCGGCGGCACGGACAGCCACCTGATGCTGGTGGACCTGCGCCCCAAGCGCACCACCGGCAAGGCGGCGGAGGCGAGCCTCGAGCGCGCCAACATGACCGCTAACAAGAACGCGATCCCGTTCGACCCGGAGAAACCGGCCATCACCTCGGGCATCCGGCTCGGCAGCCCGGCCGCCACCAGCCGCGGCTTCGGGGTCTCCGAGTTCCAGGAGATCGGGCGCATGATCGGCGAAGTGCTCGACGGTTTGGCCCGCTCCAACGGCGAGGGCAACGAGGAGATCGAGCAGGCGGTCAAGGCCAAGGTGCAGGCCATGTGCGCGCGCTTCCCGATCTACGGCAGCTTTTGACCCGATCCCGCCAGCGGGAAAGCAAGCCCGCCATGGCGGGCCGTTGAATGCGCTGCCCGTTCTGTGGACACGAGGACACGCAGGTCAAGGATAGCCGGCCCGCCGACGACAACGTGGCGATTCGGCGTCGTCGGTCCTGCGGCCATTGCGGGCAGCGTTTCACCACTGTCGAGCGGGTGCAGTTGCGCGAGCTGATCGTCGCCAAGGCGGATGGCCGCCGGGTGCCGTTCGATCGTGACAAGCTGGCCCGCTCGGTGCGGATCGCGCTCCGCAAGCGGCCGGTAGAGGACGATCGGATCGAGCAGATGGTCAACGGCATCGTCCGGCAGCTCGAGGCGTCCGGCGACGGCGAGGTGGCGAGCCATCGCATCGGCGAACACGTGATGGCAACGCTCAAGGAAGTGGACGCCGTCGCCTATGTCCGTTTCGCCAGCGTTTATCGGGACTTCCGCGAGGCGCGCGACTTCGAGGCCTTTCTGGGATCGCTCGACCAACCTACATAAGCGCCGATGCAAGATGCCGAGCACATGCGGGCGGCGCTCGCCCTGGCCCGGCGCGGCCTCGGCAGCACCTGGCCCAACCCATCCGTCGGCTGCGTGCTGGTCCGTGACGGACGGGTAGTCGGGCGTGGAACGACGGCGCCCGGCGGCCGGCCGCATGCCGAGCGCGTGGCGCTCGACCGGGCCGGCGACGCTGCCCGTGGCGCCACGGCCTACGTCACTCTCGAACCCTGCGCGCACCATGGCCAGACCCCACCCTGCGCCGAAGCGCTGATCGCGGCCGGCGTGAGCCGGGTCGTGGTGGCGTGCGGCGATCCGTATCCGGCGGTGAACGGGGCCGGCGTCGCCATGCTCCGCGCCGCCGGGATCGAAGTGGTGACCGGCGTGCTGGAAGCGGAAGCGCTGGCGCAGCAGCAAGGCTTCCTGACTCGTGTCGGCCTGGGACGTCCGATGGTGACGCTGAAATTGGCGAGCACGCTCGACGGACGCATCGCCACGCGGACCGGCGAGAGCCAATGGATCACTGGCGCGCCCGCGCGACGGGCGGCGCATGCCATGCGTGGCGAGCACGATGCGGTGATGGCCGGGGCCGGCACCGTGGCCGCCGATGACCCGGCGCTGACCTGCCGCATCCCCGGATTCCGCCGCGAGCGGGACCTGCGGGTTGTGGTCGATACGCGGCTGCGCACGCCACCGACGGCGCGGCTGGTTGCGACGGCGGCCGAGATACCGACATGGGTGCTGCATGGGCCACAGGCGGATGTCGCGCCCGCGGCGGCAATGCGGGACGCTGGGGTGAGGCTGATCGAGGTTGCGGCCGGGCCGGGCGGGGTGGATATGTTGGCCGGACTGCAGGCGTTGGGGCAGGCCGGGTTGACGCGGGTGCTGGTCGAGGGTGGCGCGCAGCTCGCGGGCTCGTTGCTCCAGGCCGGGTTGGTCGACCGGGTGGCGTGGTTCCATGCGCCCGCGGTGATGGGGAGCGATGGGCTGCCCGCGGCGGCGGCATTCGGTGTCGGGTCGCTGGACGCCATGCCGCGGTTCAGGCGCACCGGGCAGTGCACGCTAGGGGACGATATGCTGACGCTGTTTGCGAGGATCTGAGATGTTCACCGGTATCATCACCGCCGTCGGCGCCGTTCGCAGCCTGGCGCCGCTCGGCAACGGCGCAGACATGCGGCTCGTCATCCAGACGCCCTGGCCGGATGCCGCGACCATCCCGATCGGCGCGTCGATCGCCTGCTCCGGCTGCTGCCTCACGGCGGTCGATGTCGGGCCGGACTGGTTCGCGGTCGAGGTCTCGGGCGAGACGCTATCCAAGACCGGGTTGGGCGGCTGGGCCGAAGGCAGCCGGATGAACCTGGAACGCTCGCTGAAGGTAGGCGACGAGTTGGGCGGGCATTTCGTGTCCGGCCACGTCGACGGGCAGGGCAAGGTGGTGTCGATTGTGGGGGAGAACGGCTCCTACCGGGTCAGCGTCGAGGTGCCGCGCGAGCTGGCGCGGTTCATCGCGCCCAAGGGTAGCGTCGCCATCGATGGCGTGTCGCTGACGGTTAACGAGGTGTCCGGCGCGACGTTCGGCGTCAACATCATCCCGCATACCTGGTCCGAAACCACGCTGGAAGGCTTGCGGGCGGGAGACGCGGTGCATATCGAGATCGACATGCTGGCCCGCTACGTGGCGCGGGCGTCTGAGGTCTCATGAAGCAAGCACTCCTTTCCGACTATCTCAGCAGCGCGGCCGACCTGGTCGAGGAGGCGCGCGCCGGCCGTATGTTCGTGCTGGTCGACGACGAGGATCGCGAGAACGAGGGCGATCTGGTGATCCCCGCCCAGTTCGCCACGCCCGACGCCGTCAACTTCATGGCGCGCCATGCCCGCGGGCTGATCTGTCTGGCGATGACGCAGCAGCGGGTCAATCAGCTCGGCCTGCCGCTGATGAGCCAGTCCAACGCCACCCGGCACCAGACTGCCTTCACCGTCTCCATCGAGGCACGTGACGGCGTGACCACGGGCATCTCGGCGGCAGACCGGGCGCGCACTATTGCGGTGGCCATCAATCAGGACGCCGCACGCGACGCGATCGTCACGCCAGGGCACGTGTTTCCACTGGTGGCGCGCGATGGCGGCACGCTGGTGCGCGCCGGGCATACTGAGGCTGCAGTGGACATCGCGCGGCTGGCCGGCCTGACGCCCGCGGGCGTCATCTGCGAGATCATGAACGAAGACGGCACCATGGCGCGGTTGCCGGAGTTGGCCGCCTTCGCGCAACGCCATAACCTCAAGCTCGGCACCATCGCCGACCTGATCGGGCATCGCCGCCGCACGGAACGGCTGGTGCGCCAGGTCGAGCAAGGCGTGCTCGAGCATGCTGTCGGTGGAAAGTGGACGCTGACCGTCTACGCCAGCACCCTCGACCCGGCGGAACACCTGGTGCTCAGCAAAGGCGACCTCGGTGGCGAGCCGCCGCTGGTGCGGATGCACGCGGTCGACATGATCAACGACATGGTCGGCAACCATCAATATTCGACCCTGCACGGCTCGATGCGCATGATTTCCGATGCCGGCCGTGGTGCGGTTGTGCTGATCCGCGATACCCGGCCACACGCCCTATCCGACCGCGTCCGCCTGCTCGACACTCATCCGGCGCCGCGGCACTTCCTGCGCGACTACGGCATCGGAGCGCAGATCCTGGTCGACCTCGGTATCCGCGACATGATTCTACTCTCGAACACGCGACGCACGGTCGTCGGGCTCGAGGGCTATGGGCTGAACATCGTCGAGCAGCGCTCGATCGACGGCGCCCCCCACGAATGAGTACACTCGATGCCCCGCTGCCCACCGCCCCCGCGGTGCCCGGCTCCGCTCCGCACCTCCTGGTGGTGCGTGCCCCTTACTACCGCGACGTAGTCGACGGCATGACGCGAGGTGCCGAGCGCATCCTCGCCGAGGCCGGGGCGACGCATGAAGTGCTCGACGTGGCAGGGGCGTTCGAGCTGCCGCAGGCGATCCGGCTGGTGATTCGTGGCAAGACCCAATTCGACGGCTTCGTGGCGCTCGGCTGCGTCGTCAAGGGCGAGACCGACCATTACGAGTTCCTCTGCCGCGAAGCGATGGCCGGGCTGATGAACGTCGCGCTGCAGTTCGGCCTGGCGCTCGGCAGCGGGCTGCTCACGGTGCACAACATCGATCAGGCAATCGCGCGTTCCGGCGACGATGGTCACAACAAGGGTGCCGAGGCAGCAGCGGCGGCGCTGGTGCAAGTGACCGTCGCGCGCACCTTGGGGGCGCGCTGATGCCGCGTCCCGCCAAGAATAGCCGGCCGCGCACCGCGGCCCGGGTCGCGGCAGTGCAGGCCCTGTTCCAGAGCGAGCAGAACGGCGAAACCGCAGAAACGGTGATCGACCAGTTCGTGCGGCATCGCCTCGGCGCCACGCCGGGGCCGGAGCCGGCGGGCTTCGAGGAGGGCAGGGTGCCGGATGCCCATGTGCCGTTGTTCACCCGCATCGTGCGGACGGCAGTGGCCGAGCAGGACCGGCTGGACGGGCTGATCGCGACGGCGCTGCCCACCGAATGGCCGATGCTGCGGCTGGACCCGGTGTTGCGGGCGATGCTGCGAGCCGGCGGCGCCGAGCTGACGATGGAGGACGGGCCGCCGTCGCGCGTGGTGATCAACGAATATCTCGATGTGGCGCACGGTTTCTTTGCCGGCGAGGAGCCACGGATGGTCAACGGGATGCTCGACCGCCTGGCGCGCGAGCTTCGGCCGCAGGAATTTGGGGTGCAGCCGGCGGTGACATGACTCCGCCGGCCCCGGCCGAGTTCGGCCTGATTGCACGGCATTTCAGGCCGCTTGCCGGCCCCGGCGCTCTAGACCTTCTGGACGACGCGGCGATCCTGGCGCCACCGCCGGGTCGCGAGTTGATCGTGACGGTGGATGCCATGGTCGAGGGCGTCCATTTCCTGCCGGACGACCCGCCGGACCTGATCGCGCGCAAGCTGCTCAGGGTTAATCTGTCTGATCTGGCCGCGAAAGGTGCGGTGCCGCTGGCTTATCTGCTGACCTTGTCGGCGCGGCGTGGCGTGTCGGACACCTGGCTGGAAGCGTTCGCAGCCGGGCTGAAGCAAGATCAGGAATACTTTAATATCAGCTTGTTAGGAGGTGATACGACATCGACGCCGGGGCCGTTGAGCCTCACGGTGACGGCGATCGGGCATGTTGCGCCGGGTGCAATGGTGCGCCGCGCCGGGGCTCGGATTGGTGACGCGATCTGGGTAAGCGGCACCATCGGCGATGGAGCGCTGGGGCTGCGCGCGATCCGGGGTGAACTCGACGATCCCGATGGTTTCTTAGCCGGGCGGTATCGGTTGCCGCTGCCTCGTCTCGGCCTGGTCGACCCGGCGTTCGTTCGCGCCGCCATGGATGTTTCGGACGGGTTGGTGCAGGATCTCGGGCATTTGTGCCGCGCAGCCGGGCTTGGGGCGACGGTATGGGCCGCCCGGGTTCCGGTCTCCGTGCCGGATCCGCGTTGGCTCGAGACATGTCTGACCGGTGGCGACGATTACGAGCTGCTGATGATAGCTGACCCGGTTTGCGAGACCGCGCTCCAGGCGAGGGCGGGCGAGTTGGGCGTCGCGGTGACGCGCATCGGAACGATCGAGACCGAGTCAGGCATCCGTGTGCTGGACGCCGCCAGCCAGCCGATGACGCTGGCGAGCGGCGGCTGGAGCCACTTCTAGCTCAGCGGGAGGTCGCCGCGCCGCTGCCGCCCACGCTCGACGTATCGGCACCGCCAAGGTTGCCCACGCTGTATTTGCCGACGTTGCCGAGCAATTGCTGCAGGAACGACGCCTCGCTGCCCGGCGACGGCGTTGCACCGGACGCGACCGAGATGTCGCGCGCATCTTCCTGGGTCAGGCTCTTGACCCCTTTCAGCGTACCGGCCGGGGTGAAGTTCATCACCGTCACGTCCTGCTTCATGATGCCGGGAAGCCGGCCGATGCGGGAATAGTTGGTTTCGCTGATGTAGATCCACTCGTTGTCGTCGAACGTGGCACGCGCGGTCGGCGAGCCGATCAGCGACGTCACGTCCTTCTTGGTGCTGACGCCGGGCACCAGCTCCTTGAGCTGGTCGGGGTCGATCCGGTTGCCGTGCAGGATCCGAGGCGTCTGGACCAGGCTGCAGGCGGACATCGACAGGAGTAACATCGTCAAGGGTAGCAGATTGCGCACGCGCGTTCGTCCTGTTCGGTCCCGCTGGTTGGCGCATGCGCCGATTGACCGGGATTGGCGGGCGCCTATGTGTTCGCGGTGCTCTCACGCTCATCGGGGCGTGTCAATTGGCGGGCCGACCGGACAGGTCGCCTGGAGGAAAGGGTTTAGGATGGGTTTGCTCGGGTTGTTCAGCCGCAAGCGGCATGAACGCGCCGGTTTCGCGCTCTACACGGCTGCGGTCCGTGCGGCGCGCGACCCGTATTACTATACGGACCTCGCCGTGCCCGACACGATGGATGGTCGATTCGACATGATCGGCCTTTACACCTTCCTCCTGATCGACCGGCTGCACCGCGAAGCCGACACCGGCAAGGCGCTGGCGCAGGCCGTGTTCGATGCAATGTTCCTGGACATGGATCATCAGCTGCGCGAACTCGGGATCGGCGACATCACGGTGGGGCGCAAGAACAAGGCGATGTGGGAGGCGCTGAATGGACGGCGCCAGGCCTACGAGGATGCCGTGGCCGCCGATGATCTGGAGGCGTTGACCGCCGCGGTGGGGCGCAACGTCTGGCGTGGGTCGCCGCCGGAGGCTGCGGCATCGACCTTGGCGCAGCTGGTACTGGCGCAACACCGGCATTTGGAGACGCAGGGCTTGAACGGCCTGATTGCCGGCCGGGTGGACTTCCTGGCGGCGCCTCCGGTCGATCAGGGCGTATCAGCATGAGCGAGATGACGCGGCCGGTCGCGATCGATCGGATTGGCACGGCCGGGCTGGACATGGTCGTCGAGGCCGCCCCCGGCGAGCTGCTGGCCATCGCGACCCGGTTGTTCCTGCCCGAGATCGAGCGCGTGCGCTGCACCTTTCGTCTCAAGCGGCTGGAGGACTCGGTGATCGAAGCATCCGGCACGCTCGCCGTCGGCGTGACCCAGACCTGCGTGGTCACGCTCGACCCCTTTAAGCAGATAATCGCGGAGGATTTCACCGTCCGCTTCGTGCCCGAGGGCAACGAAACCGAGGATGATGATCCCGATTCGCCGGATCAAATCCCATATCCCGCCGGGCTGATCGACATTGGCGAAGCGACGATCGAGCAACTGGCGCTGGCGCTCGACCCTTACCCGCGCAGGCCGGGTTTGGACGAAGTGGAGGAGGAAGTGCCGGAAACTCCGAACAAATTCGCTGCTTTGGCGGCTTTACGCCGACCGCAGTGACGCCGGGCCGGCGCAAGCTCTCTTGCTGACGCAAACCGACTCTGGTATGGCCCGCGGCTCGTTCATCCCTAACCTTGACGTGATCCAGCCCGCGCCCACCGGCACGCCTGAACTCACAGCCTTTTGGAGAGGCGTTTCCCATGGCTGTTCCCAAGAAGAAAACTTCCCCGTCCCGTCGCGGCATGCGTCGTGCGCACGATTTCCTCGTCGGCGAAGCCCACAATGATTGCCCGAACTGCGGCGAGCTGAAGCGGCCGCACCACGTCTGCAGCCATTGCGGCTATTACGGCGGGCGTGAAGTCGTTGCGGCCGGCAAGGACCTCAAAGGGGCTGTTCGCGCCTAATCGGCGAACGGCAACCACAAATGTCTTCCGCAGGCGGGAGGTTTTCTCTCGCGATCGACGCGATGGGTGGCGACGATGCGCCGCTCATCGTGCTCGATGGAATCGCCGTAGCCGCCGAGCGGCATCCCAACGCCCGTTTCTTGCTGATCGGTGACGAGGTCAAGTTACGCCCGTTGATCGCTGAGCGTAAGCGGGTCGAGCAATGCTGCACCCTACGGCATGCCGAGACCGCCATTAGCGCCGACATGAAGCCGACCGCAGCTCTGCGCGTGCGCGGTTCGTCCATGCGGCTGGCGATAGATGCCGTGGCCAATGGTGAAGCGGACGGGCTCGTATCGGCCGGCAACACCGGGGCTTTGCTGGCATTGGCCAAGATCGTGGTCAAGACGCTACCTGGCATTGATCGTCCTGCGATGGCCGCCATTGCGCCCACGGCGCGCGGCGACATCGTGATGCTGGACCTCGGGGCGAACATTCAATGTGACGCGCGCAACCTGGTCGAGTTCGCCGTCATGGGCGATGTGTTCGCACGAACGGTGCTGGGCCTGCCGGCGCCCACGATCGGCCTGATGAATGTCGGCTCCGAGGAGTTGAAAGGTGACGAGCGCGTGCGCGAAGCCGCCGAACTGCTGCGACTCAGCCACATCGCGCCGCAGTTCCACGGCTTCGTCGAGGGGCACGACATCGCGGCCGGCACCACCGACGTCATCGTCATGGACGGCTTCACCGGCAACGTCGCGCTCAAGACCGCGGAGGGCGCGCTCAAGCTGATGGGCGACCTGCTTCGCCCGATCTTCAGCGGCAGCCTGATGGGCAAGGCAGCTTATCTCCTCGCGCGACCCGGCCTAGACCGTATGCGCGAATGGCTCGATCCGCGGCGCTACAACGGCGCCGTCATGCTCGGCCTCAACGGCGTCGTGGTGAAATCCCACGGCGGCACGGACGCGACAGGCTTCGCCCATGCGGTGGACGTGGCAATGGACATGGTCGTCAATGGCTTCAACGCGAAGATTCGCGATGGCTTAGCGCAGATCGACGGGTTGAGCCTGCCTCCAGCCGTCACCGCCGCTTCAGCCTAGATCACCATGTCGATACCGGGTTCTCGCGCCATCCTGGCAGGCATCGGCAGCTATCTTCCGCCGCGGATCGTTACCAACGAGGAACTCGCGCGCACGCTCGACACCAGCGACGCCTGGATTCGCGAGCGAACCGGCATCGTCGAACGCCGGATCGTCGGCGCCGACGAGACCTGCGCGACCATGGCAACCGCCGCCGCCCGGCAGGCGCTCGAGCGCGCCGGCGTGGGCGCGGCGGACGTCGATGCCGTCATCGTCGCGACCGCGACACCGGACCAAGCGTTTCCGTCCACCGCTGTCCGGGTTCAGGCGGCGCTCGGCATGACCGGCGGCTTCGGGTTCGATGTATCGGCGGCGTGCAGCGGCTTCGTCTACGCGCTGTCGATCGCGGACTCGATGATCCGCTCCGGACAGATCCGTAGCGCCCTGGTGATCGGCAGCGAGGTCTACTCCCGCATCGTCGACTGGAACGACCGCGGCACCTGCGTCCTGTTTGGGGACGGGGCAGGGGCGGTGTTTCTTCGCGCCGCCCAGGCCGACGAAGCGGAACGCGGCATCCTGTCGACGCATCTCCACGCCGAGGGACGGCACGGCGATCTGCTGTACATCGACGGCGCGGTTGGCCGCCGCGATCTGCCGGGACATCTGCGGATGAATGGCCGGGAAATATTCCGCCATGCCGTCGCCAAGCTGGCCGCTGCGGTGGACGAGGCGCTGGCGGCCAATGGCCTGGCGCATGACGATGTGGACTGGCTGGTGCCGCACCAAGCCAATCGGCGAATCATTGATGCCATGGGCAAGAAGCTCGGCTTGCCGGCTGAGCGGGTCGTGGTCACGGTCGACCGGCATGCCAACACGTCGGCAGCGTCGATCCCGCTCGCGCTTGCCGAGGCGTTCGGCGATGGGCGCATTAAGCCCGGCGAGTTGGTGCTAATGGAAGCGCTCGGCGGCGGTTTGACCTGGGGCAGCGCGCTCGTTCGTATGTAGCGTGGGGGCCACAGTCGTGGCGTGATCGTTATGCAACACCCCTGCGAACTTCTTGTATTACAAGCGCTTTGCTTGACCGCGGTGATGTCAGCCCATAGCGTAACCGCATGAACACGGTTACGCGCGCGCAACTGGCGGAAACAATCTACGCTCAGGTTGGGCTGTCGCGAAACGACTCCGCAGAGTTGTTGGAAACTGTGCTGGAGCGCATGTCGCTGGCACTCGAGTCCGGCGAACCGGTCAAGTTGAGCGGGTTCGGCACGTTTTCGGTCCGGCAGAAAGGCCGTCGGATCGGGCGCAATCCAAAGACCGGCATCGAGGTTCCCATCCTGCCGCGCCGGGTGCTGACGTTCCGACCGAGCCAGGTGCTCAAGGCGCAGGTAAACGGCTTGGCCATCCCGACGGTGGATGACGACGAATGAGCGAGCAGGGCGGTATGACGCCGAACGATGGTGACGCGCCGCGGTTGCGGGCCAAGAAAGCACCAACCGCATTCCGCACTATCAGCGAAGTCGCCGATGAATTGCACATTCCGCAACACGTGCTCCGGTTCTGGGAAACCAAGTTTCCGCAAATCAAGCCTCTGAAACGCGGTGGTGGGCGCCGCTACTACCGGCCCGACGATATTCAACTGCTTCGTCGTATATCGGATTTGCTTTACATTCAAGGCTATACGATTAAAGGCGTGCAACGTTTGCTGCGTGATGGCGGCGGGTTGCTCGCCGACGACATTCCGCCGGCGCCGCCTGCCGAGCGTGCTGCGGCAGAGGCCGAACAGGCAGCACCACCGACCCTGCCCGAGCCGGATCCTGCTCCGCTATCCGAGACGCCCGTCTTGGTAGCGCCCGTGGTGCCAGACGAGGGCCCGGCATTGCGCCTCGTGCTCGAGACCGTTTTGCACGAGTTGATGGTGTTGCGGGCGTTGCTCGATGTGGGCGACACTGCTAAGACGCGGCCGGACGGAGCGTAGCGCAGTCTGGTAGCGCATCAGTCTGGGGGACTGAGGGTCGTGGGTTCGAATCCCGCCGCTCCGACCAACGATTAGGCGGGCAGCAACACCATCACTGCCGCCTGTGCCGCGATCCCCTCGCCGCGGCCGGTAAACCCAAGTTTTTCCGACGTCGTGGCTTTGATCGACACCCGCCCCGGCTCAATCCCGAGCAGATCGGCGATGCGCGCGATCATCGCCGGGGCGTGCGGCGTGATTTTGGGCTGTTCGCAGATCAGCGTGACGTCAACGTTGGAGAGGCGGCCGCCACGGGCGGCAACGCGCTCGGCGGCATGGCGCAGGAAGCGGGCGCTGTCCGCGTCCTTCCAGGTAGCTTCGCTGGGTGGGAAATGCCGGCCGATATCGCCTTCCGCCAGTGCGCCGTAGATCGCATCGCATAGAGCATGGATGCCCACGTCGGCGTCCGAATGCCCCGCGAGACCTTTGTCGTGCGGGACCTCGATGCCGCACAGGATCAGCTTGCGGCCAGCCTGCAGCACATGGACGTCGAAGCCGGTGCCCGTGCGTGGCTCCAGCGTGGGGGCGAGAATGCGGGCCATCCTGACGGCGTCCTCCTGATAGGTGAGCTTGATGTTGTCCTCGTGACCGCGCACCAGCGCGACGGTCAGTCCGGCCCGCTCGAACAAGGCGGCATCGTCGGTCGCACTCGGATCGCCTGCCGTGTCGCGGTGCAGCGCCAGGATGGTCGAAAAGTGGAACGCTTGCGGCGTTTGCGCCCGGAACAGACCATCGCGCGCGACGGTGGCGCCGATCAGGCCGTTCGCCTCGCGCTTGAGCGTGTCGGCCACCGGGACTGCGGGGATCGCGCCGTCATGCCGGGCCAGGGCGTCGAGCAGGGCAGGGATCGTATCGTCGGGCAGATAAGGCCGGGCTGCGTCGTGGATCAGCACCACGTCCGGCGCGAACGGCGCCAGCGCCTCCAGCCCGGCGCGCACGCTGTCCTGCCGTGTAGCGCCGCCGCTGACCACCGGGAGATGCTCGAACCCGTCCAGCGCCTCGGCCAGGTCGGCCGCGTTACCTACGGGCTGCAGGAGTGTCACATGCGGCAAGAGTCGCTCCGCGGCCCAGCGCACGACCGGCTTGCCGGCGCACTCGATATACTGCTTTGGCCGATCGGCCCCGAACCGTTGGCCGGAGCCGGCCGCTACCACTATTGCTGCAATTCGCATGATGGCTCCTTGCTGGCCCTGATGAACCTCGTCAACCCCGCGTCACGCACCCCGTAGAATGTTTGCACATGGGCAAGGCACGTTCTAGTTTGCACAAATCATGGGCAACACCGATTTAGCTTCCGGGCAGGCATTCGCCCCGATCACGCTCGGATCCGGCGCAAGAAGCGTGCGGATCGAGCGACCGGTCATCTTGGCCCCCATGTCGGGGGTGACGGACCTGCCGTTCCGCCGCTTAGCGAAGCGGCAGGGCGCCGGGCTGGTGGTATCGGAGATGATCGCGTCGTGGGCGATGGTGCGCGAGAACCGGACGACGCTGCGCATGGCTGAGGTCGATGGCTGCGGCGGGCCGGCATCCGTGCAGTTGGCCGGCTGCGACCCCGATGCCATGGCCGAGGCGGCACGCATCGCGGTGGCGCATGGCGCGGACCTGGTGGACATTAATTTCGGCTGCCCGGTGAAGAAGGTCGCAATCGGGCAGACCGCCGGGTCGGCACTGATGCGCGACGAGGTGGCCGCCGCGCGATTGCTGGAAGCGACGGTGCGCGCGGTCGATGTTCCGGTCACGCTGAAGATGCGGATGGGCTGGGACCACGCCAACCTCAACGCGCCATCGCTGGCGCGGATTGCCCAGGAATGTGGCATTCGGCTGGTCACGGTTCATGGCCGGACCCGGCAGCAATTCTACACCGGCACCGCGGATTGGCGCTTCGTCGCCTCGGTGAAAACGGCGGTCGACATCCCGGTGATCGTCAACGGCGACGTGCTGACGGTCGACGACGCCGCCGAGGCGATGCGGCAATCCGGTGCGGACGGGGTCATGATCGGGCGCGGCTGTTATGGCCGGCCGTGGTTCCCGGCGCAGGCGGCGGAGTTCCTCGCCACGGGGCACCGCATCCCCGACCCGACCCTGCTTGAGCAGAAGCACATCCTGCTCGAGCATTACCACGCCATGCTCGAGCATTGCGGCCGCGAGGCCGGCGTGCGCGTCGCGCGCAAGCATGTGTCCTGGTATTCGACCGGCCTCTGGGGCTCGTCGGAGTTCCGCGCCTCCGTCAACCGCAGCGCCGATGCGGCAGCGGTCGAGACGCTGATCCATCGGTTCTACGACCCGCTGATCGAGCGGGCATCCGCCCCGCCGATTGCCGCATGAGGGGCGCTGCATGAAGAATGTGGTCGCCCGCGGTCGCACGGCGCTGGTCGAGCGATTGACCCGGCGCCCGCCACCGATCGATTCGATCGCCGTGTTGGGCGCCGTGCCGATCCCGATGGTGCTGCTCGACCAGAATAACGGCTTTCGCTACGCCAATCAGGCCGCCGAGCAGTTCCTCGGCATGTCAATGTTGCAGCTTGCCCAGATCCAGCTCGACGCGCTGCTGCCGTCGGACAATCCGCTGTTCCACATCATCGCCCAGGTCCGCTCGACCGAGACGACGATTTCCGATCACGACCTGAATTTCGAGAGCCCGCGGTTACAGAAGCGGCACATCAGCGTCCATGTCACCAGCCTGGTCGAGGAGCCCGGCTGCGTGTTGCTGACGCTGCAGGACGTGTCGGCCGCACGAGCGCTGGACCGGCAGATCGCCTACCGCGGCGCCGCCCGTAGCGTGAGCGGCATGGCGGCGATACTGGCCCACGAGGTCAAGAACCCGCTCTCCGGCATTCGCGGCGCCGCGCAGCTTCTGGAGCCGAACGTGCTGCCGCAGGATCGCGAGCTCACCGACTTGATCCGCGATGAAGTGGACCGCATCCGCGATCTGGTCGACCGTATGGAAGTGTTCGGCGAGAAGCCGGTGGACCGCCGACCGGTCAACATCCATCGCGTGCTGGAGCATGTGCGCCGGTTGGCGCAGAGCGGCGTTGCCTCAGGAATGCGGATCAGCGAAACCTACGACCCGTCGCTGCCGCCGGTGTGGGGCAATCGCGACCAGTTGGTCCAGGTGCTGTTCAACCTGGTCAAGAACGCGGCCGAGGCGATCGACGGGACGCCAAACGGCCGCGAGCGGGCCGAGATCGGCCTGACCACTGCCTACCAGCATGGCATGCGGCTGGCCGTCGCCGGCAGCCCGCAGCGTGTGCACCTGCCCTTGGTGGTGACCGTGCGCGACAACGGGCCGGGTATTTCCGAAGACATCCGCCCGCATCTGTTCGAAGCCTTCGTCACCAGCAAGTCGAGCGGCAGCGGCCTGGGGCTCGCCCTGGTGGCCAAGATCGTCGGCGACCATGGCGGGCTGATCGAGGTCGATAGCCGACCCGGCCGGACCGAGTTCCGCTTGTGCCTGCCGGTGATGACCGAGACGGATTCCGACGGCCAATGAGAGTATTCGCATGACGTTGCCCACCGTCTTGATCGCCGATGACGACCGGTCCATCCGCACAGTGCTGACCCAGGCGCTCGGGCGCTCCGGCTATCAGGTCCGCTGCACCGGCAACGCGGCCACCTTGTGGCGCTGGGTCGAGGATGGCGAGGGCGACCTGGTGATCACCGACGTGGTGATGCCGGACGAGAACGGGCTGGACCTGATCCCGCGCATCAAACGTATCCGGCCGGAGCTGCGCGTGGTGGTGATGAGCGCGCAGTCGACGCTGATGACCGCGGTCAAAGCCACTCAACGTGGTGCATTCGAATACCTCCCCAAGCCCTTTGATTTAAAGGAATTATTGGCCGTAGTTGGGCGTGCGCTGGCGGCGCCACCGAAGGATGAGCCCAGCGGCGTGCGCGAGCCGACCGACAGCGAGGAACGGCTGCCGCTGATCGGCCGATCCGTCGCGATGCAGGAAATTTATCGCAGCATCGCGCGGCTGACGACCACGGACCTCACCGTGATGGTCAATGGCGAGAGCGGCACCGGCAAGGAGTTGGTGGCGCGCGCGCTGCACGATTACGGGCGCCGGCGGACCGGACCGTTCGTGGCGATCAACATGGCCGCCATCCCGCGTGAGCTGATCGAAAGCGAGCTATTCGGCCACGAGCGCGGCGCCTTCACCGGCGCGCTGAACCGGGCGCAGGGCCGCTTCGAGCAGGCGGCCGGCGGCACGCTGTTCCTCGACGAGATCGGCGACATGCCGGCCGAGGCGCAGACCCGGCTGCTGCGCGTGCTGCAGGAAGGCGAGTTCACCACCGTCGGCGGCCGCCAGCCGATCCGCGCCAACGTCCGCATCGTGGCGGCAACGCATCGCGATTTGCGGCAGGCGATCCGCGCCGGGCAGTTCCGCGAGGATCTGTTCTACCGCCTCAACGTGGTGCCGATCCGGCTGCCGCCGCTGCGCGAGCGGCTGGAGGACATCCAGGTCCTGGCGCGTCACTTCCTCGACCGTGCGCGCGAGAGCGGCTTGGCGCTGAAGTCGCTGGACCAGTCTGCGATCGAGCGGCTGCGGCAGCATCGCTGGCCCGGCAACGTGCGCGAACTCGAGAACCTGATGCGTCGGCTGGCGGCGTTGTATCCGCAGGAGACGATCAACGCCGAGGTCATCGCCGCCGAACTGCAGGAAACCGGCCACGAGGACGAGATGCCGGCCGCCAGCGGCGGGCCGGAGCCGCTGTCCAACGCGGTCGAGCGCCACATCCGCCAATTTCTCGCCGCCAGCCGCGACGGCATGCCGATGCGTGACATCTATGACCGGGTCATCGCCGAGGTGGAGCGACCGCTGATTCAGATGACGCTGGCGGCCACGCGGGGCAACCAGATCAAGGCTGCGGCGATGCTCGGCCTCAACCGCAACACGCTGCGCAAGAAGATCCGGGATCTCGACATCCCGGTGGTGCGCGGCATCGGCTAAAGGCGGCGCGATGAACGTGGACGTCCAACCATCGCAGTTCCGTCCCCCCCTGCGCCGCCGTCGCCTGGCCGACATCCTGCTCGGCAAGGTGGTCACCCTGGTGCTGGCGTCGATCGCGCTGGTGCTCAGCGTGGTGACGTTCATCCTGCTGTCGAGCGGGATCACGCCTCGGGCGCTGCTCGGCATGGTGCTGGCCAATCTGGTCGTGCTGCTGCTGCTGGGGGCGGTGCTGGCGGGCCGGGTGACGCGGGTGTGGGTGGAGCGGCGGCGGGGATCGGCCGGGTCGCGGCTGCACGTGCGGCTGGTGATGCTGTTCAGCGTGGTTGCGGTGACGCCGACCATCCTGGTGGCGCTATTCGCCACGGCATTTTTCACGCTCGGCATCCAGGGCTGGTTCAACGATCGGGTGCGCACGGCGCTGAACGAGGGGCTGGAAGCCAGCCGCGGCTACCTCGAGGAGCATCGCAACAACATCCGCACCGACGCGCTCGGCATGGCCAACGACCTGACCCGGGCGGGGGCGATGCTGTCGACCGACCCGTATGCCTTCGCGCAGGTGCTGCAGACGCAGACGGTGCTGCGCGGGCTGACTGAGGCGATCATCTTCGAGCCGGTGACGGGGCAGGTGGTGGCCGGGATCGGCGCCATGGAAGGGCTCGGCGTCGAGTTGCCGCCCCGTAGCGCCATCGACCAGGCCAAGAACGGCGAGGTGGCGGTGCTGGGATCGCCGGACGAGAACCGGGTGCGGGCGGTGGTGCAACTCGGCTCGACCTTGCCGCTAATGCTGGAGATCGGCCGGCCGGTGGACCCGGAGATCCTCAACCACATGGTGCGCACCGAGCAGGCGGTGGCGGAATACAGCCGGCTCGACGAGAGCCGCACCAAGCTGCAGATCACCTTTGCGATGATCTTCGCGCTCATCGCGCTGCTTGTGTTGATGGCCGCGGTGTTGATCGGCCTGGTGCTGGCCAACCAGATTGCGCGCCCCATCGGTGGATTGATCCGCGCCGCCGAGCGGGTGCGTGGGGGCGACCTGACGGTGCGAGTGCCGGAGACGGCCAGCGATGACGAAGTGGCCGGGCTGAGCCGCGCGTTCAACCGCATGACGGGGCAGCTGGGTTCGCAGCGCGGTGAGCTGATGGAGGCCTACAGCCAGATCGACGAACGGCGGCGGTTCACGGAGACGGTGCTGGCCGGCGTGTCGGCCGGGGTGATCGGGCTCGACGTGCAGGGCAAGGTGGAGTTGCCGAACCGGGCGGCAAGCGAGTTGCTGGGCAGCGATCTGATCAACGCCATCGGTGCTAAGCTGTCCGACCTGGTGCCGCAATTCGCGCCGTTGCTCGCCTCGGTCGAAGCGCAGCCGGAACGGGCGCACACCGCCGAGATCGAGATCGGACCGGTGCAGCGGCGCCGCATCCTGCTGGTGCGGGTCGGCACCGACCTGCGCAGCGGTCATCCGGATGGTTACGTGGTGACGTTCGACGACATCACCGAGCTGCAATCGGCGCAGCGCAAGGCGGCGTGGTCCGACGTGGCGCGGCGGATTGCCCATGAGATCAAGAACCCGTTGACGCCCATCCAGCTCAGCGCCGAACGGCTGAAGCGGCGGTTCACCAAGGAGATCAAGTCGGATCCGGAGACGTTCGCGCAATGCGCCGACACCATCGTGCGACATGTGGGCGATATCGGGCGGATGGTGGACGAGTTCTCCGCCTTTGCGCGGATGCCGCAGCCGGTGCTCAAGCCGGACGACGTGGGCCGGGTGGCACGGGAAGCGTTGATACTGCAGCGGAGCGCGCGGCCGGAGATCGAGTGGGTCACGGACATTCCGGAACGAGGCCCGATGGGATCGTGCGACCGGCGGTTGCTGGGCCAGGCATTGACCAACCTGTTGCAGAACGCTGCGGACTCAGTGGCATCGCGAGCACGCGCTGATGAGCGTGCCGGCCAGATCGGGCGCATCGACGTGGTGGTGCGGACGCAGGATGGGACGGTGGTGATCGACGTGATCGACGATGGCATCGGTTTGCCGGAGGCCGATCGCGGGCGGTTGACGGAGCCGTATGTGACCCACAAGCCCAAGGGTACCGGGCTCGGGCTGGCGATCGTGAAGAAGATCATGGAGGACCATGGCGGTGGGTTGGAGCTGGAAGATAGGACCGACGGGCCCGGCGCGATCGTCAGTCTGTCGCTGCCGCTGATTGTGCCGCAACCCGTTCCGGCTTAGAGGACGGGCCAATGGCGCAGGAAATCCTAATCGTCGACGACGAGCCCGACATCCGCACGTTGATCGACGGCGTGCTCGACGACGAGGGATACTCGGTAAGACAGGCTGGCGACTCCGACGGGGCGATCGCCGCGTTCCGCCACCGCCGCCCGGCCTTGATCATCCTCGACGTCTGGTTGCAGGGGTCGCGGCTCGACGGGCTCGGCATCCTGAACGTGATCCACAACGAGGAACCGCACGTTCCGGTGGTGATGATCTCCGGGCACGGGACGATCGAGACGGCGGTCACCGCGATCCAGCACGGCGCTTACGATTTCATCGAGAAGCCGTTTAAGTCGGACCGGCTGCTGCTGATCGTACGCCGCGCGCTCGAGGCAGCGCGGCTGGCGCGCGAGAATGCTGAATTGCGGTTGCGCGCCGGCGCCGAGTCGGAACTGACTGGTCAGAGCGCGGCGATCTCGCAATTACGGGCCTCGGTCGACCGGGTAGCGCCGACGGGGTCGCGGGTCTTGATCAGCGGTCCCGCCGGGTCGGGCAAGGAAGTGGCGGCGCGCATGGTGCATCAGCGCTCGCGCCGAGCGGACGGGCCGTTCGTGATGCTGAACTGCGCCACGCTCAATCCGGCGCGGTTCGAGGAGGAGCTGTTCGGCGTGGAGGCCGGGTCGGACGCGACGGCGTCGCCGCGGCGGGCCGGGGTGCTCGAGCGGGCGCATGGCGGCACGCTGCTGCTGGACGAAGTCTCCGACATGCCGCTGGAGACGCAGGGCAAGATCGTGCGCGCGTTGCAGGACCAGACCTTCGAGCGGCTAGGCGGCGCCACCCGCGTCAAGGTGGACGTCCGCGTGCTGGCGACCAGCAATCGCGACCTGCAGGCCGAGATCGCTGGCGGGCGGTTCCGCGAGGATCTGTTCTACCGGCTGGCAGTGGTGCCGGTGCGCATGCCGAGCCTGCGGGAGCGGCGGGAGGACGTGCCTGAACTGGCGCGGTATTTCATCGAACGCTCGGCGGAGAACTCCGGCATTCCCAGCCGCGAGCTGTCGACCGACGCGCTGACGGCGCTGCAGGCCTATGACTGGCCCGGCAACGTGCGCCAGCTGCGCAACCTGATGGACTGGCTGCTGATCATGGCGCCCGGCGGTGCCGGCGACCCAATCCGCGCCGAAATGCTGCCGGCCGAGGTGAGCCAGGGTGCGCCGTCGCTGCTTAATTTCGATCCGTCGGCGGACCTGATGTCGCTGCCCTTGCGCGAGGCACGGGACATGTTCGAGACGCAATATCTGCAAGCGCAGTTAATGCGCTTCGGCGGCAACATCAGCCGCACTGCCGGCTTCGTCGGCATGGAACGCAGCGCGCTGCATCGCAAGCTGAAGCAGCTTGGGGTCAACTCGGACGACAGGAACGCCTCATGAGCCGTATTGCCTACGTCAATGGTGCCTATGTGCCGCAGCGCGAGGCCAGCGTGAACGTCGAGGATCGCGGCTACCAGTTCGCCGATGGGATCTACGAAGTCGTCTACATCATGGGCGGCCGGCTGGTGGACGAGACGCTCCACCTCGACCGGCTGGAGCGCTCGTTGCGCGAGCTGCGCATCGACATGCCGATGACCCGGCAGGCCCTGGTCCACGTCATGCTCGAAGTGACCCGCCTCAACCGCGTCACCGAGGGGCTGATCTACATGCAGATCACCCGCGGCGTCGCCCGGCGGGACCATGCGTTCCCGAAGACGCCGATCCGGCCCGCCTTTGTCGTCACCGTGCGTCGCACCGCGCCGTATCCGCGCGACATCGACGCCTGGGCGACCACGGCGATCACGCACCCAGACCAGCGCTGGGCGCGCTGCGACATCAAATCCGTGGCGCTGCTCCCCAACGTGCTGGCCAAGCAGGCTGCGCGCGAGAAGGGCGCCGCCGAGGCGCTGCTGATCGACGGCGACGGCAACGTCACCGAGGGAGCCTCGACGAGCAGTTGGATCGTGGATGCCAAAGGCGTGTTGCGCACGCGGCCGCTGGGTCACTCGATCCTGCCGGGCTGCACGCGGGCGGCGCTGGTGTCGTTGCTGGCCGAGGAAGGCATCACCTTCGAGGAACGGGCGTTCAGCGAGGCCGAGCTACGGGAAGCTCGGGAAGTGTTCATGACCAGCGCCACCAGCTTTGTGCGGCCGCTGGTCAAGGTCGACGGCGTCGCCGTCGGCGACGGAACGCCGGGGCCGATTACGCGGCGCTTGTTCGCGATCTTCGCGCGCCACGCACAGGGAAGCCTGGCGAACGCTGCGTAAACTGGCGAGCCTGCTGTTCGGCGCGCTGTTGCTCGCCGGCGGCCAGGCACGGGCGGAGCCAGCGAAGACGACGGCCGAGCCGTCGAACTGGACGATCGAGCAGAGCGCGCAGTGCAAGACCGCCATCGCCGCCGCCGAGGCCGGGCGCGGCACGTTGCCCGGGCTTCTGCTGGCGATCGCCAAAGCGGAAAGCGGCCGGCCGATCCCACCGCTACCAGGGCTGCAGCCCTGGCCTTGGGCGGTCAATGCCAATGGCGCGGCCTATTACTTCGACAGCAAAAACGCCGCCGTCGCCTGGGTGACGCAAGCGGTGGCTCGCGGCGTCAGTCAAATCGACGTCGGCTGCATGCAGATCAACCTGCAGTCGCACCCCGACGCCTTCGCCAGCATCGAGCAGGCCTTTGACCCGGCGGCCAACGCCGACTACGCCGCCCGCTTCATGAACCGCCTCCACGCCGATGCCGGCGGCAACTGGTTCGATGCGGTCGGATACTACCATTCCCGCACCCCGGCGCTGGCCGCCGATTACCGCGCCCGCGTTTCGGCGATTGCGCAGGGCAAAACCCCGCCGGCAGGGCTCGGCGTGCCGCTCTACATGCGCGCCATCCAGCAGGGGACGTTACGGATTCCGCTCGCCGGCGGCGGCACGATGCGAATCAACGTACATCGGCAACCTTCGATTCGGAATGCGAAACGAATGACGGCTTGCCAAGTCGCAAACGTTCTCGGAGACTTCATGCCCGCCCGCGCACGCCAGCGCTGTTTTGCCACCCGCTAAGCTTGGCAGCGGTTGAGAAATATCGTTAGACTGCGCGCATGTCGCCCGTTGACGGCTTGGACCGCCGCAGGTGGACATTATGTGCATTCCGTTCACCCCGTTTGAGACCAAGATATGAGCACACCTGATCGCCGATCCTTTGATAGCCCCCGTCGGGGCGCCCGTGGCGGAAAAGACCGCTTTGACGATTTCGGCGGTGGCGGCCGCGGCGGTCGCGATGAGCCCTACGTTCCCCGGGACGCTTACGTTCCCGCAGGCGGCGGCCGTGATCGTGGCCCGTCCAATTTCGGCGCGGCTCCGCGCGGTTTCGGCGCACCCGGTGGTCCGGAGACCGGCGCAACGGTGAAGTGGTTCAACGGCGAGAAGGGTTTCGGCTTCGTCGAACTCGAGGGCGGCGGCGGTGATGCCTTTCTGCACATCAGCGTGCTGTCCCGCGCCGGTTACCAGACCGTCTCGCCCGGCGCCACGCTTCGCGTTTCTGTTTCACCCGGCCAGAAAGGCCCGCAGATCGCTGACGTGGTGAGCGTCGACGAGAGCACAGCGACCCCGGGTGCAAGTGGCGGTGGCGGCAGTGGTGGCCCGGCTGGTGGCGGTTACGGCGGCGGTGGCCCGGCCGGTGGTGGCTATGGTGGTGCCAGCGCTGGTGGTGGCTTTGACCGTCCGCGGTCCCCGGCTCGTCAGCCGGTTGACATGAGCACGGCAGTCGAGATGCGCGGCACCGTGAAGTGGTTCAATGCCGAGAAGGGTTTCGGCTTCGTGATGCCGGAAGGCGGCGGCAAGGATGTGTTCGTGCACATCTCGGCGCTGAACCGTGGCGGCATGAGTTCGCTCGAGCCGAACCAGAACGTCAAGATGTCGGTGGCCGATGGTCGCCGTGGACCGGAAGCGGTTTCCGTCGAAGCGGGCTGATCCTGTCTTTCTGAATGATCAAACGGCCGGGTTCGCCCGGCCGTTTGCGTTTCGGCCGGGGCCATTGGTCAGGGCGAGTTGCCTGTTCCCGGCTTGCCGATAGTATCGATCCAGGGACGTCCTGGATGATATCGATGCCTGACACACAAACGACCATCGACGCGCATCATGCCGTCACCCTGCCGCTGGACGGGATCGTCGTGCTTGATCTGACGCTGGCGCGGGCAGGCCCGACGGCGGTGCGCCACCTGGCGGATTGGGGCGCGAACGTCATCCGGGTCGAACCGCCCGACAGCGGCGGCGAGGACATCAGCGGTGACCGCGATGGGCCGGATTTCCAGAACCTGCATCGCAACAAACGAATGATCGAGCTGAACCTCAAATCGTCCGAGGGCCATGCGGCATTCATGAAGCTGGTCGCGACGGCAGACGTGATCATCGAAAACATGCGTGCCACCGTGAAACACCGGCTCAAGATCGCCTGGGACGACGTGCACGCGGTCAATCCGCGGCTGGTGTATGGCAGCATCAGCGGCTTCGGCCAGACCGGACCCTACAGCGCGCGCGCCGGCGTGGATCAGATCGCGCAGGGCATGGGCGGCCTGATGAGCATCACCGGGCAACCGGGTGGGGGGCCGATGCGGGTGGGCATCCCGATCGCGGACCTCACGGCCGGCAACCTGCTGGCGTTCGGGATCATGACAGCGCTGTTCGAGCGCGAGCGCACCGGCCTTGGCCGTTGGGTGCAGACCAGTCTGCTGGAGGTGCAGACCTTCATGCTCGACTTCCAGGCGACGCGATGGCTGATGGAGGGTGAGATCGCCAAACAGGCCGGCAACGATCACCCGACCGGCATCCCGACCGGCGTGTTCCCGACCAGCGACGGCTACATCAACATCGCCGCCAGTTCCGCCCGACTGTTTGAACGGTTCAGTGTCGCGATCGGACATCCGGAATGGATCACCCGGTCGGGCTGGACCGACCAGAACGGCCGCAGCGCCGATCGCGAGGCGATTAACGCCGCGATCTCGGACGTGACGCGGACGCAACCGGCCGCACATTGGATCGAGCTGTTCGAGGCGGCCGGGATTCCGTGCGGGCCGATCAACACGATCGACCGGGTGTTCGCCGATCCGCAAGTCCAGCATCTCGGCATGGCCACGCCGGTGGAGCATGCCCGGCTTGGCACGCTCTCCCTAGTTGCATCGCCAGTGATGATGTCCGGCCTGCCGCGCGGCGTTCGGACCGCGACGCCGGAGCGTGGCGAGCATACCGAACAGGTCCTGCGCGATTTGGGCTACGATGACGAAACGATCACCGATCTACATGAGAAAGGCGCCATTTGAGACTGCGTCACTAGTGCAAGTGAGTAACAGCTGTGGCCGAAATGTCCGCTTAGCCTATGCGTCGGGCGATGGTGCACTTACTCTGGCAAACTAACGACAGGCAAGGTCGCCTGTCTGCGCCGTTTACCAGGAGAAAGATCATGAAGTCGCTTATGTCCGTCCTGTCGCTCGCCGCCGTTCTCGGCACCGCCGCTTGTGCCGGCAACATGACCCGTCCGACCGATACGGGTAACATGGCATTCCCGACACCTGTGCCACAGGGCAACATCGCCGTCAGCCGCCCGGCCACGCTTGACACCGGCAGCATGGGCACGCCGACCTCCAGCGGTGGTGCGTTGCGCCCGGCCAACCCCGGCTTCGACACCGGCAACATGGCGCTGCCATCCCGAGCACAGGGCAACTCGCGCCCCGGCAGCTACTAAAAAATCATCGTGGCCGGTCGGCGCCCTCGTGCGCCGGCCGGCTACTCGGCCGCCGCGATCGCCTCACTTCGTAGGATGTCGATCGGAACCAGGGCGCCGCCGCGCTCGAAATACCAGAACGTCCAGCCGTTGCAGCTCGGCGTATTCTGCATCGTCGCACCGACCTTGTGAATCGATCCCCGGACATCGCCGGCGATCAGCGACCCGTCCGTTGCCACCACCGCACGAACCCGGCGCTGCTTGTCCGTCAGCACCGTCCCCTCCGGCAACAGCCCGCGCTCGACCAGGTTGCCGAATGGCACGCGGGGTGCGTCGCGCTTGGTGGGCGAGGCCGCCGTCTCCTCGAGCGGCGCGGGGCGGACTCGGCGCACCCGGCCGATCGCGGCTTCCGCATAGGCGGGATGCCGCTCGATGCCGATGAAATGCCGATGCAGCCGCTTGGCCACCGCGGCGGTGGTGCCGGTGCCGAGAAACGGATCGAGCAGGACATCGCCCGGTGATGTGCTCGCCAGCAGGACACGGTGCAGCAGGGCCTCAGGCTTCTGCGTCGGGTGCAGCTTCAGGCCATGGCTGTTCTTCAATCGCTCGCCGCCCGTGCAAAGCGGAAAGGTCCAGTCGCTCCGCATTTGCAGATCGTCGTTGAGCGACTTCATCGCCTGGTAGTTGAAGCGATACCGGCTGTCGCGGCCGCGTGCCGCCCAGATCAGCGTCTCGTGGGCATTGGTGAAACGCCGGCCGCGAAAGTTCGGCATGGGGTTGGACTTGCGCCAGATGACGTCGTTGAGGATCCAGAAACCGAGATCCTGCAGTATCGTGCCGAGGCGGAAGACGTTGTGATAGGCGCCGATCACCCAGATTGTGCCGTCTTTGCGCAGTAGGCGACGGCACTCCGACAGCCAGGCGCGCGTGAACTCGTCATAGGCGGCGAAGTCGCTGAACTTGTCCCAATCGTCGTCGACGCCGTCGACCAGGCTGTCGTCCGGCCGGCGCAGCTCGCCGCGGAGTTGCAGGTTATAGGGCGGATCGGCGAAGACGCAGTCGACCGACGCGCTGGGCAGCATCCGCATCAACGGGACGCAGTCGCCGAGGAGCACTTGGTCGAGGGGCAGGTCAGGCGAGGTTTGCATGGGTGGGGCGCATCGTGACGATGTGCCCGAGACCGCGTCAATCCGCGGAGTCGCTAACTTGAGCAATGGCGAGCAAGTTCGCCTGCGCGAGCAGTCGCACGGTGCCGAAGGCGGCGCGATGATGGCGTGACGCGCCGTGCTGGCAGAGCGCGGCGCGATGCAGCGCGGTCGCGTAACCGGAGTTCTCGTGCCAACCGTAATGCGGATGGCGCAGCGACAGCCGCAGCATCGCCCGGTCGCGGGTGACCTTGGCGATGATGGACGCCGCGGCGATCGACAACGAGGTCGCGTCGCCGCCGATACAGCACTCGACCGGGCAGGGCATGTCGGGTGGCGCGCGATTGCCGTCCACCAGTGCCAGCTCCGGCACCAGGCGCAACCGGAGCACCGCGCGGCGCATGGCCAGCATGGAGGCATGCAGGATGTTGAGCCGCTCGATCTCCGCGACCGACGCTGCGCCGACCGCGATCTCGGCACAGCCGCGAATGGCGATCGCCGCCACCTCGCGCTCGGCCGCACTCAGCTTCTTGCTGTCGTCGATCAACGGCGCAACCCGGCGCGGCACGCCGTTCGGGAACACCACCGCAACGGCCACCACCGGCCCGGCCAGCGGGCCGCGGCCGACCTCGTCCACGCCGGCGACCCGCCCGCCATGCGCGCGCTCACGTTTGAAATGCGGTCTCATGTCGGAGGGTTAGCATCGGATGGACTGAGTCGACCAGGATGCACATCAGGATGATGATCCGGTGGTGACATGGCGGCAAAGCTGTGAGAACAGGCAGGCATGTCTGACACTCCTCCCGACCGGCTTTCCGCCGATGCCGATAGCCCACACTACAATGCCGCCTTGCTGGAGCGCGGCGTCGGTATCCGCTTCAAGGGCGTCGAGAAGACCAACGTGCAGGAATACTGCGTCAGCGAAGGCTGGGTGCGGCTGACGGTGGGCACGACGACGGACCGCAAGGGCAAGCCGATGACGATGAAGCTGCAAGGCACCGTCGAGCCCTATTTCCGCGAAGACGCTGCAGCGCCGGACGCCTAGCCGAGTTTACAGCGCGTAATCCGTTGACCTGCGCCGGGGGTCAACGACCGAGTAGCGACACCGCACGATGCCTGCCAATACCGGCGCATCGCCTTCGACAACCGAGTGTCGCCCAGATCGACATCGGCCATGAAGGAAGTTAGGAGCCGAGCGCCTGCTGTGCAGGCGGGCGGCAGCTAGCCATTATCGGTACCTTGGCTAGCGCCAGAACGGCCGAGGCCATTGGCGACCAGGCCGTCGCCTCGTTAGTACATCGCTGTGCAGTAGGCTCCGGTCATGGACTTGGAGCCGCCTGCGCTGCGATCAGTCCCTCAGGAACCGATCACGATCTCGACGCGCCGCGACTCCGTCGGCATCAGGTCGTAGGCGACGGCACCACGGTTCTCCATGCTGAGGCGCGGGCGCGGAACGCCGGCCTGGACGAGCGCATCGGCGACGCCCTGGGCGCGGGTGTTGGCCAGCGAGCGGTTAAAGGCGGGCGAGCCGGCATCCGGGGTGGCGAAGCCGCGGACATGTACAGTGGTAGCCGGGTGCTGCTGCGCGAAAGTGGCGGCCTCGGTGACCGCGGATTGCGCGGCCTGATCGAGCGCGGCGCTATCGGCAGTGAAGAACACGACAACGGTCCGCGTCGTGGCGACGGGAGAGGTCTGGGCGCAACCGGCGATCGTCAGAAGGCAGGCGGCGAATAGTGAGCGGCGAAACATGGCAACCTCGTGGTGAGTAACAGAACGTTCGATACATTTGCATAGGCAGCGTGACACGGGAACACGCAGTTCCACATGGATCGATATCGTCACGATAATTAACATGTTCGATCTGCATGTCTGGGAATGAAAGATGACATGCTAGTTAAATAACCTGTGTTGCTGACTCGAGTTGGTTAGGCGGTGCTCGCGATACTGGCCGACCTTTCCGGAGCGAGAGTAAGCTGTGTCGAGTCGGGTTTTGGTGATGATTTGGTTCAGACGTGATCTGATGGTTGACTGGATGAACGACGTGTCAGGCGACGATAAAAGTCGTCGCGTTCTCGTTATTTTGAATTAACAGTAGCCTATTGGCTTGTATTGAGTATCGGCCGACGACAATGTATTGTGGCATATAAGGAGTGTGTGTACATGTCGGATGAGTTGCCCCTAAACGTCTTGGATCTTACCGCAAAGATCGTTTCTGCTCATGTATCAAAGAACCCGGTCGCCATTGATGCGCTGCCTGGACTAATTCAGGCCGTGTATCGTTCGCTTTCGACCGCCGGTGATGCCGAGCCGCCGCCAGTGCCGACCCATACGCCGGCCGTGCCGATCAAGAAGTCAGTATTTCCGGACTACATCGTGTGTCTGGAAGACGGAAAGAAGCTGAAAATGCTTAAGCGGCATTTGCAGACCAGCTACGGAATGAGCCCAGATGCCTACCGGACCAAATGGGGTCTGCCGCGGGATTATCCCATGGTTGCGCCGAACTATGCCGCGACTCGGTCAGGACTGGCCAAGCAGATCGGTTTGGGACGCAAGGCGGCAGTGCCGGCCGCGATTGCCGAAACGCCGGCGGACTCGAAGCCCACGCGCAAGCCGCGTGCTTCAAAGACTGCGGCCGACTGACCGGTCGCTCAATTCGTTGATTGACGCTTGGCCCCGTCGCGAGCATTGGCTTTCGATGGGAGTTGAGCGGGGCCGAAATGAATGGGCGCATCGAGGCCCGGGCGAAGCCGGTAGAAGCACCGGCCGAGGCCTCTCGACAGGGGCCTGTTGCGCTCACGCCGCCGCCGCGCGATCCGGCGCTGGGCATCGTCCTGGCCGTAATCGTGTCGGCAGTGCTCTGGCCCGTGCTCCTGGTCCTGTGGCTTTACTTCTGGCGTTGAGCTGCCGACGTCATCGTGCGCTCGATCGCGTCGAAGGCCGGTTTCGGACGCAGTTCGGTGTCAAACGGCAACGGGCGACCAGGTAAGCCATCCGGCCGCGCATAATTCGGTCGTGTCGGATCGTTCAGCCATGAGTATTGGTCGCTCAATCCCCAGAACACCACCGCGCCGACCCTAGGATGCGATAGTGCTGCATCCAGAAAACGCGCATAGATGTCGGCGATACGATTGTCGCGGCTAAGCAGATCGCCGGTCGCCAAGTCATGAACGTCCAACTCGGTAATGAAGATATCGAGATTGCGAGCCGCCAATTCGTTCAGGAAACGGCGGTATTCGGCGGGATCGAAACGATCAAAGGAACGCGTGCGCAGATGGCTCTGCAATCCGACCGCCTGGATCGGCACCGACCGCCGCAGCAACTCGTCGATCAGGCCCAGCAAGGCGCGCCGGCGCATCCGTTCATCAGTGGTATTCAGCTCGAGGTCATAATCGTTATAGAGTCGTAACGCCTGTGGCGCCGCACGTTGGGCGGCATGGAACGCGATGTCGAAGAAAGCGGTGCCGAACTTCTCCAGCAACGGCGATCGGCGCAAGCCACCCGGCATGCCATCGGCCGGACGGATCGCTTCGTTGACGACGTTCCACGACGCCGTCTGCGCTCCGAAGCGGGAGCCGATTGCCGCAACATGCTCCTCGATCGCCCGTTCCGCCGCGTCGCGGTCGAGGGCGTCGAACCAGTCCGGTAGCCGCTGGTGCCAGAGCAGGTGATACCCCGTCAGCGACAGGCCGTGTTGCCGGGCGAGGCCGATATTCGCATCCAGGCCGGCGAAGTTTTCCGTCGGGGTGGGTGACATGCGCTGCCAACTCATGTTCGGCGCGAATAACGAGCAATTGGCGGCGATCAGGGCCGCATAGGCCGGGTCGCCGGCGAGATCGATTTCGCTGGCCGAACCGATCAGTAGGCCGGCACGGCGGGCGACGTCGCGCAGTGTCGGCCTTTGTGCCTGTGCTCGGGCGCTGCCCAACAGGGCCGCCGCAGCCAGCATCAGGGTCCTTCGGTTCACGTATCACCTCCCGCAACGATCCCGCCCCGTCGCAGCCGTCCTGCCACCACCTTGCGCAGCCCGACGATGTCGAGCGCCAACGCTGCCGCGCTGTAGCCCATGACCCCGCCGACGATCTTGCCCGCCAGCGCCGCCGCTCCGCTGCCAGGCACCGACAGCACGCAGGCTGCCAGCACCGCACATCCCAGTGCAGTCCGGACAACCGGGCCGGCCGGCAGCGGGATCGCGAAAGCGGTGCGCCCGGCGATCGCGGCGTGGATGGCGGCAACGGCCGCGCCGGCCGTCACGGCAATGGCGGCCCCCACCGGGCCAATGCGCGGGATCAGCAGCGCGTCCAGCCCAAGGGTGACGACCGCAGCGACAGCGGTCACGCCGACCTGGGCGCGCATGCGCCGCCCGAGATGGAAGGCATGGTCCAGGTAATGCGAACGCAACCCGGTCAGGAAAGCGGCGGCGGCCAGCCATGGCGTGAGCGTCGCCACCGTGGCTCGGAAGCCGGGGCCGACCAGCACGGCGGCAAGGTCGTCGGCGGTGAGTGCCATCCCGAGGGCCGCCGGCGCCAGGATGGCCAGCAACAGCGTGAAATTGGCACCGAGTTGCCGCCGGGCTGCCTCCGCATTGCCCGCCTCCAGCGCCTTGACCGTCAGGGAGAACCCGGCCGACGACAGCCCGGAGGACAGCACCACCAGCGTATTCTGCACCAGCACGGATGCGGCGGTGAACAGGCCCAGGGCCTCGACTCCGCCGAACGCCCCAACCAAGCCGCGGGTGAGGCTGCCCATGGCGCTGTTGAGCATCAAACTGGCCGCCAAAGGCAGCCCGAACCGGATTGCCGCGGTGGCCAGGGCACGGTCGAAGCCGCCGCCACGTGTGTCGTCGCCCTGGACCTTCGACGCGGCCAGCAGCGTCGCCGCCGCGGTCGCTAGCGCGGTGCAGGCCGGGTCGTGCGTGCTCCAGGCGGCGACGATGGCCGACAGCATGACCAGGATCGCGCGGGCGAGGTTCATGCGAAAATAGGCGGCCGGGGCAAGGCCGGCGACATGGAAGCGGGTGCGGAACTCGAACCAGGCGTAACTCACCATCAGCAATAGCCCGGCCGCCACGATGGCCCGGTCAGCCGGCGGCACCGTCGCCAGCACTGCGCCGCCGATCAGCGCAGCGACCGCCAGAAGCATGAGGAACAGGCGGTCGAACGTGCCGGCCGCGCCGGGACCGGCGGCGGGGGCAAGGCGGAGATAGGCCAATCCGAGCCATTCGAACCCGAGCGAGATGCCGAAACTCATGATGACCAGGGCGACGCCGTAGCGGCCGTACGACTCCGGCGGCAACAGCCGGGTCAGCACGGCGATGGTGAGCATGCCCAGACCGCCGGGCAGCAGCTTGGCCGCAACGTATAGCGCGCTGCTGCGGATCAGCACGGCAGCAAAGCGCCGTGCATGGCGGCGAGACGAATGGCGAGCGCATCGATGTCCAGGTGCTCGGCAAAGACCGCGTGCCCGGCCGCCGCAATCGAGCGGCGCAGTGCGGCGTCCTCAATCAGGCGCGCGATCGCGGCGGCCAGGGCGGCGACATCGCCGACCGGAACAAACAGCGCGGACACCCCGTCCCGTAGCAGTTCCGGCGTCGCTCCCACCGGTGTGGCGATGACGGCGACCTCGGCCGCCAGGGCTTCGATAACCGAAATGGGAAAGTTCTCGGCGTGCGATGGCAGCACCAGAATATCGGCCTGCGACAGCAGCGCGGCGGCAGCGGCGGCGTCGAGCCAGCCGGGCAGGGAGATCCGCCCCGCAAGCCCGGCACGTTCGATGCGCGCACCGGCATCGTCAAGATCGCCGTCGCCGGCCAGTGTGGCGCTCCATTCGTGCTGGGCGAGCAGGGAGCTGGCGAGGGCGTCGATCAGCTCCGGAACGCCCTTGCGCACCCCGAGCCGGCCGAGGAACAGAATGCGGCAGGGTCCCGCCGTTCGCGGTTGCCGCAGCGGGCGGCGAACGCCGTTATGAAGGATGGAGACCCGCTCGGGCGCTACCCCGGTGGTCGCGATGACCCAGTTCGCCCAGCTCTGACCGAGCACGACGACCCGGTCCGCGCGCCGGAACGACGCTGCGACCAGGCGTTGCCCGATCAGCGGCAGGCCGGCATAGAAAGCGTCATACCCGCTACCGTGCAAATGAAGGATCAGCCGCATGCCGGTGAGCGCGGCGAGGTAGGACACGATCATCTTGCGGACGGTGCTGCCGCGCTTGGACAGGTTGGCGTGCACGGTGCCGAGCCGTCCCGTTGCACGCAACCGACATAGCCGCACAAGCGCGCGCGCAAAGGCGATCACGCCCCCGGTGGCATGACCGCTGCCTCTGGTGTCGATGATCTCGAGTGGCGGGCCGAGCCGCTGCCTCGCCCAACTCTCCTGCAGGTAGCCCGCCCAGCGCCCGATGCCGCCAGCATGGTCCAAGCCACCCGGCACCAGCATCACCACGCGGCGGCGCGATCGGCACGCACCGAAGCCCGGCGTCAATTGGGCGCCTCCGTATGTGCGATGCCTGTTCGGCAAGATGGCGCGGTCAGTGCGACATTCCTCTAACTCGTTCAATGGGTTGAGGGCAGTACATCCCACGTCAACTTCACTGGTTGTAGGTGCCGCAAAGCTACAGTGTAATCTGCTTGAAAATACACTTAATAAGACGCATTGTTAGCTTTTGCTTTGCTCACGAAATGTTGTTAGCTGCGCTTAGCGGGAGTTCCACCGGGCAAAATGTGACCGCGGCTAGGTGCACCGGAAGGCATGACAAAATGCAGAACGGTATTCGGATTGCACTTTCTTCTTCAGCCATGCTGACGGTAAGAGGAAGCTCGTGCCAAGCTAAGTCAAAAAAAGAGTATTTGCCAATGTCCGCCTTCTACTGGCTGATATTATTCTATTTTTAGACTCTGTCTCTGTCGTCCTGTGCGGTATTGGCGTGGCCTTGATTCAATCCGCATTGTTTGGCGACTATGGTCTGTCAGTCGTTCAATCCGATGATCTGACCCGTGTGTCGATCATCGGCGCCCTGCTCAGCCCGGTCATGATCCGCGAACGCAAGCCGCGACACCTGGATGCGGCGGCGGTGCGGCTGCTGGTTCGCCGGGTGGCGATGCTGATCGCGGTCGTGCTGGTGGTCGCCTTGGCAACGCGATTGATCGTGGCGGTGCCGTCGCTGTGGGTCGCCGGATGGCTAGGCTCGACCGTGGTGACCAGGAGCGGCACACGTGCGGTAGCAGCCGCATTGCTGCGGTGGATCGCCAGGCGCTTCGGCGGCGAGCGCATTGCCGTGGTCGGCAGCGGCACGGAGGCGGAGTGGTTGCGCAGCACGTTGCGCCGCGCGAAATCGGCCGGGATCGAGGTGGTGCGCCCATCTCGCCGTGCCGTCGGCACCAACGCCATCCTGGCGGACCTGATCGAGCGCGGCCGGCGCGGCGAGATCGACCGCGTGGTGCTGGCGTTGTCCGGACTGGCCAACGAGAACATGCGACAGATCGCCCATACGCTGAAGGCGCTGCAGATCGAGGTTGCCTCGCTGTATCCCATGCTCGGGGCCGGTATGCCGCAGCATACGACCGAGATCGCCGAGATCCCGCTCTTCCTGGTCACGCGCCGACCGCAATGGGGCTATGGCGGCCTGTCCAAGCAGGTCATGGACCGATGCCTGGCGCTGGCGCTGCTGTTCTGGATGACGCCGCTGCTGCTGCTCATCGCGCTTGCCGTGCGGCTCGATAGCCCGGGCCCGGTGCTGTTCAAGCAGCGGCGGCACGGCCTGAACGGCACCGAGTTCGACATCTATAAGTTTCGCACCATGCGCTGGCAGGGCCGTGGCGTCGGCAGCGGCGCGACGCAGACCGGCCGCAACGATCGCCGGGTCACGCGGATCGGCGCCTTTCTGCGCAAGAGCAGCCTCGACGAAGTGCCGCAGTTGCTGAACGTGCTGAACGGAACGATGTCGGTGGTCGGGCCGCGGCCGCATCCCACCGTGATGCGCACGGAGGAGCGGCTGGGAGACGAGATCACGCCGGACTATCCGCACCGCCATCGCGTCAAGCCGGGGATCACCGGCTGGGCGCAGATCAACGGCCTGCGCGGCGCCACCGAGACGGCCGAGCAACTGCGCCAACGGATCGAGCACGACAATTATTACATCGAGAACTGGTCCCCCTGGTTCGACCTGCGGATCCTGGCAATGACGCCTGCGAGCCTGCTGCTGCGCCGGAACAACGCCTTCTAAGCCACCGTCAAAGAGGAGTGCGCCATGACGTATGTCGATCGCTTGCTCACGGCCGAACCGGCGCTTCCGCTCGGCGCGCAGGCCGATGCGTGCATCACCGGCCGTACGGTGACAGCCGCCGCCGTCTGCCCCGAACTGGCGCCACTACTGTCGGTGCTGTTCCTGTTGATCGATGAAACCCGCTCGATCGTGGTCAACGTCACCTCGGCCCATGCCGGGGCCGGCACCTCGACGGTGGCGCGCCGAGTGGCCGAGGCCGCAGCATCGACGGGCTGGTGTCGCGTGGCGCTGCTGGATGCCAAGCCGCAGCCCGGTGAACCCGGGCATGGATTGATCGACGCGATCGAACGTGGTCACAGCCCGGTGCTGACGCCGCAACGCATCGGCGCGCTGGAAATCGATACCGGCCGCCTCAGCACGGCGGGCCAGCCCTGTTCGCGGATCGAGAGCGTGCGCAAGCTCTACGGCACGTTGCGGGACCGGTATTCGCTGGTGATCGTGGATTGCCCGGCGGTGCTCGGCGGACCGCAGACGCTGATGAGCGCCGCCGCCGCCGACGAGACCGTGCTGGTGCTCGAGGCGGAACGAACGGCGCTAGCCGATGTGGGCCGGGCGCGGGCGGCGCTCGAGCGGCGCGGGATCGGCGTGCTGGGCATGGTGATGAACAAGAGCCGCCCCCGGAGGCCGGCAATGTTCGGCGGCCGGGCGTGAGCAACGCGACCCAGGTCGCCCGGGCACCACTGCCACCATTCGACGACGAGGCTCCCCCCAGCGCCGGCGAGATGCTCGCGATCGCCGTCAAGCACCGGTGGAAGATCGCCGTGGCGCTGCTGCTGCCGCCGCTGGCGGCGCTGGCCTTGATCGTCCTGCTGCCGAAAACCTACCGAGCGCAGAGCGACATCATGGTCAAGACCGGGCGCGAGTACATGGCGCAAGGCGTTGGCGAGGGGGGCGGGCTCACCGCGCCGAGTTCGACCAAGCAGGAAGGCATCAACTCCGAGATTGCGCTGCTCACCAGCCGTGCTGTGGCAGAGGCGACGATCGACGCGGTCGGCATCGAGACGCTCTTCCCGGAGATCGTCGCCAATCCACCCTCGAGCGGCTCGGTGCTCGACGCCGCCGTGCTGCAATTCGCCCACGACCTGTCGGTCGAACCCGTCAAGCTGTCCAACGTCATCTCGACCTCGTTCGACGCCGCCAGCCCGGCGCAGGCCCGCCTCGTGCTCGATACGCTGGTCTGCCTCTACATCGACAAGCACACGCAGGTATTCGCCGGCCGGCGCGCCGATGGCTACCGCGATTCAATCGGCAAGGCGCTGGCCGAGGTGCGCGCCCTCGAGGAGCGCCGCTCCACGCTGAAGGTCGGCGACCGGATGTATGATTCCGAGGCGCAGCGCCGGGCCGTGATTCAACAGCGCATTGATGCCGAGACGCGGCTCGAGGATGCCCGGATCAGGGCGGGCCGGCTGACGGCGCGGATTGCGTCGCTGAACCAGGCGCGCAAGGTTGCACCGTCTACGGTGATGCTCGCCTCGACGGAGCGCAGCGATGCGCGGTCGCATGCCGCTCAGGCGCTGATCGACCTCGACCAGCAGAGAGCGGCGCTGCAGGACCGGGTGGGTGACGCCAATCCCGACCTGCAGCGGCTGCAGGCGCAGATCGACACGGTCAAGCGCGCCGCAGTATCGGCGGGCCGGGAACGCAATGCGACCACGGCACCGTCCGCATTGCGCCAACAGCTCGAGCAGGAAGCGCTGATGGCGGGCGCCGACCTGGCTGCGGCAGGGGCCGAGATCGACCGGTTGACCGGGTTCGTCGCCGCGCGCGACGCGGAGCTGGCGCGGATGGAACGCGCCGACGTCGAGCTGCGCGACATCGGGCTGCAGATCGACATCGTGACGCAGAACCTCAAATCGATGCAGGGCCGCTACGAGCAGGCGCGTGCGGATGAGCAGACCGACATCGCGCGCCAGGTGAGCGTGATACAGATCGCAGCCGCCAGCGGGTCGCAGAAGCCGGTGTCGCCGAAGAAGCTGATCTTCGCGGCGGCCGGCGTGCTGGCCGGCGTGCTGCTGGCTGGCATCGTCGCCCTGCTGGCGATCCTGACCAACAAGACGGCGCTGACCGCCGAAGCAGCCGAGCGGCGGATCGGGCTGCCGGTACTGGCGGCGGTGCCGGTGTACCGCGACGAAGCCGAGTTGGCCTACGCCGGGCGATGAAGCTGCGCTGGTATCTCGATCGCGTCGGCCGCATGTCGGCCGCCGAGATCGCATCGCGGTTCGGCATCGCGATCCGCCAGCGTCACTGGGCCAGCGCACGGCGGCGACCGGACGGGCTGCGCAGCGTCCTGCCTGGATCCCGCCAGGCCGCCGTCGCGCTGGCGCGACACCCGGTGTCTGTGCCGGCAGTGATCGCGGCGGCCAAAGAATTCCTCGCTGGACGATGGCCGTTGTTTCACCTGCGCCCGGCCCTGGTGGGCGACATCCCCGACTGGTTCCGCGACCCGGCTTCCGGCATCACATCCGACCCTAAGATCTATGCCTTCGACGTGCCGTATCGAGACGAAGCGGCCGTCGGCAACGCGAAATACGTCTGGGAGCTGTCCCGCCACCAGGCGACGACGGTGCTGGCTGCCGCCTGGTGGCTCGGCGGCGACGAGCGCTACGCCGAGCGCATCCGCGCGCAGCTTAGCAATTGGTGGGCGGAAAACCCGTTCCTGTGCGGCATGCACTGGACGGGCGGGATCGAGATCGGGCTGCGGTTGATCTCCTGGGCCTGGATCCGGGCGCTGCTGGCGGAGTGGCCCGGCGTGCGCGCCCTGTTCGACGACAACGGCGCCTTCGTCAGGCAGCTTTATCACCATCAGCTCTACCTGCGCCGGCTGCACAGCACCGGGTCGTCGGCCAACAACCACCTCATTGCCGAGCTCGCCGGCATGGTGGCCGCGTGTGCCGCCTTTCCGTGGTTCCGTGAGTCCGCGGCGTGGGGCGCCTGGGCCCGCGACGGCTTGGCCGGGCAGGCCGAAGCACAGACTCATGCCGACGGCACCAATCGCGAGCAGGCGAGCGGCTATCACGGCTTTGTCTTCGAGATGCTGGCCGGCACCGCGCTCCTCGTCCGCCTGACCGGTCAACCGACGCTCGACCGGGTGGAGGCGACCATGTTGCGCATGGGCGACGCGCTGGCCTCCAGCCTCGATGCCGCAGGAAGGCCACCGCGCTTCGGCGACGACGATGACGGCCGCGGCGTGCTGCTCGACGCACCGGAAACGTCGGCCACCGCGACGGTGCTCGACGTCTCATCCGCCCTGTTCGGCGCCGCACCCTGGTGGCCGCACACCGCGCCCACGTTGCTCGGCGCGGTCGCGCGCCTAGTCTGCGGCACCGCCCCGCCCCGCGACATCGCGCGCGTCGACCATTTCCCGGATGCCGGAATGACGCTGCTGCGCACAGGATCGGGCAGCGACGAGGTCTATGTCCGCTGCGATGCGGGGCCGCACGGCTTTCTATCGATCGCGGCGCACGGCCATGCGGACGCGCTTTCCCTCGAAGCCCGGCATGGCGGCATCGAGATCCTCGCTGATCCCGGCACCTATTGTTACCATGGCGAACCAGCCTGGCGCGATTACTTCCGCGGCACGCTCGGCCACAACACGCTGAGCGTCGACTCACTCGATCAGGCGCGGATCGGCGGGCCGTTCCTGTGGCTGGACCGCCCGGCGACCACGCTCGACCATCAGGTGCTCGACGGCCCGGCGCTGTCCTGGTCGGCGCATCACGATGGCTACCGGCGCCTTGTGGACGGCGTGACCCATCGCCGGAGCGTGCTGCTCAACCGCGCGCGGCGTACGCTCGAGATTGAGGACTGGATCGAAGCCGGCGCCGCGCACCCCGTCGCACTAGCGTTCCATTTCGGGCCGGCCGTCGAGGCTGACCTCGACGGCGCCAACGTCGTGCTGCGCTGGCCGGGAGCCGGCGGGCGCATGCGGTTGCCCGGCGGTCTCGCCTGGCAGGCCTATCGCGGCCAAGTCGATCCGCCGCTCGGCTGGTACTCGCCGGGCTTCGGCCAGCGCGTGCCGGCCTGGACGCTGATCGGCCGCGGCTTGCTGCCGCCGGCCACGCGACTGCGCACGGTGCTGCACTTTCCCATCGTACACCTCCCTCCCGACCACGAGGCCACGATCCCATGCGAACTGACGTACGCCGCGTTCTGATCGTCGTCGAGAACCTGCCGGTGCCGTTCGATCGCCGGGTCTGGCTGGAGGCCACGACGCTGGCCCGGCATGGCTACCGGGTGTCGGTGATCTGCCCGAAGGCGAAGGGCTTCAACCGCACGCACGAGGTGATCGAGGACGTGGACGTGTTCCGCTACCCGATCCCGTTCGAGGCCAGGGGCGCGGTGGGATTCGCTGCCGAGTTCGCCTGGTGCTTCGCGCTGACGGTCTTGCTGAGCCTGTGGATCCAGCTCTGTGGCCGCGGGTTCGACATCCTGCACGCCTGCAACCCGCCGGACACGTTCTGGCTGCTGGGCCGGTTCTGGCAGCTGTTCGGCCGCCGCTTCATCTACGATCATCACGATCTCTGTCCGGAGATGTTCGCCGTCAAGTTCGGACGCACGGACGGCGCGCTCTACCGCGGGCTGCTCTGGCTGGAGCGGCAGAGCATGCGAACCGCCGATGTCGTGATCACCACCAACCAGAGCCATAAATCCATCGCGGTCGCCCGCGGCGGGCGAGCGCCGGAGGACGTCGTGGTCGTGCGCTCCGGCCCCGACCTCGGCCGCTTCCAGCGCTTCCCGGTCGACGCATCATATCGGCGCGGCAAGCGCCATCTGCTCGTCTACCTCGGCGAGATCTGCGAGCAGGACGGCGTCGATTACATGGTCCGTGCGCTGAAGGCACTGCGCGAGCAACACGGGCGAAACGACTTCCACGCGATGTTCGTCGGCGGCGGGCCGCATCAGCCGGCGATCAAAGCTTATGCCGAGGCGGAAGGCACCTCGGACTACGCCAGCTTCACCGGCCGGGTCAGCGATGAGGAGCTGTGCCGCATTCTATCCTCGGCCACGCTCGGGATCGATCCGGACCCGAAGAACCCGTGGTCGGACAAGAGCACGATGAACAAGGTGATCGAATACATGTATTTCGGCCTGCCGGTGGTGGCCTACGACCTGCACGAGACGCGGGTGTCGGCCGGGGAGGCCGGGCTGTATGCGGCACCGAACGACGAGCAGGCATTGGCCGCCGCGATCGGCATGTTACTCGACGATCCGGAGCGGCGCGCGAGCATGGGTGCCGCCGCTGCCGTCCGCGTGCAGGACGTGCTGGCGTGGGACCACTCGGTGCCGCCTTTGCTGCGGGCTTACGACCGGGCGTGGGGCAGGGCGGCGGTCCCGACGGTCGACGCCGAGCCGGCCTTCGACGCGCGGTGAAGACGCCCGCGCAGGAAACGCCTCGCCTCGGCCGGGACCAGCCAGAACCCGGCAAATGCCGCCACGTGCATCGCGCGCGGCGCCCCATGACGGAACGCCTGCCACAGCAGGGTCGGCACGCCCCGCCAGTCGCCGCGCCGTGCCGCCTGCGAGCCGAGATAGATCAGGCAGAAGCCGCTATAGGCGCGCCGGGTCAGCAGCGCCCGGCTCGCCTGCGCCCACCCCAGCATCGCCCGCCAGTCGTAATTGGGCCCCAGCGAGTCCGGCGTGGCCTCGGCATGCACCACCACCAGCACCGCATCCAGCATCTCGAGCGGAACGCCGGCCTCCTTGGTCACCCGCAGCACCAGCGTGGTGTCCTCGTTATGGCTGCTGGTGCCGAAGCGGGTTTGCAGAAAGACCTCGCGCGGCAGCACGTAGGTCGAGGTCGCCATGTAGCGTGCGCCGCGGAACAGCGTGCGGCGGTCGAACAGGTAATCGTCGGCGTTCATCGGCGAGCGATACGGCTCGCGCGGCCAGTCATAGGTCGCTTCCGGCATCAGCACCCGGCACCGGCAGCACAGCATGACGCGGCGCCCGGCCGCGGCGGCGAGCATGCGCTCGAGCATATCAGGCAGGAACTCGTCGTCGTCGTCGAGAAACGCCAACCACGTGCCGCGCGCCAACTCGCCGCCGCGATTGCGCGCGCCGCCGGCGCCCAGGGAACGCTCGTTCACGGCGACGCGCACCCGCTGCTCGCTCAGCCCGGCCAACGCCGCCTCGGTGGCCCCGTTCGGACCGTCGATCACGACGATGATCTCGAAATCGGTCATTGTCTGAGAAATGACGCTGCGTATCGCGCGCTGAACCAAGTCATGTCGCCGCGTCGTCGGAATGATGACTGACACGAGGGGCGCCGAACGACCCGATGATACGATTTCAATCATGTCGGGACGAAACACCGCTGGCCCCGACGGCGTCAAGCGCGGTGTTGTTCTTGAGCTTGACTTACCTTCGATCTGGATCCGGCAAATGCTGAGCCGATGGGCGCTGCGCTGTTTCACGTATTTCGGGCTCGCTTACTATAGCCAGGGCGTCATCGCCGCGCTCCAGGCCGCGACCGGCGACGTCGCGCGCACGGTCGCCGGCGAAACCAATCTGTCGAGCACGGTGGCGCAGCTGGTCATCCTCGCCGGACTGCTGATCGCCGTCGCTCGTGACCCCATACGGTATGCCCGGCTGTGCCGCCCGGCGCTGCCGCTGCTGTGCATCGCCGGACTGGCGCTGCTGTCGGTGCTGTGGTCCGCTGACCCGGTGCGCACGCTTCGCCGCAGCACCGCATTGACGGAATGCATGCTGTTCGGCCTGTTCCTGTACCGCACCGACGGGCTCGACCGGGTGATCGCGCGCGTCGGCCAGGTCTGCGTCGCGATGGCGATACTGTCGCTGCTGGCCTACCTTGTCGCCCCCAGCATCGGGCGCGAGACGGCGCTCGGCTACGAGCGGGCCATGCGCGGCGTGTTCCCGCAGAAGAACTCCATGTCGGAATGCATGCTGCTCGGGCTCTGCTGCTTCGGCTATCGCACGCTCATCGTCTGGCGATGGCGCGACGCCGCGGCGATCGGAGTGTTGGGCCTGTGCCTCGTGCTGGGGCGAGGGGCATCGGCGCTTGCGGTGGCGGGGGTGATCGGGCTGATGACGACATTCATGCGGCTCGAGCGCAAGCCGATCCTGCGGGTGGGTCTGGCATTCCTGCTGGGATGGTGCGCCCTCGTGCTGGGCGTGGCGCTGCTGTGGTTTCCGCAGGAGTTGTTCGCACTGCTCGGCCGTGACGCGTCGCTGACCGGGCGGGTCCCGCTATGGCAGGCCATCTGGCCGGAAGTCCTACGGGCGCCGGTGCTGGGCTACGGCTATGCCGGGTTCTGGAGTGCGACGTCGCCGACGGTGCAGATGATCTGGCGCTATGCCGGCTGGCCGGCGCCGGACGCCCATAGCAGCGTCCTGGACGTCCTGCTGCAGCTAGGGCTCGTCGGCCTGGCCCTGTATGCCTGGTCGTTCATCGCCTTGTTCGCGCGCGCGCGCGCTGGATGGCGCACGGGGTTCGTCGCGGCGCGGTTCGGCGTTCTCTACGGCACCGCGTTCCTGCTGATCGGGCTGGACGAAGGCGCGATCGCGATCCCAATGCCTGGACCGCGCTTCTGCCCGTGGCCCTACTCGCCACGGCGCGTCACGCCGCACTCCACCGGGCCGAGCGCCGCAGCCTGGAGTTTGCAATGACACGCGATTGCAATACTCCGTGACACTTTGGCATGATCCTCGCCACGTATTGAGGGCACGCCATGAAATCAAATCGAATGACCACCTTTATCCTGGTGGCGATGCTTCTCGGTATCGCGTTCGGCGCGATCGTCCATAGCTACGTGCTGGACCCCGCTGTCCAGAAAACCATCGCGGGCTACGTTTCTATCGGCTCGATGATTTTCTTGCGCCTCATCAAGATGATCATCGGCCCGTTGGTGTTCTCCACTCTGGTGGTCGGCATCGGGCATATGAGCGATGCCGGCGCGGTCGGCCGGGTCGGCGGCAAGGCGATGCTGTGGTTCGTCAGCGCGTCGCTGGTTTCGCTCACGCTTGGCCTGATCCTGGTGGACCTGTTCCAGCCCGGCAACGGCGTCCACAAGGTCGCCGCCGGCCTGGCAACTGGCATCGACGCGCACGCGATGACGCTGGACGGCTTCATCAAGCACGTGTTCCCCGACAGCGCCGTGCGCCCGATGGTGGACAACGAGATCCTGCAGATCGTCGTGTTCTCCATCTTCTTCGGCGTCGCCTGCGCCGCCATGGGCAGCCGCGCCAAGATCGTGCTGGAGACCATCGAAGGGCTGTCGCATATCATCCTGCGCGTCACCGGTTACGTGATGAAGCTGGCGCCGGTGGCCGTGTTCTGCGCCATGGGGGCGACGATTGCCACCAACGGGCTCGGCATCCTGGTCAGCTACGCCAAGTTCATGGGCGAGTTCTACTTCGGGCTGGTCTGCCTGTGGCTGATCCTGATCCTGGCCGGCTTCGTCATCCTGGGGCCGTCGGTCAAGCGGCTCATCATGCTGGTGCGTGAGCCGTTCCTGCTGGCGTTCTCGACCGCGAGTTCCGAGGCGGCGTATCCCAAGATGCTGGAGCAGCTCGCCAAGTTCCCGATCGCCCGCAAGATCTCATCCTTCGTGCTGCCGCTCGGCTACTCGTTCAATCTCGACGGCACGATGATGTACTGCACCTTCGCCTCCGTCTTCATCGCCCAGGCCTACGACATCCCGCTGCCGCTCGGGACGCAGATCGCCATGCTGTTGACCCTGATGCTGACCAGCAAGGGCGTCGCCGGTGTGCCGCGCGCCTCCCTGGTGGTGATCGCGGCAACGCTGAGCCAGTTCAGCCTGCCGGAGGAAGGGCTGCTGCTGATCCTCGGCATCGACACCTTCCTCGACATGGGCCGCTCGGCGACCAACGTGATCGGCAACTCGCTGGCCACCGCCGTGGTCGCCAAGTGGGAGGGCCAGCTGGTGCTGGACGCCGACGACGTGACAATGATCGACGACATGGAGGGCATGGAAGCCGCGCACGCTTGATGGGTCACGCGGCCCGTCTGTGACGGGCTGGGGTTTGCTGCTACAGGCCCGGACATGGGGCAATTGCGGATCGGGATCATCGGCGCGGGACATTTTGGGCGTTTTCACGCGCTCAAGGTAAAGGCGAGCCAGCGGGCGAGTTTGGCGGGCGTGTTCGATCCGCAGGCGGCGCGGGCGGCGGCGCTGGGCAAGGAAGCAGGCGGCCCGGCGCTGGACCTCAAGGCGTTGTTCGACGCCAGCGACGCGGTGATCGTGGCAAGCCCGGCCGAGACGCATTTCGAGCTCGCCGGGCGGGCCTTGGCCGCCGGCAAGCACGTGCTGGTCGAAAAGCCGATCGCGGCGACGCTGGCCGAAGCGGACAGGCTGTCCGAACTGGCGCGCGAGCACGGCCGCGTGCTGCAGGTTGGCCACCTGCTGCGATACTCGGCCGAGCATCGTGCGATCTCCAGCCGTATCACCCGGCCGCTCTACATCGAGGCGACGCGCATTGCTCCGTTTAAGCCGCGCGGCACCGACGTTTCGGTCATCCTGGACCTGATGATCCACGATTTCGACCTGGTGCTGGCGCTGGTGAATGCGCCGATCCAGAGCGTGGACGCGCTGGGGGCGGCGGTCTCGAGCCCGCTGGAAGACATCGCCAACGCGCGGGTGCGGTTCGAGAACGGTTGCGTGGCGACGATCACGGCGAGCCGGATCTCGCTCAAGACCGAACGGCGCATGCGCCTGTTCTCGGAAGAAGGCTATCTGTCGGCCGACTTCGTGGCGCGCGAACTGGTGATGATCGGCCGCGAGCGGGGCCTGCCGCTTCCGGGCACCGGCGGCTTCCGGCGCGAGGCGGTGAGTTGGGCGGAGAGCGACAGCATGGCGGCCGAGCACGAGGCGTTCGCGGCCTCGTGCCTGGATGGAGCGCCGGTGCTGGTGGACGGGTTGGCCGGGCGGCGGGCGCTGGAGGCGGCGATCGCAGTGGCCGACAGTATCGCAGAGTCGCGCCGGATCGCGGTCGCCTCAGGCCTCGTCCAGCAATTCGAGCACTTGGCGGGCGGCCGCGTCTGACGGGTTGCCCTCGGCCGGGCGAAGGCTGGCCAGGATGTCGAGAAAGGCGGATTTCTGCCGCTCGATGGCGTCGTCGTCGCCGAGCAGCTCCAGCACCGTGCGTTCCAGGATGTCGGCGCGGCAGCGTTCCTGCAGCAATTCCGGCACCACCTCACGACCGGCGAGCAGGTTCACCATGGCGACGTGCGGGATCTTGATGGCCCGGCGCGCGATGGCGGCACTGATCGGGTTGACGCGATACGTCACCGCCATGGGCACGCCGGCGAGGGCGAGCTCGAGGGTCGAGGTGCCGGATTTGGTCAGCGCGACAGAGGCGGCGGCGTAGGCATCGTGCTTGTCCCCCAATTCTGTGACGATGATCGGTTTGGTCTTCCAGGTCTCGGTGGCGTTGCGGACTGTGTCGGCCACGACGGCCGAAACCGGCAGAACCGGGCGGATATTCAGCGCCGAGACGGCGAGGCGATGAACCACCTCTTCGAAGATCGGCAACAGACGGGGGACCTCCGAGCGGCGGCTGCCTGGCATCAGGATGAGGACGCGCTCCTCGCCGAGGCCGTATCGGGCGCGGAAACGCGCCCCGTCGCCATCGCCGGCGCCGGATTCGAGTACGGGATGCCCGACGAAGCTGCCCTGAACTCCGCGGGCAGCGAACCACGCCGGCTCGAACGGCAGCAGGCAGAGCAGGCGGTCCCACAAGCCGGGAAACTTGCGGACGCGCTCCTCGTGCCAGGCCCAGACCTGCGGGGCGACGTAATGCACGCGCTTGAGCCCCAGCTTGGCGGCGCGCTTGAGGACGTGCTTGGTGTAACCCGGCGAGTCGATGGTCACGAGCACATCTGGAGTCTTGGCGCCAATGTCCACCATCGTCTGCGCCAGCCGCCGGCGGATGAGGGGAATGCGAGGCAGGATCTCGACCAGCCCCATGACGGCGAGGTCGGACATCGGGTGTAGGCTGTCCAAGCCCCGCTCGGTCATGCGAGGACCGCCGACGCCGGCAAAGGCGAGATCGGGACGTTGCTGGCGAAGCGCGGCCATGAGGCGGGCGCCAAGGACGTCGCCGCTGGCCTCGCCGGCGATAATGTAGATCAGGGGCATGGCCGACTGAATAGGCAACGGGAGTTCGGGTTACAAATGGCTTGGTTGTTGCACGTGATCGGGATCGACGAGTGGGACCGGGCGCAGCCGGACGGGCTGGCGTGTCCGCCGGGCGGCTTTATCCATCTCTGTACGGAAACCCAGCTACCCTTCGTGCTGGAACGGCATTTCGCCGGGCGGGAGCGGCTGGTGGTGCTGCATCTCGATGCGGAGGAGCTGGATGTGCGCTGGGAGGTAAGCGAGCCGGGAATGCCGCCATTCCCGCATCTCTACGAAGACCTGCCGGTGGGGCTAGTGCGGCGGGCGGACTGGGTTTGACGTGATACCAGGGCGGGTCACACCGCCCTGGATCGTGTTGAGCTAGGCGGCGGTGCCGCCTTCCGGCAGGTCGCCGTCGTCGGTCTTCTTCATTTCCTCGCGGGTCATCGGCGTCTGCATGAAGCGGCCTTCGTCGCCCAGGGCGCCGGACGGGAACTCGCCCAGGTTGGACTGGATCGAGGCCTCCTCGACGATCACGGCGGGCACGGAATCCACGTCGCGCAGCCCGGCGGCGCCGGCCATCTCCATGCGCGCTAGCTCGTCGGCGCGTTCACGGTATTCGTCCATGCGGCCTTCGGGGTTGCCGTCGGCTTCGGAGAGTTCCTTGGCGAGGGATTCGACGCGCTTCTTGAACGCGGGCGATGGGTCGAGCGGATTGTCTGACATGGTGAACCTTTAGCCTATCGCGACTTAACTCGCGAGGACGCGTCAGGGTTCGGCAGGAAGATCGATCCAGGACAAATGCCCGCCCTTGCCGGCCCCGGTATCGAGAAAGATGGCACGGCCGCCGGAGGTGCCGGTCTTGACGTACGGTCGGCCATCCGTGCTGCGCTGGTCATGCCCGCAATAAACGGTGATCCCGGCGGGGATGCGGTCCACCCAGCGGACCACGCGCTCGGGGTAGCCGTCCGTCTGCATCCGCCCGGTGGTCTCGCCGAACAGCGCGCGGGAGAGCAGCGGGTCGACGCGGCCTAGGGCGGGCGGCGGCGGCTCGCTCAGCATGGCGGGGTGAAAGCCGCCATGGACGAAGGCGGTCTCGCCGCGGACCAGCCAGGCCGGCGCGCGATTGATCTCCAGCAGCGCGCGCTCGCGAAGCGCCGGGTCGAGTTGGGCCAGGGTGGCTTCCAGGGCGGCATCGGCGCGGACGGCGTAGCCGCCGAGGGCACGCCCCAGTTTGCGATCGTGGTTGCCCAGGATGAACAGGCCGCGGCCGGTGTCGATCAGCTCGAACATCCGGCGCAGCACGCCGGCGCTGTCGGGGCCATGATCGCTGAGATCACCGAGCTGGATAAGAAAACGATCGGTGCTGGCCGCGGCGCTGAACGCCCGGAGATCGCCATGCACGTCACCGACGATGCGAAGCTCGGCCCCCGCTGGGATCACGGCGCAACTCCGCCTGCCATGACCCGGCCATTCGCGTGCGAGCCACCGGCGGAGGCGGCGACGTGGTCGTTCCGCCACGACTCCGAGCGGAAGCAGACGATCGCGGGTGGGAAATCACTCATCGGCAACAGATATGTTGAGGGTTGGGCCGAACGGCAACGCAAATTCCCGCGTCAAGGAACAAAGGTTGCGGATCAAGCGGGCACGGCGACGTGGTGCAGCGGGAAGCTGAACAAACGGTTGCGGCCGAGAAGGTAGGCGCGGCCGCCGACCGGGAACAGGCGGGCGATGGCCGGGTTGGCGACGTCGAGTCCTCCGGTAAAGGCGCCGATCGCCGGCAGCATCAGGCGATGCTCGTCGACCACGAAGCATGGGCGGGTGACGTGCCCGGCCCGGGTGGGCACGGTGGCCTTGGGGTGGTGATGGCCGACCAGCTCGGGCTGGGACGCGCCAAGGCGGGCCTGGTGACAGAAATCCAGGCCGAGATGGGACCAGCACAGGGTGGACAGGCCGGCGAGGCCGGGGGCAGGCGCCGGGTCGTGGTTGCCGAGGACCCAGACGAAATCGATGTGTTCGACCCAGGCGAGCAGGCGGCCGGCATCGGCGGCGGCCATGCGGCTGAACCCGTAGCGGTCGTGGAAGCTATCGCCGAGCGCCACGACGGTGGCGGGGCGGTAGCGGACCAGCAGGGCCTCGACCCGGTCGAGGGTGATCTTGGTATCCCAAGGTGGAAGCAGGCTGCCTTTGCTGGCGGCGGCGGTGCCTTTCTCGAGGTGGAGGTCGGCGACGGCGAGCAGACGCTCGGCGGGCCAGAACACGGCGCCGTCGGAATCGAGCAGGAGGTCGTGGCCGCCGAAGCGGATGGGGATGGTGTTCATGGCGGGGCGGTGCTGCGTCGCTTGGCGCCGGGCTGGCGCTGGAGGATGGCGAGGTTGGAGCGATGGATGGCGCGAACCTGCATGGGCTTGTTGCTCGTCTCCAGCAATCCCGTGGCTTCGGCGATGAGCGCCTCGGTTTCTTCCAGCATCGCGTCCTCGGCGCCTTCGGTGCGGACGGTCTCGCGGCCGATGTCGAGCAGGATGGGAATCGCCAGGGGCGAGACGCGGGTGAGGGCGAGGTGCCGCACGCGGCCGGCGATGCGCGACAACATGCCGGCGACGCGGCCGACGTCGGTGAGGCCGGAGGACGCGTCGGCGCGGGTGGCGCGCAGCAGGACGTGATCGGGCTGATGTCGGCGCAGCACGTCGTAGATCAGGTCGGTGTTGACGGTGACGGCCTTGCGGGTCTTTTCGGCGCCGGGCTGGTTGCGTTGTACCAGGCCGGAGACGACGGCGACGTTGCGGAAGGTGCGGCGGAGCATGGAGGATTCGGCCATCCAGGCTTCCAGGTCGTCGCCGAGCATGTCCTCCTGGAACAACGATTCGATGTCGGTGGGTTCGTGGGCGGACCAGACGGAAATGACGTAGTCGGTGGCGACGAAGCCGAGCGGGGCGTAGCCGGCGCGTTCCATGCGCCGGGTCAGCAGCATGCCGAGGGTCTGGTGGGCATTGCGGCCCTCGAAGCAGTAGGCGACCAGGAACCAGCGGCCGTTGCGGGGAAAGGTCTCGACCAGCAGGTCGTCGGGGCCGGGGAGTTCGGAGCGTTCGAGCTGCAGGGTGAGCCATTCGCGGACCGGCTCGGGGAAGTTCGTCCACGAGTCCTGGTCGTGCAGCATGGTGCGGACGCGGGCGGCGAGGTTGGTGGAGAGCGACTGTTTGGACCCGGCGTATGCGGGAACCATGGGCTCGCCGGTGCCGCCGTCCTGCACCTCGACGGTGGTCTCGCGGACACGAACGAACTTGAGCAACCGGCCGGCGAACATGAACGTCGCGCCGGGCGGCATCATGTTGACGAAGCCTTCCTCGATCTCGCCCAGGTTGGGGCCGCCGCGGCCGGCGTAGCGCACTTTCAGCAGCGGGGCCTCGACGATGGTGCCGAGGTTCATGCGGGCGAGGCGGGCGATGGCCTCGCTGCGGATATGCACAACGCCGTCGCTGTCGATGAACAGCTTTCGATACCGGTCATAGGCTTGCAGCGCGTAGCCGCCGTTCTCGACGAAGGTGAGGACGTCGTAGAAATCCTGGCGGGTGATCATCGCGTACGGGGCGGCGGCGTGGACTTCGGCGAGCATCGCCTCGGGGTCGAAGGGGCCGGCAGCGGCGGTGAGCAGGAGATGTTGCGCCAGGACGTCGAGACCGCCGGGGCGGGGGAGGTCACCGTCCTGCTCGCCGGCGGCGACACCTTCGATGGCGGCCTCGCATTCCAGCAATTCGAAGCGGTTGGCCGGCACAAGGATGGCGTTGGAGGTCTCGTCCATGCGGTGGCTGGCGCGGCCGACGCGCTGCAGCAGGCGGCTGACCCCCTTGGGGGCGCCGACCTGGATGACCTGGTCGACGCCGCCCCAGTCGATGCCGAGGTCGAGCGAGGAGGTGGCGACCACGGCGCGGAGCTTGCCGGCGGCCATCGCGGCCTCGACCTTGCGGCGTTGGCCGATGTCGAGGCTGCCGTGATGGACGGCGATGGGCAGGGTGTCGTCATTCAGCTTCCACAGCGCCTGGAACATCAGCTCGCCCTGGGCGCGGGTGTTGACGAAGATGATGGTCATGTCGGCACCGCGGATGCGCTGGAGGATGCGCGAGGCGGCAGCGAGGCCCATGTGGCCGGACCATGGCAGGCGCTCCTCCGGCAGCATGACGGCCAGGGCCGGCGGGGCGCCCTCGGCCACCTCGATCAGTTCGCACCCGCCGCCGACCCAGTCGAGCAGGGCCCGTTTGTGGGCGATGGTGGCCGACAACCCGACCCGGCGCAGGCCGGGGACGAGGGTGCCGAGGCGGGCGATGCCGAGGGCCAGCTGGTCGCCGCGCTTGGTGCCGGCCAGGGCGTGTACCTCGTCGATGATGATCGTGCGCAGGCTGGCGAAGAAGTCAGGCGCGTCCTTTTGCGAGAGCAGGAGGGCGAGGCTCTCGGGGGTGGTCAGCAGGATGTGGGGCGGGCTGGATTTGAGGCGGGCGCGGCGGTTCTGCGGGGTGTCGCCGGTGCGGGTCTCGACGGTGATGGGGAGGGCCATCTCGTCGATCGGCGCGGTGAGATTGCGGGCGACGTCGGTGGCGAGCGCCTTGAGCGGGCTGACATAAAGAGTGTGAAGGCCGCGATGCGGCGTTTCGGCAAGTTCGAGCAGGGTGGCGAGGAAGCCCGCCAGCGTCTTGCCGCCGCCGGTGGGGGCGACGAGCAGGGCGCTGCGGCCGGCGCGGGCGGTGGCGATCATGTCGAGCTGGTGCGCACGTGGCGTCCAGCCGCGGCGGGCGAACCAACGCGCGAAAGGTTCGGGTAATGTTCCCATCGGAAGCCACACATAGACGCTGCCCGGCGAAGGTCCAAATCCTGCCTGCCAGCTAACCACCAATGGTTGTGTCTCGAAAAGTTTACAATATTATTTTCGAGACATTACTAACTCTTTGAAATCTAAGGTTGGCGCGCAACGTGCGTTAACACCGTCAATGCAGCCTCAGGTTGCGGTGTTCGCAAGGAAGATGCCCGTATCAGCCAAGTTCGGTTTCGCCACCTTCGCCATCGCCGCCGCCAGCGTGCTCGCCGCCGCCCAGCCGGCGCGTGCGGACATCTACAACAACCTGTTCGCCGTCACCGCCAGCGAAGGCCTGACCAACGGCCAGTTCGACACCAGCAAGGGCAACCCGTTCGCCGCCCCCAGCTTCCTCAGCAACACGGCCGCTTCCAGCTTCACCTACAGCGGCCCGCTCAACTTCAGCAACACGGCCACCCAGAACAACGGCTTCGGCGATACCAACGCGAATTTCGGCTTCAGCACCGCCAACATCAGCAACTACAAGGGCAATTGCGGTCTCCTGTGCTCCAACACGGTCGGCTATTCGACCGTGTTCAGCGCGCAGGTTGCCGATTTCAGCACCAAGGCCGGCTTCCTAGCGTCGTCGGCCAGCGCCGGCGCCTACAAGTTCGGCACCTACATGACCTTCGACCTCGGCGTCGTGGCGGCCGGCACGGTGCTGACCATCCTGCACGATGACGGCATCTCGCTGTTCCAGGGCACCACAGAGATCGGCTCGACCAGATCGGGCGCGACCCAGGCAGTCTCCGACACGGTGCGGATCAACAGCACGGCCGACACCATCCTGCGCTACTCACGGCAGAACGGCACCCCGTCGGTGCTGCAGGTCGCGGTGCCGGAGCCGATGTCGCTGGCGCTGCTCGGCGCCGGCCTGGCCGGGCTCGGCTTCATCCGTCGCAAGCAGCGCGCGGCCTGAGTCGAACGGGTGCGCTGTTAAACGTCGGCGCACCGATTTACCTGGGATTTACCTGGGCATCCCCGCTCGCGTAGAGCGTGCGGATGCCCATCCCGCCCTGGCACCCGGAAAGCCTCGCCGCTCGCCTGCCATTCCTGCAGCGCCGCGCGCTGATCACCCAGGCGACCCGCGCCTTCTTCGCCGGCCGCGGCTACACCGAGGTCGAGACCGCCTACGCCGTGCCGGTCCCGGGCGAGGAGGTCCACCTCCGCGCCTGGCGGACCCGGCAGCACGCGCCGGACGGGACGGGGCGCGACCTGTGGCTGCACACCAGCCCGGAATTCGCCATGAAGCGCCTGCTGGTCGCCGGCGCCGGGCCGATCTTCCAGCTGGCGCGGGTGTGGCGCGACGGCGAGGGCAGCCGGCGCCATCTCGGCGAGTTCACCATGCTGGAATGGTATCGGCCCGGGCTCGGCCTGGCCGGGCTGATGGACGAGACGGAGGCTCTGCTGCGGGCGACGCTGCCGCCGGAGAAATGCGCTGGCGGCTTCGACCGGGTCACGGTGGCGGAGGCGTTCGCGCGATGGGCGGGGGCGGACGTGCTGGGGACCGCGAACGATGCGGCGGCGCTGGCTGACTCGGCCGGGGCGCTGCTGCGGGACGGGGAGGGGTGGGAGGACCTGTTCTTCCGGCTGTTGCTGGAGCGGGTGGAGCCCGAGCTGGGGCGGGAGCGGCCGACCTTCCTGACGCACTGGCCGGCCGCACAGGCAGCGCTGGCGCGGCGGGACCCGGCCGATCCGCGCGTGGCGCTGCGGTTCGAGCTGTTCGTGGACGGGATCGAGTTGGCCAACGCGTTCGAGGAGCTGACCGATGCCGACGAGCAGGCGAGCCGGTTCGCGGCGGACCGGGCGCGGCGGGAGGCGCTGTATGGGCCGGGCTGGGGGACGGACGAGGATTTCCTCGCCGCGCTGCGGTTCGGCATGCCGGCAGCGTCGGGGATCGCGTTGGGCTTCGATCGGTTGGCGATGCTGGCCTCCGGTGCGCAACGGATCGAGCAGGTGCTTTGGTTGCCTGGCGGAGAGCGCGGATGAAGTATCGGGAAACCTGGGAGATGAATCGATGACGACCATGCGAATTGGAATGTTGATGGCTGCAGCGATGACGCTGGCGGGATGCGAGACCGGGCCGAGCCGGCAACAGGTACTGGCCTCCATGGTGGGACGCCCGGAGAGTGACGTCATCCGTGCCTTTGGAGCGCCGCAGCGGATGATCGAAGCCAACGGACACCGTTTCATCGCCTATGAGGATACCGGAGTCGGTTACGTGCCGGCGGCGCCGTTCAGTCCGTTCGGGTACGGGTATGGCTACGGTTACGGCTTCGGCCCGGCGGCGTTTCCGGTGGTGCGTAGCTGCGAGACGACGCTGGAGATCTATGGGGGCCGGGTCGTATCATGGACCCTGCGCGGGAACGCCTGCGACTGAGGCGGAACCATTGGGCGGAGCGAGCGTCACATCTCGGTCCTTCCGGAGTAATCTCATGCCGACTTCCACCGTCCGCGCCGTCGCCGCGACTTTGCTGGTACTCGCTCTTGCCGCCTGCAACACCAACGTGCCGGCCCGCGCACCCACGACGGACGTCAACCCAATCACCGGCAGCCGCGGCGGCACCAACTAGCAGCCGTAAAATTTTCTGGACTAATCGTTTCGCTTTGCTGGAGATATAACGGCCGAGTCATATGGGGTCGTTATGCAGGTTCCAGGTCGACTACCGAGTGCGCCCGGATGGGTGTCCGAGTTCAAAGCATTCATTCTCCGCGGCAACGTGGTCGATCTGGCGGTGGGCATCATCATCGGCGCGGCCTTCACCGGCGTGGTGAGCAGCCTGGTCAAGGATGTGTTCACGCCGGTGCTCGGCTTGCTGGCCGGCGGCGTCGATTTCAGCAATCTGTTCATCACGCTCAAGGGCGAACACGTGGCGACGTTGGACGCGGCGCAGAAAGCCGGCGCCGTCACCATTAACATCGGGCTGTTCCTGAACTCGATCATCTCGTTTCTGATCATCGCGTTTGTCATCTTCTGGGTCGTGAAGCTGTTGAGCCGCTTTAAGGCAAAGGAAGCGGAGTCGCCGCTCGCGCTGAGCAAGACCGAAGAAACGCTGATCGAAATTCGCAACCTGTTGGCGACGCGGCCAGGGGTCTAGTGTCGGCGGCATGAACACGGCCGTCCTGAACACGATCAACACGGGCAGCCTGGGGATCGCTTACGAGGAGCACGGACCGCCGGACGGTGCGCCGGTGGTGTTGCTGCACGGTTTCCCGTACTCGCCGCGCGCCTTCGACGCGGTCGCGCCGGCGTTGGCGGCACGGGGCCACCGGGTCGTGGTACCCTATCTGCGCGGCTACGGGCCGACGCGCTTCCTGAGCGAGGCGACGTCGCGATCGGGGCAGCAGGCGGCGTTGGGCGCTGACCTGCGCGACCTGATCGACGCGCTCGAGCTCCAGCGACCGATCGTGGCCGGCTATGACTGGGGAGGGCGAGCCGCCTGCATCGTGGCGGCGCTATGGCCGGAGCGGGTCGGCGGGCTCGTCAGCGTCATGGGCTACAACATCCAGGACATCGCCGGGTCGCAAACACCGGTGTCGGCGGAAGCCGAGTATCGGCTCTGGTATCAGTATTATCTCCATACGCCGCGTGGGGTGGCCGGGTTGACGGCAGACCGGCGGGGGCTCGCACGTTTGCTATGGCGATTGTGGTCCCCGGGCTGGGCGTTCGACGACGAGACGTTCGACGCCAGCGCCGCCGCATTCGACAACCCGGATTTCGTCGATGTCGTGGTGCAATCCTATCGCCACCGTTTCGGCTATGCCGCCGGCGACCCGGCGCTCGAACCCATCGAGGCGGCACTGGCGCAGCAGCCCCCGATCGGCGTGCCGAGCATCGTGCTGGACGGCGCGGAAGACGGGGTCACGGTGCCGAAGACGGACAGCGAGATGCGTCAGTTCACCGCACTGGTGCGGCGGGAGATCGTGGCTGGCGCCGGGCACAACCTGCCGCAGGAGAAGCCGGAGGCGATGGTGCGGGCGATCTTGGAACTGGCGGGCCGGGAGACCGCTGGTTGACGTCGGGCGGGGCCGCGACCGAAAGGTCCGGCCCGGCGATATGGATCGATGTCGAGGACATCTTCGACTATTTCCGCTTCAATCCACACCCGAGCGGCATCCAGCGCGTGGCGTTGGACATCATGTCCGCACTCGTGGCGGCGGCAGGGGGCCGAGTGCGCTTCGGGCGTCATTCAGGTGCGGCGGCCTGGCGGGAGGTGAGCTGGGCCGAGGTCGAAGCCACGGTGACGTCGCCGACGATCGAGCCGATTGCCGACGAGGTCGAGGACCTCGACCGATCCCGGGTCCAGCGCGCCATCGACCGCCTACCGCCGGAAGTGCGGGACCCGTTGGTCAGGACGGGTGTGCTGCAAACTCAGGTGGTGCGGAACCTGCAGGCGCTGCTGCATCTGGTGCGGCCACCGCCGCCGGTGATCTTGCGCGAGCTACCGGCCGGCACGGTGCCGACATCGGGTGTCGGGCCACGGCGCGGGGACCTGCTGGTGGTGCTGGGTGCGCCATGGACGATGCGCGGCGCCGCAGCGCGAATGTCGGCGCTGCGGGCCGACGGCGTGCGGATCGCGGTGCTGATCCATGATCTGATCCCGGTGCGACGGCCGGACTGGGTGCCACCGCACCAAGTGGAGCGTTTTCGGGCCTGGCTCACGGCTGCGCTGGCTGCAGCTAGCCAGGTGCTGACCATCTCGCGGTTCACGGCGAGCGACGTGACAGCGTATGCGGCACGGCAGGGCATCGCGGTTTCGGCGCCCGTCGTGTTGCCGGCCGGGTCGAGCCGATTGCCAGCGAGTACCGGGGTGCCACCCGGTCTGCCAATCGCCGGCACCTATGTGCTGTTCGTCTCGACTCTGGAGGCGCGGAAGAATCACGCGGTGCTGGTGCAGGTGTGGCAACGGTTGATGGCGGAGGTGCGCGCCGGCAGCCGGGCGCCGGATTCGGTGCCGCAGCTGGTGTTCGCGGGCCGGGTCGGCACGGGGGTGGCCGATCTGCTGCAGCAACTCGACAACTCGCGCTGGGTGAGCGGGCGCATCCGGCTGTTGCGGGAGCCCGGCGACGCCGAGATCCGGGCGCTCTACCAGGGGTGCCTGTTCAGCACCCTGCCATCGCTGTTCGAGGGCTGGGGGCTGCCGCTCGGGGAAAGCTTGGCGCTCGGCAAGCCATGTCTGGCGGCGCGGGGAACGGCGCTGGAGGAAGCTGGCGGTGATCTGTGCCGGTATTTCGACCCGGAGGATGTCGGCGATGCGCACCGGGCAGTGACGGCGCTGCTGGATACGCCCGGGGCGATCGCGGCGTGGCAGGCAGACGTCCGCCACCGCTATCGGCCGTCGAGCTGGGACGATGCCGCCGCGGTGATCGTGGGGCTGGCGGAATGACGATCTGGTTCGATGTCGAGGACATGGTGCGTTATTTCCGCAGCGGCAATCGGCGGATCAGCGGCATCCAGCGGGTGAGCTTCGAGGTGTTCCGCGCTGCCAAGGCGCTGGAAGCGGCCGGCGGCCCGGCGATCGGCTTCGTGCGGCACGGTGCGCGGGTGCCGTCGCTGATCACGGTAGCATGGGCGGACCTGCTGGCCGATTTCGGCGGCGACGCGCCGGAGTCGGCACCACGACGGATGCCCGATGTCGACGCGCCCGCCGTGCCGACGACAGCGGCGGTGACGAGGGATCGACCGCGCGGCCTCGCCCGTCGGTTGGCGGGAAGGGTGGCGGATCGGTTGCCGCCCAAAGTGCGGCGGCCGCTGGTGCTGGCGGCGGTGATGCAGGTGCAGGCAGCGGTGTCGCTGCTGCGGTTCGGAGCGGCGGCGGCGGCCTATCCGGTGCGGCGCGGGGCGGCCGCGTCGGCCTCGGTGACCAAGCGGTTCATTGGGCGGCTGACGGATCACCCGGCGGCGCCGACGGCGTCCGCGTCCCTGAAAGGCGGTGCCGGATCGTTCGCACGGCTGTCGCAGGCCGGCGACACGCTGCTGGTGCTGGGCGCGCCATGGAACCGCGAACGCTATAGCGATCTGGCGCGGTGGTTGCGTGACGAGCGACCGATGCGGTTCGGGGTGTTGGTGCACGACCTGGTGCCGGTGCGGCATCCGGAATGGTGTCACCGCGGCGTGCCGCGGATGTTCCGCGACTGGTATGCCGACGTGCTGCCGTTCTGCGACGTGGTGTTCGCCAATTCGCGCCACACCGCCGCCGACGTGGAGGCCTGGACGCGCGAAAGCGGCATCGTGCTGAACGGGGCGGTGCAGGTGCTGCCGATCGGCAGCGGGTTCGGTGCGGCGGTGCAGGAGACGCCGGGTTCGCCGATGCCGGGGCTGCCGGCGCCGGGAAGCTACGTGTTGTTCGTCTCGACGATGGAGGCGCGCAAGAACCATGCGCTGCTGTTCCGGGTGTGGAGCCTGCTACTCGCCGCGGTGGCCGAGGGGACGCGGGCGGCCGAGAGCGTGCCGGACCTGGTGTTCGCGGGCCGGATCGGCTGGCTGGTGGCGGATCTGCTGGCGCAGTTGGACAACACCAAGTGGCTGGGCGGACGGGTCAAGTTCGTGGCGGACCCGGACGATGCCGAGCTGCGGGAGCTGTATGCCGGTTGCCTGTTCACGGTGTTCCCGTCCTGGCACGAGGGGTGGGGCCTGCCGGTGACGGAGAGCCTGGCGCTCGGGAAACCCTGCTTGAGTTTGGACGCGGCCTCGTTGCCGGAGGCAGGAGGACCGCTGTGCCGGTATTTCGATCCGGGGAACGTCCGCTCGGCCTATGCGGCGGTGTCGGCGATCTTGGACGACCGGGCGGAGCTGGCGGCATGGGAGAGGTCGGTGCGGGCAGATTTCGTGCCGACGGCCTGGACGCAGACGGCCGCGGCGTTGCTGGAGGGTGTAGCGGGGCTTGATCGCATCCCGCCACACTCCGCGCTTCACGGCAGCGCGGACTTACCAGTGACCCTTACGACGGTTCCAAGCGTAGAGCCGGTCCGCGAAACGGTCGTAGGCCCACCGGGACACCGGATGCAGCAGGGTGGTTCCGAGGAGCCGACCGATCCACGCTTCGCCGGGCGTGCGTCGCCAGATCTCGATCGCGCAGTCGATGCCGGCGTATAGCCGCCCGGTCTCGTCCATGCCGTAGAGACGCCGGCGCACCGCCTCCACCCCGATGCCGTGAGCCGCCAGCGCCTCCGGCTCCAGATTAATGTCGCGGAACTCGATGGCTCCGGCCTTCACCGCCCGCAAGAGCCGGTTCCGCTGTCTGTCGATGCCGGTGCGGCACACGGGACAATACGTGTTGTACCAGACAACGAGAGGCAACGGGCTGCTCACCTCATGGGAGCCACTTGGCCAGCAGCTTGTCCCGCGCGCCGCTGGTCTGCTCGATGGCCAGGAACTGGTCGACATATTGCTGCAACGGCATGTCCTGCGGCAGCATGTAGCCGAGCAGCGAGTGATCGAACGGTTCGTCGGGATGGATGGCGCACAGTTCGGGGTGCAGCTTCTGCTGCAACCGGGTCTCCACCGCGTCGGTCATCATGACGTCGGCGTGGCCGGCGACGATTTCCTCGAAGATGGTGGCATTGTTGGGGAAGCCGACGATCTCGGCCTGCTTGATGTTGGCCTTGGCGAAGCGCTCGTTAGTGCCGCCGGGATTAACGATGACTTTGACGCCGGGCTGGTCGATCTGCGCCAGGGTGCCGAACTTGTCCTTGTCGACACAGCGCGCGATCGGCGTCTTGCCGCTGCGCATCACCGGGGTTGAGAAATAGGCGGTCTTGGCGCGGTCCAGCGTGATGGTGATGCCGCCCATGGCGATGTCGTATTTATGCGCCAGCAGGTCGGCGGTCAGCGTCGGCCACGCCGTCGGCACGATCTCCAGCTTGACGCCCATGGATTTCGCCAGCGCCTCGGCGGCGTCGACGTCCATGCCGCTGAACTGGCCGTCGGCCTCCTTGATCGAGAACGGCCGATAATCGCCGGTAAGCCCGACTCGCAGCGTGCCGCGGGCCAGGATCTCGCTCAGCACGGATTCAGCGTGGGCGGGGAGGGCGGCCAGGAGCGCCAACGGAAGCGCGAGACAGAGGAGGTAACGCTTCATGCGGATTATTCCTTCAGGATGGCTTCGATGGCAGCGGCAATGGCGAACAGGCGGTGGTCGCCGCCGGTTTCGCCCATCAGCATGAAGCCGGCCGGCGCCTCGCCGGGCCGGTGCATCGGCATGCTGATGCTGCAACGGTCGAGGAAGTTGGCCAGCGACGGGTTGCGCAGCGCCAGCGCGTTCATGCGGGTGAAGTCCGCATCGGCAGCCAGGCTGGCGATCGAGGGCGGCAGGATCGGCGCGGTCGGCATCGCCACCACGTCGAACGGGGCGGTGGCGACGTCCATCTCGGCGATCAGCGCCTTGCGGGCCTCGAGCACGCCGATCAGATCGGCCGCGCTCATGGCCGCGCCGCGCTCGATGCGGGTGCGGACGCGCTGGTCGTAGCCGGCAGCGTTGGCCGCGAGGTGCTCGCGGTGCCAGACACTCGCCTCGGCCGCAGAAAGCCCGCCCGTCTTGTTGGCCTCGGCGATGCGCTCGAATTGCGGGAAGTTCAGGTGCGTGATGCGCACGCCAAGGTTGACGAGCCTATTGAGCGCGCGGGTGAAGGCTTCGGCAACGCCGGGCTCCATGCCGTCGAGCACGAAATTGCCGGGGATCGCCATCCGCAGACCGCGCAGCTCCATTGGCTTGAGCGGCCGCTGCGGCTCGCCGGCCAGCACGGAATCGATCGCCGCGCAGCAGGCGACCGAGTTGGCCAACGGCCCCACGCTGTCCAGCGACGGCGACAGCGGCAGCACGCCGGTGATCGGCACTCGGCGCGCGGTGGGCTTGTAGCCGACGATGCCGCAGAACGCCGCCGGGATGCGGCAGGAGCCGCCGGTGTCGGTGCCCAGCGCCGCCAGCGCCATGCCGTCGGCCACCGACACGGCCGCGCCCGACGAGCTGCCGCCCGGAACGTGGCCCTTGCCACGGCCCCAGGGGCTCTTGGGCGTGTCGTAATGCGGGTTGATGCCGATGCCGGAGAAGGCGAACTCGGTCATGTTGGTGCGCCCGACCGGGATCAGCCCGGCGGCCAGGCAGCGGGCGATGACGGTGGCATGAGCCGAAGCGGGCTTGGCCTCGGCCAGGACCTTGCTGCCGGCGGCCGTGGTCTCGCCGGCGACGTCGAACAGATCCTTGATGCTGATCGGAATGCCCGCCAGCGGACCCGGCGCCCGCCCGATCCGGCGCAACCCATCCATCGCGTCGGCGCTGGCGCGCGCGACCTCCTCGTAGACGCGGACGAACACGCGGCTGCCTTCGCCATCGGGGACTGCGATCCGGTCGAGGCAGGTGTCCACCAGCTGTCGCGCGGTGGTCTGGCCGGAGTCGAGCGCGTGCTGCGCTTGGGCAATGGTGCGTGGGGTCAACATGGGCCGAACCTGCCGCCCCCTTGCGCGCAGGGCAACCCTGGACGCATCTGCCGCCCATGGAGAACATCGATTGTGCAGTCGTTGGCGGTGGCCCGGCCGGCCTGATGGCAGCGGAACGCCTGGCCGCGGCGGGGCGCGCCGTTACCGTGTTCGACCGCATGCCGTCGGTGGGCCGCAAATTCCTGCTTGCCGGCCGCGGCGGACTGAACATCACCCACACCGAACCGCTCGACCGCTTTGCCAGCCGCTACGGCGCCGCCGCCGCGGCGCTGACCCCGGCGCTCCAGGCCTTCGGACCGCAGAATCTGCGCGACTGGTGCGCCGGCCTGGGCGAACCGACGACGGTGGGCAGCTCCGGGCGCGTGTTCCCGGCCTCGTTCAAGGCGACGCCGCTGCTACGCGCCTGGCTGCGTCGGCTGGCCGGGCTGGGCGTGCAGTTCCGCGTCGGCCATCGCTGGCTCGGCTGGGACGGGGCGGGCGCGCTCCGCTTCGAGACAACGGCGGGGCCATTGAGCATCCGCGCCGGCGCGACCTTGCTGGCGATGGGCGGCGCCTCCTGGCCGCGCCTGGGCAGCGACGGCGCCTGGGCCGACATCCTGCGCGCCTACGGCGTGGCGGTGACGTCGTTGCAGCCCAGCAACGTGGGCGTGCTGCGACCGTGGTCGGACCATTTCCGCGATCGCTTCGCTGGATCGCCATTGAAACGCCTGGTCGGCACGGTAGGCACCCACCAGGCACACGGCGAGGCGGTCGTCACCGCGACCGGGCTCGAAGGCGGCCTGATCTACGCGCTGGGCCGGCCGATCCGCGAGGCGTTCGAGCGCGACGGGGTGGCCCGCCTGACGCTGGACCTGCGGCCCGACCTGGACGAGCCAACCCTGCACCGCCGCATGGGCGGTCCCGGCGTCTCCCGCGCCAACGCCTGGCGCCGCGCCGGGCTCTCCCCGGCTGCCGCAGGCTTGCTGCGGGAAACCGGAGGCAGTCCGAAACGGGTCGAACTGGACCTGACCGGCCTTGCGTCGATGGATCGGGCGATCTCGACGGCGGGTGGAGTGGAATTGGGCGCAGTGGATGCGGACTTGGCGCTACGCGGACGACCCGGCGTGTTCGTGGCGGGCGAGATGTTGGACTGGGACGCGCCTACGGGCGGGTATCTGATGCAGGCTTGTTTTAGTTCGGGGTGGCAGGCGGCTGGAACAATTTTAGAAAACGGCGCTCGTATCGTTACTTGAGGACGACGCTTTCCGACTCGCAGTTGCCCCAGTTGGTGAGTTTCCGGAACTAGTGGGAAACAGTCTGTCCGCTTGAAGAAGAAATTGCGGTAAAAGCAGACGTTTCTATGAAACAAAAGCTGTCATGATCTGAAACGTCCGTTTCCGCTGATAATGGTCAGCCTTTTTCGTTCAGCCTCAAACCACCGTTTAAGTTTCGACAGACCATTAAACCGGTGTCGGCGGCCAGACATTATTCTCGGTAGCCGCGGTGTTTGCGGCTGGTGACGACTTACCTTGCAAAGACGCAAGCATTTGCTGACGCTGCATGTCTTTAATCATGCGGTCTTGCGTCACAGCGTTGGGGCTATACACACGACCAAGATCGTCTGTTCGTAAGTTCTCGCCAAGACCAACATCTTTGGCTATTGCCGACAAGAGTTTACGCAATCGCTCGTCTAAAGCATGGGATGGGATCGGATCGATACCGAAGATTAAAAATAGCTCTGCCCAGGCTTCTCGGACTTCACGGCAGTCATTGAACACTACGTCAATTAGATTAAGTGCCTTCACTCCGTCTTCGGAATATACAGCCGCCCGTTCTTGCATTAATGTTCCGAAGATTGAAAGTTTTTGCTTTTGGCGCTCTTGCGCGTGTTCTGACATTCGACGCAACTTTTCTGCCAACTCCGCAGCTGATCTTGGTGCCTGCCAAGTTGCATATGCGGCAAAGCCCGTTGCAATCGCGCTAAATAGCGCCGTTGCAGCAGAGAGATAATCAGTCATCCAAATCGCGCAATTTTACCAACTTGGTATTGATTGGCCCTCGAGGGCCATTGATACGAATAAACGGCTGCGAACTGAAGTCTGCGGGTATTTCGAAGTCTAATTTTGTATGCAGTCCTTCGAGTCCTGATGTCCCTCCCTGTATGAGAGTTACATTTGGTGGAGTCCGCACCGACAAAGAAATTCCGATATTTCCACTACTCAAGTCTGAATATTCACCATCAAACAGAACTCCTGCCATGTCGGCACCAGTGATCCGACCCTTTTTAAACGCCAATATTGCTAAGCCTTGACCAGCTTTACCAGTTAAATACGCTACGTAGAAGCCGTCCTGCCACGCGCTCATTATGCCAACCTCAAAATCATCGCGCCTCTGACGCCGTAGCGAGGTCCCTCGTTGCTGAGCCGCGCGTAGCTGTAAATCTACATCAGATTAATGTAACGAGAACGATTAACGTTATCAATGTTCTAGTTTTGCTGCAAAACTGTTGAGTTCCAAATTAGGCGGAGGAGTGGCCGCTTTCGGGAATAGGTAAATGCGCCGGCAATGTCAGTAATTAGGTCGAAAACAGACCCACTCCGCCTGCTGCAACGGTCCCGATCAGGCCGCAGGCTCTCCCTGAACCGGCTCCTTCCCCATCTCCCGCACCAAGGTCGTTACTTCCGCAATACACGCCGCCACCGCATCCGCATCCTGTCCCTTGGCCACCAGCGACACGCCATTCCCCGTCGAGCGGTAATACGGGTAGCTGCCCAGATCGAGGTCCGGATACCGCTTCTGGATCGCCTCCAGCCCGGCCGCAATCGCGCCTTCCAGCAGCCCGGTCGCATGCACCGCCGCCGACGACACCGGCGTGCCGCCCTCCAGCGTCGGCGCCAGCCAGTTGAACATCGACTGCATGATCCGCGGCACGCCGGCCATCACGTGCACATTGCCGATGGTGAAGCCAGGGGCCACCGACACGGCGTTGTCGATCAGTGTCGCTCCACGCGGCATCGTCGCCATGCGCTGGCGAGCGGCGTTGAACTCGCCGGGCTGATAGTGCTTCTCCATGCGGGCGAACGCCTCCGGATGGATCTCCCACGGCACGCCAAACGCGGCGGAGACGCACTCGCTGGTGATGTCGTCATGGGTCGGGCCGATGCCGCCGGTGGTGAACACATGGTCGAACTTGGCGCGGCACTCGTTGACGGTGGCGATGATCGTCTCCGGCACGTCCGGGATAATGCGGACCTCGCGTACCGGGATGCCCATCTCGCCCAGCCCGGTGGCCAGGAACTTGATGTTGGCATCCTGCGTGCGCCCGGACAGCACTTCGTTGCCGATAACGAGGATGCAGGCGATCGGATTGGTCATAGGAAGTCCCTCAGCAACGGGATGAGCGGCTTGTCGGCCGCCGGCATCGGATAGTCGGCCAGCTTGTCTGGCCTGACCCAGGCCAGCGCCTGACCCTCGCGCCCCTCCGGCCGGCCGCTCCAGCGGCGGCATAGGAACAGCGGCATCAGCAGGTTGAACTTCTCGTACTGGTGCGAGGCGAAGGCAAACGCGGCCAGGCAGTTGCTGGCGATGTCGATACCTAGCTCTTCCTGCAACTCGCGGATCACAGCCTCCTCCGGCGACTCGCCCGGCTCCAGCTTGCCGCCTGGGAACTCCCACAGCCCGGCCATCGCCTTGCCCTCGGGACGCCGGGTCAGGAGAATGCGGCCATCTGTGTCGATCAGCGCGCAGGCGGCGACCAGGACCAGCTTGCGGCCGGGCTCCGGGCTGGTGTCGAGCACCGGTGCGTCGAACAGGTCGTCGCGGGTCGCTTTGAACAGGGTGACGGGATGCTTGCCACCGCGGGCCAGGAAGTTGCTTTCGCCCAAGCCGACCTCGCGAAACCCGGCGCGGCGAAGCACGGCCGACGAGGCCGGGTTGTCGACGGCGACGCTGGCCTCGAGATGGTCGATGTCGAGATTGGCCAGCGCCCAGCGCGCGAGGCGGGCGGCAGCCTCGCTGGCCACGCCGAGGCGCCAGAAGCGGCGGCCGATCCAGTAGCCCAGATTGCCGACCCGCGGCGTCAGGTCCAGCCGCAGGCCGATACAGCCGATCAGCATCTCGCGGCCGTCTTCCTGGCCGGTGATCGCCAGGTGATAGCCGGTGCCGCGCTCCATCTGCTCGAGCGTGGAGGCGATCCACTGCCCGGCGAGGTCGCGCGGGTAAGGGAAGGGGAGCTGCGACAGCATGCGCACCACCTCCCAGTCATTGACGAGACGGTGGATCTCCGCAGCGTCGTCCGGGCGGAGCGGCCGCAGCGACAGACGCTCGGTCGATAGCGGCTCGAAACCGGCGGCAGCGGTGAGTTGGAGCGCCACGCGGCTCAGTCCGTCACGGCGAGAGGCGCAGCGACGACGTCAACTGGCGTCGTCAACTGCGGTAGCTACCGTTGATGTCGATGTAGCCGTGGGTCAGGTCGCAGGTCCACGCAGTCGAGACGCCCTTGCCGAGACCAAGGTCGACAGCAATGGAAATCTCGCGAGTCTTCATGTGCGCGACCACCGGGCCTTCGTCGTAATCCGGAACCACCGTGCCGTGCCGCGCCATCCAGGTGCCGCCGATGGCGACCGAGAGCAGGTCGCGGTCAGCGGGCTCGCCGGCCTTGCCGACAGCCATGACGATGCGGCCCCAATTGGCGTCCTCGCCGGCGATGGCGGTCTTGACCAGCGGCGAGTTGGCGATCGCCATGGCGACCCGGTGCGCCGACCTCTTCGACACCGCGCCGGTCACGTCGATGCGGACCAGCTTCTGCGCGCCCTCGCCATCGCGCACGACTTGCAGCGCCAAGTCGTGCAGCACCGCCTCCAGCGCATCGCGGAAGCGGCGCAGCTCCTTCTTGTCCGACGTATCGACCTTGTCGTGGTCGGCGGTGCCGGTGGCGAACAGCAGCACGGTGTCGCTGGTGGACGTGTCGCTATCCACGGTGGTGCAGTTGAAGCTGCGCTTGACGCCGTATTCCAGCGCTTCCTGCAGCACCTTGGCCGGCAGCTTGGCGTCGGTGAACACGAAGCACAGCATCGTCGCCATGTCGGGCGCGACCATGCCGCTGCCCTTGGCGATGCCGCTGATGCGGACGGTGCCGCCACCGAGTTCGGCGGTGCGGGTGGCGCCCTTGGGGAAAGTGTCGGTGGTCATGATGCCGCGGGCGGCGTCTTCCCAGCGGTTGGCGCCGAGCGTGTCATGCAGGGCGGGCAGGGCGGCGGTGATCTTTCCAAATGGCAGCGCCTCGCCGATCACCCCCGTGCTGGCGACGAATACCTCGCCGGGCTTGCAGCCGACGATGTCGGCCGCGGCCTCGGCAGTAGCGCGGACGGCGTCGGCGCCGACACGGCCGGAGAAGACGTTGGCGTTCCCGGCATTGATCACGACGGCCCGGGCGCGGCCCCCTTCGAGATGCTCGCGGCACCAGTCGATGGGCGCGCCCGGGCACTTGTTGCGGGTGAACACGCCGGCCACCCGGGTCCCCGCCGCCAGTTCGATCATCACCAGGTCGGTGCGGTCCTTGTAGCGGATGCCCGCCTGCGCCGCACCGAGCCGCACCCCCTCGATGGGAGGCAGCGCCGGCAATGGCATGGCGAGCGGAGAGGTCGGAATGGCCATGCTGCTTTCTTACTTGGCTGGGGCCGGAGTCGGGGCTGGTGCTTGGGCCGGTGCCTGGCCAGGCACCGCTGCCGGCGCCGCACCCGGCATCGGCATGGCCGGCGGCGTGTAGGGGCTGCCGTCGGGGTTGAACTTCTCGACGGTCACGCCGGTCTTGGCGGAAGCCAGCACCTTGGCGACACCCTCCTGGATGATCTGCTGGCGGATCTGGTCGCCGACCTCCTCGAGCGTCGGCGCCGGTGCTGTGCGGGTGCCCTCGAGCTTGATGACGTGCCAGCCGAAGCGGGTCTGCACCGGCTTCTGAGTGTATTGGCCGGGCTTCAGCGCGAAGGCGGCATCGGAGAACTCGGGCAGCATGTCGGTCTTCTTGAACCAGCCGAGGTCGCCGCTGTTTTCCTTGGCCGACGGGTCCGTGCTGTTCTCCTTGGCCAGCTTGCCGAAATCGGCGCCCTTGCCGAGCTGGGCGATGATGTCCTTCGCCTTGGCTTCGGTCGGCACAAGGATGTGCTCGGCGTGCACCTGCTCGTCGCCGGTCTTGCCGGCATACTCGGCGTCGTAGCGCGCCTTGATCGCCGCCGGCGTCAGCAGCGGCTGGATGTCGCGGCTCAGCAGCGCGTTCTGCAGCGCCAGGTCGGTGGCGCGGCTGATGGCCTGTTTCACCTTGGGGTCGTCCTGCAGATTCTCCTTCTTGGCCTGCTGGACGATGACGTCGCGGTCGATGAGCTGGTCCAGCAGCATCGGGTACAGCATCGCCGGCGGCATGGCGCGCAGCTGGTCGGGTAGGGTCTGCATCGCCTCCTGCAGGTCGGAATAATGGATCTCGTCCGTCCCGACCTTGGCGATCACGGTGCCCGGCGCCGGCGTGGCGGCATTGCCCGGCGCCGGCGTGGCGGCATTGCCCGGTGCCGGCGTGGCGGCATTGCCCGGTGCCGGCGTGGCGGCATTGGTGGAGGGCGCGG
>CAZTJC010000012.1:104898-116269 GCA_964613945.1 uncultured Acetobacteraceae bacterium
GCCGGCGTGGCGGCATTGCCCGGTGCCGGCGTGGCGGCATTGGTGGAGGGCGCGGGTGGCGCTGACGGTGCCGGCGGCGCGGGTTGCGCCAGCCCAGGCTCGCTGAGGAGCGTCACGCTGAGAAGAGCGATCGTGGCAACGGTGGCAAGGCTGGCGCGGCGCATGGGATATTCCCTTGAATTTAGACGGCCCGGGATCCCAGGCACGGCGGCCGGACAATAGGTGCGCCCGAAAGCCGCCACAAGGAGCCACTACACGACGGAATCATGACCGCGGACCCCGCCGCGTTGACCCGATGCCGCCCTGATCCTATCTCCACCCTGTTCGCGTTACCTGAAAGCCTCCTTGTATGCTCGCCAGCATTGCCCGCGCCGTGTTCGGCTCCGCCAACGATCGTTCACTCAAGGCGTTCCAGCGCCGGGTGCCGCAGATCAATGCGCTGGAGCCGGCGATGCAGGCGCTCTCCGACGAGGCGCTGGTCGGCAAGACCGCCGAGTTCCGCGCCCGGCTCGAGTCCGGCGCCACACTCGATGAGATCCTGCCGGAAGCCTTTGCCACCGTGCGCGAGGCGGCCCGCCGGGTATTGGGCCTGCGCCACTTCGACGTGCAGCTGATCGGCGGCATGGTCCTGCATGCCGGCAAGATCGCCGAGATGAAGACCGGCGAGGGCAAGACCCTGGTCGCCACCTTACCGGTCTATCTCAACGCGCTGCCGGCCAAGGGCGTGCACGTCGTGACGGTCAACGACTACCTGGCCACCCGCGACTCCGAGTGGATGGCGCAGGTCTACGGCTTCCTGGGCATGAGCACGGGCGTGATCGTGCACGGGCTGACCGACGATCAACGCCGGGCTGCGTATGCGTGTGACATCACCTACGGGACCAACAATGAGTTCGGCTTCGACTACCTGCGCGACAACATGAAGTACCGCCTCGACGACATGGTGCAGCGCGATTTCGCCTACGCCATCGTCGACGAGGTCGACTCCATCCTGATCGACGAGGCACGCACGCCGCTCATCATCTCCGGGCCCGCCGAAGACAGCAGCGAGCTGTATCGCAGCGTCGATGCGGTGATGATCGAGTTGGTCAAGGACGCCACCACCTACGACAAGGACGAGAAGCAGCGCTCCGTCCACCTGACCGAACCGGGCTCCGAGACGGTCGAGCAGATGCTGAAGGATGCCGGCATCTTCTCCGAAGGCAACCTCTACGACTCGTTCAACGTCTCGGTGATCCACCACGTCCAGCAGAGCCTGCGGGCGCACACCCTGTTCGCCCGCGACGTCGACTACATCGTGCGCGATAACAAGGTGGTGCTGATCGACGAGTTCACCGGCCGCATGATGGAAGGCCGGCGCTACTCCGAAGGCCTGCACCAGGCGCTCGAGGCCAAGGAACACGTGGAGGTGCAGCCCGAGAACCAGACGCTCGCCTCCATCACATTCCAGAACTACTTCCGCCTGTATCCCAAGCTCTCCGGCATGACCGGCACGGCGCTGACCGAGGCGGACGAGTTCGCCGAGATCTACAAGCTCGACGTGATCGAGATCCCGACCAACGTGCCGGTCAAGCGGCTCGACCAGGACGACGAGGTGTATCGCTCGGCGACCGAGAAATACGAGGCCGTCGCCACCCTGATCGAGGAAGCCCGGGCGCGGAACCAGCCGGTGCTGGTCGGCACCACCAGCATCGAGAAAAGCGAGATCATCAGCGCGTTGCTGACCGAGAAGAAGATCCCGCACGCCGTGCTGAACGCCCGCTTCCATGAGCAGGAAGCCGCCATCGTCTCCCAGGCCGGCGCGCCCGGCGCCATTACCATCGCCACCAACATGGCCGGCCGTGGCACCGACATCAAACTCGGTGGCAACGCCGACATGCGGATCAAGATCGAGGCCGCCGTCGACGACGAGGCGCACCGCCAGGCTATCGCGGCTGAGGTCGCGGCCAACCACCCCGTGGTCAAGCAAGCTGGCGGCCTCTTGGTGATCGGCACCGAGCGTCACGAAAGCCGGCGCATCGACAACCAGCTCCGCGGCCGCTCCGGCCGTCAGGGCGACCCCGGTGGCTCGCGCTTCTTCCTCAGCCTCGAGGACGACCTGATGCGCATCTTCGGGTCGGACCGCATGGGCGGCATGCTGCAGCGCCTCGGCCTCAAGCCCGGCGAGGCCATCGTCCATCCGTGGATCAACCGCGCGCTCGAAAAGGCGCAGAAGAAGGTCGAAGCCCGCAACTTCGACATGCGCAAGAACGTGCTGAAATACGACGACGTTATGAGCAGCCAGCGGCGCGAGGTCTACGCGCAGCGCCGCGAGTTCATGCACGCTGACGACGTTGCCGAGACGGTGGCCGACATGCGCGCCGAGATCGTCTCCAACCTGGTCACGCGGCGTATCCCGGAGAAGGCGTACGCCGAGCAGTGGGAAACCGCCGAGCTGGCCGAGGATCTCAAGCGCCTGCTGAACCTCGAGCTGCCGGTGGTCGACTGGGGCCGCGAGGAAGGCATCGACGAAACCGGCATTCGCGAACGCATCGAAGCGGCGGCCGACCAGCACATGGCGTCCAAGGCGGCTAATTTCGGCCCGGAGCTGATGCGCTTCGTCGAGAAGAACCTGCTGCTGCAGGTGCTAGACGCGGTGTGGAAGGAGCATCTTCTGGCGCTCGACCACCTGCGCCAAGGCATCGGCCTGCGTGCCTACGGCCAGCGCGACCCGCTGAACGAGTACAAGAGCGAAGCTTTCAACCTGTTCAACGGCATGCTCGACGAACTGCGCGAGCGGGTGACGGCGATGCTGGCGCGGGTGGAGATCGGGCCGGAGGCGCCGCCGACGGCGCTGTTCCAGCCGGCCGAACCCGCCCCGGTGACGCTACAATACTCCGACCCGGCGGCCTCGGCTCAATACGCCGGCGGCGACGTGATCGAGGCGGAGCGCCCGACCGAGATCGGCATCGACCCGGCGGATCCGACGACCTGGAAGAACGTGCCGCGCAATGCGCTATGCCCGTGCGGCTCCGGCAAGAAGTTCAAGCACTGCCACGGTAAGGTCTGACGACGGGGCGGGCGCTCAATCGCCCGCCAGCGCTCCTGCATCAACCGAGGTTGGCATGGAATGCCATTTCGTCCTGGGCTGGTCCACGATGTCGCTCAGCAACCGAACCAGATTGCGGACATAGGCCTCGGTGCTGAACTCCCGATCATAACGCTCGGAGCCACGCTCGCCGAGCTCGGCGCAACGGACCGGGTCGGCGAGAAGGGAGATGATCTTGGCGCGGAGATCGTCCGCGTCGCCGAACGCGCAGAGTAGGGCGTCACGTCCGTCGGTGGCGTACTCGCGCGTCGTCGGCGTGTCGGTGATGACGACCGGTTTGCCCAGGGCGAATGCCTGCTGCATCACCATCTGCCCCGCCGAAATCCGGCGCTGCGACAGCGGCACGACCACGATCCGCGCTCGCGCCAGTTCGGCCAGATACTCCGACCGGAAACAGTTTCGCACGATCGTGACCTCCGGCATGTTCTCGAGCGCCACCGTCGGTCGTTCCCAATCGCAGATCACCCGCACGCGGCAGGGCAGCCCGGCGACGGCCTTGGCCAGCGTCACATAATCTCGCGCCGAGCGGCCCGCCGACACGATCACGTTCGAGGCCGCCCCGGCATCGCCATAGGTGGCGCGCAACGTCTCGCGGCCGTCGACCGAGAGACCAAAGGGCAGGGCGGTGAACACGGCGCGCGTCCCCGGAAACTGGGCCACGTAATCCCGTGCCTCGGTGGCCGAGTGACAGATCGCGACGTCCACGAAATGCAGCACGAGACTGTAATGTAGATGCTGAAGCCGACGCTTCAGCGGCGAGCCGCGTTCGGCGGCGATGAACGTCTCGAACACGATCCGTGTTTGACGCGAGAACAAGGAGGCGAACAGCCCAAACACGATCGCCTCGACGTCGGATTTGATGACCACGACATCGGGCTTGGGCCGGCTCAGGATCAGTGATCGAACCGCGGCGCGCGCTGCATAGAAGAAGAGCTTGGGATAGATGCGACAGAAAAGGCCGGCGCGGGTTTCGTAATGCAGGCTGAGTTCTTCCGCAAAGAGTTCGTGCGGCACGCCGAGACGGCGGAATTCAGCGGCAAATGGGGTTGAGTGCACATCCCGTGAGAAGCGCGGAAAGAGGTGAAACATACGTAACCCTGTCGGTTTCGGCGACGGCTACCACAAAAATACGTTAATTATGAGTTAAATTAAGATGTAATCTCGAAATTTCTACAACCTGCTTTGGCGCCGTTGCGCGCGCGCGGACACTCGTCCATACCCCCGCCCATGCTGCGTCTCGCTCTGCTCGCATGCGTTCTCTCATTGCCGGCCTTGGCCGCGCGACCCGCCCCGTCCCCGATCAATTGCGACGGCGCGATCGCCGCTGCGGAGCGTGTCGGTGACACCGCACCCGGATTGTTGCACGCGATCGGCGTCGTCGAGAGCGGACGCCGGGACCCGCGCACCGGCACGCGGCGCCCCTGGCCATGGACCGTCAGCGCCGAGGGAATCGGCACCTACTATGCCAACAAGGCCGAAGCGATCACCGCGGTGCAGGCGCTCCAGGCGCGCGGTGTCAGTTCGATCGACGTCGGCTGCATGCAGGTCAACCTGTTCTATCACCCCACTGCCTTCCGCTCCCTCGACGAAGCCTTCGACCCCGTGCCCAACGCCCGCTACGCCGCGCGATTCCTCACCTCGCTCTATGCCCGCACCCACGACTGGCCGGCGGCGGCGGCGGCTTACCATTCGTTCACGCCGGGTCCGGCCGCACAGTACGCTAAGCTCATTTCGGCCGTTTGGGCGGGTGCGCCGGTTCCGGTGGTGCAGGCGCCCGACGGCCGCGAGATCGTCGAGTTGCCCGGCGGCGGCGAGTTGCGGATGTTCCGCACCGCTTCCGACACGGGCCGCTCGCGCGTCTTCGGCGTCATGAATTGAAAAAGGTAGTTCCATGCTCGGCTATGTGACCATCGGCACCAACGATCTTCCCCGCGCGGCCGCGTTCTACGACGCGATCGCGGCCGAGATGGGTGGCAAGCGCATCATGGAGAACGACAACTTCATCGCCTGGGGTCCGACCGACGGCAATCCGGGCTTCGGCGTCACCATCCCGTTCGACGGCCAGCGCGCGACCCCCGGCAACGGCCAGATGATCGCCCTGATCGCCGACGACCGTGCCGAGGTGGACCGCATCCACGCCCTGGCGCTTTCCCTGGGCGCCACGGATGAGGGTGCGCCGGGCGAGCGCTTCACCGGCTTCTACGCCGGCTATTTCCGCGATCTCGACGGCAACAAGGTCAGCGCCTTCATGATGGGGTGATTTCCCAGCGCGAATTGGGTTAGAGCCCCCCGGTGCTGTTCAATTCGCAGATCTTCATCTTCGCCTTCCTGCCGGTCTCGCTGCTCGGATACTACGCTCTGGCGGCGAGCCGACCCTGGCGCCAGGCCTGGATCGTCGGGGTCTCGCTGGCCTTCTACGCTTACTGGGACTGGCGCTTCGTCCCGCTGCTGGCGACGCTGACGATGGCCAACTGGCTGATCGCGCAATGGTTCGGCCGCACCGGCCAGCGCTGGATCCCGCTGGCCGGCGTCGTGCTCAACCTCTGCGTCCTGGCCTTGTTCAAATATGCCGACTTCCTGCGCGGCACGGTGTTCGGCGTGGCCGGAGTCGACTGGCAGCCCTGGCAGCTGATCCTGCCGCTCGGCATCAGCTTCTTCGTGTTCCAGAAGATCAGCTACCTGATGGATCTGCGCCGCGGCGACCGCCACATCTACGGCTTTCTCGACTTCTGGAGCTTCGTCACTTTCTTTCCGCAGCTGATCGCCGGGCCGCTGGTGCGCCACAACGAGATCATCCCGCAGCTCGAGCGCGACCCGCGCGGCCCCGCCATGTGGGAGAATCTCGGCCGCGGCCTGGTGCTGTTCATCATCGGCCTGGCCAAGAAGATCGCCATCGCCGACACCCTCGGCCACCTCGCCGACCCGGCCTACGCCGCCATCGCCCAAACCGGCCTCACCGCCGCCGACGCCTGGATCGGCAGCCTGGCCTTCACCTTCCAGCTTTATTTCGATTTCTCAGGCTATTCCGACATGGCGCTCGGCCTGGCGCTAATGTTCGGCCTCAAGCTGCCGATCAACTTCAACTCGCCCTACCAGGCCACCTCCGTGCGCGACCTCTGGCGCCGCTGGCACATCACCCTGTCCCGCTTCCTGCGCGACTACCTCTACATCCCACTTGGCGGAAGCCGCCTTGGCGAGACAAGGCAAGTGGTCAACGTGACGCTGACCATGCTGCTCGGCGGCCTGTGGCACGGCGCGAACTGGAACTGCGTGGTGTGGGGCGGCCTGCAGGGACTCGGCCTGGCGGTGAACCATGTCTGGGACAAGACCGGCATCAAGGTGCCGCGCCTGCTCGGATGGGCGATGACCTTTGGCTTCTTTCACCTGACGCTGATCGTGTTCCACTCGCCGGGCTTCGACACCGCGGGGCGGTTCCTGTGGTCGCTGACCGGCGCCAATGGCTGGGGACGCATCGCGCTTGACCGCGAGCATACTGCCGCCTTCCTGGGTGCGGCGGCCCTGGCCTTCTTCGGCCGACCGAGTCAGGAGATCGCGTTCGACTGGCTGAAGCCGCGACCCTGGCTCGCCTGGCCGGTCGGGCTGGCGACGATCTGGATCGTGCTGCTCGCCGGCGGCCGAGTGCCGTCCGTGTTCTTCTACTTCCAGTTCTGACCATGGCCTGGCGTAAATTCTTCATCCAGCTGCTGGGCGTCTTTGGCGGCGGCAGCGCCCTGTTGTTCCTGGTGCTGGTGCTCGCGGACCCCTGGGGCACGCTGCCGTTTCCCAGCCCGATCCCGCGCACCCCGGCCGATCACAGCCAGCGCTGGGCCTACCCCGAACTCGCCCGCTCGCCGAAATTCGACGCTGCGATCATCGGCAACTCCACCTCGCGCCTGTTCAACCCCGCCGACCTCGACCCGGCGGTCGGCGCAACCTTCGCCAACCTCGCCATGGTGCATTCCTTCGCGTACGAACAGATGCAACTGCTCGACGTGTTTCTCCGCGCCCACCCCAAGCCGCGCGCGCTGATGGTCGGGCTGGATCGGCTCTGGTGCGAGCGCGGCGACGACCTCGAGCATTTCGGCTACGGCCCGTTGCCGGACTGGCTGTACCGCGACGATGCGCTCGGCGCCCTGGCCAACCTGTTCAACATGCACGCCATCGAAACCGCCTGGCGATCGGCCGCCTCCATCCTGTCCGGTTCGGCGCGGCCCTTCGGCGCCAACGGCTACCAGTTGCTGGACGTCGACTTCCACAAATTTGACCCGGTGCTGGCCAAGGCGTTGATCGCGGAGAACCTGGCCGAACCCTGGCTGCCCCCCGCCAACCCGGACCCGGCGACCTGGCACTACGTCGCACTGGACTGGCTCCGCGCCCGCGTCGACACGCTACCGCCCTCGACCCGGCTGCTGCTGGTGTTCGTGCCGCGGCACCACCTGTATCCGCCCCCGAACACGGTGGGTGCCGCCATGATGCAGGGGTGCAAGGACCGGATCGTGGCATTGGCAAAGTCACGGCCGAACACGGCCGTCTACGACCTTTCGCTGCCGGGGCCGATGACCTCCGACGAGTCCCGCTGGTGGGATGCGGTGCACATGCGGCCGGAGCCGATGGCGCAACTCTCGCGCGACCTCGCCACCGCCATAACGGGTCATGACGGCGCCACCGTCCACACGCTGATCGCGACGCCACCCGGCGCCAGCGTGTCTTCACGTTGAGATAAGGAAAGCCTCGCTATGAACGAGATCGGATTGGGCGTGCTCGGCGCCGGCATCATGGGTGAGCGTCTGTTGCGGGCCGCGCCGGGGCAGGGTGCCGTGCGCATCGCCGGCGTCTGGGACCCATCGGCCGAAGCATTGTCGCGGCTGACGGCTGCCGTGCCGGGGCTGACGGTGATGGACTCGGCGGCCGAGGTAATTGCTGCCTCCGATTGCGTCTACGTCGCGTCACCGCCGGCCACGCACCTCCCGCACGCGCGAGCCGTGCTCGCGGCCGGCAAATCGCTCTTTTGCGAAAAGCCGCTGGCGGTCGATGTCGCGGAGGCCAGGGCCTTCGTGGCCGATGCCGGAACCGCGCGGGCGGCGGTGAACTTCCCGTTCGCCTCCTCCCCAGCCGTGGCGACGCTGACCGGCTGGCTGGCCGGCCAATCACCCGCCGCGGTGGACATCGCGGTCGATTTCGCCACCTGGCCGCGCGGCTGGCAACACGCCGCGGCGGGCTGGCTGGACGGCCCGGCGCAAGGCGGCTTCACGCGGGAGGTACTGTCGCACTTCCTTTTCCTGGCACACCGGCTCTTCGGTCCGCTGGTGCTGGAAACGGCAACGGCCGACTTCCCCGAGGCCGGGCGAAGCGAGCGCCGGATAACGGCGCAGATGCGTGCGGGCGCGGTGGCGGTGCGGGTAACCGGCGGCGTCGGCACCACCACCCTGGACGACAGCAACAGCTTCACCGTCGATGGCGCCGTCCGCTTGCGCAACTGGTCGATCGCCGAGCGGTTCGAAAACGGCGCCTGGCACCCCGACCCGGCGGCGATCCCGCAGGACCGCGCCCGGCCGCTGGTGCTGCAGCGCCAACTCGCCGCGGTCGCGGCCATGAACCGCGGCGAGCCCCACCATCTCGCGACGTTGGGGGAGGCGCTGGAGGTTCAGTGCATCGTCGAAGCCATCCTCACCTCGGCTCCGACGCCCATGTAGCCGCTGCCGATCACGCGTTGCGCGCGCGCCCGACGATCTGCGTCGGGTTCACGAAGCGCAACGCGATCAGCAGCCAGAACAACGTGGTCACCATGTAGATCACCGCCATCGCGTCGATCGACTGCACCGCCCGTACGCCCGCGGCGAACACCGCGTAATAGAGCGACACCACCAGAGTCTGGCTCGTCGCTCCCGCCGTGAGGAACGTCAGCTCGAACATCGCGATCGTCCGCACCAGCACCAGCAGCAATGCCGCCAGCACCCCTGGCAGCAGCAGCGGGATCAGCACGTAGCGGAACAGCCGCGGCGTGTTGGCGCCGAACACCCGCGCCGCCGCCTCGATCTTCGGATCGATCTGCTCGATGAACGGGATCATGATCAGGATCACGAACGGCACCGTCGGCACCAGGTTGGCGATCACCACCCCGGCCAGCGAGCCCGCCAGGTTGGCCTGATACAGCACCGTCGCCAGCGGGATGCCGTAGGTGATCGGCGGCACCAGCAGCGGGATCAGGAACAGCAGCGTCAACAGCTTCTTGCCCGGGAACTCCCGCCGCGCCAGCGCATAGGCCGCCGGCACGCCCAGCAGGCCGGACAGCACCACCACCAGGAACACCACCTCGAACGTTACCAGCAGCACGTCGCCGAGCTGGAACTCCGTCCAAGCCGAGCCATACCACTGCGTTGTCCACCCGCTCGGAAACCAGGAGCGCAGCCATCGCGTAGCGAACGAACTGGTGACCACGGCGGCGATCATCGCAATAACGTTGACCACGAAGAACCCGACAAAGGTCCAGACCGCGCCCGCCCAGAGCCGTTCGCCCAGCGTACGCTCGATCGGTGTGGGCCGCATCAGCCTTTCCCTCCACCAGCGGGTCCTCGGTACACCAGCCCGCGCGCGCCCAGCACCGCCGCCACAATGCCGAGCTCGATCGCGCCCATTAGCATCGCGATTGCCGACGCCAGCGAATAGTCGAACTGCTCAAACGCCGCCTGATATGCCGCGATCGAGATCACCCGCGTCGGCCCCGCCGGCGCACCGAGCAGCACCGCCGACGGAAACACGGAGAACGCCTGCACGAACGACAGGCAGAAGGTGATCGCCAAACCCGGCAGCATCAGCGGCAGCATCACGTGCCAGAACCGCGACCGCGCGCCGGCCCCAAGCGTCGCCGCGGCCCGCTCGAGCGCCGGGTCGACGCCGCTGAGATAGGAGAGGGTGAGCAAAAAGCTGAACGGGAACCCGGTGATCAGCAGCGACAGGAACACGCCCCAGTAATTATGCAGCAGGCGCAGCGGCGAGCTGATGAGTCCGACCGACATCAACACGCGGTTGAACCAGCCCTGCGGGCCCAAATAGTTGAGCAGACCCTCGGCCACCAGCACGGTTCCCAGCGTGATCGGCACCACCAGGATGGTGGTCAACAATCGCTGCCGCCGCATCAGCCGCACCCGGAACGCGATCGGCACGGAGATTGCGACGTTGAGCAGCGTCACCGGAACCGACAGCGCCACCGTGGTCCACACCGTCTGGTACAGGAACGGATCGGAAAAGAACTGGACGTAGTTGGCCAGCGCGCCGCCGTCTTTCGGCCGGAACGACAGCACCAGCCCGTACAGGAACGGGTAAACGAAAATCGCCAGGATCACGATCGCAGCCGGCAGCACCAGCATCGTCGTCCCATCCAGGCCGCGGGCCTGCAGCCGGTGGGCGAGGGGAGCGGAACTCATGCCGGATAGACCAGTGCGCGATCCGGTTCGGCGGCCAGACGCACCTGGCTGCCGGGTGGCGCACTCTCGGCCGCGCTGAACACCAACTCGGTGCCGTCGCCCATGCGCGCGAAGCCGGTATGCCCATGGCCGCGGAACTCGCTCGACACCACGGTCGCCGCCAGCGCGCCGCCGGCATCGGCCAACAGATCCTCTGGACGCACGACCAGCGTTGCAGGTTGTCCGACCCTCAAGCTGCCCTGGGCTCGCCCGCGCACGAGGCCGGTACTGGCCTGCAACGTCGCCCGGCCACCCTCGATCTGTGAGACGATGCCCGAGATGGCGTTGCGGAAGCCCATGAACTCGGCCACCTCCCGATCGCGCGGCTCGGTGAACAGCTCCGCCGGCGTGCCGACCTGGCGGATGGTGCCGTCCTTCAGCACCACGATGCGGTCGGCCAACGACAGCGCTTCCTCCTGGTCGTGCGTGACGTAGATCGTCGTCGCCCCCAGGCTGGAATGGATGCGCCGGATCTCGGCCCGCATCTCGAGCCGCAGCTTGGCGTCGAGGTTCGACAGCGGCTCGTCCATCAGCACCAGCGGCGGCTCGATCACGATGGCCCGCGCGATCGCCACACGCTGCTGCTGCCCGCCCGAGAGCTGACCCGGCAGCTTGTGCTCCTGGCCCTGCAATCGCACCAGCGTCACCGCCTCCGCGACCCGGCGGTCGATCTCGGCCCGCTTCACGTCGCGCATCATCAGCCCGAACGCGATGTTCTTGCGCACCGTCATGTGCGGGAACAGCGCGTAGTTCTGGAACACCATCCCGAACCCGCGCTGCTCCGGCCGCAGCGTGTCGATCCGCCGGTCGTCCAGCCAGA
>CAZTJC010000013.1:0-17541 GCA_964613945.1 uncultured Acetobacteraceae bacterium
CAGCGTCACGACCCCGTCGCGGGCAAGCTCCAGCGCCCCCACGAACGTGCTCGCCACCGCGACCCGGCATCGACGCACCCGATCCGACGCGTCGGCCGGCACCGCCGGCAGGAACGTATCCAGCCCAACCGTTTCCTGCCTCATCCCGGCCAGCAGCAGCCGCATCCGCCCCAGCGCATCGGCGACGCTCCAGAACGGCACAGCGACCTCGAACGCCGCCGCCGCATCGTCCGGGACCGCCAGCACCACCAGGCAAGCCCGCAGCAGCCCGGTGATGTCGCCGAACCGCCCGCGTCCGGCCTCGCGCGGGGTTTCCGGGTCGCCGCGCTCGAACACCTCGATCCCAAGCTGCACCCGACTTCCGAGCCAGCTTGCTCCCGCAGCCATCTCGGCCCGTCCGATCAGCCGCCGCCGCAAGGCCTCCGCCTCGTCCTGCGCCGCCACCGCATCGCCCCTGGTCGGCACCATCAACCGTGACCGCAGCAGCGTGAGTTCGGCCGCCAGCACCAGCCAGTCGCCCCATCGCGCGATCGTCGTCGCGGATGCATGGCCGTCGAGCGCCTCAAGCAGCGCCGCCTCGAACGTCTCGATCAGCGCCAGCACCGACAGGCGACGCAGATCGATCCGCCGTGCCCGCGCCTGCTCCACCAGCCAATCCAGCGGCCCCTGGAAATCCTCCGTCGACAACACCGGCGCCGCCGCGGCGTCCCGGGGCGCCCCGTCCGGACGATCCCACTCAGCCGTCATTCGGCGCCGTAATGTGGTTTGATGGTGAAGCGCAGCTCCGGCCAGTCCGTCCGCATCGCCTCCACCGCCCGCCACGGCGTCCAGTCCGCCGACCAGAAAGCAAGCGATAAGCAGGTCGGAGTGGAGGCCGCTCGCCGGGTCACGTGACGCAGCGCATCGGTCGTGCCCCAATTCGCCCACAGCCAGGCCAGGGCGTCCGGATGATCGGGCCCGAGAGACAGAAAGTCGTCCGGCACCGGCAGCACCGCGTGAAGATCCAGCGGGCAGGCCCGGCTATGCCCGACGCGGCCCACTGCCAACTGGTGCCGCCGCCCGACCGCAGCCCGCAACTGACCGGCGAGGATGCCGGCCCCGTGGAGGCTCAACGCACCGGCCACGGCCAGGCTATGGAACGCATCCTCCTCGATTTGATCCAGGTTCAGGCACCACGGAATCGCACCGGCGCCGCACGCTCGGCCCGCAAACGCCGTCAGGACGCTGTCGGAACCCTCGATGTCGAGGTGATGGTAAAGCCAGTCGGTATGGGCAAGCCGCAGCGGCGACCCGGTCACCTCGTCTTGCCCCGATGAGCCGTGGCGCGTTGCCGCCGCGCGACGATACGGCGCAGCCCGTCGGGCCCGAGCCGGGCATGCTCCACGTTGCCCCAGCGATCGACCTTGCGGAACACCGGCCCGAACCGCGTTTCCGACGCCTGCAGCCACTCCTCCAGCGCCCGCACCGGACACGCCGCCGTACCCCGCGGGATCGTCACCACCATTGCGGTCTCTCGCACCAACCGCAGTTCGGCTCCGTTCTCCGTCAGCCGGACCTGCTCGCGCTCCAGCCCCAGCAGGTCCTCGATCGTCGCCTGCCCATCGGCGGCGAGCAGCAGCAATGCCCGGTCGCGTAACCCGGCCAGATCCCGCGGGCACTGCACCGCCAACCGGACCCACAGTGCGGATGACCGCGCTTCGGACCGGCCAGGCTCGGCCCGCCGCGTCGGCTCGACCGCGCTACGGATCGCAGCACGCGTCTGCGGGTCGAGGGCGGGAAGCGGCAATCCATGCTGTCGGTGCATCGCCCGGATCGCCGCCCGCTTGCGCCCGACCGTGCCGCGGCCGACCCCCGGTGCGACATCGACCAGGTAAGCGGCCAGCGTCTCACCATCGGCCGGCAGACTCGACCGCCGAGCAGCCCGGCACCATGCGACGAAGATGACCCACTCGGCCGCGTAAACCCGCACGGTCTCCGGCCGCTGAACGGCCCGTGGATGACCGACCCCATCGAGCGCCATGTTGTCAGTCCAAATCAGCTTGGGTCACGGCCAGACTATTCGCACAAAACCCGACTGCGGCAAATGATATAAGGCGTGGTAAAGCCCTCGACGCGACTCAGGATTACCTCCGATAATAGCACTTACCGGATTTAATCTTGACGTAGCCGACCCGAGATAGGCATCCTGGTCACCATGGACCCGAACGAACCCGGCGACGCACGTCTCAACCCATCCGATAGCCCGGCGCTGATCCCGACCGGCCTGCTACCGACCCCGAACGAGATCGCAGCCGCCCGCGCCTATGTCGACGCCAGCCGAGCCGCATCGACCCTCCGCGGCTACATGACCGACTGGCGGCAATTCGCCCGCTGGTGCCGCGATCGCGGCGGCGATGCCCTGCCCGCCTCTCCCGCGCTGGTCGCCGTCTACTTGGCATCCCTGGCCGACCGTGGCCTTGCCCCGCCTTCGGTCGCGCGGGCACTGGCCGCCATCGGGCATGCGCACAAACGCGCCGGACACCCACCCCCGCATCGCGCCGCCGACGGCATGATCATCGCCGACGCCCTCGCCGGCATCCGCCGCGCCCGGACCACCTCGCCCGGCCGCAAGGACGCTGCCGATGCCGACATCGTCATGCAGTTGCTCTGGTCCATCTCCGGCAACGACCTTCCAGCGTTGCGGGATCGCGCCCTGCTGGCCTTCGGCATGGCGCTCGCCGCGCGCCGGTCCGAACTCGTCGCCCTCGACGTCGCCGACCTCGCCTGGGAACCGAAAGGCGTGCGGGTGACCATCCGGCGGTCCAAGACCGACCAGGAAGGCCAAGGCGTCGCCGTGGCGGTGCCAGAAGGCCGTCGCCTCACGCCGCTCGTGCATCTGCGCGCCTGGCTCGACACCGCCGGGATCACCGAAGGGCCAATCTTCCGGCCGTTCTGGAAGGGCGGACGCCTTCGCCCGGCCCGGCTCTCCGATCACGCGGTCGCCCGCATCGTGCAGGCGCGCGCCGCCGCCGCCGGGTTGGACCCGGCCCGCTTCGCCGGTCACAGCCTCCGGGCGGGCTTCGTGACGGAAGCGGCCCGCAGCGGCGCCGACATCTGGAAGATCCAGCAGGTGAGCCGTCACAAATCCATGCAGGTCCTGTCCGGCTACGTCCGCGATGCCCGCCTGTTCGACGACCACGCGGGCACTCCCTTCCTCTGACCGATGCAAAAGGTACGACCGATGCAGGTGGTTCGCCGATACGATGCGTACGGTACCATCGACCGATGCATGCGGTACGGATGACCGATGCGTACGGTACTATAACCTGAGTACCTCCGAAGACTCCCTGGAGGATGTACCAATAGCATCGGTCGATTTTCGCTTTCGAGGCAAAAATCTGCTGATTTGTGCAAATCCTGTAGCCTGGCGATCGATGCTATACTAAATCCATTCGGCACTGCCGGAGGTTGTTCATGTCTCGCCCGCCATTGGGCCAACGCGTCCATCTTACCCTCGTCGCCGAGGGTAGTGATGCCGCTGCTGCTCTGGCCCGCGATGCCGGGCAACCCGACCTCTTCGCCCGCGTGACCGCCGTCGCCGGCGAGGACCCGGCACCCAGCTTCCTACACTCCGCCCTTTGCGCGATGTCACTCCCCGTCCGTCGCCCCGCCGACGATGCTCAGCCGATCATCCGACAGGACGGCCAATACACCTTGGTCATCACGCCCAAGGCGATGATCCGACCCGAAGACGGCCAGGCCAAGCTGCACGTCCTGGGCGTTCCCTATGGATCCCTGCCGCGCCTGATCCTGATCCACATCATGACCGAGGCCGTCCGCACCAAGTCCCGCCATATCGTCCTCGGTGCCACCTTCACCGACTGGATGCGCCGCATGGGCTACAAGACCATGAGCTACGGCCCCCGCGGCTCCGCGACGCTGGTCCGTCAGCAGCTCGACCGTTTGCTCGCCTGCGAGTGGATGATCCGCTGGGATGGCGAGGATGCCAATGGCGACAAGGAATTCGGCATCAAGGAAATCAAGCTCACCACCGAATACACCGGCGTCGACAGCAAATCCGGCGCCTTCATGCGCGAGATCGTGCTGACGGAGGGCTTCTTCGAGCATCTGCGCCAGCATGCCGTGCCGCTCAACGAGCACGCCATCCGCCAGCTTCGCGATAGTCCCACCGCGCTCGACCTCTACACCTGGTTGGCCTATCGCCTGCCGCGCATCGGCCGCCGCCCGGCCACGCTGAGCTGGCAACAGCTCGCCGTGCACTTCGGCAATGACGGCCACAACATCCGCAAATTCCGCCAGACCGTGCGCGATGCCTGGGAGCGCCAGGTCTCCGCCGTCTATCCGGAGGCGCGGGCGGACTTCGATTCCACCATCATCCGCCTGCATCCGTCGCCGCCCCCGCTGCAACAGACCCGTGTGCATCTGACCGTTGCACCGCCGACCGATGCACTTGGTACACAGCCGCCTTTCCTATCCCAAGACGTCATCGACGACATTCCGACCCGCTTCATGACAGCATTATCGGGGAAATTAGGCAAAGCCGAAGCCCGGTCCTGGCTCGCGGGCGCCGTGCTTCGCCAAGCCGAGGAGGACTGGGAACTGGTCGTGTCTAGCGCCTTTAAGGCGGATTGGATCCGTGCCCATTTCAGCGGAGCCCTCGACCATGCCCGCTTAGCCGCCGGTCTGGCAACCGTGCCCGCCTTGGTGTCGGCATGAGCAGGTTGCCGCCGCTCGGACCGATTGGTCCGTCCAGCACCACCATCGAAGCCATCGGCGACCTTTACGGTCGTTCGCTCGACGTGCTCGCCTCTATCCGCGGCCGAGTCGATGGCGAGATCGCAAAACGTCGCTCACCGCGGTTCTCCATCACACGCGCCGCCGAACTCTGTGGCCGCACCTCGGCGGCGATCCGGGAAGCGGAGAAGGATGGCCGGCTGCCGGGCGTGGATCGCACCGCGAGTGGCCGCCGGGTCGGCTACACTTTGGCCGAGATCAACCAGATGCGCCGGGTATTCGGCACACTGCCCTGGCGTGGCCCCGACGATCGCGTTGCCGTGGTCGCGGTGCAGAATTTCAAAGGCGGCGTCGGTAAATCGACCGTCTCGACCCATCTGGCGCAGTATCTCGCCATCAAGGGCTATCGCGTCTGCCTGATGGATTGCGACAGCCAGGGCTCCTCGACGTCGCTGTTCGGCTACGTGCCCGACCTGGACATCGCCGAGGAGGAGACGCTCTACCCGTTCATTCGCAACGCCGAGATGGCCAGCCTGGCTTACGCGGTGCGCGAGACGCATTGGGACGGCCTCTACCTGATCCCGGCTAATCTGAAGCTCTATTCCGCCGAGTACGAGCTCGCCGCCCGCGTCGCCCGCTCGGAGCCGATGCTGCTGAACCGCATCGCCGAAGGCATCGAGAGCATCGCCGACCATTTCGACGTCTTCATCATCGATCCGCCGCCAGCGTTGGGCACCATCTCGCTGTCGGTGATGCGGGCCGCCAACGCGCTGCTGGTGCCGATCCCGCCGACCGTGGTCGATTTTAGCTCGACCGCCACCTTCTTCGCCATGCTGCACGAGACCATGGGCGTGATGGAGGAGCGTGGACTGCAGCTCGACCTCAAATGGATGCGCTTGGTTGCCACCCGGGCCGACGAACAGAAATCCATGCAGCGGGAGTTGCTGGGGCTGATCCGCAATTTGTTCGGCGAAACCATGCTGCGAACCGTGCTCAAAGACAGTGCTGAGATCGACAACGCCTCCGCCCGGCTCATGACGGTCTACGAGCTGGAGTCGCCGGTGACGTCACGCGAGACCTATAATCGCTGCATGACCTACCTTAACGGCGTCAATGCCGAGGTCGAGACCCTGATCCGCCTCACCTGGCCCAGCCACGCCGACCGCCTGCGGACCAAGGGCGTGCTGTGAGTTGCAGACCTGCAACTGGCCCTCAACATGTTGAAAAGGCTGACTGAATGAGCGGAAAAGGCAATCGCGGCTTTGCCGATCTCATTGTCGGCGAAGGGGGCCGGGCGGTCGGCGCTCACCTGCCGCCGCGCACTGGCGTGCTGTCGAGCCGTGGAAACCGGCTGGCCGAACTGGCCAGCGGTAGCGCCGTCACCCGCGTCCATGAATTGGTCGACCCGACGCGTTGCCGCATCTGGGAAGCGCATAACCGCGACTACCAGGCGCTCGACGAAACCGCCTGCAGCGATCTGATCGAGAGCATGAAGTCGCAGGGCCGCCAGGAAGTGCCGGCCATCGTGCGCCGGGTCACGGGATCGCCGGGCATCGACTACGAAGTGATCTGCGGCGCGCGACGGCACTGGACCGTCACCTGGCTGCGCGCGCACGACCATCCGAAGTTCCGCTTCCTGGTCGAACCGCGCGAAATGTCGGACGAGGAAGCGTTCCGCGTTTCCGACCTAGAGAACCGCAGCCGCAAGGACCTCACCGACCACGAGCGTGCCGCCGATTATGCCCGCGCCATCGACCGTTATTACGACGGCAGTCAGCAGCGCATGGCCGAGCGCCTGAACGTCAGCAAGAGCTGGTTGAGCCGTTACCTCGAGTTGGCCAAGCTGCCGCCGGTGATCGTCGGCGCCTTCGGCTCGCCGGCCGCCCTCGGTATCAGCCATGCCGCCAAGCTGGCGCCGTTGCTCCGCATCCCCGTCAGTCGCAAACGCATGGAGGAAACCGCCGAAGCGCTGGGCGCTGAACAGGCCATCCGCCGCGCGGCCGGTCGCGTGCCGATGCCGGCCGCCGAAGTGGTGACGATGCTGGTCGAAGCCAAGCGAAAGCCCAAACCCAAGCTCCGCCATGCCGCCGTCACTGCAGCGGAGGACCCGAAGCGCGTCATCGCCTCCGGCACACGCACCGAAGCCGGCGCGCTCACCATCACCATTCCCGCCAGTCAGCGCGACCCGGCTGCCATCCTAGCCTCCATCCGCGACCTGCTCAATCAATTGGGCTAACCCGGTCAGCGTACCTTTTGCATCGGTGCCGATTGAGGTTGTGGCACCGGCCGGGCTAGACGCCCTCGCCCGGTCGCTCCGGGAGTAAGGCAAACTCGTAGATCTCCGCCAACGGCACGGAGATCCCGACGCTGCGCAGGTCCAGGCTTGCCTCGGCTCCGCCGGCGACGGTGAAGGACCAGCTTTCATCGGCATTGCGACGATAGATATGGGCGGCCATCTCGTCCTGATACAGCTCGACGATCTCCTCCACGCCCTCGACGATCTGTAGGTCGCCTCGCTTGCGGTCGCGCGCGCGCCATGCCCTGATCTCAGACGGCGAGACCACCTCGAATACGACGCGCAGGTGCTCGCCGCAGCGGATGCCGGCATCCGGGATACGCGCGGTGTTGCGTTGCCGCGTGCGTGGAACCGCACCGCTGCCTGATTCCGGACGGCATCCCTCATGTCCCCGCAAGCGGACCACCAGCGCGCCGATTAACCCCGAGAGGATCGCCGCGTGCTCCGGGCTCGGCGCGGCGGCCGCAACCACTTCGCCGTCGACCAATTCGTAGCGCCAGGCGTCTCCGAACTCGTGCTGATCGGTGACGAGGAACTCGTCGGCCGTCCATTCACGATCTGCACGCTGCGCGATATCCATGGCTGCCCCTTCCAGTGCAAGTATGCACACGCCGCACCGACTGCGTCATTAAGTTCTGCCGCGGCCGGGAGCGTGAGTGGCTTGCGATGTTTGCCTGTAATCTAGGCATCTCGGGGTAGGCATTACAGGCGAAAGTACCGAAGTCCGCACTCGCAGTGCCGCCACAGATGTATTGGCATGCCGATTGCTGATCGATCCGCGATGAGCCATATCTTGCCTCGCACCATTGCGCAGTTCCGGGACAATTACGCCACCGGAGTCTCGCCAGCCGCGGTGCTTGCCGACGTGCGCGCCCGCATCCTGACGTGTGACGATCCCGGCATCTTCCTCCATATCGCCTCCGCCGACGCCATCGCCGCATTCGCCGCTGGGCTCGACCCGGCGGACCGCGATCGTCTGCCGCTCTGGGGCGTGCCGTTCGCGGTGAAGGACAATATCGACGTCGCGGGCATGCCGACCACCGCGGCGTGCCCGGCCTATGCGTACACACCTTCCCATCATGCCGCCGCAGTCGCGCGCCTGATCGCGGCCGGGGCGGTGCCGGTCGGCAAAACCAATTTGGATCAGTTCGCCACCGGGCTGAACGGCACGCGCACGCCGCACCCGGTGCCGCGCAATCCGCGCGCGCCTGGGCGGGTTCCGGGCGGCTCGTCGTCGGGGTCCGCGGTGGCCGTGGCGGCGGGGCTGGTGCCGGTGGCGCTGGGGACGGATACCGCCGGGTCGGGTCGGGTGCCGGCCGGGCTGTGCGGCCTGGTGGGGCTGAAGCCGACGTCGGGCGCGGTCTCGACACGCGGCGTCGTGCCGGCCTGCCGGTCGCTGGATTGCGTGTCGGTGCTGGCGCACGATGTGGCCGACGCCTGGTCGGTCTATGCGGCGATGGCCGGCTACGATGAAGCCGATCCGTACTCGCGGCATTCATTGCCGGGTGATCTCGCGGCAGCGGTTCCGTGCCGGGTGCTAGGCATCCCCACGGAAGCCGACCTGCCGCATTTCGAGCCGGAGGCGGAGGCTGCATGGGATGCCTGCCTGCTCCGGCTGCGCGCTCTGGGGATGGAGGTGGTTCCCGTGCCGATGGCGCCGTTCCAGGCCGTGGCCGGGCTGCTTTACGACGGCGCCTGGGTGGCGGAGCGGCTGGCCACGCTTGAGCCGTTCCTGACGGCAACCGAACCGGGCGCCGTGCTGCCGGTGACGCGCGCCATCATCGAGGCGGGCGGCAGCCGCCATTCCGCTGCCGACGCCTTTCGCGCCATGCACCGGCTGGCGGCACTGCGGCGGGAAACCGAGCCTGTGTGGACACGGATCGACGCCCTGGCCGTGCCGACCGCACCGTTGTTCCCGACCTTGGCGGAAATGGCAGCCGACCCGGTCGGTCCCAACTCGCGCCTCGGCACCTTCACCAATTTCGTCAACCTGCTCGGCCTCGCCGCGCTCGCAGTGCCGGGGCCGGACCGGCCGGACGGGTTGCCGGCGGGCGTCACCTTCATCGGTCCCGGCGGATCGGATGCCCGGCTGGCGGTGCTTGGATTGCGGATGGCGGCATGAACTTCGAGGTCGTCCTGGTCGGCGCACACATGGCGGGCTTGCCCCTCAACGCGGATATCCTCGCCTTAGAGGGACGCTTCCTACGCGCGGCCGAGACGGAGCCTTGCTACCGGCTGTTCGCGCTGCCAGGCGGGCCGCCGGCGCGGCCGGGCTTGCTGCGGGTCGAGGCAGGAACGGGCGCCGCCATCGCGGTGGAGGTCTGGACCATCCCGTCGGCGCGGATCGGGGCGCTGCTGGCGTCCATCCCGGCGCCACTCGGGCTCGGCACGCTGCTTCTGGCGGATGGCACGTCGCCCAAAGGCTTCCTGGTGGAAGCGGAAGGCACGCGCGGCGCCCTCGACATCTCTCATCTCGGCGGTTGGCGCGCCTTTCTGGCGCAACCCCGCCCCATTCTCCCGGAGACCACAGATGGACCGTAGAACTTTCCTGACCGCTTCCGCCGCGGCGTTGACGACGCCGATGCTGGGGTCGGGCACCGCCGAAGCACAGTCAGCGAGCCGGGCGGAGACGCTGCTGCTGGTGCAGGAATATGGTCCTAACAGCATGGACATGCAGGGGCTCGGCTCCTCGCAGCCGGTCAACGGCGTGGCGTTGAACTGCTATGACCGGTTGGTGCGGTTCAAGAAGGTGCCATTGCCGGACGGCAAGGGCATGAGCTTCGACCTGACCAAGCTGGAGCCCGAGTTGGCGGAAAGCTGGCAGGAGGCCAGCGATGGCACCAGCGTGACCTTCAAGCTGCGCGACGCCAAGTTCCACTCCGGCCGTCCGGTGTCTGCCAAGGACGTGAAGTGGTCGCTGGACCGCGCCGTCACCATTGGCGGGTTCGCCACAACGCAGATGAACGCCGGGTCGATGGAGAAGCCGGAGCAGTTCGTTGCGGTGGACGACAAGACGTTCCGCATCGACTTCATCCGCAAGGACAAGCTGCTGATGCCGAACCTGGGCGTCACCATCCCCTTCGTGTTCGACAGCGAACTGGCGACCCGCAATGGCGGTGGCGATCCGCTGGCCAAGGAATGGCTGAAGAACAACGTCGCCGGCTCCGGGGCCTTCAAGGTCGAGAGCTGGAAGCCCGGCACGGAGACGATCTACGTCCGCAACGACGATTGGGCGTGCGGCCCGCGGCCGGCGATGCGCCGGATCATCACCCGGGACATACCCTCGCCCTCCACGCGCCGGGCGCTGCTGGAGAAGGGCGATGCGGACGTGTCGTTCGGCTTGCCGCCCAAGGACTTCAAGGATCTGGCGGATGCCGGCAAAGTCCAGGTGATCGGCGTGCCGGTGCCGAACGGGATCTGGTACGTGGCGATGAACAGCGCCGCCGGCGCGTTCGCCGATCCGCGGATGCGGCAGGCGATCGCCTGGGCGATCCCGTACGAGAAGATGATGCAGGTGGCGCTGTATGGCCGCGGTGTGCCGATGTGGGGTGCCACGGGCGGGCCGACCGCCGCTTGGCCGCAGCCCTATCCGTACGAAACCAACATGGAAAAGGCGCGCGCGCTGGTACAGCAGGTGAGCCCCGGCGGCTTCTCCACCTCCGTGCTGTTCGACTCCGGGCAGGCGACGATCGCGGAGCCGATGGCGGTGCTGCTGAAGGAAGCGCTGGCGCCGCTCGGCATCACGGTGGAGCTGAACAAGGTGCCGGGCGCCAACTTCCGCGGCGAGCTTAACAAGAAGACGGCGCCGATCGTCATCAACCGCTTTGCGGGCTGGCTGGATTGGCCGGATTATTACTTCTTCTGGAACTTCCACGGCAGCAATTCCGTGTTCAACGTGTCGTCTTATCAGAACGCGGCCATGGACAAGCAGATCGACGCGGCCCGCTTCACGGCGGACCCTGCGACCTACGATGCCGCGGTCAAGTCGTTCATCGGCATTGCGGAGCAGGACGTGCCGGTGGTGCCGATCGCGCAGCCGCTGCACGACGTGGCGATGCAGAAGTCGATCGGCGGCTACCAGTTCTGGCCGTGCCGCGAGCCCGACTTCCGCGCCTTTACCAAGGGCTGAGCGGGATGTTGAGGCTGGTGGCGTCGCGGCTGGGCACGGCGGTGCCGAGCCTGGTGGGCGTGGTGATCGTGACCTTTCTGCTGACCCGGGTGCTGCCAGGTGACCCGGCGACCTACTTCGCCGGGCCGGTGGCGTCCAAGGAGGCGATTGCCGCGATCCAGCACCAATTAGGGCTGGACCTGCCGCTATGGCAGCAATTCGGGCGCTACGTTGTCGATCTGGTGCACGGCGATCTCGGCAACTCGCTCACCACTGGACGCCCGGTGGTGACGGAGATCGCGGCGCGGCTGCCGGCCTCGGCGGAGCTGACGTTGCTGGGGTTGATCCTGGCCGTGCTGGTCTCCGTGCCGCTCGGCGTGCTGGCGGCGTTGCGGCAGGGGTCGTGGATCGACCATGCCTGCCGCGTGGTGACCACGGCGGGGGTGTCGCTGCCGGTGTTCTTCACCGGGCTGCTGGCGGTATACGTGTTCTACTTCGTGCTGGGGTGGTCGCCGGCGCCGCTGGGACGGCTGGATAGCTTCCTGTCGGAGCCGCCGCACGTCACCGGCTTCTTCCTCATCGACAGCGCCTGGGCGCGGAATGGCGAAACGTTCATGGGCGCGCTGTCGCAGTTGATCCTGCCGGCGGCGACGTTGGCGGTGTTCGCCCTGGCGCCGCTAGCGCGCATCACGCGTGCGGCGATGCTGGCCGCTTTGTCGTCCGAGTTCGTGCGCACGGCGCGGGCGGCCGGGCTGACCGGGCGGACGGTGGTGATCACCTACGCGTTCCGCAACGCGATGCTGCCGGTGCTCACCACGCTGGGCATGGTGTTCTCGTTCCTGCTCGGCGCCAACGTGCTGGTGGAGAAGGTGTTCGCCTGGCCGGGCATCGGCTCGTTCGCGGTGGAGGCGCTGATCGCGTCGGATTTCGCGCCGGTGCAGGGGTTCGTGTTGACGATGGCGGTGCTCTACATCCTGCTGAACCTCGTCATCGACCTGCTGTACGGGCTGGTCGATCCGCGCATGAAGGCGGCGGGATGAGCGGCGTGGCCGCCCGGCGGCATCCGGCCGCCGCGCTGGCGGGACATGCGCGGCACGTGCTGGCGGGCAACCCGGTCACCGCGTTCAGCTTCGCGCTGTTCCTCTTCTTGGTGTTGTGCGCGCTTCTCGGGCCGGCGCTGGTGCCGTACGATCCGCTGGCCAGCGACACGATGCAGGCGTTGAGCCCGCCATCGGCGGCGCATTGGTTCGGCACGGATCCGTTGGGGCGCGACATCCTGTCCCGCGTGGTGGTGGCGACGCGGCTCGACATGGCGATCGCGGTGTTCTCCGTGGCGCTGGTGTTCGTGCTGGGCGGGCTGGCCGGGGTGGCGGCCGGGTTCTTCGGCGGCTGGACGGACCGGATCGTGGGCCGGCTGGCGGACACCATCATGGCGTTTCCGCTGTTCGTGCTGGCGATGGGCATCGTGGCGGCGCTGGGCAACACGGTAACCAACATCGTGCTGGCGACGGCGATCGTGAACTTCCCGCTCTATGCCCGCGTGGCGCGGGCGGAGGCGCTGGTGCGGCGCGACGCCGGCTTCGTGCAGGCGGCGCGGCTGACTGGGAACGGCGAGATGCGGGTGCTGCTGGGGACGGTGCTGCCCAACATCCTGCCGATCATGGCGGTGCAGATGTCGCTGACCATGGGTTATGCGATCCTGAACGCCGCCGGGCTGAGCTTCATCGGGCTGGGCGTCCGGCCGCCGACGCCGGAATGGGGGATCATGGTGGCCGAAGGGGCGGCGACCATCGTGTCGGGCGAGTGGTGGGTGGCGTTGTTCCCGGGGCTGGCGCTGATGCTGGCCGTCTTCTGCTTCAACCTGCTTGGCGACGGGTTGCGGGACATCGTCGACCCGTCGAGGCGCACGTGATGACAGACCTTCCGCTGCTCGACGTGCAGGATCTCTCGGTCGAGTTCTCCACCCGGCGCGGGCTGGTGCAGGCGGTGCGGCACGTGAACTTGTCGATCGCCAAGGGCGAGACGCTGGGCGTGGTGGGCGAGTCCGGCTCGGGCAAGTCGGTGACGTCCTATGCCGTGATGCGGATCCTGGATCGGGCGGGACGCATCGCCGGAGGCTCCATCGCGTTTTCCGGCGTGGCGCTGCGGGACTTGCCCGAGCCGGAGATACAGGATCTGCGGGGGCGGGAGATCTCCATGATCTTCCAGAACCCGCGGGCGGCGCTGAACCCAATCCGCGCCGTGGGCCGGCAGATCGCCGACGTGCTGCTGCGGCACGGCCAGGCAACGCGCGCCACCGCGCGGGCGAAGGCGATCGAGGCGCTGGAGCAGGTCCGGATCGCCAACCCGGCGGAACGCTTCGACGCCTACCCCTTCGAGCTGTCGGGCGGCATGTGCCAGCGTGTGGTGATCGCGCTGGCGCTGGCCTGCCGGCCGCGGTTGCTGATTGCTGACGAGCCGACTACCGGGCTGGACGTGCGCACGCAGAAGGCGGTGATGGACCTGATCGTGGAGCTGACGCGGGCGCGCGGGATGTCCACGCTGCTGATCACGCACGATCTCGGCCTGGCGGCGGCGTACTGCGACCGGGTCACCGTGATGGAGAAGGGCGAGGTGGTGGAGAGCGCCGGGTCGGCGGCGGTGTTCCGGGCGCCGGCGCATCCGTATACGCGCCGGCTGGTACGGGCGACGCCGCGGCCGGGAGCGGTTCTGCATGATCTGCTGCCGGAGGGCGCGGCATTGCCGGTTCCTGCCGCACCGGTGGAGCGCGCGGGTGAGGTGCTGCTGGAAGTGTCGGGGCTGGTGAAGGAGTATCCCCGTGCCGGCGGCGTGGGGCGGCTGTTCGGGCGGGGGCCGGGTCCGGCGCCGTTCCGGGCGGTGGACGGGCTCGGCTTCACGGTGCGTCGGGGCGAGAGCGTGGGGCTGGTGGGGGAGTCCGGCTGCGGCAAGTCCACCACGTCCATGATGGTGATGCGGCTGCTGGACCCGACTGCGGGCTCGATCCGGTTCGCCGGGCAGGAGATCGGGGCGATGCCGGCGCGCGGCTTTGCCGCCAATCCGCTGCGATCCCGCATCCAGATGGTGTTCCAGGACCCGACGGACAGCCTGAACCCGCGCCTGTCGGCGGCGCGCGCCATCGCCGACCCGATCCTGCGGATGGGCCAGCAGCGCGGTGCGGCGTTGCGGGAGCGGGTGGAGGAACTGGCCGGACTGGTGGGGCTGCCGCTGGCGTTGCTGGACCGGTTTCCGCATCAGCTGTCCGGCGGGCAGAAGGCGCGGGTCGGGATCGCGCGCGCCATTGCGCTGGACCCGGAGCTGGTGATCCTGGACGAGCCGACCGCGGCGCTGGACGTGTCGGTGCAGGCGGTGGTGCTGAACCTGTTGCATGACCTGAAGCAGCGGCTGGGGATGAGCTACCTGTTCGTCAGCCACGACCTGCACGTGGTGCGGCTGCTGTGCGACCGCGTGATCGTCATGCGGGCGGGACGGGCGATCGAGGAAGGCACCGCCGCGGCGGTGCTGGATACGCCGCAGGCCGAGTACACCCGCGAGCTGCTGGCCGCCATTCCGCATCCGCCGGCCTGATTGGAGCGAAGACTCATGAGCGACACCGATCCCAACAGTCTGGCGCTTGCGCTGGATGCCGCGACCGCCCTGTCCGGGGTGGCGATGCGGCCCGAATGGCGGGAGGTGGCGTTGGTCAATCTCGCCACCATCGCCGCGGCGGCGCAGTTCGTGGCGGCGTTCCCGCTGGACGACGAGGCCGAGTATGCGCCGGTATTCCAGCCGTGAGCGCGGCGGAACGGACGGCAGCGGAGATCGCGGCGGCGGTGCGCGACGGCAGCAGCACGGCGCGCGGCGAGACGGAGGCGGCGCTGGCCCGCATCGCAGCCGCTAACCCGGCGATCAACGCCTTTACCGACGTGCTGGCGGATCGCGCGCTGCGGACGGCGGCGGCCGTCGATGCCGCGCGGGCGGCAGGGCGCAATCCGGGGTCGTTGGCCGGAGTGCCGTTCGCGGTGAAGAACCTTTTCGACATCAGCGGGCTGCCGACGCGGGCGGGGTCGCGCATCAATCGGGAGCGGGCGCCGGCGGGGCGCGATGGGGCGCTGGTGCGGCGGATGGAGGCGGCGGGGGCGGTGCTGGTGGGGGCGCTGAACATGGGCGAGTACGCCTATGACTTCACCGGTGAGAACTGCCACGACGGGCCGTCCCGTAACCCGCTCGACCTTAGCCGGATGACGGGCGGCTCATCGGGTGGTTCCGGTGCGGCGGTGGCGGCGGGAACCGTGCCGATCACACTGGGGTCGGACACCAACGGCTCCATCCGGGTGCCGGCCTCGCTGTGCGGCACGTTCGGGCTGAAGCCGACCTATGGGCGGTTGAGCCGGGCCGGGAGTTTTCCGTTCGTGTCGTCGTTCGACCATCTGGGGCCGCTGGCGCGGTGCACGGCCGACCTGGCGCTGGCGTACGACGCCATGCAGGGGCAGGACCCCGATGACCCGATGCAAATGGTACGGTCGCCGGAGCCGGTGAGTGCTGGGCTTGAGGCAGGGATCGCCGGGCTGCGGATCGCGGTGGCGGGCGGGCATTTCGCGCGGGGTGGGGCGCCGGAGGCGTTCGCCGCCGTGCGTCGGGTCGCCGAAACGCTGGGTGCGGTGCAGGCCGTCGAGTTTCCGGAGGCGGCGCGGGCGCGGGCAGCGGCGTATGTCATCACGGCGGCGGAGGGGGCGGCGCTGCATGCGGAGCGGCTGCGGCAGCGGCCGGAGGATTTCGATCCGGAAGTGCGGGACCGCTTGAGCGCCGGGCTGGCAATCCCGGCCGCCTGGGTGGCGCGGGCGCAGCGGTTCCGCCGCTGGTATCGCGACCGGGTGCAGGAGGTGTTCGGGACGGTGGATGTGGTGCTGGCGCCGGCGGCGCCGGTGCGGGCGCCGCTGTTGGGGCAGAAGACGCTGGAGCTGGACGGGCTGACGGTGCCGCTGCGCCCGAATCTGGGCGTCTTCACCCAGCCGATCTCGTTCGTCGGCCTGCCGGTGGTGGCGGTTCCGGTGTGGCCTGATGCCGGGCTGCCGATCGGCGTGCAGGTGATCGCGGCGCCGTGGCGGGAGGATCTGGCGCTGCGGGTGGCGCGCTACCTGGAGAAGAGCGGAGTCACGAATCGCGCCTGAGAGCTTGTTCGCGCAGGAAGATGAACAGCCCGGCGCCGACGATGATGCCGGCGCCGGCCAGGGGCAGCGGGCCGATCACCTCGCCGAAGAACAGGTAGCCGAACAGCATGCCCCACAGGATCAGGGTGTATTGGTATGGCACCACCACGGAGGCGGGGGCCATGCTGAGGGATTTGGTCACGCACAGATTGCCGGCCAACGACCCCAGGCCGAGCACCAGCATCAGCCCGAGATCGAGCCAGCCCGGCGGCACCCAGCCGCCCGATGCCACCAGGATCGTGCCGAACAGCAGCGCCGTCAGCAGCTGGTAGGTGACCAGCACGGTGCCGGGCGTGCCGGCGAGCTTGCGGGTGGTGAGCAGGAACAGCGCGTAGCCGAAGCTGCCGGCCAGGGCGCAGACGGCGCCGAAGGAGATGGAGCCCGGCGACGGATGCAGCGCCAGCACCACGCCGCAGAAGCCGACCGCCACCGCCGTCCATCGGCGCCAGCCGACGCGTTCGCCGAGCAGGAACGGCGACAGCGCCGTGACGTAGATCGGGCCGGCCATGTAGTAGGTCATGACCTCCGCCAGCTTCAGCTCGCTCAGCGCCCAGAAGAACAGCGAGCTTTCCGCCGTGGAGAACACCACCCGCAGGAATTGCAGGCCGGGGCGGGAGGGCGCGACGAAGGCGGCGGGACCGAGCCGGGCCATCGACGGCGACATGGCGAGCAGGCCGGAGATCGAGCGCACCAGCAGCAGCTGCCCGACGCTGTAGGCGCCGACGAGCCATTTGCCGAGCGTGTCGTTGACGGCGAACAGCAGCACGCCGAGCAGCATCATGCCGATCGCAGCGGCCGCGCCCGACCGGGCCCGGTCTCCGGCGAGAAGCTCGGGCATTATCTCAGCGCTGCCCGCCGGGCGGGAGGGCAGCAGGACGGGCGGCCCACCAGCCGGCCAGCAGGGAGCCGGACAGGTTGTGCCACACGGAGAAGATAGCGCCGGGCAGCGCGGCTAGCGGGCCGAAATACAGCTTGCCGAGCGTGGCTGCCAAACCGGAGTTCTGCATCCCGACCTCGAGCGCCAAGGTGCGACAGATGCTTTCATCGAAGCCGAGCAGCCGGCCGCCCCAGTAGCCGCCGAGCAGCCCCACGCCGTTGTGCAGCACCACGCCGACCGCGACCAGCGGCCCGACCACGGCGATGACCGGCTGCGTCGCGCCGACCACCGCGGCGATGATCAACAGGATCGACACCAT
>CAZTJC010000013.1:17641-19347 GCA_964613945.1 uncultured Acetobacteraceae bacterium
GACGTGCCGCTGGCGACGCTGCCGACCAGGATCATGCCGGCAGCGAGTTCCGGCGGCATGCCCAGCAGGCGGGCGATGGCCCAGGCCGCGAACGGCATGATAAGGTAGTGCAGGCCCAATCCGGCCAGCACCGGCCCCGGCCGCGTGATGACCCGGCGGAAGTCGCTGACCCGCAGCGTCACGCCGGCCGCGAACATGATGAGCGCCAGCAGGTAGGTCACATAGGGGATGACGGGGGTGAAGCTCGTCGGAGCAAGGTAGGCGACGAGGGCGAAGACCAGTGCCCAAACCGGAAACAAGCGGGTGAGAATACGCATGCGGCGGCCTTACGGGAATGCGCGCCGCTTGTCAGCCAGGCTGGTGGGATGAGGTCGATCGTTTCGGGCGTGCTCAAGACTCAGGCGAGCGGTGATCTCCAGCCGTCAGCAGCATGGCGCCGCCGCGTAATGCTGTCGGAGTTGCGGCTCGAGCGCCCTGAGAGCTTCCACGAAATCGGCGTCTCGGCCGAGCGCATTCCTTGTTCGCATCCGGAGGTCCTCGTGCAATCCCGGCAGCTCGACGCCGAGCACGCGACCGTCGGCGACGATCTGCCGTCCTCCGACCCAGAGGCCGGCAACGTGTTCCGCGCGGGCGCGGGCGAACAGCAGGTCAAGCGGATCAAGGTCGTCGCGCAACCGGTCATCATCCACCCGATCCCAGTCGATCAGGAGCAGGTCCGCCGGGGAGCCGGCTGACAACTCTGCATCGACGGTCCGGTTCGTCACCGACGACCTGCCATGGTGCAGGGCCATGCGGAGGATGTTGGGTCGGGTGACCTCAGTCTCGAAACCCACCCCACCGTGCAGCAGCGTGAGCAGGCGCATCTCGCGCAGCGCGTCGTCATCCTCGTCCAGCGCCAGGCCGTCGATGCCGAGCGCCACGCGGCAGCCGCGGGCGACCATGTCGGCCACGGGGGCGATGCCGGACCGTATCCCGAGATTGGAACTCGTGTTGACGGCGATCGTCACGCCCCGTGCCGCCAGCAGGTCGAGCTCGTCCGGCCGCGCGTGCGTGCAATGCGCCAGGGTGAGGCGCGGCGTGAGCAGGCCGATGCCGTCGAGGTAGCGGAGCATGCCGTCCGGGAAGCTGCGGTCAGCCCAGTCGCGTTGGTAGCGGGTTTCCAGGCAATGCATGTGCACGCGCCGGCCGGTGCGTTCCGACGCCTGTGCCACCGCGGCGAGGAGTTCGGGCGAGCACCATTGCACGCCGGTCGGACCGTACTGCACGTCGAACTCCGGGGTCGCGGCCGCGTCCGCTACCGCGTCGACGAGTGCGATCTGATCGGCGACCGACAGTGCGGGTTTGATCAGCCTGGCCGCCAGGGTCGCCCGCATCGGTTGCGGCAGGGTGGCGAGAACCGGTTCCGATGCGCCATACACGAGGGGATTGCGGTCCTTGAGCGCCACGGCGAAGCCGACCCGCACGCCGACGTCGCGGGCGGCACGGGCGATCTCGCTGGCTTCGGTCGGCAGGTCGGTCCGACCCTGGACGCGGGTATGATGGATCATCGTGACGCCGCAGCCGCCGAGCGCGCCGCGACCGAGCGCCGCCGCGGCGGCGGTGTAGGGATCCATGGCCGGAAGCAGGGCGAGATAGTGCAGCCAGATCTCCAGCGGCTTGCCACCGGCGCCGAAGGAGCTGGAGCGCAACGGACGCGCGTGATCATG
>CAZTJC010000013.1:19447-25170 GCA_964613945.1 uncultured Acetobacteraceae bacterium
CATCGTCCACGTCGCCGAAGCCCAGGCGGGTGACTTCCGGGGTCAGGATCACGGTGCGCAGCGCGTAGTCGAGCCGCGCTTTTTCGGTGACGCGATTTAGCAGTGGTTCCTGCGCCACGACCGCGGCGATGCCGGAGGCCGGGTCGGCCGCGACGTCGCGCAACGCCCGGTTGATCGCGCGGACGAGGCCGCGAACGGCGTCGGGTTTTTCGCGGATCAGCTTTTGCGAGACCATCACGCCGTTCGAGTACAGATCGAGGCCGACTTCCTTGTACTGGATCCAGCGAAAGTCCTTCTCGGGGTCCAGCCGCTGGCCGAGCAGGTTGGCATAGCTCGTAACGGTGAAGACCGCGGCGGCGTCGACCTGGCCCTGGATCAGCAGCTGTTCCTGGAGGTTGGGCGACATGTTGACGATCTCGACCTTGGCCGGGTCGAGCCCGGCCTTGGCGGCGAGGATGGGAAACAGCTTGAGCGAGGCGCTGCCGGCAGGCGAGCCGAGCTTGCGGCCGGCCAGGTCGGCCACCGCGTGGACTGGACTGGCCGCTTTGGTCAGCAAGGCGAAGGGGGCGCTGTTGTAGATCATGTAGACCATGACCGGCGCGTCGGACGGGCGCGTTGCCGCGTTCTGGATATTGGCGTTCACGTCGCCGAAGCCGGCATCGTAGACGCCCGACATGATCCGCGTGACGGTGGCGGCCGAGCCCTCGCCCGCGTCGACCGTCACGTCGAGGCCTTCGGCGGCGAAGTAGCCCTTGCTCTGCGCCAGGAGGAACGGCGCGTGTACGCCCTGCAGCTTCCAGTCCAGGGTGAAACGGATCTTGGTCGGCGCTGGTTGGGCGCTGGCGTGACCCCTGCCGAGCAGGAGCGCCGGGGCGGCGAGTACGAGGCGTCTGGCGATCATGAGCGGTTTCCCTTGGAGGCCGAGTTCACAGGGCGGTCAGGTCGTCGCCGCGGCGGGCCCAGCCGGTCAAGCGGCTCTCGAGCAGCGAGAACAGGGCGTAGAGCGCCACGCCGAGGGCGGCCAGGATGAGCAGCCCGGCGAACACCAGCGGCACGTCGAAGCTCGACGAGGCGATCATCATCAGGTTGCCGATGCCGCGGTTGGAGGCCACGGTTTCCGCGATCACCGTGCCGACGAAGGCGAGGGTGACCGCCACTTTCAGGGAGGCGAAGAAGTAGGGCAGCGTGCGCGGCAGGCCGACGTTGATCAGCCGGTCCATCCGCGTCGCGTGCAGGACCCGCATGAAGTCCTCAAGTTCGGGCTCGACGGTCGCGAGCCCGGTGGCGACGTTGACCACGATCGGGAACAGGCAGGTGATCGCCGCCGAGATGATCGCGGGCACGGTGCCGGCGCCGAACCACAGCACCAGGATCGGCACCACGGCGACCTTCGGGACCGAGGCGAAGCCGATGAGCAGCGGGTTGGCCACGTCGTAGGCCAGGCGGGAGGAGCCGACCAGGACACCCAGCAGCACGCCCACGACGATGCCGACGCCGAAGCCCGCGAGCGTCGTCCACAGCGTCTGCAGCGCATGCGGCCAGATTGCGGGGAAGTCCTGCCACAGCGTAACGAGGATCTGCGACGGCCGGGGCAGGACGAGGTCGCTGATCGGCACGACCAGGCAGGCCAGTTCCCAGAGCAGGAAGAAGCCGAGGATGAAGGCGACCGACAGGGCGCGACGGCGCAGGTGCTGGTCGGTGCGCGCGCTCATGCGGCTTCGGCGGGGACAGCGCGCACGGCGACGATCGCGCTGCGCAGCGCCTGGGTGAGGTTTGAGAATTCGGGCGTGAAGGTCGTTTCGATGCGTCTTGGCCGGGGGAACGTCACCAGGCGCTCCTCCACGATGCGTCCGGGCCGGGCGCGCATGACGCAGATTCGATCGGCGAGGTAACCTGCTTCCTTGAGGTCGTGGGTGACTAGGAGCACCGTGGGGCGGCGGGCGAGCCATAGACCCTGCATCACTTCCCACAGCTCCTCGCGGGTGAACTGGTCGAGCGCGCCGAACGGCTCGTCCAGCATCAGCAGCTCGGGTTCGTGGATCAGCGCGCGGCAGAGCGAGGCGCGCTGGAGCATGCCGCCGGAGAGCTGCCACGGGAAGCGGTCGCCGAACCCGGCCAGCCCGACCTGCGCCAGCAGCTCGTCCCCACGCTCGCGGAAGGCGCCGCGCCGCTTGGCCCGGTATTCCGATCGGAAGGGTGGCACGATCTTGAGCGGCATCATCACGTTGTCCCGGATCGTGAGCCAGGGCAGCAGCGTGGGGTTCTGGAACGCCATGCCGACGCGGATCGGCACGGCGCCGACCTCGCGGCCCTTGACGAAGACGCCGCCGCTGCTGGCCTGCGCCAGCCCGCCGACGAGGCGCAGGATCGTCGACTTGCCGCAGCCGGACGGGCCGACCAGGGCGACGAACTCGCCTTCCGCGATGCTCAGCTCGGTGCGGGCCAGCGCCTGCACGGCGCCCGTCCCCTGCCCGAAGGTCAGGGCGACGTCGTCGAGCTGCACCAGCGGCGGCGGGCTCATGCGGCGGGCGGGTTCAGGATGGCCGACATGGTCTCCCCGGGATGGCGCGGGCTGGCGTCCGGCATGGCCTGCAGCGGATGGACCGAGCGGCCCCAGCCGCGTGCCTCTTCGACCAGCGCCCGGTCGCGCATGACGAAGCGGCCGCGCACGATCGTGTGGATCGGCAGGCCGGTCACGGCGCGCCCGTGCCAGGGCGAGATCTTGGAGTTGGACTGGGTGGCGGCGTCGTCGATGGTCCAGCGCCGGTCGAGATCGACCAAGGCGAGGTCGGCCTGGGCGCCGGGTTGGACCACGCCCTTGCGGGGGAACAGGCCCCAGCGCTTGGCCGGATTGACCGCGCTCCAGCGCACGTAGTCGCTGATGCCCGCGCGGCCCTCGGCGACGGCCGTCAGCATCACGGGCATCTGCGTCTCGACGCCCGGGAAGCCGCAATCGACGGTCCAGATGTCCTCGCGCTGCTTCTCCTCCGGCGTATGCGGCGCGTGGTCGGTGGCGATCATGTCGATCAGGCCGGAGCGTAGCGCATCGAAGAGCGGCCCCTGGTTGCGGGCCTCGCGCACCGGCGGGTTGACGCGGATGACCCCGCGCGCGGCCGCGTAGTTGTCGGCGGAGAGAAACAGGTAATGCGGGCAGGTCTCGCCGGTGATGTCGACGCCGCGGGCCTTGGCTTCGGCGAGCGGACGCAGTTCTTCGGCGGACGAGATGTGCAGGATGTGGATGCGCGCGCCGGTCCATTCCGCCAGGATGGCGGCGCGGCTCACCGCCTCCGTGGCGACCACGGCCGGGCGCGAGGCGAGATGGGCCAGCGGGTCGGTCCGCCCGGCTTGCCGCAACCGGGTCTCGCGCCGGACCATGATGGAGTTCTCCTCGGCATGCAGCGAGATGCGCTTGCCGGTGGGGGCGACCGCTTCGAAACATTCCAGCATCGCGCCGGTGGAGGGCGACGGGATCTGGCCAAAGGTGTTGCCCATGTAGAGCTTGAAGCCGATCACCCCGCCGGCGACGAGTTCCGGCACGTGGTCGATCGTCTCCTCGCCGAGCAGACCGTAGAGGCCGTAATCGACATAGGCCTTCGACCCGGCGATCCCGTGCTTCTTGGCCAGGATTTCCGCCGAGGCGGTCGGCGGCACCGTGTTCGGCATGTCGAACACGGTGGTGACACCGCCGAAGGCGGCGCCGGCGGTGCCGCTCGCCCAATCCTCCTTGTGCGGATAGCCGGGATCGCGGAAATGCACATGGACGTCGATGGCGCCGGGCAGCACGTGGAGGCCGGCGGCGTCCAGCGTTTCGGTCGCCGCGGGCATCGCCTCCGGTGCACCGACAGCCAGGATCAGGCCGTCCTTGATCGCGACGCTGGCCGGGTAGACGCCGTCGCCGTCGACCACCTGGCCGTTATGGATGACCAGGTCGGCTTGCATCGGCATCTCCTTCATAGCATCGCCCAGCCGCCATCGACCGGCAGGTCGACGCCGGTGATCTGGCGGGAGACGTCGCTGGCCAGGAACAGGCAGGCGTTGGCGACGTCCTCGTCCGAGGTGATCCGCCGCAGCGCGTAGTCGGCGGCGTGTTTCTCGATTGCGGCGGCCTCGGAGATGCCGAGGCGCCGGGCCATCTCCGGGACGACCTTGCCGCGGAACCGCTCGCCGTCGACCATGCCGGGGGCGACGCAGTTGACGTTGATGCCGTGCGGCCCGGCCTCGAGGGCGAAGCTCTTGGTGATGCCGCGTAGGCCCCATTTGGAGGCGGAATAGGCCATCCGGCCGGCGCGACCGCGCATGCCGAACGTGCCGCCGACGTTGACGATCTTGCCGTAGCCCTGGGCGATCATGGCCGGCAGGACGGCGCGCATGGTGTGAAAGCAGCCGTTCATGTTGAGGGAGACGATCTCGTCGAACTCCTCCGGCGTGGTTTCCCAGCCGGTCTTGCCGATGGGGCCGGAGCCGCCGGCGACGTTGACCAGGATGTCGATGCGGCCGAACGCGTCCAGCGCGGCGGCGGCGGCGGCGTCGCAGGAGGCCGGGTCGGTCATGTCGCAGCGAACGATCATCGCTTTGGTGTGGGCGGCGACCGCGTCCCGCACCGGCTCGATCGCCGCGATGTCGCGGCCGGCCAGCGCCAGGGTGCACCCCTCGCGGGCGAAGGCACGGCTGATCGCCGCCCCCATGCCCTTTGCCGGGCCGAGGATCAGGGCGACGCGGCCGGTCAGGGCGAGATCCATCAGAATAGCGCCTTCAGCCGTTGATCGGCGGGTGGCAGGAAGGCGGGCGTGAAGATCTGCTCCGGCGTCGGCGTGCGCGGCAGGCCATCCGCGTCGACGAGGATGTCGATCGACTGTTGCAGCCGCGCCGGGTCGACGGCGCCGAGGCCGATCCGCTTGATCTCCGGGTGGTTCATTTCGGCACGCAGGGTCGCGTCGAGCCGTTCCCGTTCCACGGTGGCCTTCAGCAACGGCTCCCGCTTCACCACCGCGGCGATCGCGGCATCCGGCTCCTTGATCGTGTCCTGCAGGCCGTGATTGACGGCACGCACGAAGCCCTCGATCGCCTTTGGGTCGTCCTGCACCAGCTTGCGCGAGGCGATGATGGCGTTGGAGTAGAGGTCCATCCCGTAATCGCCGAAATTGATGAAGCGGAGCTGCGATGCGTCCACGCGCATGAGCTTGGCCGAGAACAGGATCGTGTTGACGTAGCCGAACACGCCGTCCACCTGCTTGGACATCAGCATCTGCTCGCGCAGGTTGGGCTGCATGTTGGTGATCGTGACGCCGGAGCAGTCGATCCTGGCGATCTTGCAGAAGGCGGGCCAAAGCTTCAGCGCGCCGTCATTGGCGGCCCCGCCCAGCGTCTTGCCTTCGAGGTCCTGGGGCGTGTGGATCGGGCTGTCGGCGCGGACGGCGATCGTGAATGGCGGCTGGTTGAACATCGCGTAAACCGCGATCGGCGCGCCCTCCGGCTTGCGGGCGACGAGTTCGACCAGGGCATTGATGTCGCCGAAGCCGAGGTCGTAGGTGCCGTTGGCGACCAGCGGCACGGCGGCGCCGGAGCCGTTGCCCTGGTCGAAGGCGACGTCCAGCCCTTCGGCGGCGAAGTAGCCGCGGTCCTGGGCCAGGAAGAACATGCCCTGCGGACCTTGGTATTTCCAGTTCAGCACCACCCGAAGCTTGGTTTCCGCCTGCGCCTGCCCGGTCGACAGCGTCGCCAGG
>CAZTJC010000013.1:25270-100833 GCA_964613945.1 uncultured Acetobacteraceae bacterium
CACCACCCGAAGCTTGGTTTCCGCCTGCGCCTGCCCGGTCGACAGCGTCGCCAGGTCGGCGAGCAGCGCGAGCAGAAGGCGGCGGCGGGGTCGGCTGGCGGCAGGCATCGCGGTCTCCATGGACGTAACAGGACCGTAGACGCCGGTGGGCGATGCTGGATAATGCTGAGAACGGCACAGGCCGATGCCGAAAAGTCGACGGAGGTTTAGGGTTTGGCGATCCGGCAGATGCGGGTGTGGCGATACGTTGATGCCGTGGCGCGGGCCGGGTCATTCCGCAAGGCGGCGGAGGCCCTAAACGTCACCGCGACGGCGCTGCAGCGGCGGGTTCAGGACCTCGAGGCGGACTTCGGTGCGGAGTTGTTCGAGCGGCTGCCCACGGGCGTGCGGCCGACGGCGGCTGGGGAAGCACTGATCCGGTGGGTGCGCTCGCAGGCGGCGGACCTCGAGCGGGTGCAATCGCACATCGAAGATTTGTCGGGGCTGCGGCGCGGCGTCGTCCGGATCGCCTGCAGCCAGGCGCTGGCGCAGTCCTTTCTGCCTGAGCAGATCGCCACCTTCACGACGGCGTTCCCGCTGGTGCGGTTCCAGGTGGTCATCCGCGACCATGGCGGGGTGCTGACGGCGCTGCGCGACTACGAGGTCGATCTCGGCCTGGTGTTCAACCCGGAGCGGCATCCGGATTTCCAGCCGCTGATGACCCTGGGGCAGCGTCTGGTGGCGATCATGGCGGCGGATCATCCGCTGGCCGAGCGGCCCAGGCTTCGCCTGCGTGACATCGCCGCCTATCCGTTGGCGCTGCCGGACCCGAGCTTCTCCGGCCGCCAGATCGTCGACTTGATCATGAGCACCAGTTCGGTCCGGCTCGACATCCAGCTCGAGGCGAACTCGTTCGAGCTTCTGCGCAACTACACCCGTCTCACCCGGGCGGTGACGGTGCAGATCGAGATCGGGGCGGATGCGTCGCGGCTTGGTGCCGGGCTGGTCGGCCGGCCGATCGACGACCGCGACCTGGCGCATGGCTCGCTGGTGTTGGGACAACTCCGCAACCGCAGCCTGCCGGTCGCGGTGGCGAAGTTCGCCGACCAGCTCGCCCGCGAGTTGGATGCCGGGCGGTCGCTGCCGACACTTGACCGTCATGACCAACCGGCATCTTGAATCGGAATGCTGAAGGGGAGCGATGCGTGAGGGTTCTACCGTCCTACTTCGAAGATTTCCGCCCGGGTGACAGATTCACCAGCGAACCTCGCCTCGTCACGGAAGCGGACCTCCAGCACATGATCGAGGCCAGCGGCGACCGCCACCGCCTGCATACCGACGCCGGCTATGCTCGGGACGCCGGGTTCGCAGGGCCGCTGCTGCATGGGCCGTTCGGGATCGCGGCGTTCCTGGGGTGGTTCACCGGCAGCGGCATCGCCGCGGATACCGTGCTGGCGATGCTGGACTCGAACTGGCGTTACCTCGGGCCGATCATCGTCGGCGATGCCCTGTCGTTCGAGATGACGATCACGCGCTGCCGGCGAAGCGGCAAGGGCGATCGGGGCATCGTCGGCCGGCATGTCCGCATCCGCAACACGGCAGGCACGCCCGTGCAGGAGGGGCGCACCGCCATGCTGGTGCGCGCCAGGGATCGGGAGGCCGCGCCGGCGCGTGAGTTCTTTACCCCGGCCTGGACTCGGCTGGTCGGCGCCGGCCTCGGCGGCAACGAGGCTTTCCGCCGGGCGACGGCCACGTGGGACGGGGCGTTCGCGCTGGCTTGTGGCGAGGACGAGGCGCATTTCCGCGTCTACAAGGGTCAGGTGCTCGACGCCGGCCCGCGGCCGCCGAACGGGCCGGATTTCACGCTGGTCGCGGACGAGTTGGTCTGGACGGAGCTGTTCACCGCGGAAACGGACCAGTTCATGCAGCGCGCCATGCAGGGGCAGTTCGCGGTTCGTGGCTCCGCCTACGAATACCTGCGGCTGACCAAGGCGCTGGCGATGACGGTCGAGGTGGCGCGGACGCTGTTTCGCGAGGGAGGTGCGGCATGATGCGTGGTCACTACATCGACCTCGAGGGTGCCGCGGCGTTTGTCGAGGAATGGGGGCAAGGGCCGACCGTGCTGTGTCTGCACACGGCGGGACAGAGCGGGGTGCAGTGGCGCCGGGCTGGGCCGGCGCTAGCGGAGTTGGGATGGCGCGTGCTGATTCCGGACCTGCCGGGGCATGGCCGCTCGGAGCCGGCGCCGGGCGGGCCGATACGGGATCTGGGCCAGTACGGAGCCTGGTGCCTGGCGCTGCTGCGGCAGATGGGGGCGGAGCACCCGGCCGCCGTGGGGTGCTCGATCGGCGGCAAGATCGCGCTCGACATGGCCTGCCGGGCCGGGGCATCGCTGCGCGGGGTGGTGGCGATGGCCGCGGATGCCGGGCTGGACAAGCGCGCCGGCGCGGCGTTCGCGCGCTCCATGGAGCGCGAGCTGGAGGACTCGGCCGCGCCGAGCCGGAGCGACCGGACGTATCTCGGCACGCTGGCCGTGCTCGGCCGGGTGGTGCCGGCGGCACGGCAGGAAATGATCGCCACCATGCATCGGCGCGAGGACCCGGCGGTCACGCATAGCGACCTGATCGGCTGGGCCAATTTCGACCGCTGGGCGGACTTGGCGACAATTGCATGCCCGGTTCACCTCGTCGTCGGTTCGGACGACCTGTGGATGTTGCCGGATCGGGCGGAACTGACGGCGGCGCGGATCCCGGCGGGGCAATACACGCTGCTGGACGGGATCGGCCACTATCCGATGGAGGAGACCGACATGATGGCGGAGCTGCTGGACGGCTGGTTGCGGACGTTTGGGGAGGCGTCGTGATGTCGATGATCGCGCTGTTGCGCGGGCACCGGGACCAGGCCCCCGAGGCGCCGCTGTTGATCGATGCGGGTGCGGGCGAGCCGGTCGTCGTGACACGGGGGGAGTTCTGGCGGCGCGTGGTCGCGCTGCGGGCCGAGCTGGTGGCGCGCGGGGTCGGGCCTGGCGGCTGCATCGCGACCTGGTTGCCGAACTGGTCGGACGCGCTGGTGTGGCAGTTCGCGGCGGTGGCGGTGGGCGCGCACGTGATCGGGATCAATACGCGCTACAATGTCGAGGAAGCGCGGCACGTGCTCGCCTTTGCGCGGCCGAGCGTGTTGGCGATCGCGCACGGGTTTCTCGGGCTCGATCTGCGGGCGCGGCTGCAGGCGGCGGCGGAGACGTTGGGGGCGGCGGTTCCCAGCGTCGCCGTGATCGCCGGGCCGCGGCGGCCGGCGGCGAGCGACGCCGATTGGGCCGGCTACGACCTCGGCGCCGGAGCCTGGGTGCCGTCCTCGGCGGAGCAGGATGGCGAGCTCGACGACGATCCGAGCCGGTTGGCGGCAGCGTTCACCACCTCCGGCTCCACGGGGCGGCCGAAGCTGGCGGGGCATAGCGTCGGCGCCGTCGCCACCCATGCCGTCGCCTGCGCTGAGGCGGGCGGGTGGACGGCGGGGAGCGTGCACGTGTCGGCGCTGCCGCTTTCCGGCGTGTTCGCATACGCGCCGGCGATGGCGACGATCGCGGCCGGAGGCGTGTGCGTGCTGGAGCCGGCGTTCGACGCGGGGGTGATCCTCGCCGACATCGAGCGTCACGGGGTGACGCACCTGATCGGCGGCGACGACATCGTCAGCCGCTTGTTCGAGGCGGCGGCGGCGCGGCCGGGCGCCCTCGCCTCGCTGCGGCGGTTGTTCATCGCCGACTTCAATGGACGCTCGGTGCCGCTGGCGGCGGAGGCGGAGCGGCGGGGGATGGTGGCAGCGGGGGTATACGGCTCGTCGGAGCTGTTCGCGCTGACGGCGTTCTGGTTGCCGGAGGACCCGGCGCCGGGTCGCTGGCTGGGGGGTGGACGCCCGGTTTCGGCGGCGATCGGTGTGCGGACCGGCGATCCGGAGACGGGGGCGGGTTTGCCGACGGGGGAAGCGGGCGAGCTGCAATTCCGGGGTTACAACGTGGTCGATGGCTATCTGGGCGACCCGGCGCGGCGGGACGCGGTGCTGACGACGGATGGCTGGTTCCGGTCGGGCGATCTCGGGACGGTGCGGCCGGATGGGAGCTTCGAGTACCTGTGCCGCGCGGGCGATGCGTTGCGGTTGCGCGGGTTTCTGGTCGAGCCGGCGGAAATCGAGAACCGGCTGATCGAGCATGCCGGGGTGCTGGAGGCCAAGGTGGTGGGCCTGCGACCCGCCGAGGGCGAGACGCAGGCGGTGGCGTTTGCCGTGCTGCGGGAGGAGGACCCGCCGACGCCGGGCGAGCTGCTGGCCTGGTGCGCCGCGGCGCTGGCGCGGCACAAGGTGCCGCACGCGCTGCACGTCATCAATGCCATGCCGGTCACGACCGGCACCAACGGCACCAAGGTGCGGGCGGCGCAGTTGCGCGAGTGGGCGGTGGCGCTCGCGGCCGATCCGTTGGCCCTCCTGACCTAGGTCACCCCTTGCGGACGAAGGGGCAGGCACTTTCGGCGAGAGGACGGAAGGCTTGGTCGGTCGGCGTGGTCGCGTACAGCGCGTACACGTCGGCCTTGCTGCGGCGCTCGGCGGGCGGTTTGACCTGGAACAGGTAGATGGGGGCGATCATCTGACCGTCGGCGCGCACCTGGCCGGGGCCGAACGCGTCGTCGTCGGTCGGGATGGATTTCATCACGTCCACGGTCTTGGTGCCGGATTTCTTGGCCTCGGCGACGCCCATCTGCTTCACCGCCTTGAGGTAGTGCACCATGCCGGCATAAGCGCCGGCCTGAAGTGAGTTCGGCACCACATCGGCCGGGAGCCGCGACTTGAGGCGGTCGTAGAAGGCGCGGGTGCGGTTGTTGAGGTTCCAGTAGAAGCTTTCGGTGACCAGCAGGCCGGCGGCGGCGGCCGGGTCGGTGGCGATGACGTCCTGGATGAAGGCGCCGAGGCCGGCGACGCGCATCTTGCCGGTGAGGCCGAACTCCGCGATCTGCTTTAATTCGTTGACCACGTCGTTGCCGGAGCTGGCCAGCGCCAGGACGTTGGCGCCGCTGGATTGCGCCTGGAGCAGGAATGACGAGAAGTCGGTGGTGCCCGGGAAGGGATAGGCGCTGCTGCCGGCGACGGTGCCGCCGGCAGCTTTGAGGAAGGTGGCCGCGTCGTCCTGCAGAGCATGGCCGTAGCCGTAATCGGCGGTGACGAAGAACCAGTTCTTGTCACCCTTTTCGACGATCGAGGTGGCGGTGGAATGCGCCATCGCCCAGGTGTCGAGCGGGCCGTGCACCAGGTTGGGCGAGCATTGCTGGCCGGTGAGCACGGAGGAGAGCGCGCCGGTGTTGACGTGCACCTTGTCCTTCTCGCGGGCGACCGTGTTGACGGCCAGGGCGACGGCGGTGTTGCCGACCTGGATCAGGACGTCGACGCCGTCGCGGTCGAACCATTGCCGGACGATCGTGGCGCCGACGTCCGGCTTGTTCTGGTGGTCGGCCTGCAGCAGCTCGACCTTTATGCCCGGATTGGCGGCCATGAACTCGGCGATGGCCTGGCGCGCGCATTCGGTGCCGGTGGGGCCCTCGATGTCGCGATAGGGACCGCCGAGATCGGTCAGGGCGCCGACGCGGATGGTTTCGGATTGCGCAATGGCTGGGCGGCACATGGCGGTGCCGGCCATCGTTGCGCCGGCAGTCGCCAGGAGCGTGCGTCGGCTTACCTTGAGACTCATACGGTTCCTCCCGGTCGTCCGGCCTTTGGGCCGGACTGGTTCACCGCATGGTATCACCGAGCAGCGGGGCTGTATCCGCTGCCCTGCGCTACGTCGCGGCGCCGGCCCGGCCGATCTTGCCGGCGTCGTCGAGGTCCCAGGCCTTCCAGCACAAATCCATCAGCGCCCGGCTTTGCGTCGCCGGGATGATGCCTTCGGTCAGGCCGGTGAACTTGTCTTCCAGCTGGGCATCCGACATCGGGTGGTCCTGGCTGCCGACCGCGTGCTCGATGAACTTGTGCAGGACACGGCCGTCGTTCAGCGTGATCGTCATGTCGACCTGATCGGACTTGATCGCCGGGTCGATGGTGGCGTCGACCTTCTGGCGCACGGCCACCACGGCCGGGTCGCGCACGGCAGCGTCGGTGAAGGCCTGCTCCCCTCCCCGCCCGGTGACCAGGGCGACGGCGGTTGCGTGGAAGATGCTGAACTTGCCTTCCAAGCCGGTGCGCGGCTCAGTCTTGCCCATCAGGTTCAGCACCAGCGGGTGCACCTTCAGCGCCACGGACTTGATGTCGCCGGGCTGCAGCTTGTTTTCGTTGCGGAGCTGGATGGCGGCGTCGATGGAGGGATGGGCGACGATGCCGCAGGCGAAGGGCTTGTAGGTGTTCAGGGCCAGCTCGTAGCGGGTGCCCAGGCCTTCGGTGACTTCGGCCCAGTTGTGACGCGAGCTGACGGCCTGCGCCCAGCCGTCGAAGCCTTCCAGGGCGTTCTCGGCGGCGGTGAAGCCTTGTTGCGCCATGAGGGCGGCGAGCATGCCGTTCTGCGCGGCGCGGCCGGGGTGGAAGCTCTTGGTGTCGGAGCCGAACTGCACTTTCAGGCCCACGGGCTGGGAGGCGGCGAGGCCGATCGCCCAGGTCATGTGCTGTTCGTCGAGCTTGAGCAGGCGGCCGATGGCGGCGGCGGCACCGAACACGCCGCAGGTGCCGGTGATGTGCCAGCCCATGGCGTAGTGCTCGGGATACACCGAGTTGCCGATGCGGCACTCGATCTCGCAGCCCAGCACCAGGGCGTTCATGAACTCGGCGCCGGAGACGGGGCGATATTCCGCGAAAGCGGTGAGTGCCGAGGCGACGGGGCCGGCGGGATGGATGATGGTCTTGAGGTGGGTGTCGTCGTAATCCAGCACGTGGGAGCTGATGCCGTTCACCAGGGCGGCGTGCAGCGCGTCCATGCGTTCCTTGCGGCCAAACAGGCTGGCCTGCTCGGGGCCGGAGAACGGCTTTAGCGCTGCTACGGCGTGAGTCGGCGCGCCCTGGCTTGAGCCGCCGACGGCGCAGCCGACCCAATTCAGCAGCGTGCGGGTGGCTTCCTTGCGGACCGCCTCCGGCACCTGGTCGATCGGGGCGGTGGCGGCGTAGCGGGCGACGATGCGGGTGACGGGCGGCGGCGGCGGGCCCTTGGGGGCCGCGCCCGGCGGGGCGGCGACGGGTTGGGCGGGGGTGGTTTGGGCCAGAACCGTGCCTGCGGCGGCGCCGGTGGCGGCTACGCCGGCCACGAGGCCGGTGGCGGTGGTGCGCAGCAGGCTGCGGCGTTCGATGGAGTTCATGGCAAGGGCTTTCCTTGAGGCGTGCGATATCGGCCGAGGCCGGGGTCGCGTGAAGAATGGGGTCGCTTGCTCGGCGTCAGGACCGTTGCAGCAGACTCCGCAGGTCGCGGACGTTATCCAGGCTTTCCAAGGCGAATACCCGGGTGACGAGGGCATTCGTCTGGTCCTTGCCGATGATGGGCTCGCAGAGGTCGCGCGCCTTGCGGATGATCTCGTCGCGCGGCATCGGGTTGTCCACGGTGCCGCGCACGGCGGTGACGCGGTCGCGGAGCACGGTGCCGTCGTTGAGGGTGATCTCCACGATGGCCTGGCGGGCCGGCTCCAGTTTCTCCAACTCCTCGTCCTCGACCAGCTGGACTTTGGCACGCTGGCGCAGGACGGCCGGGTCGCTCATGCGGGGCTGGTCGTGCGCGGCCGCGAACGATGCCGTCCTGTCCAGCAGCATCACCGCGATCATGTGCTGCAGGCAGATGTCCGGCATGTCGCGGTTGTTGACGGTGCGGGCCTCCGTGTGCGCCAGGCGGACGACGATCGTCTTCACCTCGTCGGGGCTGACCTGGCGCTTGGCGAAGATGTTGGACATGGCGTCGAGCGGCGCCTGGATGGGCGACCCCACCGTCCATTTCTTGATGTTGGTGCGGGCGATCTCGAAGCGCTGGCCGAGTTGCTCCACCATCTCCTGCGGCCGGGCATCGGGGGCATAGGCCTCGAAGTAGTTGTCCGGCCCGGAGAAGATGTCGTCGACGCCGGTGAAGCCCGACTGCACGGCAAGGGCCGCGGTGACGCCGCCGCGCGCCGGCATGCCGGCGAACACGAAGGACTTCTCGATGTGGGAGGTGTCGCGGGCCCAGGCACCGATGCCGGAGGATTGCTGCGACGTGTAGTCCAGCAGCCAGCGCATCCCCTGCGGGTCCAGCCGGGCCAGCGACCCGGCGGCTGCCGCGGCGGCGAAAATTCCGGCGATGGAATGGGTCGCCTTGTGGCTGGTGTTGCGGAACTGCACGGCGCCGAAGCTGAGGGTGACGCGCGGGCCGATGTCGTATCCCAGCGTCACGGCGCGCAGGAAGCGTGTGCCGCTGGCGCCGAACTTCTCGCCCACGGCCAGGGCGGCGGGAATCACGGCGCAGCCGGGATGGGATTGCGAGAACTCGTTGGAATCGTCGGTCTCGTCGGAATGCGCCAGCATGCCGTTCACCAGCGCCGCTTCCATCGGGTTGGCCGTCAGCTTGGAGGCGGCGATCGTCGCCGTGGTGTCACCGGCGTAGTCGCGGGCGAATTTGAGCGCGGCCTGCGCGGGCGGCAGCTCCGAGCCGGAGATCATGGCGGCGAAGGTATCCAGGATGTGATGCTTGGCCTTTTCGACGACCTCCTCCGGCAAGGCCTGGTCGCCGGCCGCCGCCATGTAGCCGCTCAACGTCGTCATGAGAGGGCTGACCGGCACCGAAGCGGCGACGCCTCTCGGTGACAGGAGGGACGTGCCGAGCATCGTGCCGCTGCCGAGAAGCAGGGCGCGCCGGTCCAATGCTGTGCGATGGTTTGATGGCGTCATGCTGTCCTCCCGTGCCGCCCGTTTCGCAAGGGAGCGGCTTGGCGGGCAGTTACCGAGAGAACGATGGGGATGTCGAGATCAGGGCTCAGCAATCGGGTGGCGAAGACGAAGGCGTCGCGTCCTGTGCCGGCGTGTGCTGGCGCTGGCCGTAGGGGCATAAGTCCAGCAGTACGCAGCGGTCGCAGGCGGGTTTCTGGAAGAAGCAGCACCGCTGGCCGTGCAGCATCAGCACCTCGTGATTGTCGTACAGCTGTTGAGCGTCCCAATCGGGCGGCAGCTGTGCCGCCAGCACCGCGTGCGACGGGCCGACTGCCAGCTTGCTGCCGATCAGCCCGGTGCGCGCCGCGACCCGGTGATGATGGCTGTCCACCGGCAGCGCCGCGCGGCGGAGGGTGGAGAAGGACAGCACGGCGGCGCTGGTCTTGGGGCCGACGCCGGGAAGCGCTTCCAGCCAGGCCCGTGCCTCGGGCACGGGTACGTCGCCCAAGAAGTCCAGCGACCAGTCGCCGCAGGTGGCGTGGACGGCGCGAAGCACCTCCTGAATGCGGGGTGCCTTTTGTTCCGGCCAGGTCACGCCGGCAATGGCGTCTTGCACCGCCGGCTCCGGCGCAGTGGCCACCGCCGCCCAGTCCGGGAAGCGGCGCCGCAATTCCTTGAAGGCCCGGCCGCTATCGGCGTTGCGCGTCCGGTGCGACAGCAGCGAGGACACCAGTTCGCTCAGCGGGTCCAGGCTGTGGAAATAGGCGATCGGGCATCCATAGAGGTGGCACAGGCGTCGATGCACCTCCAGCGCCTTGGCTCGCAGCGTGTCCGATGCGGTCGTCGGTTGTGCGAGTGTTTGCATGGAGGATGTAATGCGGCGCCGGACCGTGCAGTTCCTTGCCCGGTCCGGCGGAGAGCGACAGCAGTCTCTGCTACTTCGTCAGCACCTTGGCCGCCGAGCATGACCAACTCGAAGCGGCGGCCATGTCGCCGGTGCCGTCGTATTTCGCCGCTTCCGGGTAACGGCAGAGCGGCATCGCACGTTGGACCGGCTGGTCGGGCGAGGTCTTGGCCGGGATCGCATCCGGGGCGACGCCGTGTTCGACCCATTGCTCGAGCGCGGCGAGGGTATCGAACTGGTTCGGCCCGGCGCCGGCGCGGCAGTGATGCATGCCGGGCACGAGGAACAAGGCGGCGTTGGCGGCGTCGCCGTTCCCGTGTGCGTTCAGCTCGTCCATGAAAGCGACCGTGCGGAAGGGCGAGATGCCGGGGTCGCTGAAGCCGTGATAGAAGATGATCTTCTTGCCGGCGTGCAGGAACGGCTCCAGCGCCTTCGGATCGCGGGTGTTGATGCCGTCATAGGCCCGATCAAACGCCGCCAGCGCCGCGTCGCCGACGATGCCGGTTTTCGGATCGACGTCGAACTTGGCGAACGCGGCGCCCTCCCCTTGGCCCAACCAGTAGGCGAGGACCTGGTTGCCGTAGCGCCACGATTCCGGCGATGCGTCCGGATCGGCGATCCAGGGCGTCGCGACGTGCGCGAGGTCGGGCGCTGCCTTGCCGATGCCCCAGAGCGACATGCCGCTGGGCCCCGAGAGGTTGGTTGCGGGCAGCGACGGATAGATGACGTCGCCCTTGGCGTTGCGTACCGGCTGCAGATAGGTCGTCAGGGTCTGCACCTGGACCGGCGACAGGCAGTCGGCGGTTTGTCCGGGCGCGCATTGCAGGGTTTGGGGGCGAAAGTCGCACTGGCGCGGGTCTTGGACCAGCCCGTCCTTCGTGCCATCCGCGGCGTCGCAGGAGCGCATGACGGCTTGATCGACGACCTGCAGCAGCGCTGGCGGAATCCAGGCACCCGGCGTCGAGAGCAGCCATTTCTGTAGGGAAAGGCGGGTGATGTTGGAGCGGTAGTCCATGGCCGGGTCGCCGGCGATGATGCCGTCGAAGTCTTGCGGGTAGCGTTCGGCTTCCATCATGGCCATGCGGCCGCCGGTGGAGCAGCCGTCGAAGTAGGCATGGGAGATGTTGGCGCCGTAATAGGCCTGGACGAGTTGCTTGGCCGTTTCGGTGACGTTGTGGGTGGCGCGGTGAAAGAAATCGGTCACCTTGGCCGGGTCGCGGTGGCCGCTGGCGTCGACGACGAAGCTGGCGTTGAAGGTGCCGCCGGTATGGCCGGTGTCGCTGACGATGGTGGCGTAGCCCTTGGGGAGAGCGGAGGCGCGGTCGATCGTGTTGGTGGAGGCTTGCAGGCTGCCGGCATTGCCGCCGTTGCCCATCACCAGCAGCCGTTGCTGCCAGGCGGCGGGCAGTGCCAGCTCGAAATGCGCTGAGCCGTCCGGCACGTTGTCGCCATGGGTGGTGATCGCGCCGTCGACGCGGCAATAGGCGGGATCGGCGTTGGTGGCGGCGACCGGGGTGGCGGCGGCGATCGCCACGCCCGGGACGTTGAGGGCGGTCAGCGCTTCCGTGCTGCACGTCGCGGCGTGGGCTGGCAGCGCTGCCAGCAGGCCGAGTGCCAGAATGGCTTTTGCCATGTTGTTCTCCCCAAAGCGTTGGCCGATCGTGGCGGACGTCGGCGCCGTGCGCCTGCTTACCACGGTCGGTGCCATTCCCGAACAAGCGGAGAATGGTTTGCGTCGCCGCGGGCGCAGGCGGAGAGTGGGGCGATCGACTCTGAGGCACACGCATGCGCTACGGCTCCAAGCTCGTTCTGTTCGGTTTCGGCATGGCCCTGTCGGCCACCCTGGCGACGATGCCGGCGTTTGCACAATCGGGCGCGGGACGACTGCGCGGCACGGTCGACAGCGTCGGCCCCGACGGGCTGGACATGACCACCCGGAGCGGGACCAAGGCGCACGTCATCGTGCCCGCAAGCGTTCGCGTCACCTTTGTCGTTGCGGCGAAGATGGCCGACATCCAGCCCGGCAGCTACATCGGCACGGCGGCGACGCGGGAGCCGGATGGCACGTTGCGCGCGCTGGAGGTGCATGTGTTTCCGCCGAGCATGCGCGGGCGGGGCGAGGGTTTTCGCCCGTTCGACGTCGAAGGTGGCGGAGAGGCCACGATGACGAACGGGACCGTGGGCAATCTGGTGACGACGGCCGGGCGGGTCGCGACGGTGAAGTATGGGAGTGGGGAGAAGCAGGTGCTGATCCCGGACGACGTTCCGATCGTGTCGTTCGAGGATGCGGACCGATCAGCGCTGCAACCCGGCGCGAAGATCATCGTCAGCGGCAGCCGGGGCGATGACGGAACCCTGTCGGCGGCCACGATCAACGTCGGCAAGGATGGGCTGACGCCGCCGATGTAGCTCCGGGAGCTTCACTGCCCGCCTTTGTCCGACACTCTCCCGCCATCCAAGGAACTTGAAAACCAGTGAACATCCGTATCGGCATCGACATCGGCGGCACCTTCACCGACCTGCAAATCCTCGATGAGACCACCGGCGTCCTGAACAGCCTCAAGACGCCGACCACGCCCGGGGATCCCTCGATCGGGTTGCTGACGGGCATCACCGAGGCTGCGGCGCGGTTCGGGTTCGCCATCGGCGACGTGCGGCTGTTGCTGCACGGGACCACCATCGCCACCAATGCCGTGCTGGAGCGAAAGCTGGCGCGCGGATTGTTGTTCACGACGGACGGGTTTCGCGACGTGCTGGAGATCGGGCGGCATGCGCGGCGCGACGTTTATGGACTTCGGCCGCAGGTGGAACCGCCGCTGATCCCGCGCGACCGGCGATTGGGGGTGGCCGAGCGGATGCACGCGGACGGCTCCGTCGAGCGGGCGCTGACGGCCGAGGCGCTGGAGGCGGCCGTCGATGCGGTGCGCCGGATCGGGCCGGAAACGGTCGCCATCTGCCTGCTGAACGCCAACGTCGACCCGGTGCACGAATATCGGCTGCGGGATCATCTGCTGGCGGTGTTTCCGGATCTGCCGATCTCCGTCTCCGCCGAGGTGAGCCCGGAGATCCGCGAATTCGAGCGCAGTTCGACCACGGTGCTGAACGCACTGCTGGTGCCGATCGTGCGGTCTTATCTCGATCGGCTGCAGCATCGATTGGCGGAAAGCGGCGTGTCGGCCCGGCTGCTGCTGGTGCAGTCGAATGGCGGCGTGTGCAGTGCGGCCATCGCCAGCCAGCAGCCGGTGCGGCTGCTGTTGTCCGGCCCGAGCGGTGGCGCGTTGGCGGCGCAGCTTGCGTCCGAGCGCCTGGGGCTGCCCAATCTGGTCGGCATCGACATGGGCGGCACCAGTTTCGACGTGTGCGTGGTCGGCGACGGCCGGGTCACGTCGATGACGCAGGGCGAGATCGACGGGCTGCCGGTGCGGCTGCCGATGGTGGAGATCCGCACCATCGGCGCCGGCGGGGGCTCGATCGCGTCGGTGTTGCCGGGGGAACGGTTGATCGTCGGGCCGGAGAGCGCTGGGGCGCGGCCGGGGCCGGTGTGTTACGGCCATGGCGGCACGCGGCCGACGGTCACGGATGCCAATCTGGTGCTGGGGCGTCTGGATGCCGGGTTCTTCCTGGGCGGCAAGTTCGCCCTGGATGGCGCGGGGGCGCGGTCGGCCTTGGCCAGCGAGATCGGCGAACGGCTGTCGCTGGACGTCGAAGCGGCGGCGGAAGGGCTGCTGACGCTGACCAATGCCAGCCTGGCGGCTGCGATCCGGCTGAGCCTGTTCGAGAAGGGGCTCGATCCCCGGCAGTTCGGGCTGTTGTCGTTCGGGGGCGCCGGCGGGCTGCATGCCATCGACGTCGCCGACGAACTCGGGGTCGACCGCGTCGTGTTTCCGGCCGATGCCAGCACGTTTTCGGCGAGCGGCATCCTGCGCTCCGACATCATGCACGACCTGGCCAGCAGCCGCATCATGCGCGCTGGACCCGCGGTCATGCCGGAGCTGACCAGGGCGTGCGCGGCGCTGCGGGAGCAAGGCAATGCGTTGCTCGAGCAGGACGGCGTCACCCCGGACCGTCGGGTGCTGCGCTTTGCCGCCGACATGCGTTATCACGGCCAGGCCTTCGAGCTGGTGGTGCCGTGGGAGGATATCGGTTCCCTCGATGCCTTGCTGGAGCGCTTTCACGCCATCCACGAGCAGCGTTTCTCCTATGCCAACCCGGACGACGCGGTGGAGATCGTGACGCTGCGCCTTTCCGCCATCGGCAAACTGCCGGAGGTCGCCATCGTTCGTGACCTCGCCTCCATGGAGGCGGCGGGGTCGCGTCGGCGACCGATGTTCCTTGCCGGTCGCTGGCAGGACGTCGCCGTGCATCGCCGGGGCGCGCTGACCGGGTCGATTGAGGGGCCGGCGCTGATCGAGGAGGCCTACACGACGGTGTTCATCGGCACCGGCTGGCGGTGCGCGCCCGATCCGGGTGGCGACCTGATTGCCGAGCGCATTAAAGCCGAGGCAGGGAATAACAGCTCGTCCGCGATCGGCACGATCGAGCTCGAGATCATGCGCAACGCCCTGACCGCGGCGGCGGCGGAGATGGACGTCACGATCTGGCGCACCAGCCGATCCACGATCGTTCGCGAACTGCTCGACTATTCCACTGCCATCTTCACCGCCGGGGGCGACAACGTGGCGCAATCGGCGCGCATCCCGCAGCACCTCAATTCGATGGGCGCCGGGCTGCAGGCGATCCTGCGCGACTTCATTCCGGCCGAGACGTGGCGGGATGGCGACGTGGTGATCACCAACGACCCGTATTGCGGCGGGCAGCACATCCCCGACATCCTGGCGTTCCGGCCGGTGATGGCCGGTGGCGTGCTGGTGGCCATCGTCGGCACGCTTTGCCACCACCTCGACATGGGCGGCATCGCGGCCGGCAGCTACGGGGCCAATGCCACCGAGATATTCCAGGAAGGGCTGCGCATCCCACCGATGACCTTGGTGCGCGGCGGGGTGATGAACCAGGAGGTGCTGGCCATGATGCGCCAGAACGTGCGGCGGCCCGACATGCTGTGGGGCGACCTGCAGGCGCAGCTCGCGTCGCTGGCGGTGGGCGTCGCCAACGTGATCAAGCTATGCGAGCGCTATGGCGGGCCGACGCTGGTGTCGGCGTGCGGGCGCATGCTCGACAGCTCGGAGGCCGCCATGCGCGGCGTGATCGGGCGCATGCCGGACGGGACCTACACGTTCGAGGACTTCATCGACGATGACGGGCTGACCGACACGCCGATCCGCATCCATGCCGCGATCGAGATCGCGGGCGACGAGATGGTGGTCGACCTCACCGGCTCCGGCGCGCAGGCGCTGGGTCCGATCAATGCGACGCTGGCCTCGGCCAGTTCGGCCGTGTCCTACGCGGTGATGGCGTGCGCGGATCAGCCGATCCCGGCCAATGCCGGCTGCTACCGGCCGGTGCGCGTGATCGCCCGCGAGGGTACCATTGTGCATGCTCGACATCCGGCGCCGGTCGCCAACCGGATCGCCACGACGCATCGGTTGGCCACCACGCTGCTCGGGGCGCTGCACGGGGCGGTGCCAGACCGCGTGCCGGCGGCTTATTACGGCGTCAGCTACGTTTGCACGTTCCAGACCATCGGCGAGGACGATCGCCGCAGCGTCCTGGTCGAGATCGAGGTCGGCGGCGGCGGCGGGCATCCGGCGCAGGACGGGTTGAACGGGTATTCCAGCGGCATGCACAACAACGCCAACATTCCGGTGGAGATGATCGAAAGCGAGCTGCCGCTCAGCATCGTCGAATACGGCGTTCTGCCCAATACCGCCGGGGCCGGGCGGTTCCGCGGCGGAATGGGGCTGGTCCGGGCGTGGCGGGTGGATTGCCCGGAAGCCGTGTTCACCGCCAACCTGGAGCGGTTCAAGTTTCGCCCATACGGCTTGGCGGGCGGGGAGCCCGGCTCAGCGGGCCGGCTCAGCCTGTTGCGCGATGGGCAGACGCAGAGTTTGGGGTCGAAAGTCGGCAATTTGCGGCTGCGGCGCGGCGACGTCATTCGGCTGGAGACGTCGGGCGGCGGCGGGTTCGGCGACAAGGCGGACCGTCCGGAGGCCGCGGTGCAGATGGATCGGGAGCGGGGCTACATCGACCGCTGGTGAACACGGGCTCCGCGGGCTGCTCGATCTACACCGGAAACAAAGCAAGGGGAAAACCATGCGCGCCATGATCATTACCGATAGCGGGTTGGAATTGCGCGAGGTGCCGACGCCCCGGCCTGGGCCGGACGAGGTGCTGGTGCGGGTGCATGCCGCCGGGCTGAACCGCGCCGAGCTGGCCATGGCGGCGGGCCATGCGCATGGCAGCCACGGCGGGGCCGGGGCTGGGATCGGCCTGGAATGGTCGGGCGAAGTGGCCGCCATCGGCGCCAACGTCACCGAGGTCAAGCCGGGCGACCGCGTGATGGCGTCCGGCAACGGTGGCTATGCCGAGTATGCGGTGACCGACCGGGGCCGGGTATGCCCGGTTCCGGACAGCAACATGGGATGGGTTCAGGCCGCTACGCTGCCGATCGCGCTGCAAACCATGCACGACGCACTGGTGACCAACGGCGCCTTGCAGGCGGGACAGGCGGTGCTGATCCAGGGCGCCAGTTCCGGCGTCGGGCTGATGGGGCTGCAGATCGCCCGGGAGTTGGGGGCCGTGACGATCCTCGGCGCCTCGCGCAACCCGGCGCATCGCGAGCGGCTGCCGGAGTTCGGAGCCACCGGGGCGATCGATACCGGCGACGAGGGATGGCCGGGCGCGGTGCTGGACGCCACCGGTGGCGAGGGCGTGGACCTGGTGGTGGACATGGTGTCGGCGGCGGTGTCGCGCGGCAACCTGCAGGCGACGCGGATCAAGGGGCGCATCGTCAACGTCGGCCGGCTCGGAGGTCAGGTGGGACCGTTCGACTTCGACCTCCATGCCGCGCGCCGGATTTCCTACATCGGCGTCACGTTCCGGACTCGCAGCGTCGAGGAAGTGCGCGAGATCAACCGGCGCATGCGGGCGGAGCTGTGGCCGGCGCTGGAGGCGGGACGCCTTGCCCTGCCGGTGGACCGGATCTTTCCGCTGGAGGAGGCCAACCAGGCGCTCGAGCACATGCGCGAGAACCGGCACCTCGGCAAGATCGTGCTGACCGTGTGAGGTAAGGCGAGCGGCCCGGGGTCAGCGATTGGCGGCTTTGTTGGTTCCGACGTTCTCATGCCACTCGATCGGCAGACCGTCCCACTCGGCCAATTGCTTGCCGGGCCATTTCTTGCGGACGTAGACGATGAAGTTGTCGGCGGTGGCCTCGACGTAACCCGACTTGCCGTCGGTCAGCCGCAGGTGCTGCGCCAGCGCGTCGGCCTGCTCCTTCATGTATGTGTCGCTCAAGGCCGTGGGCTCCGTTTATGTGTCACTAGGATGAAGGTGGTGTCGTGTCGGCGTGCTTGCGATCTGCCGAGTGCAGCTAATCGCCTATGTGATGCACCCTGGCGGCCCGTCGGTCGTTACAGCTGCCATGATTGGAAAACTCTCTCAGGTCGATGACATCCGGGCCGCCGCGCAGGCGGCGATGGCCGAAGCTCTTGCAACTTTCGGGACGACCGGGCCGGTCGTCGTCGTCAGCCATTTCGACGCCGACGGCCTCTCGGCGTCCGCCATCCTGGTGCGGGCGCTGCAGGCGGCGGGACGGACGGTTCACCCGCTGGTGATCGGCAAGACCGAGTCGCCGTGGGACCCGGAGGTCGGGCAGCGCATCGCGGCACTGCAGCCTGCCGGGCTTATCGTCGCCGACCTCGGGACCCGGCCGGACCCCGTCCTGCCGGGCTGCCCTACCTTGGTCATCGACCACCACGTGCCCACCGGTGAACCGGTGGCCGTCACCATCAGCGGCAACGGCCTTGATCCCGAGCCTCCCACGGCGCTGCTGGCCTGGTGGGCCGCCGCCGCCCTGGGCAACCAGGCCGACCTGCTCTGGCTGGCGGCCATCGGCATGATCGGCGACATGGCGGAGGAGGGTTTTCCGGAGTTGGCAACCGCCCAGGCGCGCTGGGGCAAGACGGCGCTGCGGGACGCGACCTCGCTGGTCAATGCGCCGCGTCGCACCGCGGCGGCCGATGCCGGGCCGGCGCTGCGCCTGTTGATGACCGCCGACGGCCCCAAGGCCATCAGCAAGGGCACCGATGCCGACGCGCTGGCGCTGCACGCGGCCAAGGCGGAAGTGCGCGAGGCGATGGCCGAGGCCAAGCGCGCGCCGCCTTCCATCGCCGGCGACGTGGCGCTGATTCGGCTTCACACGCCCTGCCAAATCCATCCGTTGATCGCGCAGCAATGGCGCGGTCGGTTGGGCGACAAGATCGTCATCGCGGCGAATAGCGGCTACCGACCCGGCTGGGTGCATTTTGCGGCCCGTTCGGCGACCGGGCGCGACCTGGTCGAGTTTCTGGCCAGTCACCGGCCGCCCAATGCGGATGGCCGCTACGGCAACGGCCACGCCCAGGCGACCGGCGGCGCGCTCAGGATCGCCGACTGGAACACCTTCATCACAGGCCTCGGCCTTCCTCAAGCCCAGGTGGCCCCATGACAAGCATCGACCAACCCATGCGGCTCGGCTTCCCCGTCAAGGTGATGGGGCAGCCGGACCTGAAATCGCAGGACACGCGGCGGTGGCAGAAGGGGCCGCACCTCAAGTGCTCGCTCGAACTGCTCGACAAGGTGCTCGACTATCTCAACGCCAAGAAGCTCGACATGTATCGGATGTCGTCGGACATCGCGCCTTATGCGACCCATCCGGACATGCCGCAGTTCCACGGCATGGTGGCCGAAAGCGATGCGGAGCTGCGGGCGTTCGGCGCCAAGGCGCGCGGTTACGGTATCCGGCTGTCGTTCCATCCCTCGCAGTACGTGTTGCTGAACGCGCCGAACCCGGATCTGACGCGCAAGAGCATCTGGGACCTGGCCAACCAGGCCGAGATGCTGGACCGGATGGAGCTGGACGATGAGGCGGTGATGATCACCCATGTCGGCGGGGTGTATGATGATCACGAGGCCAGCCGCGCGCGCTGGATCGCGGGCTGGGAGCAGTGTCCGGAGCATGTGCGGCGGCGGCTGGTGCTGGAGAACGACGACATCCGGTTCTCGGCGGCCGATGTGCTGTGGATCCATGAGCGGACCGGCGTTCGGCTGATCTTCGACTACCAGCATTTCTGGTGCCTCAACCCGGAACGCATGGACATGCGCGACGCGCTGGAACGGTTCCTGGCGTCCTGGCCGGCCGGCGTGCGGCCCAAGATGCATTTCTCCTCGCCGCGGACGGAGCTGCGCGAGATCAAGCAGAAGATCACGCCCAAGCAGCGGGCGGCGGCGCAGGCGGGGACGGCCAAGGCCCGCAAGGGTGAACTGCTGAAGGCGCCGGTGAAGCCGACGGCGCGCATCAGGACGGTGCTGCGGCCACCGATCTGGACAGGGCATGCGGATTTCACCAACCCGTTCGAGTTCGCGACCTTTATGCGGATGGCGGAAGGCTTGGTGTTCGACGTGATGATGGAAGGCAAATCGAAAGATCTGAGCCTGTTGCGGCTGCGTCCCGACCTGCTGAGGTATGCGCCCGACGTGGCGGCGCGCTTCGGCATCACCGAGAAGGATGCGAGCGCGCTGGCGGAGGACGAGGCGCGGCTGGAGCAGGGCGTTGCCGCGGAATCCGAGGCGGACATCGACGAAGGCGACGCCGCGGCCTGACCGGCAAGTGATATAGCGGGGTATGACCGACCATACCCCGCAGCCAAAGGCCGACCGGACCCAACTCCAGCACATCATCGCCGGGCTGAATGACGGTGTGATCCTGGTCAACCCGGATCAGACCATCGCATGGGCCAACCCGACCGCTCTGGCCCTGCATGGGGTGACCAAGGTGGAGGATCTCGGTGCCACGGTGTCCGAGTTCCGCACCCGATTCGAGCTGACCTACCGCAACCGGCACAAGTTGCCGGAGGGTGATTACCCAATGGAGCGCCTGCTCGCAGGCGAGGCGTTCAGCGAGGTGATCGTCGAAGTCCGGCATATCGGCACCGACCGGCATTGGGTGCACAGCATCAGGACCATGGTTCTGACCGACAAGAACAAGCGGCCGGAATGCCTGGTGCTCATCATCAACGACGAGACCGAGCGGTTCAACGCCGAGGAACGCTTCGAGCGGGCGTTCAACGCCAACCCGGCACCGGCGATCATCGCTCGGCTGGCGGACATGCGTTACGTCAGGGTGAACCGTGGTTTCCTTGAACTGACCGGGATGGCCCGCGACGACCTGGTGGGCCGATCGATCCATGATTTCGACGTGCTGAACGGCGCCGAGGAGCGAAACCTGGCCATCAAGCGTCTCCATGCGGGAGAGACGATTCCGCAGATGGAGGGATGCCTCGCCCTGCCGGACGGGCTCGAACGCACGGTGCTGCTGGGCGGACAGCCGATCGAGATCGGCGACGAGCGGTGCATGCTGTTCACCTTTGCCGATCTGCATCCGAGGCAGATGGCGCAGCATGCGCTGAAGCACAGCGAGGAGCGCTTCTCCAAGGCGTTCCACATGGCCCCGGGCCCGATGGCGATCCTGACCGTCGACGGGTTCTGCATCTCCAACGTCAACGACGCCTTTACCGCCATGACCGGCTGGAAGCGGGAGGAACTGCTCGGCCGCGAGGAGTCGGCCCTCGGACTATGGGGGGATGCCGAGGCCTGTGCCGCCGTCGAGAAGCAGCTTCTGGAAAGCGGTGGCGTGCGTCAGGTCGACATCCGCCTTGGGGGCAAGAAGGGTAGCATCGGCAAGTTCCAGCTTTCCGCGGAGATGACCGAGATCCAGGGCGTTCCGTGCGTGCTGAGCCTGATGCACGACGTCCGGGAGCATAAGCAGACGGAAACGGACCTGCTGGCGGCGGTGGAGTCCGTGATGCAGGACACCACCTGGCTGAGCCAGCGGATCGTGGAGCGGCTGGCGACCGTCAAGCGTGGCGACAAGGACGGAGCGCACGCTCCGGAAGTGTCGTCGCTGCCCGAGCGCTTGCGTGCGGTGCTGGCGCTGGTGGCTCAAGGGCTGTCGGATGACGAGATCGCGGCCAAGCTCACCATCACCCGGAACACCGTGCGCAATCACGTTTCCGCCATCTACAAGCGGCTGGGAATTCGAAAGCGGAGCGCCGTCGTCGTTTGGGCGCGAGAACGCGGCCTGGGCGCGTCTCCCAAGCCACGGACAATGCCCAGCAAACCGAAAGCCGCGAAACGGAAGTAGTGCAGAACACACGCGTCGATGAAGCAAACGCTTCAACGAAAATCCTGCCGGACGGCATGAAAATGGCGCTTTCTACTGCTGGGCGGCTCATGTAAGGCCTTTTGACATATCGGCTGGAACTCATCCCGGCCGGTTGAAAAAAAGGAGTGCCGAATGGACAAGGATCGCGTTGACGGTATCGGCAAGAAAGTATCGGGCTCAGTCAAGGAAGCCATCGGCAAAGTAACCGGCGACACTAAGCTCGAAAACGAGGGCACCGCTCAGAAGACCGCGGGCAAGGCACAAAACGCGGTCGGCGGCGTCAAAGACGGCGTCCGCGACGCTGTAGCGAAGTAGGGCCCGATGTCCGGGGCATCCTTGTCGAGCATCCCGGGCGATAGTGTGGCGGCGACCGCGCCGACCGCTGCCGAGACCGTTGTCATGTCCCTGGCAGCCGAGGAAGTGGTGGTCTCCAAGCGGGTTCGGCGGACACTGGTGCGTGCGTCGCGCACGACGTCGTTCCGTGACCAGGCCGTCGAGGCCGATCTGAACCACGAACAGGTCGTGGTCGAGCGGGTGCCCATTGGGCGGATCGTCGACGCCGTTCCGCCCGTGCGCCAGGACGGCGACGTCACGATCATGCCCGTCGTCGAAGAGGAGGTGGTGATGGTGCGCCGTCTCGTCCTCAAGGAGGAGGTTCACCTTCGGCGCGTTCGGACAACCGTGCCGTTCACCGAAACGGTGTCGCTCCGCCGACAGACGGTAAGCGTGACCCGAACGCCGTTGGACGACGGGCAGACTTGAGCATCGGCACCGCAGGGCGGTTGCCGGAACAACAGTTCATCAAAAGGACGTTCAACATGAGCAATGAAACCATCGTAGCCGTCTACGACACGACCGATCATGCCCAAGCGGCCGTCGCCAGCCTCAAGTCGGCCGGCGTGCCGGCGGACGCCATCAACATCCATAACGACGCGACCCGTGCGGTGACCGGCACGACCACGGCAAGCCCGGTGCGCGAGCAGGGCTTCTGGTCCAGCCTGTTCGGCGGCGAACCCGACCACGACACGGCGGTCTATGACCGGAGCATGGCAAGCGGCTCCACGGTGGTTTCCGTGGACGTGCCGGAGGAGCACGTCTCGAAGGTGCTGGACATTCTGGAACGCCACGATCCGATCGACATCGACGATCGCGCTGCGAGCTACGGGCTGACGCAGACCGCGACGACCCGAGCGAGCCAGCCGGCTGCGCCGGTCCTGCCCGTCGCTGCACCGGCAGCGGCGATGGCGCCCGGCCGCACCGACACTGCCGACAAGCTGCAGCTCTCCGAGGAAACTCTGGCGGTGGGCAAGCGGGTCGTCAATCGCGGCGGCACCCGTATCCGCCGCTTCGTGGTCGAGACGCCGGTGGAGGAGAACGTGGCGCTGCACAGCGAGAAGGTCGTGCTCGACCGGCATCCGGTGACCGATGGCCGTGCGCCGAGCGACAGCTTCACGGACAAGACCATCGAGATGACGGAAATGGCCGAAGAAGCCGTGGTCTCCAAGAATGCGCGGGTTTACGAGGAAATCGGCCTGCGCAAGGAAGTCAACGACCGGGTCGAGACCGTGCGGGACACCGTGCGCAAGGAAGATGTCGAAGTCGTGCAGGTGCCTGGTTCGCCGACCACCAGCACCGTCGTTCCGGTGGCGACCAAGACTGCCGGCACGACCGACAAGCTGTCGACCAAGGTCTGAGCGCCTGTGGCCCGGGCCGATGGGCCCGGGCCATCACGCTTGGATACCACGGTATCGACGGGCCGGAGACACGGCGTCACAGCGTTCGACGCCGGGCTGCGGCGATGCGGGATTTCGTGAGCTGAACCTTCAACCGACCGCCCTGGCCTCCGCGCCAGAGCGGTTCTTCACCGGAGATTTCTGTCATGGGCATTATCGCTTGGCTTGTTCTGGGACTCATTGCGGGCTTCATCGCCAGCAAGATCGTCACTAATGGTGGGCAGGGTGTTGTTCTCGACATCGTGCTTGGCATCATCGGCGCGTTCGTCGGCGGCTTTCTGTTCAGCTTCTTTGGCGCCGCTCCCGTTACCGGCTTCAACATCTACAGCATGATCGTGGCCGTCGTCGGCGCGGTTGTCGTGCTGTGGCTTTACCACGCCCTGGTCGGCCGACGCGTGGTTTGACCACCGCATCATGTTCAATACCGAGGGGAGAACGGTCTTGGTCGATGACAACCGTGCCGAAGGTTTCGTCCGCACCGGCGGCAGCCTGACCGGTGACGCATCGACCCCGGGCCACGGGAGTGCTGGTGATGCTCAAGGCATGTGGGAGCAGGTTGTCGGCGAGGTGCGCGACTTCACCGCCGACCAGCCATTCGTCGCATTGCTGAGTGCGCTAGGTCTGGGCGCCATGGTGGGCTTTCTCACCATCCGGCGCTAACCCGGTCGTGGCGCATGATCCGCACGTATCGTGCGCCACGACCAAAGGTTGGGATTAGAACAATGCTGAAAATGGGCAAGTTCGCCGTCGCATTATGCCTGGTCGTTTCCGATTGCAGCCTACCGACAACGCCGACGGCGGATGGGACGGGTGTGCTGCCGACCGATGCGGAGTTGGCGGAGCAACGCTCGGCCGTGATGCTTTGCGTGACCAATCCAAACCGCGATGCCCTGGTCTTCAGGCAGGTCACGGTCAATCTCGACGTCGCCGGGTCACCAGTGGCGTCCGGCTCGAGCGCCGTTCCCATCCGGCTTGCCCCGTCGTCGTCGACGAGGGTGCCGTTCATGGTCGTGACGACGGGGAGGAACCGCGATGGTGAGGTCATGGATGCCGCTAAAGCGCGTCCCGTGGATTACCGCGTGCGGGGCTCGGTCGCGCTGGATGGTGCCCTTGGGTTGGGCGTGCCTTACAGCCGGTCCGGCCACTTCGATGAGTCCGATGCCGGTCTTGCCGCGTCGGGAGCCGACGCGGCGCCGTCACGCTGCCTCCGTTCGGATATTACAGTTCGGTTCTGAACACGGAGCGTGTCGATAACCCTGTGTATCCGACGGTAATCGTTGCAGATTTGAAGTGTAATGGCGAACGCAGCCGAGTTTATTCGGCCGCGATCGAATGGTGGCGGAGAGAGGCGTCCTCAGCCGACGCTGCGACGAAAGCCGGAACGGTCTCCTGTAATGGCTGGAGAACCGAGCCATCCTTGAAGCTCTCGATGATCGCTGGGCGGCCGATATGATAGCCCTGAACGATATCGCATCCTTCGATCTGCAAGCGGGCAAGCTGTTCCGCTGTTTCGACACCTTCGGCCACCACCGGCATGCCTAGCCCGCGGCCCAACCCGATCACCGCCTGAACGATAGCGAGGGATTGCGGGTTGTTGTCCATGTCCCGAATGAATGCCTGGTCGATCTTGACCTTGTCGAAAGGAAAGGTTCGAAAGTAGTTGAGCGAGGAATAGCCGGTTCCGAAATCGTCCATCGCCACCGAGACGCCGAGTTCACGCAATTCGGTCAACAGTCGGATGCCGCGCACGGTATCGCGGATCAGCATGCCTTCGGTTATTTCCACTTCTAGCCGGTGCGGTGCCAAGCCGTGTTTGCGCAAAATCGAGCCGATTTGCTCGACGATGCCATCATCTTCCATCTGCGCCGGCGACAGGTTGACCCCGATCTTCAACTCGGGACTCCAGGTCGCAGCCTCTTTCGTTGCGGTCTCGAGGACAAAGCGGCCGAGGTCGGGCATGATGCCGCTTTCTTCCGCGATAGGGATGAACATCGCCGGCGCGATACGTCCGAGACGTGGATGATCCCAGCGGGCCAGGGCTTCGAAGCTGATGATCTTCTTCGTGCTGGCATCCGCCAGGGGCTGATACTCGACGTGGATTTCGCCGCGTTGCAGCGCTGTTCGGAGATCGGCTTCTACCTGGCGTCGCTCGCGTGCGGCATCGTCCATCGCCGGCTCGAAGAAGCACCACTGGTTCCGGCCTTCGTTTTTGGCGCGGTAGAGAGCCAGGTCGGCGTTGCGTAGCACCAGGTCACTTCCGGCGGTTTGTTCGGAACGATGAATGGCGACGCCAGCCGATGCACCGATCCCGACACCACGATCACGAATGCCGAACGGGCGGGCAAGCGCATCAACTGTTCGACGGGCAATCAGCCCGGCGGTCTCGTAATCTGCCACGAATATGGCGAACTCGTCGCCACCAAGGCGGGCGACAGGACAGTTGGAAGCTTTGGCAATACGCTGCGCCGCTTCGATCAGCACTTCGTCGCCAGCGGCATGGCCATAGAGATCGTTGACGATCTTGAACCGGTCCAGATCGAGACAAATGACTGCCGGTGTGGCGCCCAGATTTATGGACTGGTCGACGATCTCGCCGAAGCGAACGCGATTAAGGAGCCCGGTCAGAGGATCGTGGTGCGCCAGGTATGACAAACGCTGGATGGCAGCCTTTTCCTCGGTCACGTCTTTCGCGAAACCCAGCAAGATTGCCTGTCCACCCGGGGCCACCGACTTGATCTTGGTGACTTCTATTTGCCGAATGGAGCCATCCAGGCGGGTCATCGTCCGATCGATCATGATCGGTCCCGCCGCTGCCATCGCCTGGGCGGTGTAGCTGTGGTACGCATCGAAATCGTCTTGGGGGAAGATCTCCTCCCAGGTTCGCCCGACGATTTCCTCGCGAGTTCGGCCGCTCAGTTCCTTGAAGCTACGGTTGGCGAAGATATAGCGGTCGGTGGTGACGTCCTTGGCATAGATCGCGGCAGGCATGTTCTCCACGATTGCGTCGGTGAGTGCGCGCCGTGCTTCACGTTCCGCTTCCAATTGGCGCCGGGTCGTCGCATCGCGCAGGATCGAAACAACCGTGACGTCTCCATCTTCGCGATGGACGCCCAGGGTCAATTCGACATGCACCTCGCTGCCGTCGCTTTTCAGGGCCGGTATCTCCACAACCCGCATCGGTCGCGCACTGCTCGAGGCGATGAGGCGGTTGAACCCGGCCGTGTGAGCCTCACGCATGGAGGCCGGGATGATGAAGGTAATGGCCTGGCCGATGGCTTCGGCTCGGGTCCAGCCCAGCAAAGCCTCGGCGGCATTGTTCCAGTGGTTGACGCACCCGTCTCGGTCGCAGGTGATGAAGGCGTCGGTCGTGGTCTTGTCGATGACGGCCGCAGCCCGGTCCCGTTGGCGCAACTCGTTGAGTTCGACCCGCTCGATCACCTGCCCGGCCATCAGCACCAGCGTGTTGCGTTCGCGTGCGCTGAACGACCTCGGGCGCCGATCGATGATGCACAGCGTGCCGAATGCGATACCTGCACGGTTGATCAGGGGAGCGCCGGCGTAGAAACGCGCGCCGAGTTCGCCGATCACCAACGGATGGTTGCTGAAGCGGGGATCGGCCGCGAGATCTTCAACGATCAGCGGCTGCGCGGTCTCCAATACGTGGCCGCAGAACGCAATGTGCTTGGGTGCGCTGCACAGGTCGAGGCCGACCTTGGCCTTCATCCAGACGGAATCGCCATCGTCGATGTTGACCAGAGCGATCGGGACGTCGAACCGATCGGCGGCAAGGGCGGCAATCACATCATACTCGGGCGACGATGCTCGCAGTATTTGGGTGCTGCCGATATTATTCGTCATTCAAGGCTGCTCTGAAACATCGCGGAGCAGCTTATGACCAAGCTGTTAACAAAGGCTTACTGCCGATGTCGGCTACATGACGAACGGAATGGTATTATGCACCGGTGCTGCCTGCGAACCCCGTCAGTAGCGAGGACGAGGCAGCCACCATCCATGTTCCGGCTCGCGCCAGCCGAATTCAGGGTGATCGGGCGATGGTCGACAACGGATGCAGATATTTGACCGATGTCTTGAAGTCGAAGTTGCTGAAATTGAACGTCGCGATGCCGGGCGTGTCCACGGTGACGATGCGCGCGGCTGCGGTCTCGAAGAAGGCGCGGAAATGCTGGCTCGATTTGATGGCGATCACTTTGTAGTTTTCCATGGGCATGCCATGCAGCTTCAGCATCTCGTCGTCGAGCAGTTGGGATTTCAGCTCCGTCACGATCACGTCGACATTGCCGATCCGCAACCGGGTGGAGCGGCCGAGATCGCGCTGACCGCCCTTGCCCATGGGCGTGCTGGCCACGAAACGGCACTGGGTGTTCATCACCACCTCCGCATCCACCTGCAGCGGTGCGCCGTGCAGGGCGTCCGTCTTGCCGCCGAGGCTGACCGCGATGCGGGCGCCTTCGCCGGCATCGTGGGCCGCCGCCACGACTTCGGCGTCGGCCAGATGGGCAAAGCAGGTTCGCGGCACGTTTCGCCGTAGCATCTCCGCGAGCAACCAGGTGCCGTCACCCGGTGCACCGGCGCCCGGGTTGTCGGAGGTTTCGTTGACGATGACCGGGCTCTCCGGGCAGCTCAGCGCCGTCTCGAGGCCGTCGGCGGCACCGGCCAAGGTGATGCTGAAAACATCGCGCTGCCGCCAGATGAAGTCGGCGACGTCCCGTGTCGCCGATAGCGCCAGGGCTTCGTCGTCTTCCGCGATCGCAATAACGGACACGCAGGTGGCGACGGAATCGGCGTACGGAAAGCCGTGATAGGCCGCGCAATGGAGGAGGCCGGGCGTGGCCTCCCATTTCTCGCATTCGGCGTTCACCGCCTTGAGCGGGCCGCCAAACGTCGTCGTGGTCGGGATCACCAGCGGCAGGCGCGTCAGCGCCATGCGGGGCCGCAGCGTGCCGGCGACCATGCGATGCACGTTGCGGATGGCGTCGCGGCCGCGGTCGTACATGTCGATATGCGGGTATTCCTTCACGCCGAACAGCATGTCGGCATTGTCGACCATGCGGTCAGTGATGTTGCCGTGCAGGTCCAGCGTCGCGACGATGGGCAGCGCGGTACCGAACCGCAATCGCAGGGTGCGCAGCAGGTCACCCTCGATGTCGCCCGTCGTTTCGGCGACACCGGCACCGTGCAGCTCGAGGCAGATCGCGTCAAACGGAAGCGCCGCCTCGAGACCGGCGATGACCTTGCGCTTGATCTCAGCCCAGGTCTCGGCGCGGATCGTGCCCGACGGGCTGGTGATAGCGCCAAAGGTCGGCAGCAGCTCGACATCGCCGAGCGCGGTCGCCTCGTCGATCATGCCGCCGATGTAGTCCTGCACGCCGCGGTGCCGGCGCAGGAGTTCCTCGCCCTCGATCCAGGAGCGGATCCTGAATGCGGCCTCGTCCGTCGGCTCGCTGGAAAAGGTGTTGGTCTCGTGCGAGACCTGGGCGATCGCGATACGCATGGGACTTCCTTGCTGGTGCCGGTCAGGCAAAATGGACGCCCCAGAAAGCGAACAGGCTGGTGGAGACGTCGCGCAACTGGGCGGCGTAGGCGGTCTTGTAGAAGTATTGTCCGGTGGGGATGTAGACGCCCTGCTGCAGCGCGCCCGCTTGGATGTCGCGGGCGAGGCGGCGCTGGTCGGCCGGGTCGGCGGCGTCGATCCACTCGTTGCGGAGCTTTTCCAGGTCGGGAAGGTTCGGCCAGCCGAAATAGGTCTGCCCGCCCGCGGTGCGCAGCATCTGGCTCACGCCCGGGTTGATGAGGTCCAGCCCGTTCCATGTGGTATGGAACATGCTCCAGCCGCCGGCATTCGGGGCGGCCTTGCTGGCCCGGCGCTGCACCAGCGTGCCCCAGTCGGAGATGACGTAATCCACGTTCATGCCGAGCCGCCGCAACACGTCGTTGGCCACCTCGCCGAGGGCTGCCAGGACCGGGTTGTCGCTGGCGGCCAGCAACACGACGCTCTCGCCCTTGTAGCCGGCATCGGCGAGCGCCTTTTTGCTCTTGGCCAGGTCGCGCGGACCGGTGATGGCCGCGAGCCCGGCATCGTTGGCCATCGGCGTATCGGGCGGAAACACGCCGACGCCGGCGCGCCATAGGTCGGGATCGCCGGCCGCGGCCCCCATGCAATCCTCCTGGGAGAAGGCCTCCAGCACGGCGCGGCGGATGGCCGGGTTGTCGAAGGGCGGGTGCAGATGATTGAAGACGCCGGTCCCCATGATGCCCAACCGGCTGCTAAGTTCGGCTTTCAGGCTGCGGGTACGCTGGATCACGGGCAGGAGGTCGTTTGGCGGGTTCTCCCACCAATGGACCTCGCCGTTTTGCAGGGCCGACAGCGCCGTGCTTGGGTCCGGCATCACGGTCCACTCGACCCGGTCGACATGCGCGACCTTCGGGCCGGCTGCCCAACTCGGGACGCCGCCTTCGCGAGGACGGTAATCCGCATTGCGTTCGTAGACGGCCCTGGCGCCTGCCAGCCGCTCGTCGGCCTTCCAGCGGAACGGGCCGGAGCCGATCATCTCGGTGACCTGCTGCGTGGCCGGAGTGGTGGCCAGACGCTCCGGCATCACGAACAGTGCCGGCGGGCCGAGCCGCGCCAGCGCGTAGAGAATGCCCGGGAATGGCTTGCTGAGCCGGATGGAGAAGCGGTCATCCGCCGGCGCACTCATCTCCAGCGTGCGGGCGAGCAGCGTCGCGCCTTCGACGTTGCGCTGTGCCCATCGGTTGATGGAGGCGACGCAATCGCGACCGCGCACGGGCTCGCCATCGTGGAATTTGAGGCCTGGGCGAAGCGTGAACGTCCAGAGCTTGCCGTCATCCTCGACGGTGTGGCCGGCCACCATCTGCGGTTGCGGCTGCAGATTGCTGTCCAGACCGTAAAGCTGGTCCCAGATGGCCAGAGCATGCGTCCGGGTGACGTAGGCGGTGGTGAATACCGGATCGAGGATGGTCAGGTCGCTCTGCGGCACGAAGCGCAAGGTTCTGGATGTGGACTGGGCCAGCGCAGGCCTGGACAACCCTACGGCGGCCGACCCGGCGGCCAGGGCGAGAAGGGAGCGACGGTGCATGATGTTCCTACAGCAGCGTGGGACATGAGAGCGTATTGCAGTCAGCGTACAAGGGTTGTGTAGGTGGGATCAACCGCAGCGCCGATCCATGAGACCGAGGAGCGCCAGATGAACGTGGCGTCGCTTGAAACGCAGCAGATCGCTTCGCGTGGCGCGAAAGTTGGTGTCGTGAGGGCGGCGTCGGCGAGGGCTGTGTCGCACGTGCCGACGTCTTCTCACAGCCATTGCAGAGTGAATTCTGCTGGGGCAGGGTCCGTCTTCGCCGCCGATTGCAGCAGTATCCGTGTCGGGAGAGGAGACAGCCGGCTGGTGACCGTCTTCGAGGGCCGCACTGACCTTATTCGCGGATGAAAATGCCCAAGCTTGATGAAAGCAGCCTCAAGCGCTTCGCCGTGACCGGCGTCTAAAACCAATTTCTCAACCAACGTCGCACGGACACCATGATTGACGTCGGGCTTAACGCCCGGGAGACCGGAGCAGGAAAGCAGATCACCGGATTTCATCGGAAAAGCCTCGGCCCGCCGTTGGCGGAATGGGCAGACGGGAGCAATTCATTGTTGAAATGCAGCACTAAACTGCTCGGTGATCGAACCATTCTTACTTGGTCGGCCCACCCGTCAGTTGCACTTACTTAGACATGCGCCGCGCGCATTTCGCGGCCTGGATGCCGCATTGTCCTGTGTGCGCCCGTGATCGGAAATGCACGCCAGCCCTTGGCTTAACCGGCGTCACTGCCGAAACGTCGGACGACGTGCTTGCCGGTACGCTGGTTTGCGCCGATCCGGTCTGCCGCGCCGAATATCCCATCGTGGACGGCATCCCGATCGTGTTGGCCAATCTGCAGCAGCATCTCGGTGAACGGGCTGTGGAATTGCTCCTGCGTGACGATTTGGATCCGCGGACGCTCAGCCTGATCGGCGATGCACTGGGCCCCGATAGCTGGCTCGACGTTATACGCCAGACCGTGTCGACTTACGTATGGGACGCCTTCGCCGAGCAGGACCCGCTGGAGCCAAAAGGTGTTGCCGTTCCCAGGCCCGGTGCTGCGGGACGGTGCCTGCATGCGTTGCTTGCTCTGGTGCCGGGCTGGGACGTTCGGCATGCCCGGCGCGTCTTGGATCTCGGATGCGGCGCCGGCGGCACCGTGTTCGAATGTGCCGCCACGATGCCCGATGCCTTGGTACTGGGGATCGACGGAAATCTGGCCCTCATGCGCCTTGCCCGCCGCGCCGCGTTGCATGGTGAGGTGCATTATGGTCGCCGCCGGATCGGACTGGTGTACGATGAGCGGCGGTTCGCAGTGACGTTGCCCGGGGCGGAGCGGGTGGATTTCTGGGTTTGCGATGCTGCAGCCCTGCCCTTTCGTGACGGGAGCGCCGATGTCGTGGTCGGGCTGAACCTGCTCGATTGCCTGCCGGATCCTGTCTCGTTTCTGCACGCTACAGCAGCATTGTTGCAGCCCGGCGGTGCCCTGCTCCTGGCGACTCCGTTCGATTGGGCCGCACGCGCAACGCCGGCGGCGCACTGGATTGGTGGTCACTCGCAGCGCGGGGTCGGCGACGGCGCGGCGGAGCCGTTGCTTGCCTCACTCTTAACTCCCGGGGCGCATCCTCGCGCGGTAGAAACGCTGGCGATGACCGGGTCGGATGACGTTGCGTGGCACACCAGGTTGCATGATCGTGCGGCGGTGATGTACCGGTCGTTCCTCGTCGCGGCGACAAAGAACGCTAATGCTGCAACGCTGGACAATTCCCCGTGAGGCATGTTAGTCCGGCGCAAATCGATGGCTGGGTTGCGTGATGAAACGCTGCTGGAACCGGAATGTCGCATTGGGGAAGGACGTTCACTCGTCGTGAGCCCATTCGACTCATCCGACACCTTGCCTGACATCAGCCCGGACCAGCCAACTGGTCCAAGCCTCGAATTCGACGCGGATTTTGCAGAACTGGAACGGCTTGCACAGGGCAAGCCGGAGCAGCAATTCGGCGCTACGATCGTTCCGGCCGAGGAGCCCGACTGGAAAGCTATCATCGCCGGCGCGACGGCCCTGGCCGCCCGGTCCCATGACTTGCGGGTGATGGCGCATCTTGGCGTAGCACGGCTCAACCGGGATGGGATGATCGGATATGCCGAGACCCTGGCGACGGTGCGGCGGATGCTGCGGCAGCGCTGGGCGGATTTGCATCCGCAGCTGGACCCCGAGGATGACAACGATCCGATGACCCGCGCCAACAGCCTGTTGTTGCTCTCGCAACCGGCGCGGGTTCTGCGGGTGCTCCGCAGCATGCCATTGGCCAAGTCTCCGCGCGTCGGCACCGTCAGCTGGCGCGACATCGCCATCGCCAACGGCACCCTCACGGCCCCGGATGACGTGACCAAGATGACCGACGCCGTCATCGGCGGTGTCTTCCGGGACAGCGAGCCGGGCAAGCTTCAAGCCATGCGCGACGCGATCGCATCGGCGGCCGACAGTGCCAAAGACATTCCGGCTGCCTTTGACGATTTCGCCGGACACGGCACCGGTCCCGACTATACCGAGCTCAACCGTCTGTTGCGCGACATCGGTCAGATGATCGATCGTTACGCTCCGGCGGAGGCGTCCGCTTCGACCGATAGCGCGCTTGATGCGGAGGCGAGTGACCGCGAGGATACGACTGCCGTTGTCGCATCGATACCTTCCGGCGAAGAACGAGCCAAGCCGATCATGAACATCCAGACCATGGAGCCTCCGACAAACCGGGCTGACGCGCTCCGCCTGCTCGATCTCGTGGTGGAGTTCTATCAACGCAGCGAGCCATCTAGTCCGTTACCATTGTTGATCAGCCGGGCACGGCGCCTGGCCGAAATGGATTTCATGGAAATTCTACGTGACTTGGCGCCAGACGGGGTTACGCAGGCAGAGCGGATCGCCGGCGTCAGCAGCTCTGATTAATGTACCGGCATAGTCTAAACGATGAAATGGCGCGAAATTTACGGCAGGGGCTATCGGCTACACTCGTTTAGATAGTAGACGCAGCGGTAAGGAGTCGACGACGATGGCAAAAGCAAGCAGTCAAAAATTTATCGCAAGAAACCGCGCACCGCGCGTGCAGATAGAATATGACGTCGAAACGTACGGCTCCGAGAAGAAGGTTCAGCTTCCTTTCGTTGTCGGTGTCATGTCGGATTTGTCGGGCAAGCCGTCCGAGCCGTTGCCTCCCGTCATCGACCGCAAGATGCTTGAGATCGACATCGATAATTTCGATGATCGCATGAAATCCATGAAGCCCCGCGTCGCGTTCACCGTCCCGAACACCTTGACCGGTGATGGCAACCTTGCCGTGGACATCACCTTCAAGAGCATGGACGATTTCTCGCCTGCCGCGGTCGCGCGCAACGTCGAGGGGCTGAATAAGCTGCTCGAGGCGCGCACCCAGCTCTCGAACTTGATGACCTACATGGACGGCAAGACCGGTGCCGAGGAACTCATCAACAAGCTGCTGCAGGATCCATCGCTGATGGCCAGTCTCGCCGCGGCGCCCAAGCCGACTGCGACCGCGAGCGAGGAAGAGTAATCGATGTCCGGAGCCGAATTTTCCCCCACTGCCTCGACTGGACTCGCCGAAGACGTCGGCGTCTCGGATTTCGCCAGCCTGCTCAATCGCGAGTTCAAGCCCAAGAGCGACCGTGCCCGCGAGGCGGTGCAGGAGTCCATCAACGTCCTCGCTAATCAAGCGCTGGCGTCGACACATCTGATCTCCAACGATGCGCTCCGTTCAATTTCGGCAATGATCTCCGAAATCGATGCGAAGCTGACCGAACAGGTCAATGCCATCATGCATCACGAGGACTTCCAGCAATTGGAGTCTGCCTGGCGCGGCCTGTCGTATCTCGTCAACAACACCGAGACCGACGAGTCGCTCAAGATCAAGGTCTTCAACATCTCCAAGAAAGAGCTGGGCAAGACCCTCAAGAAGTTCCGCGGCACCGCGTGGGATCAGAGTCCGATCTTCAAGAAGGTTTACGAGGAGGAGTTCGGCCAGTTCGGCGGCGAGCCGTTCGGTCTGCTGGTGGGCGACTATTACTTCGACCATAGCCCGATGGACGTTCAGCTCCTGGGCGACATTGCCCAGGTCGCGGCTGGCGCGCACGCGCCGTTCATCGCCGCCGCCAGCCCGACCGTCATGCAGCTCGATACCTGGGACGAACTTGCCAACCCGCGCGACCTGACCAAGATCTTCCAGACCCCGGAATACGCTGCTTGGCGATCGCTCCGCGAGAGCGAGGACAGCCGCTACATCGGCCTGGCGATGCCGCGCTTCTTGGCCCGCCTGCCCTATGGCGAGAAGACCGAAGCCGTGGAGGAGTTCGCCTTCGAGGAAGACACCGAGGGCGCGCACAGCGAGAAGTATACCTGGGCCAACTCGGCCTACGCGATGGCCACCAACATCACCCGCGCCTTCAAGCTTTACGGCTGGACGACGCAGATTCGCGGCGTGGAAAGCGGCGGTGCCGTCGAGGGGCTGCCGACGCACACCTTCCCGTCCGAGGATGGCGGGGTGATGATGAAATGCCCGACCGAGATCGCCATCGCCGACCGTCGCGAGGCCGAACTCGCCAAGAATGGCTTCATGCCGCTGATCTACAAGAAGAACAGCGATTTCGCGGCGTTCATCGGTGCGCAGTCGTTGCAGAAACCGCAAGAATACCAGGATCCGGCGGCGACTTCGAACGCCAACCTGGCCGCCCGCCTGCCCTACCTGTTCGCCTCCTGCCGCTTCGCGCACTTCCTGAAGTGTATGGTGCGCGACAAGATTGGTAGCTCCATGACCAAGGCGCAGTTGCAGACCTGGTTGCAGTCCTGGCTAAACCAATACGTCGACTCTTCTCCAGACATGTCTTCGGATGCCACAAAGGCGATGCGTCCTTTGTCCGAAGGAGTGGTCCAATTGGAAGCTAACGAGGAAAACCCTGGCTACTACGCTGCCAAGTTCTTCCTCAAACCACACTACCAGCTTGAGGGTCTGACCGTTTCTTTGCGGTTGGTCTCCAAGGTCCCGGCTTAACCATCCACTTTGTGTTGAGGACAACATGCCCGTCGACAGCTATATGCTTTTCAAGCCATACAACAAGGAATACATCGATTCGGAATCGCAGGTCGATTTCGGCAAGTCGACTGCTGGAACTGATCTCGGTGACGAGTTCATCAAGAATGCGCGCAAATGCTTTGAAGTAACCACCTTCAGCTTCGACGTCGAGCAGACGATCAACATGAGCAGCCAGTCCGCTGGCGCCGGTGCGGGCAAGATCCAGTTCAACCCGTTCAAGGTCTCGCGCAAGATCGACAAAGCGTCATCCACCATGTTCCAGATGGCCTGCCGCGGCACGACGTTCGAGTTCGTCCGCCTTGGCTTCCGTAAGGCCAGCGGCACCGAAGCATCGGGCTTGTTCTATCTCCGTTTCGACTTCAAGCTCGTCGCCCTGAAGACGATCAGTTGGTCCCACGACGACGAGTCGCCGACCGAAGATCTTGAGTTCGAATATGGCGGCTTGAAGCTGAGCTACATGATTCAAAACCCCGATGGGTCGTTGAAGTCCGTCAATCCGGTCGGCTGGAACAAAATTAAAAACGTCGAGGACGACAGCGACAAAGCAATCGTTCTGGCATAATCGACGCAATCGGCACGCTAGCGTGAGCACTGCCCGGCAGCTTCTCGAGTCGGGCAGGCTCCGCGAAGCTTTTGACCAGCTGAAACAGGATGTGCGCAAAGCGCCGCGAGATCCGCGCCTGCGCACGTTCCTGTTTCAGATGTTCTGCATTTCCGGCGAGTGGGACCGTGCCCTCGCCCAACTTACCGTCGCTGCCGAACTCGACCCGTTGGCGCTGCCCATGGCCGAGACTTACCGCACCCTGATCCGCTGCGAGGGCGTGCGTGATTCCGTGTTCGCCGGGCGTCGCACGCCGACCCTGTTCGGTCATCCGCTGCCCTGGGTTCCCCTGCTCGTCGAAGCGACCCGGCTGCTGGCCGCCGGCGCCCACGAGCCCGCGGCGCGGTTGCGCGACGAGGCGTTCGACGCCGCCGACACCGTTGCCGGCGACGCCGACATCACGCCGTTTGACTGGATCGCCGATGCCGATCCGCGCCTTGGCCCGGTGCTCGAGGCCGTACTAGACGGCACCTACTACTGGATCCCGTTCCAGCACATCGCCGAACTTACGCTAGAAGCGCCGGCCGATCTGCGCGACCAGGTCTGGATGCCGGCCGAATTCACTTGGACAAATGGCGGGCGCGCCATCGGCTTTATCCCAACCCGCTACCCCGCCAGCGCCGCGACAGGCGATCCGCTGCTCGCGCTCGCGCGCCGGACCGAATGGCAGCCGGCGGGCCCGGCTGATCACGGCTGGTCACTCGGCCTCGGCCAACGCATGCTGACGACCGGGGACAACGATTTCGCGCTGATGGACATTCGTCACCTCCGCTTCGACTCCATTACCCCGCCCTCCTGAGATGACGGAGCTGAACCGGGCCGAGCGACTACAGCCGTCGTTGCTCGACCGACTGACCGACGACGCGCCGGACCAACGCCGCGAGACGCTGGACCAGCAGGTATTGACCATGTCGCAACTCCGCAGCGCCGTGCTGCGCGATGTTGGTAGCCTGCTCAACGCGACCAACCTCGACAGCGGCGGTGAACTCCCGCCGGGTTCGCTGGCTGCGTCGAGCACGATCAACTACGGCATCCCTGGGGTGGCCGGCACCAGCAGCGACGGCCGCTCCACGCCGCTTGAGCGCCAAGTCGCAGCCGCTATCCGCGCCTTCGAGCCGCGGATCCGCAGCGAAACCCTCCAGGTCCGCGCCCGCCCGATCCGGCGCGACGAGGGTCTGCCGACGTTGATCCTCGAAATCAGCGGCGAACTCTGGGCGCAGCCTGTGCCGCAGCAGATCTTCCTTGAGACCGCCATCGAGCTTGAAACCCACATCGCCGTCGTCACCGAGACCAGGGCCCGCTCCTGATGGACCCGCGCCTGCTGCGTCACTACGAGTCCGAACTCGCCTTCATGCGCGACATGGGCGGCGAGTTCGCCGCCGAGTTTCCCAAGATCGCCTCCCGCCTCGGCCTCGGCAGCACGGAGGTCGCCGATCCCTACGTCGAGCGCCTGCTCGAGGGCTTCGCGTTCCTGACCGCCCGCATCCAGGTCAAGATGGAGGCGGAATTCCCGACCTTCACGCAGTCCTTGCTGCAGATGGTCTACCCACACTATCTCGCGCCGACCCCTTCGATGGCCGTGGTGCGGCTGCAGCCCGATGCTGGACTGCGCGCCATGCCGGGCGGGGCCACGCTGCCGGCTGGTACCGAACTGCGCAGCCTGCTCGGCACCGAGGACCAGACCAACTGCGAATTCCGCACCGCCCATCCGGTTCAGCTGCTGCCGATCGAGCTGACGGAAGCGGATTATATCGGATCGCCGGCGGCACTGGTCGCGCTCGGGTTGCCGGAGAACCGCCGGGTCAAGGCGGCGATCCGCCTGCGCTTGAAAGTCACTGGCGAAATGCCGTTCCGCGAGCTGGCGCTGCATCGGCTCACCTTCTTTCTCGGCGGTGCCGAGGGCGTCCGCATGCGGCTCTACGAACAGCTCACCAGCAACGTCGTTCAGCTCTGGGCCCGTCCTGCCCTTCGTCCGCTGCCCTGGCAGGAAAGCCTGCCGGCCCGTGTCGTTCGCCCGATCGGCTTCGACCCGGAGGAAGCCCTGCTCCCCCGCGTGGCGCAATCCTTCGACGGCTATCGGTTGTTGCAGGAATACTACGCCATGCCGGAGCGCTTCCTGTTTGTCGCCATCGACGGCCTCGACCGCGCCGCCATCCGCAATGCCACCGGCGAGATGGAAGTCATCATCCTGCTCGACCGCGCCGACCCGGCGCTGGCCAACGGCTTCGATGCCAGTGCCATGCTGCTGTTCTGCACGCCGGCGATCAACCTGTTTTCTCGCCGCAGCGATCGCATCGACCTCACCACCGGCAAGGCCGAGCACCAGATCGTGCCGGACCGCATGCGTCCGCTCGATTTCGAGGTGTTCGACGTCCGAGGCGTCGAGGCCTTCGCCAGCGACGGCAGCGCGCCGCAGCGCTTTCTGCCGTTCTACGCCGCCAACGATCTCAGCCGTCAATCCGAGCAAAGCTACTACACGCTGCGTCGGCAGCCCCGCCAGCTCTCGTCGCGCGCCCGCCAGCGCGGTCCGCGCTCGTCCTATTTCGGCCATGACCTGTTCATCACCCTCGTCGACGGTGCACAGGCTCCACTCGACCGCGAGCTACGCCAGCTCGGGCTCGACCTCCTTTGCACCAACCGCGACCTGCCGCTCGGCATGCCGGTCGGCCGCCAGGCCACCGACTTCACCATTCCCGTCAGTGCGCCGGTCGCGTCGGTTCGCTGCATCGTCGGTCCCACGGCGCCTCGCCCCTGCCGCAGCGACGGCGAATACGCCTGGCGTTTCATCAGCCACCTCAATCTCAACTATCTCAGCCTTGCCGATACCGACGAGCTGCAGGGTGCCGCCGCGCTCCGGGAGTTGCTGCGCCTCTACGTGCCGCAATCCGGCACCGTCGCGGCCCGCCAGTTGGAGGGGCTGCTCTCGGTCGCCGCCCGCCCGGTGGTTCGGCGCATCCCCGGCAGCGGCCCCATCGCCGCCGGGCGGGGCCTGGGCCTCACCTTGCTGATGGATGAAGGCCCGTTCGGCGGCACCGGCGCGGTGCTGCTCGGTGCCGTGCTCGAGCGGTTCTTCGCCAAATACGTGTCCATCAACGGCTTCACCGAAACCACCCTGAATTGCGTCGATCGCGGCGAGGTCATGCGCTGGCCCCTCCGGCTCGGCATCCGCTCCCTGGTCTGACCCCGGTGCCCGACGCCGCTCCACCTGCCGCCCCGCCAACCGCCGACATCCGCCAGGCCGTCGCTGCCACCCCGCACGCCTTTGACTTCAATCACGTCATGCGCGCGCTCGAGGCACTGTTCTCCGATCGTCCCCGCTTCGGCCATAGTGTCCGCCCGGCGCAGGACGCCGTTCGCCTCGCCCAGGAGCCCTCCGTCGACTTCGCCCCCGCCATGCTCGCTGGCTGGGAGTCCGACCCGGCGGCCCATGACCGCCTGGTGGTCTTCTTTTTCGGCCTGTTCGGCCCGGACGGTCCCCTGCCGCTCCATCTGACCGAACACGCCCGCAACCGGGCGCGCAACGAGCGTGACCCGACCTTTGCCCGCTTCGCCGACCTGTTCCATCACCGCCTGCTGTCGCTGTTCTATCGCGCCTGGGCGGATGTCCGCCCCGCGGTCGCCTTTGACCGTCCCGACAGCGATCGTTTCAGTACCTATGTCGGCGCCCTGGCCGGCCTTGGCACGGTAGCGTTGCGGCAACGCGACGCCATGCCCGACAAATCCAAGCTGCACTTCGCCGGGCTGCTGGCGAACCAGACGCGGCATGCGGAGGGCCTGGCTGCCATCCTCGCGGCGTTCTTCACGGTGCCGGTCCGCGTCGAGCAGTTCGTCGGTGCCTGGCTCACCCTGACACCGAGCGATCATACCAGCCTCGGGGCCGGCGACGACGCCGCCCGGCTCGGGGGTGGCGCCCTGCTCGGTCGCCGGGTCTGGAGCCGCCAGCACAAGTTCCGCCTGGTCTTCGGCCCGCTCGACCTCGCCGAATACGAGCGCCTGCTTCCCGGCGGGGCGTCGTTCCGCAAGCTGGTCCCCATCGTGCGCAACTATGCCGGCGACGCGCTGGATTGGGATGTGCAATTCGTACTCGACCGCGACGAGGTGCCCGATACCCGGCTCGGCAGCTACGGCCGCCTCGGCTGGACCACCTGGCTCAAACCCCGCCGCTCCCTGCGCGATGCCGCCGACCTCATCCTGCACGCCGGCGCCGACAGTCACGCCCGAACCATCGATCACGACCCCTAACGGAAAGCCGTACTCCCATGCCCGAGATTGATCGCACCAGGCTCTTCGGCAAGCTCAACCCGCTGGCCTACAAGGCCATCGAAGGCGCCACCGTCTTCTGCAAGCTGCGCGGCAATCCCTATGTAGAACTGGTCCACTGGCTGCAGCAGATGCTGCAAACCCAGGATAGCGACCTGCATCACATCGCCCGGCACTTCGAGCTCGACGCCTCGCGCCTGGCCACCGACATGGTCGCCGCGCTCGACCGGCTACCCCGCGGTGCCACCAGCATTTCGGACTTCTCGCCGCACATCGAGGACATCATCGAGCGCGCCTGGGTCACCGCCACGCTGGTGTTCGACAATAACCAGGTTCGCACCGGTCATCTGCTGCTCGCCGGGCTTCGTTCGCCGACCCTGCGCGGGGTTTTGACAGGCATCAGCCGCCAGTTCGACCGGGTCAAACCCGAAGCGCTCTCCGACGGCTTCGACAAGATCGTCTCCGGCTCACCCGAGGACAGCATGGCCGCGACCGATGGGAGCGCGGTCGCTGGCGAGGCGAGCGGCGCCATGGCCCCGCCGGCCATGGGCAAGGGCGAGGCGTTGGCGAAATACGCCGTCGACCTCACCGAACGCGCACGCAACGGCGAGCTGGACCCGATCGTCGGCCGCGACGCCGAAATTCGCCAGGTAGTCGACATCCTGATGCGCCGCCGACAGAACAACCCGATCCTGACCGGCGAGGCCGGCGTCGGCAAGACCGCGGTCGTGGAAGGATTCGCGCACCGCATCGTCGCCGGCGACGTGCCGCCGGCGTTGAAGGACGTGCGGCTGCTCACGCTCGACATCGGCCTGTTGCAGGCGGGCGCGAGCATGAAGGGCGAGTTCGAGAACCGTCTCCGCCAGGTCATCGAGGAGGTGCAATCCTCGCCCAAGCCCATCATCCTGTTCATCGACGAGGCTCACACCCTCATCGGCGCCGGTGGTGCGGCCGGCACTGGCGACGCGGCCAACCTGCTCAAGCCGGCGCTGGCCCGCGGCACGCTGCGCACCGTTGCCGCCACCACCTGGGCCGAATACAAGAAGTACTTTGAAAAAGACCCCGCCCTGACCCGGCGCTTCCAGGTCGTCCAGGTGGACGAACCCAACGAAGCCCGCGCCATCCTGATGATGCGCGGCATCGCCCTGCCGCTCGAGAAGCACCACCGCGTGCAGATCCTCGACGAAGCCATCGAGGCTGCGGTCCGCCTGTCGCATCGCTACATTCCGGCCCGGCAACTGCCCGATAAATCCGTCAGCCTGCTCGACACCGCCGCCGCCCGTGTCGCCGTCAGCCAGCACGCCACGCCGGCCGAAGTCGATGATTGCCGCCGCCGTATCCAGGCGCTGGAAACGGAACAGCAGATCATTGCCCGCGAGGCCGCCATCGGCGTCGAGACCACCAGCCGGCAGACTGCGACCGAGGCCGCCCTGGTCACCGAGCGCGAGCGCCTGGCCGGCTTGGAGACGCGCTGGGAAGCCGAACGCGCCCTGGTCGATCCGCTGCTGGAGAAACGTGCCACGCTTCGCGACGGCAGCGCGGCCGACCCGGCGGCCACCCTTGCCGAAGTTCGCGCCCTACAGGCGCAACTCGCCGATCACCAGGGGGAGAACCCCTTGATCCTGCCCAGCGTCGACGAACAGGCCATTGCCGCCGTCGTCGCCGACTGGACCGGCATCCCGGTCGGCCGCATGGTCAAGAACGAGGTGCAGGCGGTGTTGGACCTGCCGCGCACCCTCGGCCGCCGCATCATCGGCCAGGGCCACGCCCTCGAGATGATCGCCAAGCGCGTGCAGACCGCCCGCGCCGGGCTCGACAACCCGTCTAAGCCGATCGGCGTGTTCATGCTCTGCGGTCCCTCGGGCGTCGGCAAGACCGAGACGGCGCTGGCGCTGGCGGAGTCGCTGTACGGCGGCGAACAGAATGTCATCACCATCAACATGAGCGAGTTCCAGGAGGCTCATACCGTCTCCACCCTCAAGGGCGCGCCGCCAGGGTATATCGGCTATGGCGAGGGTGGCGTGCTGACGGAAGCGGTCCGCCGTAAGCCCTACTCCGTCGTCCTGCTCGACGAGGTGGAAAAGGCGCATCCGGACGTCCACGAGATGTTCTTCCAGGTGTTCGACAAGGGCGTCATGGAGGATGGCGAGGGGCGGGTGATCGACTTCAAGAACACCCTGATCCTGCTGACCTCCAACGTCGGCACCGCTCTGATCGCCGGCATGTGCCAGGACCCGGAGCTGATCCCTGAACCGGAGGAGATCGCCAAGGCATTGCGGGAGCCGCTGTTGAAGGTGTTTCCGCCGGCGTTGCTCGGTCGGCTGCTGGTCATACCCTACCACCCGCTGAGCGATGCCATGATGGGCGACATCATCCGCCTGCAACTCGGCCGAGTCGTGTCTCGCCTGCGCGATCGTCAGAAGGTCGCCATGACCTATGACGATGCTGCCGTCGCTCTCATCGCCAGCCGATGCACCGAACCCGAAAGCGGCGGCCGCATGATCGACGCCATTCTCACCAACACCATGCTGCCGCAGCTTTCGACGGTGTTCCTCAACCGCATGCTCGGGGGCGACCCGATCACCGGCGTCCATGTCGGAGCCGACGACGCCGAACTGACCTACGCCTTCACCTGAGGTCGCGGACGGCGCCGTCGGTGCGAAGTCAGGCTCCCAACGAGGACGCCATCGCCGACAGCGCCGTCACCGCGCGGTTGCGGATCTGCAACGGCACGAACGGGTTGTCGTCGAGATCACCGATGAGTGCGTCGCCCGCCGCGAAAGCCCGGTACTCGCCGACCAATGCCCGGGCGCCCGCTGTCAAATCGGCCCGTTTAGCGGCGTCATTCTCGGCCGCGATCCCGTCCAGCGCCGCGCCCAACCGGTCATCGAAACGGCCGAGCATCGGGGCAACCTTGGCCTGAAACGCCGACACGATCTGATCGGCGATCGGCTGCCCGGCATAGGCCTGCGACAACGCCGAGCGAAGCGTTTCAACGTCGGCGCGGATCTCGGCTCGCAAACTCGTCCACGCCAGGCGCGCTTCGGCTGCGGCGGCCGGTGCGATACCGGCTGCGGGTCGGTTTTCCAGTGCCGTCCGCAGCCGCTCGATGGTGTTGGCGGCGTAATTCAGATTGCCGGTCTTGAGCTCCACGCCGGCGTCCTTGGCCAGCTTGGCGAGCAACGCCATGCGAGCGGCATCACCCCCAGCAGCCGCGGCGATCTGCGGCACCAGGGCCTTTAATTGCGCCGCCAATGCAGCGAGGCGTTGCGCAGTGTCGCTCGGTGATGCCGGCGGTGGCGGGGCCGGTGGTGGGGGTGGCGGTGCGGTCAGTGCCTTTTCTAGTTGCTCGATCGCATTGGCACCGTATTCCAGGTTGCCCGTCTTGATCTGGATGCCGGCCGTCCGTGCGAGTTTGGTGAAGGTTTCAAGCCGGGTTTCATCGCCGAACGACGCCTCCGGAATCTGCGCGGACAACGCCTTCAACTTCGCGATCAAGTCCGCGGCCCGGGCCGCCTTGTTTTCTGCCGACTCCGCTGCCGGCGGCGGCGCTGGCGGGGGAGGCGGCGGGGTGGCGGAACCGGCATCATCCCCGCCGACCAAAGCCTCTTCGTCCTCTTCCTCGAACTGCTCCATCACCGAGCCGTCCTCGGTCAAGATGATCACCTTGCTGAAGCCGGTGCCCTTCAGCGTCTTGATCAGCCGCTTGGCCATGCCGGTCACCGGCTTGTTCAGCGTCAGCTTCACCAGCTTGGGATTGTCTTCCACGTCGACGAAAGCGGTCCCGAACCGCGTATTGCGCGCATCCGGGAACTCAGCCTTCAGGGCGGTCTCCAGTGCGCGGCCGGGCTTGCGCTTGTCCAGCAGCATCAGCCCGACATTGTCGCCCTGCCCGACCGCGCATGTCACCGGCTCCTCCTTGGAGCGGGTGAGGAGTTTACGCATCTCGGCCTTCTTCATGCCGGTATCGGGCGCGACAGCCATGAAAACTCTCCGTTAACAAGGATTCAGGCGCCAGCACCGCTGGCAGGGCATGTGCAACCTAGAACGAAATCGCGTCCTAGGTTAAGTACCTCGATAACGATAGCCGCCATGGAACGGAGCGGGCATGCAGTACGAGGTAAGCTTCGGACAAATTACCCGGGCGCAACAGCCGGTTCGTATCGATGGCCGTTTCCGTCTTGCCGTGTTGGGCGACTTCTCCGGCCGGGCCAATGCCGGCAAGCTCGAAACCGGCAAGGCTCTGGCGACTCGCAAGCCGATCCCCGTCGATGTCGACGATCTCGACGACGTGCTCGCCCGCCTCAAACTCAATCTTCGCCTGCCGTTGGGCGAAGATGGCGAGACCGTCGCCATACCGATCGGCAGTCTCGACGATTTTCATCCGGACCAGTTGGCCGAGAACGTCGAGTTGTTCGAATCGCTGCTGACGCTTCGCCGCAATCTCGGCAGCAAGGCCGGTTTCGCCCGCGCTTCCAAGGAAGTCCTGTCTTGGAGTGGCGAGACAGCCTTGCCGCGTCCGCCGTCTGCCGCCCGCGGCGCGGTTGTCGACGCCGGGCTGCGCCTCGACGATTTCGCCCGATTGACCGGCCGCAAGACCGCCGCGACCGCCGAAGCCGATGTCGACGACCTAGTCCGCCGTCTCGTCGGCCCGTATATCCAATCCGCTCGCGATCCCGGCACCGATCAGCTGGTCGCCCAGGTCGATACCGCGCTGTCGGCCGCCATGCGCCGCGTGCTGCACCATCCGGATTTCCAGGCACTGGAAGCCGTGTGGCGCACGGTCGAGTTTCTGGTCCGCCGGTTGGAGACCGGTGCGAAGCTACAGATCGTCCTTTACGACGTGTCGGCCGAAGAATGGGCCGCCGACCTGGCCGCCACCGACCAGCTCGAGAGCACCGGCCTTTATAGCATGCTTGCCGAGCAGCCCGGCCTCGACGCCGATGCCGGCCCGCTTTCCGCCGTCATCGGCCTTTACGGCCTAGAACTTTCCCCGCCCCATGCCGACCTTCTCGGCCGCATGGCGCAGATCGCCGCCCTGGCTGGGGCGCCCTTCGTCACGGCCATCGACCCCGATGCGCTGCAAACCCCCATGCACGATCAGCACCCGCTCATCCGCCAGGCCTGGTCGGCCCTGACAGCGCTGCCGGCGTCGCGCTACCTCGGTTTGGCTGCAAATCGCTTTCTGCTTCGCATGCCCTACGGCCGCAAGAGCGATCCGATCGACGCATTCAAGTTCGAGGAGTTCACCCGCGAGTCCGGCCTCTCCGGCATGCTCTGGGGCAACCCGGCCGTCACGGTCGGCCTGCTGCTCGCACAGGGCTGGGCCAAGAACGGCGCCAAGATGCAATTCGGCCAGAACGCGGTTATCGGCGACGTGCCCTACTACGTCTACATCGCGCCCGATGGCGATCAGGTTGCCCTGCCCTGCACCGAACGGCTGTGGTCGGAGCGCCAGGCCGCTGCCGCCGCCGCTTATGGCGTCATGCCGCTCGTCAGCCTGCGCGGTCGCCCCGAGATCCGGCTCGCTGGCAGCGCCTCCGTCGCCGGCGCCGCTCTGGCCGGCCCGTGGGCACCGGTCACCATCGCGCCGACGCCTGCAGCCGGCACGGTCACGGAACGCCCGGTTACGGAGTCTCCGGCCGCTACCGAACCTGTTGCGCCGGCGCTGATGGCCGAGACCGCCGCTGCGACCAGCGATGACGCTTCCGTCGACCTGGACGATTTGCTGGCCGGACTGGATTTGCTGACGACGCAGCCGGAGCCGCCACCCGAAGCGGCGCCCGCCGAGGTAGCCGACGAGGCAGCCGATACCATGGCCGATCTGGACGCGTTGCTGGCCAGCCTCGGCACCGAACCGCCTCCCGCCGCGGAGGGTGAAACGGAGATGGATCTCGATGCCCTGCTGGCCTCGTTGTAATCCGCGCCTCAGACCGCGCCGGTTTCCTCGATGACATCCACCCGCTCGCCGTCGTCGGCCGATGCCGTTGGGACCGTCTCCTCCGTCACGCGCCCCGGCGCCACCCCGGCCCGTGTCAGGGCGCCCAGCACCAACTGTCCCCGCAGGCGTTGCAGATCGGCCTTTCCGGGCTCGTCCGCTTCCAGCGCGAACTGCCGCAAGCGCAGTCGCCTTGTGTCGTCGGATGCGAGCCAGGTCGCTGCATCCGTCAGCGTTGCCGTCGCCGCCCCGTCCAGCAGCACCGACCAGGCCGCGAAGCTGATCGATCGCACCCCCGGATTGAACACCCCGCGCAGCCGACCCAGGAGTGCCGGGTTGATCATCCATGGTAGGCCGCTCTCGTCGGCCTCCGGCGACAGCTGCATCCACATGTCGATCACCGCAGCACGATCCGGCAGCGTGATGTATTCGACGCTTACCCCTTCCGGCAGACGACCGTTCAGCACGTCATCGATGTATTCGTCACCGTTCACCAGCCAAACCTGCCCATGGCATTCGGCCAACACGAGTTCCGCCAATGCACCCTCCCCGCCCGTCTTCATTCAAGCTATAAGCACATGTTGCATGCTGCAATCAGGAGGCGACGACCGCTAGATGGGTTGGGAAAACCGCGTCGTCTGGGGTGAAGGGCTGTTCCTGCAGCCGCAGCATCTGCAGCAACAGGATCGGTATGTCGACCGCCTGGTCCGGAGCAGTACCGCGCCGTTGCGCCCATTCGCCTGGGGCCTGACCGCGCTGGAGCTGGACCGGGACTTGCTCACCTTGGGCAAGTTCGCCGTCCGCTCTGCTGCCGGCATCATGCCCGACGGCACGCCGTTCTCCATCCCCGACCAGGACGATCATCCTCGCACCGTCGACCTTCCGGAGACGATGCGCAACGGCACCATCTACCTCATGCTGCCCTCTCGGCAGCCCGGCGCCGTCGAGTCCGCCGGGCCGGAACACACCGAGACGGTGGCGCGCTTCGTTTCCGCCGAGCACGAGGCCAGCGACAGCAACGCCGGCTACGGCTCGTCGGCCACCCTGCCCATCGGCAAGCTCCGCCTCCGCTACGCGCTCGAGGGGGAGGCGCGTGCCGGCTTCGCATCCATTGGCTTGGCCCGCGTGCTCGAGGTGCGCGCGGACCGCAGCATCGTGCTCGACGATTCCTACATTCCGCCGATTCTCTCCACGGAGGCATCCGGCGTGCTGACCGGCTTTGTCAGCCAGATCGAGGGGCTGCTGCATCATCGCGCTGAGGCCTTAGCCGGCCGCGTCTCCGAGACTGCCACCCGGGGCGCCGCCGAGATCGCCGACTTTCTGCTGCTTCAGCTTTGCAACCGCTACGAACCGTTGCTCACCCATCTGTCCGCCACCGTTGCCCAACTGCATCCGGAGCTGTTTTACCGCACCGCGATCGGCCTGGCCGGCGAGCTTGCCACCTTTACCGAAACCCGCAAACGCCCGCCGGTGTTCCCGCCCTATCGGCACGACGACCTGCACGCCACGTTCCGCCCCGTCATCTCCGCCCTGCGACAGGCGCTATCGGCCGTGTTGGAGCAGACCGCCGTGCCGATCGCGCTGCAGGAGCGGAAGTTCGGCATCCGCGTCGGCCCGATCCTCGACCGCACCCTCGCCACCGATGCCACCTGGGTACTCGCGGTCAAGGCGCAGCTTCCCGGCGAGACGTTGCGGCGCAACTTCCCCAACCAGGTCAAGATCGGTCCGGTGGAGAACATCCGCGAGCTGATCAACGTGGCGCTGCCCGGCATCGCCGTCCGTGCGCTTCCGGTTGCACCGCGCCAACTGCCCTACTACGCCGGGACCACCTATTTCGAGCTGGACCGCAGCGGCCCGTATTGGGCCGCCCTCGCCCGCTCCGGCGGCGTTGCGATCCATGTCGCAGGCGACGTGCCCGGGCTGGAGATCGAATGCTGGGCGATCCGCGGATGACCTCCCTTGTCTGACGCCGGCACCGCCTTTGTCACGCTGACGATCGCGCCGGATAGCGGCCTCGATTTCGCCATCGATCTCTTGGAGGCCAACGAGGAGTTGGGCCGTCCCTTCACCATCACGCTCGACGTCAGTTCCGATGCGCCCAAGGGCGACCTGCATGGCATCCTGGGCAGTTCGGCCACCGTCAAGCTGAGCTATCCCAATAAGCCGGTTCGTTACTTCAATGGCATCATCGCCCGGGCCCAGTACCGCGGCCTAAGCGCCGGCGGCTACCGCTATAGGCTCGAACTCCGCCCCTGGATCTGGTTACTGTCGCAGCAGCAGGATTGCTGCATCTTCAGCAACAAGTCACCGTGGACCATCATGACCGACCTGTTCCGGGCCGCCGGGTTCACCGGGTTCGCCGACAAGCGTCAGAATGCGTCCGGCGACATCGTGCTGGATTACTGCGTTCAGTATCGGGAAACCACGCTCGACTTCGTCACCCGCCTGATGGAGCAGTATGGCCTCTATTACTATGTCAGCCACGCCGACGGCGCCCATACCATCAACTTCGCCGACGACCCGAACAGCCACACCGCGCTGAGCGATCCGCTCCCCTACATGTATAATCAGTCCGGCTGGGCCGCCACCCAGGATCACCTGTGGGACTGGTCCGCCGATGCCGGCATCCAGCCCGGCGCCAGCACCTTCCGCGACTACAACTTCACCACACCAAAAGCCGACCTGACCGCCAAGTCGCTCATCCCCGGCGGTTACACGCATGGAACGAGTGAGGTTTACGACTACCCCGGCCTCTACGACACCGCCAATGCCGGCCAGAAAGCCGCCCAGATCCGCATGCAGGGCTACGCCACCCAGGGACAGAGCTTCGGCGGCACCAGCAATTGCCGCGCCCTCGGCACTGGCAGCAAGTTCACCCTCTCGGAGTTCGCCGACGCCGCCGCGAATCAGGAGTACCTGGTCATCGGCAGCATCTGCACCGTTGAGCGGGCCGAGACGGCGGCCATCCATGGCGAGGACGATCCCATCCTCGATAGCTTCCGCTGCGTCGTGCGGGCCATTCCTGGTTCACGGCCGTTTCGCCTGCCGCCGATTACCCCGCGGCCGCTGATCCGCGGCCCACAGACCGCGCGCGTCGCCGGCGAGTCAGGCCAGGAGATCACCACGGACAGCTATGGCCGCATCAAGGTCAAGTTTCCCTGGGATCGCCGCACCACCGAGGACGAAAACAGCTCCTGCTGGATCCGCGTCGCCCAGCTGTGGGCTGGGCAGGCCTGGGGAGCCATGTTCATTCCCCGTATTGGCCAGGAAGTCGTGGTCGAGTTCCTCGAAGGTAACCCGGACCGTCCCATCGTCACGGGGCAGGTCTACAATGCCGAAATGACCGTTCCGTATGCCCTGCCCGAGAACAGGACCCGCTCCACCATCAAGTCCAACTCCAGCATGAACGGCGCCGGCTTCAACGAACTTCGTTTCGAGGACAAGAAGGGGTCCGAGGAGGTGTTCTTCCACGCGCAGAAGGACTTCAACGAGACGATCCTGAACAACCACACCGCAACCATCACCAAGGACACCACCACCACCGTGTCCGAAGGCAATCGCAGCGTCACCGTCAGCCAAGGCAACGACACGCTCACCGTCAGCCAGGGCAACGATTCCCTCACCGTCAGCACCGGCGATCACACCATCACCGTCAGCGCCGGCAAGAGCACGATCTCCGCCGGCACCAGCATCACGCTCAAGGTCGGCAGCAACAGCATCGAGATCACGACCAGCGGCATCACCATCTCCGGCGCCACCGTGAAGGTCAGCGCGCAGACGTCCATGGAGATCGCCGGGCTGAACACCAAGGTGAGCGGCAGCGCCGACCTGGCCCTCAGCGGCGGCGCTCACGCCGCCCTCAAGGCCGCTCTGGTTGAGATCAACTGACGCCATGGCGGGGGGTGATCTCGACCAGTTCGATTGGGATATCACCGCGGTTCATACCCCGAGCCTGGCCCGCACGCCGGTCGTCGAGCTCGAATTTCCCGCCGACCTCGAACCGGCCCTGGCCACTCTGCACCGCCTCTGCGCCGATCGGCCCGGTCTGCACCGCCTTTCCCCGCGCGCGCGCGCCGAAACACTGCTCTCCGATCTCGATAGCGGCCTTTCCCGCCAGATCAATGCCATCCTCCATCACCGCGAGTTCCAGACCATGGAGTCCGCCTGGCGCGGCCTGCATTACCTGGTCCGTCAAACCGAGACGACCGCGACGCTGAAGATCCGCCTGCTCGATATCGGCAAGCGTGAACTGGCCCGCACGCTTCGCAAGTTCCGCGGTGCCGCCTGGGATCAGAGTCCGCTGTTCCGAAAGCTGTACGACGAGGAATATGGCCAGTTCGGCGGCGAGCCCTACGGCGTGGTCATCGGTGATTTCCAGGTCGATCATCATCCGGAGGACGTGCAACTCCTCGCCGACATGGCCAAGATCGCCGCTGCCGCCCATTTCCCGTTCATCACTGGCGCTGCGCCGAGCGTGATGCAGATGGAGAGCTGGTGCGAGCTGGCCAATCCGCGCGACCTGACCCGTATCTTCCAGACGCCGGAATACACCGCGTGGCGCGCCCTGCGCACCGACGAGGACACGCGCTACCTCGGCCTGTGCATGCCGCACTGCCTGGCTCGCCTGCCCTACGGCGTCGGCAGCAACCCGCTCGACGATTGGGCCTTCGAGGAGACCGCCGACGGACCCGATGCCAACCGCTTCCTTTGGCTGAATGCCGCCTACGCGCTGGCGGCCAACATCGCCCGCGCCTTCACGCTCTACGGCTGGTGTACCCGCATCCGCGGCGTCGACACCGGCGGCCGGGTCGATGGTCTGCTCACCCACCGGTTCGCGTCCGCGGATGGCGACATGGACCGCCGTTGCATCACGGAGGTCTCGCTCAGCGAGCGTCGGGAAACCGAGCTGTCGCGCGCCGGCTTCATTCCGTTGCTGCACCGCAAGAATACCGATTATGCAGTGTTCGTCAGCGCCCAGTCGCTGCAGTCGCCGACCGCCTACGCCGATCCGGAAGCCACTGCCAACGCCGTGCTGTCCGCGCGGCTGCCGTATCTGCTGGCCTGCTGCCGTTTCGCGCAGTATCTGAAATGCATGGTGCGCGACAAGGTCGGCTCCACCATGTCGCAGTCGCAGCTGCAGCAATGGCTGCTCGACTGGTTGACCGGCTACATCGACGGTTCGCCCTCGACGTCGTCGGACGAGTGGAAGGCCGCCCATCCCCTGGCCGGCGCCGAGGTCTTCGTCGAGCCGCGCGACGGCGAGCCCGGACAATACGAGGCACGCTTCTTTCTGCGGCCGCACTATCAACTCGAGGGCATGAGCGTCTCGCTCCGCCTCGTATCCCGGATGTCGGGCTAGTCGGAGATGAGATGAGCGAAACCAAGCAAAGCGATGTGCTGGCCTATTTCCAACGCAGTGGAGACGCCAACGGGATCCCTGCCGAAGCGCAATCCGCTTTGCGCGACGAAAACGACAAGGACGATAAGATCGATCCGCTGTTGAAGGATTTTAAGCCTGGTTTCTTCTTCACAGCCGATACCTTCACCTTCGGCGCTACCCTTGCCGATGATGAAGGCGAGAATCTCATCAACCCCGAGGAGGGTCGAAGCTACGGTCGCTGGCGCGCCCTCAAGATTCACGAACCCAAGCCAACGCCCCCGTTCCGCACCGAACCCGACGACGTTTCGATCACCCGCATGATCGACAGCTCGTCGCCGCTTCTGCTCAATCACTGCTTGGACACCAAGTCCTTCAGCAAGGCAGTCATCGTGAAGCGGTCACGCAACGGCGCAGACGGGAAGCTCTTGCCTATCCTTCGGTTGGAATTCACCACCGTCTGGATCAAGGTGGTCGAATGGGAAGATGGCGACGCCATCGTCGAAACCGTGAAATTCAAGTTCAACGCTGTCGAGGCGATCTACGTCAAGCGCAAGTCCGATGGCACGGTCGGATCCCAATGGCCGGCTAAATGGGCCAGCCCGCTGACGGCAGCCATCCGTGACTGAGCAAAGCATCGACGTCCTGATGCGCATCGTCGGCCCGCAAGGTCCGATGGCCGCGGAAAGCTTCACCGCCTTTACGGGATCGGGCCAGACCGACACGCTGCGGGAGGGTTTCGAGCCCGGTAAATTCTGCGAACTGCGCGAATTCAGCTTTTCCGCCGGGATCGAAGGCTCGTTGTCGAAGGCCAAGCAGGAGAAGGACAAAAAAATTGCTAAAGCCGCCAAGAAGAACGAAAGCTCGGATGATTTTCTAAACCTCTACGCAAAGCGCGAGCGCTTGCATAAAAGCCAGGCCGAAAAGGTCAGCAAACGGCAGTCCGCAGAATTCGTCGACATGCAACCCGTCGACTTCACCCGCATCATGGATACGGCGTCTACCCTACTCTTCAAGGCGATGGTGGAGTGCGAAACCTTGCCGGAGGTGTCGATCGTCAAGCGCAAGGCTGTCGGTTCGACCAACTCGGGCGGATGTTACCTCCGGCTCGACTTCGAGAAAGTCCTCGTCACCAAGTTGGAATGGAAGGACAACGAGCAAATTATTATAGAAACTGGCTCGTTTATTTACCGCAAGGTCACTATCCGGTACCGGCCTCAAAAATTTGACGGTGGGCTCGGTAACGTAATTCAATCCACCTGGACAATGCCTTCTCCGGACCAGATCAGTAACAGAACAAAGAGCTGAGCGAGCTTGCATAAAGTGACTGGTAGCGAGATGGTCGCGTACCGGTCCTGATTCTGTTTTCAAGAGGAGAACCACCGCCGATGCTCGTCCTCACGCTGCACCGTGCGCGTGACCCGGGAGACCGGCAACGCGAAACCCGAACGATCGACGATGGCACGCTTTCCATCGGACGCGGCAATAGTAATGGCTGGATCCTGCAGGACCCGGCGCAGCATCTGTCGAAGACCCACTGCGTCGTCGCCGCGGCCCGCTCCGGCTATACGCTGACCGACTGCAGCAGCAACGGCACGTTTCTCAACGGCTCCAAGCAACGCATGACCCGGGACAGCGCAGTCGCGCTGAACGACGGTGACGAGTTCACCCTTGGTGATTACCTCATCCAGGCCCGCCTCGTCGCCGATGTTTCGAGCCGCGCCGTCACCTCGATCACTGCCGCTGCTCCGCGCTTCGCGCCACCCGCGATCCAGCGCGACGACCCGTTCGGCCTTGATGAGTTCCTGGCGCCGCAAGCCGCTCCGGCCCAGCCGCATGCTCCCGCACCGCCAGCGTTTGATCCGTTCGCCGACCCCGCCCGGTCCAGCCGCCTGGATCCGTTCGGCGACGACGATCTCCTCGGCGGCCCGCCGCCCCGGCGCGCGTTCGACGAGCCCGGCGCGCCGCTCCGGACCCCGGCACCAGACCCATTCGAGGCCCGCAGCACATCGCTCAACTCGGCTGCTCCGGTTGCAGGGAACGACCCGTTTGGCGCCGATGACGATCTGTTCCGCGGCGCCACTCCCGCCGTGCAGTGGCAAGGCCCGTCGCAGCCCGACGCCATTGATGCCGTACACGGCGCTTTCCTGCCGCCGAAATCGATCATCGGAGCTCCGGCCGACGCCTGGGACGACCTGCTGGGCGACACGCCCCCGGGCAGCCCGCCAGTCGCTGCCTCGCCGCCACCCGCACCGCCGCCACCCCCGCAGCCGTCGCCGCAGCCATCCGCGGCTCCACCGGCATCAGCGCGGGAGCTAGCCGCCGAACCGTCTCGTCTCGTCGCCGCCTTCCTTGACGGCGCCGGCGTCCCGGATATCGACGTCTCCAAGCAGGATCCCGAGCAATACATGCGCGCCGCCGGCGCCTTGTTCGGCCTGATGGTCGAGAGCCTGCGAGACGTGCTGATGTCCCGGGCTGCGGTCAAAAGCGAGTTCGGTCTCGATCAAACCATGCTTCGCCCGCGCGAGAACAACGCGCTGAAATTCTCCATCACTCCCGCCGATGCCATTGCCGCCCTGCTGCAACCCGGCAAGCCCGGCTACATGGACCCGCTGCGCGCCACCCGCGAGGCGTTCGACGACGTCCGGGTACACCAGGTTGCCGTCATGGCCGGTGTGCAGGCCGCGCTGTTCAACCTCCTGCGCACCTTCGACCCGGTCGTCCTGGAGTCGCGGCTCCAGAAGGGCGGGATGATCGAAAGCCTGCTGCCCGGCACGCGGCGGGCCAAATTGTGGGAAGCCTTTGTCGCCACCTACAAGGAAATTGCCCGCGACGCCGACGCTGATTTCCAGGACGTGTTTGGCCGCGAGTTCGCCCGCGCCTACAACCAACAGGCCAAAAACGAATGAAGGCTGCCTCACTTTTCGTCGGATTGCTTGCCCTCGCCGGCTGCGGTGGCCCGCCGCCGCCGCCGACATTGATCGACGTCGCCGTATCGGCCGATGCCGGATCCAACGGCGGCTCGCCGCTCGGGATCCGCATCTATCAGCTTGCTTCCCCTGCCGCTTTCGATGGGGCTCAGTTCTTCCCACTGTTCAACGGCGATGCTGCCGTGCTCAAGGACGACCTGGTCAAGCGCGACGACCTGATCCTCGCCCCTGGACAATCCAAGACCCAGGCGCTCACCCCGGCTGACCGGGTCAAGGCCATCGGAATTTTCGCCGCCTATCGAGACTACGAGAGTCTGACCTGGCGCACCCTCACGCCGGTGCCCGCCAATCAAAAGAGCCTGCTTACCATCACCTCCGGCGCCTCGGGCCTGTCGGCCACGATCGCGCCCGCCAAGTAGCGAACCGGTCATGAGCGACGATCCATTCGCCAACCTGTCCGGCGATGACGCGTCGGACGCGGATCGGACAATCATCCGCCCCCGACCCGGCGGACGCGCTCCAGCCACCGCTTCCGCTCCGCAAACAGCGTTGCGCGGGCTGGACGATCGCCTGCCGCTCATCGGCCTGAACCCCCTCCTCCGCGCCGCCGCTCCGTTGCTGGCCGCCATCCAGCGCCTACGCGGCCAAGTGAACCATCCCAACCCCGACGCCCTTCGCCGGGCGCTCACCGAGGGGGTCCGCGAGTTCGAGCAGCGCGCATTGCAGACCGGCCTCGACACCCGTTCCCTCCGCGCCGCCCGCTACGCCCTCTGCGCCACCATCGACGACCTCGTGCTCAGCACGCCCTGGGGAAGTCATAGCGCCTGGACCACCCAGAGCCTCACCAGCCTATTCCACAACGAGGTCTCCGGCGGCGAGCGCTTCTTCGACATCCTTGATCAGATGGAGCGCGAGATCGGTCGCCACGGTGACGTGGTCGAGCTGATGTTCGTCTGCCTTTGCCTCGGCTTCGAGGGCCGGTACCGTGTCGCTCCCCGCGGCAGCGCCGACCTGGCCGAATTGCGCGACAACGTCTTTCGCCGCATTCGCCAGCGCCGCCCGGACTACGAACGCGAGCTGTCGCCGCATTGGCGGGGCGTGGGCGCCGCGTATGCCGGGCTGCGCGACCGGGTGCCGCTCTGGGTCATCGGCGTTGGCACGCTCGCGCTTGCGCTGTTGATTTACTTCGGCATCAACCTGCTGCTCGCCAGCCAGTCCGATCAGGCGTTCGCCCGCCTCGCCGGGCTGCCGCCGAGCGGTCCGCCGACCATTTTCCGCGCTGCCGCGCCGCCGCCGCAACCTGCCGTCGTCCCACCCGCACCGTCCAGCACCGCCGGCCGGTTGCGCACCTTTCTTGCCCCCGAGATCAAGCAGGGCTTGGTTGACGTCATCGAAGACGCCCAAACCATCACGGTTCGTATTGCCAACCGCAACATGTTCGCCTCTGGCGAAGCGACCCTGACCGCCAGCTTCCTGCCGCTGATCGAACGCATCGGCGCCGCCCTCCAGGACGAGCCCGGCCGCGTCCTTGTGGTTGGGCATACCGACAACCAGCCAATCCGCACCCCGCGCTTTCCGTCGAACTGGCAGCTCTCTACCGCCCGTGCCGACACCGTTGCCCGTGTCGTGACCGGCAAGCTCTCCGACGCGTCGCGGGTGAAGGCCGAAGGCCGCGCCGATACCGACCCGCTCACGCCCAACACCACGCCGGAAGGTCGCCAGCAGAACCGCCGGACCGACATCGTCGTGATCAAACCCCCGGCTTCGCCGTGAGCCGACTTCACCATCAGAACGTCCCCGTGAGACCCCGCGCATGAAGAAGATCGCCGCCTTCCTTCTCTCGGCCTGGGTCGTTTCTGGACTGGCCGTGCTGGTGCTGTGCGCGTTGATCTGGTTTTTCGGTCCACTCCTCGGCTACGGAATCTTCTTTCCGCTCGAGCCCGTTTTCCCCCGCACGATGCTCATCGCCGTGCTCGCGCTCGCCTGGCTCATCGCTAACTGGCGCCGGACTGCCAAGGCTCGCGCCCGCGAGCAGAAGATGGTCGCCAGCCTGGCCGCACCGCCGCCGCCCGACGCTAACCAAGTCGCATCTGCCGAAGAGTTGGCCCTGCTCGGCAGCCGCCTCCGCGACGCGCTCAGCACCTTGCGCACGACCCGGCAGCGCCGCTGGTGGCAATCCGGCACATATCTCTACGACCTTCCCTGGTACATGTTCATCGGGCCACCCGGGGCCGGTAAGACCACGGCACTGGTGAACTCCGGCCTCAATTTCCCGCTCGCGGACGCCAAAGGTCCGATGCGCGGCGTGGGTGGCACGCGGAATTGCGATTGGTGGTTCACCGACCAGGCTGTCCTGATCGATACTGCCGGTCGCTACACGACCCAGGATAGCCAGGAAACCGTCGACAAAGCCGCTTGGGAAGGCTTTCTCACCCTTCTCAAGACCCATCGCCGCCGCCAGCCGATCAACGGCGTGCTGGTGTCCATCAGCCTGTCTGACTTGGCGATCCTGTCGGATGACGAGCGCCTCGCCCATGCGCGCGCCGTCAAGGCGCGCGTGCGCGAGCTGCACACGCAGTTCGCCATTCGATTCCCGATCTACGTCCTGTTCACCAAATGCGACCTCATCGCCGGGTTCACCGAATACTTCGGCAACCTCGGCAAGGAGGACCGTGAGCAGGTCTGGGGCATGACCTTTCCGCTGGACGAGGGCACCGACGAAGGCGGCGCGGTGGCCCATTTTCCCGAGGAGTTCGACCTTCTCGTCGACCGGCTCAACGACAGGGTCATCGAGCGGATGCAGGCGGAGCCCGATGGCGGGGTGCGCACCCTCATCTATGGTTTCCCCCAGCAATTCGCCTCGTTACGGGACGTCGCCGACACCTTCCTGCTCGAGATTTTCCGCCCCTCGCGCCTGGAAGAGCGCCCCCTGCTCCGCGGCGTTTACTTCACCAGCGGCACCCAGAACGGCACGCCCATCGATCGCCTGATGAACGCCATGGCCGGCCAGTTCGGCCTATCCCGGCAAGTCGCCCCGTCGTTCAGCGGTGCCGGCAAGTCATTTTTCCTGCACCGCGCCATCGCCGACGTCGCTTTTGCCGAGGCTGGCGTCGTCGCCGTCGATGCCAAGCTCGAGCGGCGCCAGCGCCTGCTGCACCGTGGCGCCTGGATCGGGGCCGCGGTCCTCCTTGTGCTGCTCACCGCCGGTTGGATTGCCAGCTACGTCGCAAATGTCGCCTTGATCGCCAATACCGAAGCGGCCGCCGATCGTTATTCCGCCCAATATACCGCTCTCGGAAAGGGCGCGGCAGATGCGAACGATCTACCCGCTCTGTTGCCGCCGCTCAACACGCTCGCCACCATGCCGGCCGGCTACGATGACCGTAACGCCGGGCCTTCGCTGCTTTCCGGCCTTGGGCTTTACCAGGGCAACAAGCTCGGCGCGCAATCCGTCGCTGCCTATCGCCGCGCGCTCAACAACCTGCTGCTGCCCCGCCTGCTCTCGCGTCTCGAGACGCAGATGCAGGGCAATCTCGGCAACACCGATTTCCTTTATGGGGCGTTGAAGGTCTATCTCATCCTCGGTCGCAGCGGTCCGCTGGATGCCGGGCTGGTGCAACAATGGATGGACGCCGACTTCGCGAGCGCATACCCCGCAGACGTCGCGACCACGTTGAGCAAACACGTAGCCGCCCTGGTTGAGCAGCCCGTCACCGCCATCCCGCTCAACGGCCCGCTGGTCGACCGCGTGCGCGGCATCCTTCGCCAGACGCCGCTCGCATCGCGCTCCTACACCCGCATCCTCGGCAGCGAGGAGGCCCGCGCGCTGCCGTCCTGGCGTTATGCCGATCATGCCGGTGCCGCCGCGTCTAGCGTGCTGATGCTGCGTTCCGGCAAGTCGCTCGACACCGGCATCGACGGCATCTTCACCTTCAGCGGCTACCACGACGTGTTCGCCAAGCTGTTGCCGGAGGTCACCGACGACATCGCCGAGGATAGCTGGGTGCTGGGCCGGCAGGATCGCGTCGCCGACCCGAAGCAGGTCGCCCAACTCCGGCTCGACGTGCTCGGCCTCTACCTCGATGAGTATGTCCGCAAATGGGACATGCTGATCGCCGATCTGCAGATCAAGCCGTTCAAGACCATGAACGAAGGACTCGACGAGCTGAACACCCTGTCCGGCCCCAACTCGCCGTTCCGCGCCGTCTTCACCGCCTTCAACACCGAAACACAGCTCGTCGTGGTTACGCAGGTCGACCAGCTCGCCGCGGGCACCGGCAAGCTGGCGGGTGCCGAAGCGCAGCGCGAGATGATGACGAAGCTCACCGCCCGCGACCGGCGTATCGTCACGATGCTCGGCGGCGTCTTCGCCCCCGGCCTGAAGGTGACCGACCCGGCACAACGCGTGAACGATCACTTTAAATGGCTCGCAACGTTCGTCGGCACGCCCGACAAGCCCGGCCCGATGGAGGCCGTGCTCGCCAAGATGACGCAGGTTTACCAGAGCTTCAGCCAGGTCGCCGCCTCTCCCAACGCGTCGGCGGCGTTGCTCGGCCAGGCCGCCGCCAACAGCGGCAGCAGCCTCTCCACCCAACTCGACACGCTTGGCAAATCCATGCCGCCGGCCGTGCAATCCATGCTCAAGACCGTCGCCCAGAGCAGCAGCGGCGTCACCAATACCGGCGCCAAGCAGCAGATCCAGGACGCCTGGGCCTCCAAGGTGCTGCCGCTGTGCCAGGCCGCGCTGACCAATCGCTATCCACTGGTCCAGCAATCCGCCCTCGACGTGCCGATCGACGATTTCGTCAAGCTGATGGCGCCTGCCGGCCTGATCGCCCAGTTCTTCGACGACAATCTCAAGCCGTTCGTCGACACCACCCAGACACCGTGGAAGTGGAACGGTGCCGACAACAACCAGCTGGGCCTATCCGCCAACACGCTGACCCAGTTCCAGCTCGCCTCCGAGATTCGCGCCGGGCTGTTCTCCGGCGGCGGTGCCGGCGTGTCGCTGAAGTTCGAGGTCACTCCGACCGCGCTCGACAACGCCGTTGCCCAGGCCAGTCTGGACGTCGACGGCCAGGACCTGACGTACTCGCACGGTCCCGTTCAGCCCATGCGCATGCAATGGCCCGGCCCCGCCGGCCGCAACGTCGTCCGTCTCACCTTCACGCCCGTGAGCGGTGCGCCCGCGACCACTACCCGAGAGGGTGCCTGGGCGTTGTTCCGCCTGCTCGACACCGGTAAGCCCTCGTCGACGCAGACCGACCGCGTCACCTACACCTTTCAGGGCGCCGGCGGCACCGCCGCTTACCTGTTCACCGCCAACAGCGTCGTCAACGCCTTCACCCTGCCCGCCCTGCACCAGTTTCGGTGCCCGGCCACGCTCTGATCTCGTTAATCCAACGCCTTCACGGCATCGCATACGGCGCATGGGCTGAGCCGCACCGGGCCCAGGCCGGCGCTCACGCCGATGCCGATCCCGGCCAGCCCGGTCGATAACGACGCGGCCGGCGCACCCACGGTCAGCAATGGCAGATCCATCCCGGCGGCGACTTTCCAGTTCAATCCGGCGACGAACGAGGCGTTCAGGCGTGCCGCGGCGGCGATCATCGGTCCGTTGATCACCAGCGACGGGTTGGGCAACAGCATCGGCATCCCCAGCAGCACCCCGTTCGCCCCTACCGACAGGCTCGGTGGCAGCAGCGCGAGTACCGCCTGCAACTTCGCCGCCACCCGCAGGCGCAGCGCCGGGAACGGCAGCACCCCCATGCTGGCATGGAGCCGCGCCACGGCATCGTTGCGCGCGATCAGTTGCAGAACAACCTGCGGCAGCGTCAGCGCCGGCAGCCCGATCAGCCGCAGACCCCTGATCGTGATGGAAAGCTGTGCCAGCGCCGCCGCCGGGTCGCTCAGGTCTAGCTTGAGCATCTCGACGATGGCCAGCACCGGCGACAGCGCCAGCAACTGCGACAACAGCAACCGCCACGACGGCAGTGACGGACTGCTCGCCGATGCTGACAGGGAGAGATTGAGGGCGATGTGCGCCGGGCTGAACAGCTGGGCGGTCAGCGCCGCGTGGATGGTGTCGAGCTGTCCGTTCAGCAATGCCAGCGCCGACCAGGGCCGCCAGTCCGCGGCGAGAGGGGCCAGCATGGGCAGCCTCAGGTTCAGCGTCGCCACGATTCGCGCCAGCTGCAGTTGATGCGCGGGCAGCAGTGGATCGAGCTGGAATGCCAGCATGATCGCCGCGCGCGCGTTGATCAGCCCCATGATCGTCGCGACTGCCTGTGCCGACAGCGCCAGCGTCGGCAATCGCAGCTGTAACCAATCCTGCGACGGAGCCCACGGCATCGCGGTTGGCAGCCATCGCGCCGACAGATACGCGCTCAAGGCTCCCACGACGGCCGGCGCGCGCAGCTCCACGGCAAGCGCCGCATCGAACGTCGGCACCGGCGGCACGGCGATCTGTTGGCAGAAACAGCCCATCTGACGAATTCCCTGGCTGGCCAAGTAACGTAACCGCCAGCAAACTACAGGCCGGCGGGTAGCACCAGAGCGCTGCTGCGGCACGGCGAACCAGGAGGCGGGATGGGGACCATGGGAGTGCGATCGGTCGCGTGCAGCCATGTCGGCCTTGTCCGCACGGCGAACGAAGACTCGTTTCTCGAGTGCTCCGACCTTGGCCTGTTCGTCGTCGCCGACGGCATGGGCGGGGCGACGGCCGGAGCGCTGGCCAGCAACGCCATCGTCACCGCGCTCGGCGCCATCGCGCGCAGGCTTTCCGCCCCGTCACTGCTGGCCGAGATCCGCGCTCGCATCGACCGCGTGAATTCCGACCTGCAGCGCGAGGCTGCCGCGCGCGGCCCCGACGTGATGATCGGCAGCACCGTCGCCGGGCTCGTGCTGCGGGAAGGCCATTTCGCCTGCTTCTGGGCCGGTGACAGCCGGGTGTATCGTCTTCGCGCCGGTGAACTCGATCAACTCACGCGGGACCACAGCGCCGTGCAGCAGATGATCGACGCCGGTGTGCTGCATCCCAGCGAGGCCGAGCGGCACCCGCATGCCAATGTCATCAGCCGCGCCGTCGGCGTCGACCCGGCGGTGCAGCTCGACTGGGTTCACGCCCCGATCCGGCCCGGCGACATCTTCCTGGTCTGCTCGGACGGCTTGACCCGCTACGTGGCCGATGCCGAGATCGAGACGGCACTGGCCACCACCGGCATCGAGCGGGCCGTGCAGGACCTGCTGGCCCTTACCCTGGCCCGCGGCGCCCGCGACAACGTCACGATGGTGCTCGCCGCTACGGCTTGACCTCGGCCGAGTTGAATTGTCCGAAACCGTAGGTCTTCATCACCCATTTCAGCGTGTAGCCATATTTTGGATCGGTCGCGTAGACGCCGGTCAGCGCATCGGCGAACGCGTCCGGATCGCCCGTTTGCGCCATCGCCGGCGCATATACCTTGTTGGTGGCCAGCAGCTTGCCGTGCAGGTCGAAGGCTTCGGCCAGCGTCTCGAACTTACGAAACCGGGCTACGATGCTGACATCCTGGCCACCGAACACCTCGCGCGTCCCCGCATCCACGCCGGCTTGCCCGGCCACCGCCTTGATCCCGAACGGGTTGTTGCTGTCGGCCGGCATCGATGCGCCCCATGCGCTCTCCACCGCCCACTGCGCCAGCGTCACCGAGGCCGGCACTTTCCAATGCACCTGCGACAGCACGGCGGCGCTGGCGATGTCGGGTGGCACCTGCCCCACATGCCCGAATCGCGGCGGCGGCTTAGAGACGTCCACCAGCGGTCGCGCCGCCAGCGAATAGTAGGTGACGCTTCCCGGCTCCACCCGGCCCGTCGGCGGACTCATGCCGAGGACTACCGCCTGGTAGGCCTCGATCGCGAGAATGAATCCGACGTCGGCGTCGCCCGTCACCGGCAGGAAGCTGTGCGGCCGCGGCAGCCGGTCGTTCAGCAAGGACTGGATGACGAACACGTCGCCTGGTGTATTGGTGCCGCCCTGGCCGACGGACCCGAAGATCGGCGGCGCGACCCGACCCATTTCGTCAGTGCTCAGGATCACTGCGGAAGGGGCAACCGCCACGCACCGTTTCCTCGAAAAGAACGATCCGTCGATACCAGAACGCCTTGTCCGCTTCAACGCGGCGTCGTTGCGCGGCCAATAGGCGACTACCTGGGAATCGTGATAAGCACGGGGTCGCGCGAAAAGGAGACCAGCGCTGCAACCGGGTAATGATTTTGATCCCGACGCGACCAGGATCATGCGCCCGCGTCCGGGTGGCCGCCCTGCTGTGCCGCCTGCCGATCAACCGCCCCCGAACGTGGCCACCGCGCCGCCAGATATCCCATCGCCTTATCCGGCCGGCAGTCTGCTGGCTGCCGCCATGCCCCTGCTGCAGTTGCTCGGGCGCCTCCGCACCCTGGCAGCCGAGACCGACCCGGCGGCCCTGCGCGACCGCACCGAGACTGCCCTGCGCGCTTTCGAGACCAGGGGCCTCGCCGACGGTGTCTCTCCGGACCATCTCCGCCGCGCTCACTATGCCCTTTGTCATAGCCTGGACGTTGCTGCTCTCAACACGCCGTGGGGCGCCACCAGTGCCTGGGCCGATCGCTCCATGGTTGCGACCTTCCATCCTGCCATTGGCCCCGGCCGCTTCGCCGACGCCTTGCATCAGGCCGAAACCCGGCCCGAGCTCGGTCCGATCCTGGAATTGATGCTCGCCTGTCTTTCCCTCGGCGTGTCCGACGAACCATCCCGCCGCCGGGCCGCCACGGCTCTTGACGCCCTTGCGGCGGCTCCACCGGAGTTGTCGCCCCGCTGGCAGGGCGTTGCCGCCCCATACCAACCGCGCCCCAAGCCACGCCTCCCTGTCTGGGTGGCCGGTGCTGCCGCGATCGCCGTTGCCGCCGGTGTTTTCGTCTGGTTGCGCGCCGGCGTGGACGCGCGAGGCGATACCCTTTTCGCCGCCATGCTCGCCACGCCGCCCGCCCAGATGCCCACCATCACCCGCGACCCGGCGCCGCCTCTTCCGCCGCTGCCGCCGGCCACCGTCCCGACACTGCAGGACCGCATCCGCGCCCGTCTCGCCGACGCGTCCATGACCGTCGCCGGCAGCCCCGCCGTTCCTATCATCCGGCTGTCCGACCAAGCCCTGTTCGCCACCAACAGCGCCACGCTTCTTCCCGCCGCTGGTGCCCTGATCGACCGCCTTGCCGCTGCCTTGCGCCCGGAAGCCGGCACCCTGCGCATCCTTGGCTACGCGGACGACCGCCCGGTCCGCACCGTCGCGTTCGGCTCGGCCTTCAAGCTGTCTGCTGCCCGCGCCGAGGCCGTCCGCGCCGCCCTCGCCCGCGTCCTACCGGGTTTGGCCATCACCGCCGAAGGCCGTGGCGGCGCAGATCCAGTCGCACCCAACACCACCGAGTCTGGCCGCGAGCAGAACCGCCGCATCGACGTCCTGTTCGAGGGCTCGCCACCATGAGCGCTTCACGCTGGATCGTCAGCGGCGTCGGTAGCGTCCTTCTCGGCGCTTCCGTCTGGTTCTTCGGGCCGCTTTGGCCGCCGCTGGAACCAGCCCTGCCGCGCATCGTCGCCGTTCAGGCAATTGCCCTGGCTTGGGCCGTGGCCAACGCCGCCCTAGACTGGCAGCGCCGCCGGCGCTCCGATGCGCTGGGCGCCGGGCTTACCCCGGCCGCCAACGAGCGCACCGCCGTCGCCCAAACTCTCACCCGCGCCCTGGCCCTTCTCGGCAAGCGCCGCCGCGCCGCTCTGACCGAACTGCCCTGGTATGCGATCATCGGCCCGCCTGGCGCGGGCAAGACCACGGCCTTGCTCAACGCCGGGCTGACCTTTCCACTGGCCGCGGAACTTGGCCGCGCGCCCATCCCCGGCGCTGGCGGCACCCGGCTGTGCGACTGGTGGTTCACCGACCGTGCCGTCCTGATCGATACTGCCGGCCGCTACACGACCCAGGACTCCGACCAATCCGTCGACCGGGCCGGCTGGCTCGCCTTTCTTGCCTTGCTCAAGCGCGCGCGTCCCGCCCAGCCGCTCAACGGCGTGATCGTCGCCATTGGCACGACCGACATCGTCGAGGCCTCTCCCGCCGAACGTGCCGCCCATGCTGCCGCCATCGCCGCCCGCCTTGCCGAGTTGGAGCAGGGCTTCGATTTACGCCTTCCCGTCTATGCGCTGTTCACCAAAGCCGATCTCGTTACCGGCTTCGTCGAGTTCTTCGACGACCTCGACGCCGACGGCCGCGACCAGGTTTGGGGCGAGACGTTTCCCCTGGCGACCGCGGCGCCCGACCGCCTACCCGACGCCCTGCGCGGCCTCGCCGAACGCATCGCCGCCCGCATGACCCGGCGCCTCGCCGCGGAAGCCCGTCCCGATCGCCGGCTTCCGATCGCCGGCTTTCCCACCCAGCTCGCCAGCTTCGTTCCTGCCTTGGCCGCCTTCACCGCCGCCGCCTTCGGCCCGGCCATGCTCCGCGGCGTTTACCTCGTCTCCGGCACCCAGGAAGGCACCCCGATCGACCGCCTTTCCGCCACCATGTCCCGCAGCTTCGGTCTTCCGCCCGCTCGCCTGCCCCACGCCGGCGGCCAGGGCCGCAGCTATTTCCTAGGGCGCCTGTTGCGCGACACCATTCTGGGCGAAGCCATGCTCGTCCGCCGTCACCCGGGAGTCGACCGCCGCCGCCGAGCGCGGATCGCCGGGTTCGCCCTGGTCGCCCTGCTCCTGACCGGCACCGTCGCCGCGGTCGTCTACACCGCCCGACGCGCCGAACTGGAACTCGGCCCCGTGGCAGATAGCCTGGCGGCCTACGCCAGCGATGCACGTCCACTCGCCGCCGATACCGTCACCGACGGCGATCTTCGCACTCTGGTGCCGTTGCTCGACCGGGCCCGTGCCCTGGCCGATGACATCCCGCCCGACGGAATCGCCCTGGGGCTTAGCCAATCCGCCAAGCTCGCCTCCGGCGCTCGCACGATCTACCGCGACGCCCTGACAAACGCCCTGTTCCCCCGCCTGCTCTGGCGCCTGGAGGCCGACATGCGCGGCACCCTGCCCGACCCGGTGCAGCTTTGCGAAAAGCTCCGCGTTTACCTCATGCTGGGCGGCGCCGGCTCGCTCGACGATGCCGCCATCCGCAACTGGTTCACCGCCAACTGGCGCCGGACCGATCCTGATGATGACGGCGCGTTGCTGGCGCATGCACTCACCCATCTAGACGCGCTGCTCGCCGATCCGCTCCCGACCGTGTCGCTCGATACGCCTCTGGTTCAGGCCGCCCGGACCAGCATCGAGCGCGTGCCGCCCGAAGCGCGCGTTTATGCCGCGCTCAAGACCTCCGCCGCTGCCGCCGCCCTTACGCCCTGGCGGCCGATCGACAGCTTGGGGCTGGCGGGGGTCGGCCTGTTCATCCGGGCGTCCGGCGCCCCGCTGACCGAGAGCATTCCCGGCTTGTTCACCGCCACCGGGCTGCGCACCGTGCTGTTGCCCGCGCTGCCGGGGGCTTCACGTCAGGTCGCTGCCGAAAGCTGGGTCATCGGCCGCCCCGCTGAAGCCATGCCGGTTGGCAGCATCGAACAAGCGGTGCGTGCCCTGTATCAGGCCGAGTTCATCGCCAGGTGGGACGCCATGCTGGCCGATCTGTCGGTCGCGCCGATCGGTTCGCTGCCGCAGGCTGCCCAGGCGCTCTACATCCTTTCTTCCCCAGAATCCCCCCTGCGCGCATTGCTGCGCTCCCTTGCCACGCAGCTTCAGCTCCCGCCCGGAACCGACCCGGCTCTCACCGCTCACTACGCTCCGCTTCTCGCGCTCACCACCGGCGACGGCGCGCCTCTCGATCGCTCCCTGCGCCTGGTTGCCGACATCCAGCAGGCTCTGGCCAAGATTGCCGCCCTTCCGCTCGGCACCGCTCTGCCCTCCGGTGGCGAGGACATCGGCGCTTCGCTTCAACTCGAGGCCGCCCGCCAGCCGGCGCCGCTGGGCCGCTGGCTGGCCTCCATCGCCACGACCTCGGCCGCGCTGCGTACCGGCGACCTTCGCCGCCAGCTTTCGCTGATTTACAACGCCCCCGGCGGCCCGGCCCAAGCGTGTGCGGCGGCCATCGCCCACTACCCGTTCGCTCCGGCCGGTCCCGCGTTGGCGGCGGATGATTTTGCCCGCGTCTTCGGTCCGGTGGGAGCCTTGGACGGCTTTCTGAACACCAGGCTTAAACCGTTCGTCGACACCGGCACCACGCCCTGGACCTTGCGCCAGCCGGCCGGCACGCCGGGCATCACCCTTGCCGCCGCCGATCTGGCGCTGTTCCAGCGCGCTGCCGCCATCCGTGCCGCCTTCTTTCCGGTAGATACCAACCAAGGCGGCACGGTCGCCGCAGCGTTTCCGATCGACGTGGCGCCGACCACGCCTTCCCGCGCCGCCACCCTCACCTTGGGCACCGTCGCGGTCGAGACCGGCAAGGGCCTGGCCCGTCCCGCCCTCGTCACCTGGCCGCCGCCCTCCGGCGCCGACGCCGCGTTGCAGACCGACATCCCCGGCCTATCGCTGCGCGAGAGCGGCTTCTGGGCGCTGCACCGTCTCGTTGCCCGCGGCCGCCTTCGCCCGGTCGGCAAGGCAGGTGATACCCTGACCTTCGGCAACCCGCCCGATGCGGTCGCCTTCACGGTCCGCGCGCCGGCGCTCGCGCCGGGCTTGCTGGCCGATTTTCGCTGCCCAACCGTGCCCTGACGGTGAACGACACGGTGGCCGGCTATTATGGCAAGATCCCGTCCCGGGGTGACTTCGTCGGCCATGGCCTCGAGGCCGCCACGCGCGACGCCATGGATTCGTGGTGCCAGACCGTGCTTCCCGCCAGTCAGCAACATCTCGGTGTCGGCTGGACGCCTGCCTGGATGGAAGCGCCGATCTGGCGGTTTCGGGTGCGCGCCGGGTTGTTCGGTCGTGACGCGGTGGCTGGGCTCTGGCTGCCGAGCACAGATCGTGCCGGACGGCTGTTTCCACTCATCCTATCGGCCGTCGGAAGGGGCGTCGATCGCTGCGGTGCCTTGCTTGACCGGCTTGAGGAGATTGGCCTGGAGGCGCTTGAACACGATCTCACCCCCGAACAAATGGCAGCCGCTCTCGCGGTCGTCGACGCGACGCCCACACCGTTGGGTGCGAGCGAAGGGCAGTGGTGGACCCAGGGCGGTCCGCGTGTCGCCCCAACCCGGCGCGATCTGCCGGGCCTCCCCGATGGGGCTGGTTTCGCGGCCATGCTGAGCGACTAGGACGATGACACAACAAGTTGAACAGGCTACTAGACAACCGGCAACTTGATCCGGCTTCAAACCAAGGCTGCGAGATTTGGGGAAAAAGTCCAACCAACGGCTCGGTGTGATGCCGACGAAGCCCGTCAGCACAGCACTATTGCTAGGGTGCCTCGTATCCGCTGCGCCGGCGTTAGCCCAGCGGCCCGACGCACCCTTTACCGGTAACGCGGTGCCGCAAGGCTCGCCGCTGCCGCGCATTCTGCCGTCCACCCCGCCGGCCGTGCTGCCCGAGACCGGGCTGCTTCGCCCCGCGGCACCGGCGGCCACTCCGGCGGTGAACGTCCCGATCCGCAGCGTCGCCATTGCGGGTGCCACCGCTTTTCCGTTGGCGCAGCTCCAACCGTTTGCTGGCAACCTGGTCGGCCCCGCCGTCCCGGTCGCTCGGATCGAGGAGGCCCGCGCCGCCATCCTGTCGCTATACCGCACCAACGGCTTTGTTCTCACCACCGTCACCGCTGCCGTCGGTGCCCAGGGGGATCTCCGCTTCAACGTGGTCGAAGGCCGCATTGCCGCGGTCAAACTGGACGGCGACATCGGTCCGGCTGGCGTTCAGGTGCTTCGCTTTCTCAACCACCTCACCGAAGTCACGCCGATCGACAACGCCACCATCGAGCGCTGGCTCCTGTTGGCCCAGGACATCCCCGGCATCTCGATCAACGCCGTCCTGCAGCCCTCGCTGGGCGACCCCGGCGCCCTCACCCTCGTCGCCCAGGTGCGCCGCCAGCGCTTCAACGGCCTGCTCACCGCCGACAACCGCGCCTTTCGCCAGACCGGCCCGATCGAGAGCCTGCTCGTGCTCGACGCCAACAGCTTCACCGAGTTCGGTGAACGGACCGAGGTCTCGCTCTTTCACACCGACGCCAACACGCAGAACTTCGGCCAGGCCTCCACCGAGTTCTACGTCGGCGGCTCCGGCCTTAAGCTCCGCTTTTCCGGCGGCTACGGGCAGGCTGTTCCTTCGGATTTCCTGCGCACGGTCGGCTACCGCGGCAACACTACCGTTTTCGGCGTCGGTGCGGTGTACCCGCTGCTTCGCTCCCGCGCCCAGACCCTCAACGTGGTCGGCAGCTTCAACGGCGTCCAGACGGAGACCCGCACCGATAGCGGCCCGAACGGTCAGTCGCGCCGCGCCAGCAACGACGACCTTCGCATCGTCCGGCTTGGGCTCGAATACGCGGTGCAGGACAATCTCGCCGGCGACGAGCGTCCCGCCGTCAATTTCGCCGGGCTGCGTGCCTCGCAGGGGCTGAATTTTCTCGGCAGCAGCGGCAACAACAACCCGGTGCCCGGCCGCATCAACGAGCGCGTGGACTTCATCAAGGCCACCGCCGAGCTCACCCGCACTCAAACCCTATTCTCGCCATGGGCGGATGCCAGCGTCGCCCTGCGCGCGTCGCTTCAAGGCCAGATCAGCAACAGCGTACTGCCGCCGGCGGAAAAGTTCTTCCTCGGTGGCAGCGAGATCAACCGCGGCTTCTACTCCGGCCAGGTCACCGGCGACAACGCGCTGGCCTGGTCGTTTGAGTTGCAGCTCAACACCAGCCTCGACCTGTCGCTGTTCCAGACCCCCATTCCCGTCGGGGCCCAGTTCTATACGTTCTACGACCGCGGGCAGACCTTCGAGAACCAATCGGTCGATCCGAACGCCCGCCTCTCCTCCATGGGCATCGGCGGCCGCTTCACCATCACCCGCTTCACCGAGTTCGATATCGAAGGCGTCGTCCGCAACACGCGCCTTCCCGTCGGCACCGCTGGAGTCGTCCAGCCGCTCAAAGCCGACGCGGCGTACTGGCGTGTGCTATGCCGGTTCTGAACCCGCTCAACAGGGATCGCGCGCCATGACGCCACGCTTGTGCATCAACCGCCTCAGCCGTGCCGCACTCCTGCGGGGCACCGCGCTCCAGGCGGCGTTCGCGCTCACCCTGGTTCCCACCTACGTTCAGCTCGCCTCTGCCCAGCCGGCACCCAATGCCCGGCCCCAGGGCGGCCAGGTAGTCGGCGGCAGCGCCACCATCGCCCGCGCGCCGGGCGGGACCACGATCAATCAGTCCACCGACCGCGCCGCGATCGACTGGCGCTCGTTCGACGTTGGCCGCAACCAGACCGTGACCTTCCAGCAGCCTTCCGCCACCAGCGCCACGCTCAACCGGGTCACCGGGCCGGACCCGTCCGCCATCGCCGGCCGCATCAGCGCCAATGGCCAGGTCATCCTCACCAATCCGAACGGCGTCACCTTCTATAAAGGCTCCCAGGTCAACGCCCAGAGCCTCATCGTCAGCGCGCCCGGCATCACCAACCAGAACTTCATGGCCGGCAAGATGGTATTCGACCAGGCTGGCAAGCCCGGCGCCCGCATCGAGAACGCCGGCACCATCACCGTCAAGCAGGCCGGGCTGGCCGCCCTCGTCGCCCCCTCGGTGGCCAACTCCGGCACCATCAACGCCCGCCTCGGCACCGTTATCCTCGCCGGTGCCGCCGCCCATACGCTCGACATGTATGGGGATGGTCTCGTCTCGATCGATGTCACCAAACAGGTCCGCCAGGCCCCAACCGGACCCGGTGGCAAGCCCGTCACCGCGCTGGTCACCAATACCGGCACTATCCGCGCCGATGGCGGCACCATCCAGCTCACCGCGCGCGCCGCCGACGGTGTTGTCCAGACTCTGGTGGACTCCGGCGGCACACTGCAGGCCAACACGGTCGGCACCAAGGCCGGCCAGATCGAGATTTCTGGCACCGGCGGCGCCGTCGTGATCGCCGGTCGGGTCGCGACCGATTCCGGCTCCGGCCAAGCCGGCACGATCGTTTTGAACGGCAGCACCGCGACGACCCTGACCGACACCGCCCATGTCACCGCAAATGGCGGCACCAGGGGCGGCACAATCGCCGTCGGCACCACTCTAGCCCGCGCCCGTAGCACTGGCCCCGCCCCGGGCGCCACCTCCGCCCGCACCACCGTCGCTCCCGGCGCCCGCCTGGCGGCCAATGCCACGAGCCGCGGCAACGGCGGCCGTGTCACCGTCCTGAGCACCGCCAGCACCGACATGGCCGGCAGCGTGGAGGCCAAAGGCGGCGCCAACTCCGGCAACGGCGGCACGATCGAGCTTTCCGGCGAGAGCGGGTTCCGCCTGACCGGCCATTCCAACACCTCCGCGCCACATGGCACGGTCGGCACCGTCGTGATCGATCCGCGCGACCTGCTCATCACCGACAACCCGCCAGCCAACACGCCCAACCAAACGGTTGGCAGCAGCGATCCGAATATCGCTGCAAACGCCGGCGGCACCACCACCGACGCCTACGTCACTCCGGGTCAGCTTCAAGGTCAGTTCGGGACCGTTCATATCCTGACCACCCGCGACCTGACCGTCGACAGTCCGGTGGGTAGCGAAGCCGCCGGCAGCATCATCCTCGAAGCCGGGCGCAACCTATCCGTCACCAGCAACGGCTCGATCGGTGTCAACGGCAATCTGTCGCTGATCGCCGCGTCGCCCGCCATCTCCGGCTCCGACCCGGCCGGCATTCTCTCCGTCGCCGGTGCGATCAGCGGCCAGAGTGTCTTGCTGAACGGTGGCACCGGCGGCATCGCGTTGGCCGCCAACGTGTCCGCCACTACAGCGCTCGCGATCGGCACCCCGGGAGCCCTGACCCAAACCGCCGGCACGGTCTCCACGCCGCAGCTCTACGGTTCCGCCGGCTCCGTCAGCCTTCCCGACTTCAACGCCATCGGCGGCGTCGGCAACGGCCAGAACGCCGCCTTTCAGACGACAACGGGCGGCTTCAGCCTGGTCAACGCGGCGGGCAACGCTGTCACGGTCGGCAACGCCGCGGGCGGCGGCGGCCTCTTCGCGCCAACGGGCCAGCCCATCTTCATAGCGTCCGACAGCATTACCTTTAATGCTCCTGAGGGTGGCAAGGCCGTCACCGCGCCGGGCAGCACCCTCACGCTCCAAGCGGTTAGGGGTGGCCGAGCGATCCTGGTTTCGGCCACGGACAACACCGAGGGAGGCAGTCTCTTTCTCTCGCCAACGGAGTTGAGCCGCCTCGCCATCGACACGATCCAACTCGGCACCCGCCCTGGCTCGTCCAGCAGCATCACCTTGGGCCAGTCCGGCGAAGCCATCGACTTCACCAAGGCCGGTATTGCCGGCCTCGGCCTAGGTGCCCGCGACGCCATCAAGCAGGGCGGTCCCTTGACCGTCGCGAACCTTTCCGTCGCCTCGGGAACCAGCCTCGACCTTTCCAACACCGCCAATCAGATCGGCACGCTGCGCAGCCTGGCCGCCAACGGCCCTACCGCCATCACCACCGCCGGCGACCTCACCTTGACCGGCAGCATCGGGGCCGACAGCGCTACGATCACCGCTGGCGGCAGCATCACGAAGCTCGCAACTTCCACTCTTAACGTGAGTGACTCGGTCACGCTCTCCGCCGGCAGTGCGACAGTTCCTGGCGCCAACCCGGCCGCCGCGATCACCCTTGACGGTAGCAACCGTGCCGCCAACACGCTTACCCTTTCCGCAGGCACCGGCGGCATCGCGCTCACCGGTTCCGTGTTCGTCGACGGCCTTCTCGTCAACACCGCTGGCGCCTTGACCCAGGGCGCCAGCGGCATCGCCGCCACGACACTCAGTGGCACGGCCGGATCGGTCAACCTGTCCTCCACGCGCAATGCCGTTGTCAGCGTCCACGACGTCACCGTGCTCAGCGGTGGCTTCCAACTCTTCGACTCAAACCCCTTGATCGTCGGAGGTCCGTCCGTCACGGGCGGCATCGCCGTGCCGAACGGCCAGACCATCGGTCTAGTGACCGATGGCTTGACCATTCAGACTAACGGCGTCGCGCTGGGTGCCACCGGCGGCGTCGTCGCGTTGCAGCCTTTCACCAGCAGCACCCCGATCCTGCTGACCAGCTCCACCAAGCCCGCCAACACATTGGCCCTGACCACCAGCGAACTCGGCAACATCCGCGCTTACGACCTCATTCTCGGCGGCACCAATCCTAGCAACGGCCAGTCCAACGCCGGCCCCATCACCCTCGGCCAGCCCGGCGAGACAATCGACCTCAGCAGCCTCGGCTTCGGCGCACTCGGCCTCAACACCACCGGCGCCATCGTTCAGGGCGGGCCGCTGGCGATCGGCACCCTTTCCGCCAATGCCGGCAGCATCACCCTCGTGACCGCCGGCAACCAGATCGGTACCACCGCCGGCGTCGCGGCCACCGGTGACATCGCCCTGCACACCGACGGCAACCTTTCCGTCGGCTTCACCCAGGCCGGCGGCAATTTGAGCCTGTCTTCCGGCGGTGAAGGCGGCATGACCCTGTTCGGGGCCTTGCGCGGCCAGACCGTCGCTCTGAACAGCCTCAGCACCAATGCCAGCATTCCAACGGCGAACGATCCCGGGATCACCCAAACCGGCGGCAGCATCACCGCGGCGACCCTGACCGGCGCTGCCGGAAGCGCTCAGCTCGGGAATGCCAACGCCGTCGCCGCGTTGGGAGATTTTGCCACCTACCGCGGCCTGCAACTCAACGACGCCGGGTCGCCTCTGACGCTGACCGGCACCGTGTCGACCACGACGGGTGCGGTCACGCTCACCGCCGCCGGCCTGGCACAGGCGGCCGGCTCGCGATTGATTACCCCCGAGTTGGACGGCACCAGCACCGCGACCACGACCCTGACTGCCCGCGGCAATGCGGTGGGCTCGATCGGCAACTTCAGCCAGACCGGTGGCGACTTCACCCTCGTCACTAGTTCGCCCACGCTCGGAGTCGGGCGCGTTTCCGCCAGCACCGGGTCGCTGACCTTCGTTGCCGACGGTATCGGGAGCGCCGGAACCGCGTCCGTGGCCGGCGGGATCTCAGCCCCTGGCGGTAACGTCACATTCACGCCGTATACGGCGGGACGCCGCATCGAACTGATCGGCACCAGCGCCGCCGACCCCAACGCCCTTTCCATCGGCGCAGCAAGCCTTTCGGGCCTCTCCGCCCAGCGTCTCGTGCTCGCAACCACCGGCACCGTCGGCATCGGCAATTCCGGCGAGACGATCGATCTCCGCAACACCGTGGGAACGCTTCAGCTGCAAGCGGGCGGGGCTGTGACGGAGGGCGCCAACGCCGGCCTCCGCGTCGGTACCCTTTCCGGCAATGCCGGCAGCTTGATCCTGTCGTCGGCCACCAATGGCATCGCCGTCGCCGACAGCCTTTCGACCACCGCCGGACCGCTCAACCTGCGCACCGGCGATGCACTCACGGCCGGCACCATCACCTCGAGCGCGGCCCTGACGCTCACCGCCGGCGGCGCCGTCACGGCGACCGGCCAGATCGGCGCCACCGACATCACCATCAATGCCGCGGCTGGGATCACCCAATCTGCTGGCTCCCTCGTGGCAGGCAACTCGGTCAGCCTGGTGACGCCGGGCTATGCCATCACCCAGACTGGCGGGACCATCCAGGCGGCATCCCTGACCGCAAATGCCGACTCGCTCTCGCTTCCGGGTGCCAACGCGATCGCCTCGGCCAGCATCGCCGCCACCGGCAACGTTGCGCTGTCGGACGCCAGCAGCCTGACGCTTCTCGGCCTCACCGCCAACAGCGCCAGCCTCTCGACCGCCGGCAGCCTCGCCCTTGGTGGCAACATTGTCGTCACCAATCTGGGCTTGTCCGTCACCGGCGCCATCACTCAACCAGCCGGTACGATCTCGGCTGCAACCCTCAGCGGCACCGCCGCGAGCGCCGCGCTCAACCAGGGCAACGCCATCTCCACGCTCGCCGGCTTCACCACTAGCGGCAGCTTCTCCCTTACCGATGCGAGCAGCCTGACCGTCGCCGGGTCCGTCACCGCCGGGTCGAGCGGGAATCCCGGGCAGAGCATTGCACTGACCACCGCCAACCTGGTTTTCGGCCCCGGCGGCCAGCTGATCGCGCCGGGCGGCACGGTCAGCCTGGCCGAATACACCGCCGGCCAAGGCATCACCCTTGGTGGCGGCGGTATACCGTTTTCGGCCGACACCCTCGTCATCGGCAGCGCCACCGGCGGCCGGATCAACATCACCGGCGCCTTTGACCTGAGCGGTTTGACGCTCGACCTGCGTTCCGGTGCCGACATCGTCGAGAGCGGTGCCGGCGCCATCAAGGCGGCCGCGCTCACAGGGGTCGCGGGCAACGCGTCGCTTACCGGCCGCAACCAGATCGGCACCCTGGCCCGCTTCACCGCCGCTGGAGGTTTCACACTGGATAACGCTGCCGACTTGGTCGTCAGCGGTCCCGTCACCGCTGCGACCGTCGCGTTGTCCAGCACCGGCTCCCTCACGCTTGCCGGAAACATTGCCACGCAAGGCACTCTCACCCTTACCGCCGCGGGCACAATTACGCAGCCGACGGGGACTCTCACGGCGGCAGGATTGCGGGGCAGCGCCGCCAGCGTCCAACTCACTCATTCGAACACCATCGGCGCCCTGGCGGATTTCAGCACGGCGCAGAACTTCGCCTTGGCCGATAACGCCGCTCTCGCCATCACCGGCCCTGTCAGCGTCGGTGCCGGTCAGACTATTGCGCTGAACACCCCTGCCCTGTCTTTCGGCCCTGGTGGCTCCCTCAGCGCCCCTGGTGGAACCGTTTCGATCGCCGAATTTGGACCCGGAACCGGCATCAGCCTCGGCGGTAGCGGCGGCATCACCGCGCGCGCAGTATCCGTCGGCACCGCCACCGGTGGCGCCATCACGATCAACGGGGCACTCGATGTCTCGACCGCGGCGCTCGATCTCCAATCCGCCGGGAGCATCAAGGAAACCGCCGGTGGCGCCATCACGGCGGGCACGCTCACCGGGCGCGCCGGTAGCAGCACCCTGAACGACGTCACCCTGAACGGCGCCAACCGGGTCGGCACCCTCGGCAATTTCACGGCCGGCGGCAATCTCAGCTTCGCCAACGCCATCGACCTCGGTGTCGCAGGTGGTGTTACCGCCGCCAACATCGCCGTGTCCAGCACCGGCAACCTTGCCCTTTCCGGCACCCTCGGCACCCCGGGCGCCCTCACACTGCGGGCGGGCGGCGACATCACCCAGCCCGGCGGCAGCATCGCCGCCGGCAGCCTCACCCTCGGCGGCACCGTCAGTGGCCGCACGGTCGCGTTCGACCT
>CAZTJC010000013.1:100933-114080 GCA_964613945.1 uncultured Acetobacteraceae bacterium
CCGGCAGCCTCACCCTCGGCGGCACCGTCAGTGGCCGCACGGTCGCGTTCGACCTGGGCGGCGGGATCGGCGAGACCGCATCCGGTCGCGTGGTCGCCGGCCTGCTCTCCGGCCGGGCCGACAACGCCGCCCTGACCGGCGCCAACCAGATCGACACCGTCGCTTTTGCTACGAGCAACGGCTTCGCGCTCAACGATGCCCGCTCGCTGACCGTCGTCGGCCCGCTCACCGATCGGGCTGCGGGCATCGCCCTGACTGCCCCGTCCATCACCCTGGCCGCCTCGGTCACCGCACCGTCGCTCACCCTGACCAGCCCCGGCGCCGTCACCCAGACCCGCGGCGTGCTGGCCGTGGGCACGTTGGCGGGCAGCGTCGGCAGCCTAAACATCGGCAACCAGGCCCCGGCCAGCGTAGGCACTCTTGGTGCGCTGACCGCCACCGGCACCGTCACCCTCACCGATCAGACAGCGCTGCGTGTCGCCGGGCCGTTGATCGCGCCGGCGTTTGCCATCACCGCGGCCGGATCCCTCACCCTGGACGGCGGCACCATCCGCACCGACGGCCAGTTGCTGGCCAGCCAGCTTGGTGCCAGCCCGGGCGCTGGCGGCAGCAGCTTCACGGTCAGGCCCGGTCCCAGTGGAACCGCCAGCCTCCAACAACTCGGCACCACCACCCTGACTAGCCTGTCCGGCGGCACCGCGACGTTGCGCCTGGGCCTGGCCGCGAATGGCGGCACGCTTGCCTTGAACGATCTGCAGGCACCTAGCGGCAACGTCGTTCTCGCCCTGGGCAACGGCGCTGCCACCGGTAAGCTCACCGTCGGCAACCTCGCTGTCCTCGGCTCGGGCGGCAGCGCCGACCTCACTGGCCAGATCGGCACCCGCACCGGCTCCACCGCCGCACAGGGTGCTCAGTTATTGCCGGGCACCGACCTGCGATACACCTTCAACAGCTGCGCGATCGCCTCCGTCTCCTGCTCGTCCGATGCGTTCGGATCCATCGCCTTGCCCACAGCCGCGATCATCAGCGTCCTGCGACCCGACATCCTGACCCTCGGCATCCTTGATCTCACCGTGACCCGCGATCGCGACGATCCCACGCTGCTGCTCCCCAACATTTCCGACCGGGACTACTGACGAGTGCGTTCCCTTCTTCTCGTGTTGACGCTGGCAGCCTGCGCCGTTCCGCCCTCCAGCGCCTATGTCGGCGGGTCCGCACGCTCCAGCGATGCCGTTGGCATCGGCAACAACGCGGCCGGCGAGGCCTGCACGCAACAAGGGTCGGGCGACTCCGTCGACATTTATTGCGGCACCTGGGAACAGCCGAGCGGGCACATCGCCGCACTCGCACCGCCGGCGACCACGCTCCAAGCCCTCGCCACCAGCAGCCCTTGGCGCACCGCGCTCGACGAACGCCTTGTCTGCGGCGACCCGGCGCCCACCACCATCGCCGGCTCCACGCCTGCCCTTTTGCTGAGCTGCACGCGCAAGGTCGGCGGCTGGCCACAGGCCGCCCTGGTCGCCCGGATCGGCGACAAGGATTATGTCGCCGATGGTATCCTGCCCGCGCTTCCGGTGCTGCAACGCGGTATTGCGGTCCTATCCGGGCAAACCAGCCCGTCCGCGGCTGCGGTGCTGCCACCGGGGCAGGCCGACGCGCTGTTCGCGGCCCGCTTGGCGAGCCGGTCGTTCTCTGCCGGCGATATCGGCCAGTACCAGGCCCTGATGACCGCCGGCACGCGCGCCAACCTGGCCGAAAACTACACCGGCGCCGAACGCGCTTATCGCGCCGCCTACGCACTGCAGCAGAAAGCGCTGGGCCCCGACGATCCGAACACGGCGGTGCCGTTGATGCTGATCGCGCTGCAGCTGTCCAACCAGGGCCGCACCGTCGATGCTGAGGCCGGTTTCGACCGGGCTGCCCGGCTGGTCGGCAACACCGCCGACCCGTTCGCGGTGGCCCGCTTGCAACATTATCGCGGCCTGAACTTCATCAACGAGAACAAGCCGGCCGACGCGCTTCCGCTGCTGAACCAAGCCGAGCACGATTACCAGCGCGTCCTCACCCCCGACCTGCTGGCCGCCACCCCTCCCCGCACGGCAACGCCGCTCGCGATCAGCCGCCGGTATAGCCTTGCCGGCGACCTCGCCGAAACCGCGCTGATCCCTCCGGATCAACAAGCCGCCCTGATCGGCGTGATCGAGACCCGCCGCTACCAGGCCATCGCCTTGCGGCAGCTCGGCCGTCCCGTCGAAGCACGCGCCTTGCTGGAGTCCGCGACCCGGCTCAGCGCCGCACGCGGCCTACGTCAACGCGACCTCACCGCGCGCCTGGCCCGCACCACCGCGCTGATCGACGACGTCGCACTCGCCGGTTCCGGCATCTCCGAGATGGATCGCGCCTCCCGCGATTTCGACCAAGCTCAACCCGGCACCCGCCCGGTTGCCCAAACCCTCCTGTTGCGCGCCGCTCAGGCCCGGAATGACGCCGACCCGGGTGCCGCATTGCCGCTCTGCCGCCGCTCCGTCCAATTGCTGACCGAACTGAACGCGGGCACCGACGCCGACCTGCTCGCCCCTTGCCTGGACGCCTTTGCCGCCGCTGCCGAGCGCCAGCCGGCCGAGCGGCAATCGCTCCTGGCCGAGATGTTCGCCGCCTCCCAACTCGCCCAGGGCAGCATCACTGCCCGCCAGATCGCCCTCGCCTCGGCGCGCCTGGCGGAGAACGCCAAGAACCCGCGCGTCGGCGACGCGATCCGCCATCAGCAGGATGCCAGTCTCGCCGTCGCGGACCTGCAATCACGCCTGGACGCCGCCGCCGCCGCCCGCAGCCCGACCGACACCCTGACCGCCCAGCTCACGCGCGCCCGCGCCACCCTTGCCGATACCGACACGTCGCTGCAATCAGCCGCCCCCAATTACGGCCAACTCGTCCAGCAGGTCGCGACCGCGCCACAGGTGCTGGACGCGCTGGCGCCCGGCGAGGCGTTCGTCTCCCTTGCGCTGACGCCCACCCGCGGCTGGATCTTCGTCCTGCACGACGGCAAGATCGACGCGGTTCGCACCCGGATCGGCAGCGCGCAGAGCGCTGCCCTCGTCGCCAGCCTCCGCAAAACCGTCGACCTTGGCGCGTCAAACGATCCACCACCGTTCGACATCGCTTCCGCCCGCGCGCTTTACGACGGCATCCTGGCGCCGGCCGCTCCGTTTCTGGATGGCGTCCAGGCTCTCACCGTCGTCCCCACCGGCGCCCTGCTGGCGCTGCCGTTCGAGGTCCTGCTGACCGGGTCGGCCGACCCGGCCAATCTCGCCGCCGCGCCGTGGCTGATGCAGCGTTTCGCCATCACCCACGTCCCGGCCGCGGCCAACTTCGTTTCGCTGCGCCGCCTCGCCGCCACGGCCATCGCCAGCCAACCCTGGTATGGCTTCGGCGACTTCCGACCGGTCACCTTGCAGCAGGCCAGCTCTACCTTCCCGACCGCCGCCTGCCAGAACAGCGCCAGCCTGTTCGCCGGGTTGCCGTTGCTCCCGTTCGCCGCCCGTGAACTCACCGCTGCCCGCCAGATCATGGGCGCCCCCGTCGGCGATGAATTGCTCGGCCCGGCCTTCACCACGCCTGCGGTGCTCCGGCAGGATCTGCGCGGCTACCGCGTGCTGCACTTCGCCACTCACGCGTTGCTGCCCACCGATTTGCGCTGTCAATCCGAGCCCGCCATCGTCACCTCCGGCATCACCGGCGCGCCGACGGCCAACGCCGCCCTGCTCACCGCCTCCGACGTGACGGCCATGCAGCTCGACGCCGAGATGGTCATCCTGTCCGCCTGTAACTCGGGTGGCCCGAACGGCGGCAATGCGGGCGAAAGCCTGTCCGGCCTCGCCCGTGCGTTCTTCTATGCCGGTGCCCGCGCCATGCTCGTCACTCATTGGTCCGTCAACGACCAGGCCACCGCGCTCCTAATCGCCGGCACCCTGGCCCGCTTCAAGGCCGGCGACCCGCTCGGGCTTGCCGGGGCGTTCCAGCATACCCAGCAATCCATGCTGGCCGACGCCGGCAAGCGCCTGCCCGCCGCTATCGCTCACCCCTTCTACTGGGCTCCCTTCGCCCTGGTCGGCGAAGGCCGCGGCCGCACGCGGTCAGCCGCGCTATGAGCGTCCCCACCCAGCTGGGCAAATACGAGGTCCGCGGCATCCTCGGCCGCGGCGCCATGGGCACTGTTTACGACGGCTGGGACCCGGCCATTCATCGCCGGGTCGCCATCAAGACCGTCTCGCTTCCCGACACCAACGACACGGAGGCCAGCGAGGGTTTCGACCGCTTCAAGCGCGAGGCTCAGGCTGCCGGCCGCCTCACGCATCCCAACATCGTCGGCGTCTTCGACTACGGCGAGACCGCCGACGTTGCCTACATCGTCATGGAGTTCGTCGAGGGTCGCTCGCTGAAGGAGATGCTCGACGGCGATCTGCGCCTGCCTGTCGCGGAATCGCTGCGCCTGATGGGCGAGGTGCTCGCCGGCCTTGCCTACAGTCATGGTCGCGGCGTGGTTCACCGCGACATCAAGCCTGCGAATATCATGGTCACCAACGATGTCGGCCAGGCGAAGATCGCCGATTTCGGCATTGCCCGCATCGAAGCCAGCAGCATGACCCAGGCCGGGACGGTCATGGGCACCCCGGCCTACATGTCGCCCGAACAGTTCATGGGTCAGGTCGTCGATCCTCGCACCGATATCTACTCCTGCGGCATCCTGCTCTACCAACTCCTCACCGGCGAGCGTCCCTACGAAGGCAGCATGAGTTCCATCATGCACAAGGCGATGACCACGACCCCGCCGGCACCGTCCGACCTGGCCGTCACGTCGCCCCGCACGCTGGACCCCGTCGTCGCCCGCGCCATGGCGCGGCGACCCGAAGACCGCTTCGCCACCGCCGCCGACTTCGCCGCTGCCCTGCGCGCACCCGCTCCGCCCGAGAGCGATGCCGACGACAGCGATGCCACGGTCATGACGCAGCGCACCGCCCCGTTGCCGGCCGTAACGCGCAAGCCGAACCGGACGCCGGTCATCGCTGCCGCTTGCGTTGCCGTCGTCGTGGCGGCCGGCGCTGCGGCCTTCCTGCTACGACCCGCCACATCCGTCGCGCCACTCGCCTCCACCCAGCTTCCCGCGATCACCGAGGCCTCCCCTCCCCGCCAGGTGCCGCCCGTCGCGGTCACCCCGCCCGAACCAGCGGCTCCGTCGCCGCCCGCCATCACCCCGCCGACGCAGCAGGAGGCCGCCATCGTCGCGGTTCCGAGTCCGGCACCGCTGCCCGCGGCATCGCCCGCAACGCCGGTCATGGCCTCGCCTCCGATCGATCCGGCGACGATTCCCTGCAGCCTGATCCAAACCACCTCGCGCGGCACCACCGCCCTGGCCGGCACGCAAAGCGAAGCCGCCGTGCAGCGCTCCGCCGATACCCAGCCCCGGATCGTCGGCCAGTCGTTCTGCGTCGTGCTCGACCAATTGCGCGCCCTGCCGAATGCCGGCCCCGCCAACACGCTGTTCCTTGGCCAGGTCGGCGGCCCCGCTCCGCTGCTCGACAATCAGGTCATTTCCGTCGAGGCGATCATGCCCGCCTTCGCCGGCTACCTGCAGGTCGCGTATATCCAGGCCGATGGTAGCCTGGCCACGCTCATCCCGGGCGCCGGCTATCCGAGCCAGACCTACCCAGCGCGCAGCCGCGTCGCCCTGGGCATGCCACGCCCTGGCTTTGCCGGCTGGCAAGTCGGCCCGCCATTCGGCACCGACCTGATCCTTGCCGTCGCCAGCACGGCGCCGCTGTTCCAGCAGCCGCTACCCGAGAACCAGTCGCTGGACGGCTACCTGTCCGCTCTTCAGACGGCGATAGACGCCCTGCGCCGCCGCGGCGGCGGCGTGACCGCCACCGCGCTGCCCATCGAGACACGCCCGGCCCGCTGACGCCGCCGCCGTTGCTTCTGCCCTGGGACAGTGACACCCGGCACGGAGGCCGGCAGGGCGGGAACGGTGCCGCCAGTGACCAGATCGTCTCGCAGCCAGCCCGGGGGCATGCCGATGAGGAATTGCTGCCGTAATTGCGACAGGCGCCCCTGCGGAATGCCGAGCCGTGCCGGGTCGAAGAACGCCGGATCGGGCGTGTGCATCAGGTAGGCCTGCGCCTCGTTGCGCATGAGGTCTTCCAGCGCGGGATCATAGCCTTCCTGCGCGAGATACCGCCGGAACGCCGCCCGCTCCGGCCCGGTCAGCACGGCTTCCCAGAAATGCGCCACTGCCGCTGCATAGACCGGGTCGGTGAAATACTGGCCATGCGACAACTCGTGGCGCAGGATCGTCGCCCGGGCCTGCGCCGTGACCTGGTTGGCGGCATCTCCCCGTACGATGGTGATCACGGCGCCGAAGCCGGCCGGCTCCGCTGCAGCCCGCGTCGCGATGCGCCGCAGATCCTCCTCCTCCGGACGCAACGGCATGTGTTCCTCGGCGGCCAGAGCGAAGAAGTGTGCGACCTCCGTCGCGCTGTAGTCGTGCCCGTAATAATAGGTATCCGCCGTCGCGCCGCTCGCGGCGATCGCCGCTGCCATGACCTCCTCGCTCGGGACATGATCATGCGCGACGCCGGCCTTTTCCGCCCAGGCCGCCAGGCGGTTGAGCATGCGGCCTTGCTCCGTGAGGGTGGGAAAGTCGATCACCAGTATGGCTGGGTTGCTGGCGAAACGGATCATCGTCCGCACGGCCGGATTTTCCGCCCGGATTTCAGCCTCCGACGCCAATGGTATCGGCTCGATCGCGGGCGGCGCACTTACGGCCGCGGGTGACGGGGTAGCCGCGTCGCGCCGCGCTAGCCAATATCCGCCGGCACCCACCGCCAACAACAACGCTGAGCAGGCTGCCATCAGGGCGATCGACCGGGCTCCGTGCTTTGCCGGTCGGACGATTACCGTGTCATCGGAGCGAGGCATTTCGGGCCACCCGTCAACGGGTTCTAGCTACCGAGGTTGATGACCTGCACGCGCCGGTTCCGGCTCTCGGCGGTGTTCGGCGGCGTCTGCACCAGCAAACCTTCCTCACCCATCCCGACCGCGTCTAGCCGCACCGGATCGATGTGGAAGCGTGACGCCAGGAACGTCACCACGGCCTGGGCCCGGCGCTCGGACAGAGTCTTGTTGGCGTCGGCCGCTCCGACCGTGTCGGTATGTCCCTCGATCCGGAAGCGATAGGTGCCCAACGTGTTGCTCGACAGGGCTTGGCCCAGTGCCGTCAGCGTCGTTACCGCTGCCGGGGTCAGTTCCGCCGAGTTGGTCGGGAACTGCACCGACAGATTGACCGACGGCCCCGCATCCGAGGCTGGCGCTGCGCTTGGCGCTGCAACCGCGGCCCGAGGCATCGACGGACGGGTCACCCGTGCTGGACCGGTCGATGCCGGTGCCGCCTCGGAGGCCGGCGGCGGCGCGCTGGGCGCGACCGGTCGGATGCCGCGCGTTCCGCCGAGCATCCCACCTGAGGGACGCAGCGAGTTGATGATCTGATCCGCCGACGGATTGCCTTGCGCCTGTGCGGCTGCTGCGATGCCGAGCGTCAATGATGAGGCTAGCAAGATGCGGCTTAACACCATGGGCGCCTTCTCCGAGGATTTCAGACCTTTATACATGGGATTCGTATGGAAGTCTGCTGTATCTCAACCCTTATCCGGCATCTTCTTTCGCCAGTGCATCCAGCGCTTGCGACAAGCCGAGCGGCGACACCGGTATCATCGTCGCGCGTCCGCCGCCATCGGCGAACACGACCCGTGCCGGCTGCGTCCAGGCGCGCATGCGCGACAGTGCGTCGTCCCCGATCTCTGCATCTGCGAAGCAGCCGACGGGCAGGCAGCGGCGCCAGTTCAACGACAGCCCGGCGCCATCTCCGCTGGGCGGCGTCAACGTCGGTGCTGTCGCGAAGCTCACGCTTGTCGGCACCAGCAGCGTGAACTGCAGGCGCTGCCCCGCGCCAGCTACCCCGATGGCCATCTCCGCCACCGTTTTGCCGTCGCGCTGGGCGCCTTGCGCCAACTCGCAGAACTTCGCCGTTCCGGTCGGGCGGCTGCACCGCAGCGTCCAGTCGCCGAACGTCGCCGTTGTTTGTTGCGGTAGCGCCACGGCTGCCGCCGGCGCCGTCGGAGCAGTTGCCTTGTTGCTGGGCGCAGGTGCCGCGGCGGAGACGGCGATAAGGATCCCGGCGCCGACGATGATACGATCCCGCAGCGATCCGCTCATCCGATCAACACCGTCGGACAGCCCGGTGGTAGCACCTTGCCCAACGGCCCCGGGATCGGCCCGACGCACGCGACATGTGACGTTTGATCGCTCACCCGCGCCGCCGGCAAGCCGCCGATCATCACGCTGGTCGACGCCATCGCGACCATGCCGGGTCCTCCTGGAACGCACCCCGGCAGCACGCACGGCGCAGTCATGTCGGACAGGCGCGCCGCGGGCTTCTTGCCGATCAGCACGGTTGGAGCCCCGCCGACGATCGCCAATGGCATCGGCGGATGCGGCATCGGCGTCGGCACCAACGCCGCTGGGTGCATCGGCGCGTGGCAGTGCGGACTGGTCTGCAACACCAGATCACCCATACGCGCCGCCGGCAGCCCCATGACCCAACCCTCCATTCACCGGTGACAATGAAAGATTTCCCGCCAGCGTCAAGTCGGCCGGACACACGCGGGGAGTGCAACATCGCCGTTAAAACTAGGCGCTGTGCGTTGACGATCTATGCTAAGGGCTGATGGTCGACATGGGTACTTCTCCAGCATCGATCGTCGCGGCCGCCCTGCTGGCGTCAGTGATCACAGGCTCGGCGGCGATCGCGCAAACCGCGCCGGTCGCCCTGGTGATCAGCAACTCGAAATACACCGCGTTGGCACCGCTCCCCATGTGCGATCTATCCGCCAACCTCGTCACGGCGGTCCTGTCGCGCGCTGGGTTCAAGGTCACGCGGCAGAACGATCTCAGCAACGCCCGGCTCGGAACCGCCATCGCGGCCCTGGGCGAGGATGCAGCGACGGCGCCCGACAGCCGTTCGGTGATCTACATCTGCACCTACGCCCTGTCCTATGCAGACCGCCTGTTCCTGCTTCCGGTCGAGGCCCGCATCGAGCGTGAGTCCGACGTCCTCAGCGGCGGCATCGTCGCGCGGCTGCTCATGTCCTCCGTCGCCGGACCGGGTAGCCAGGCCGGCTTGGTGCTGATGGACGTGGCGACTCCTGCCGGCAAGAACGCCCCCGAATTCGGCTCCATGTTGCGCCCGTCGGACGCGGCGCATGGGGGGCTGGTTGCCGCGAAGCTGTCCAGCACCGACCCGCTGGGGCCTGCGCCGCTCGCCTCGGCCCTGTCCGAAACCATCCGCGACGACAAGATCGAGATCGGTTCGCTGTTGCGGACGCTATCGGCGAATCCGTCGCTCCGTCGCTCGATCCTGACGGTGAGGCCGCCGAGCGAGCCGTCCTGGTTGCTCGGAGCCCCTGCCGTCGAGGCAGCGGCCCCCATGCCCACTCCCGCACCTGCCCCAATGCCGGCGCCGGTGCCAGCCCCGATACCGGCTGCACCATCGGCCCCGGTATCGACGCCGGCGATCACTGCCGGGCCAAGCGCCGAGAGCGGGCTAGCCGACCCCAACCCCGCCGAGAAGCGGCGCCTGCAACTGGCGCTCGCGCGGCTGGGCTATTATCGCGGCCGCGTGGACGGCGTGTTCGCCACCGACACGGTACTGGCGATCCGGCAGTTCCAGCGCGATTCCAACGCCCAACCCACCGGCAAGCTCACCTCCCGTCAGATGGAGCAACTGCTGCAATGAAGAGGATCGCCTGACATGGGATTGCGGCTCAAATTCAACCTGGTTCTGCTGGCCGGCCTGCTCGCCGGGCTAGGGCTCGCCAGTGCCTTGTCCTACCGCCTCGCCTTTCAGACGGCGCAGGAGCAGATCCTGTCGGAAGCCGCGCTGATGTCGGCCCAGGCGGATGCCATCAGCCAATACACCGTCGAGGAGATCGCCCCTCTCATCGCCGGCCAGTTTGCCCGACGCTTCCTGCCGCAATCGATACCGGCCTGGGCCGCGCAGACCAACTTCCGCACCATCCAGAAGAGCATGCCGGATTACAGCTACCGCACCGTCATGCTCAACCCGACCAACCCGGCCGACCAGGCCAATGACTGGCAGACCGAGATCATCGGCTCATTGAAGAAGAATGCCGACCTCAAGCAGATCATCTCCGAACGCAGCAGCCCGGCCGGCCCGCTGCTGACGATGTCGCGGCCGATCGTCATCAGGGACCCGGCCTGCCTCGTCTGCCACTCAACTCCCGAAGCGGCCCCGGCCTCGATGATCGACCTGTACGGGACCAAGAACGGCTTCAACTGGTCGCTCAACGAGGTGCTCGGCGCCCGCATCGTTTCCGTGCCGATGGCAGTGCCGCTCACCCGGGCCTGGCAGACCTTCACCGGCGTCATGATCTGGCTCAGCGTCATCTTCGCCGTCATCGTGGTGTTGATGAACCTGTTGCTGCAGATCGTCATCATCCGCCCGGTCCGCCGTATTGCGGCCAGCGCCAACGAGGTGAGCCTCGGCAACATGGACGCACCGGAGATCGTGGTCCGCGGGAGTGACGAGATCTCGGTACTCGGGGATGCGTTCAACCGTATGCGCCGCAGCCTGGCCAACGCGATGAAGCTGCTGGAACAGTAATCCGTGGCGTCACCGGTTCCGGACCAGATCGGGCGCTTCCGCATCGAGGGCGTGCTCGGACGCGGTGCCATGGGCATCATCTACCGCGCCCACGACCCGGCCATCGACCGGAAAGTCGCCATCAAGCTCGTCCGCGCCGACCTGCTCGATGGCGACGAACGCGCCGACTACATCGAACGCTTCCAGCGCGAGGCGCAGGCTGCCGGGCGCTGCGCGCACCCAAACATCGTGGCGATCTACGATTTCGCGCTGCACGACGGCAATCCATACTTGGCGATGGAATACATCGACGGCGTCACGCTCCAGCACCTCGGGCAGCGGCCGGGCGGCTTCACACCGGCCGAGATCGTCTCGCTCGGTGGCCAGATCCTCGACGGGCTCGACGCCGCCCACGCTCTCGGCGTCGTCCACCGCGACATCAAGCCGGCCAACATCATGCTGACCGCGCAGGGCCGGGTCAAAGTCACCGATTTCGGCATCTCCCGCCTCGACACCTCCAACCTGACCGGACCCGGCGGCGTCGTCGGCACTCCGTCCTACATGTCACCCGAACAGTGCCGCGGAACCGCGACCGACGCCCGCAGCGACCTGTTCTCCACCGGCATCGTGCTTTACGAACTCCTAACCGGCACCAAGCCCTTCACCGGCACCTCGCAGCACGAGGTCTGGAACAAATTGCTGCATGAGGACCCGCCGGACAGCGCCGCCCTCACCCCGGGTGCCGCGGCCAATATACATGCGACCATCCGACGCGCGCTGAGCAAGAACCCCGCCGACCGCTTCCAGACTGCCGCCGCGATGGCTGCCTCGCTCCGGGCCGACCAGACGGCGCCGGTCGATGAATTGCGCGAGCTGGTGCGCGACGCCGACCGCACGGTGCTCCACACCGGCGCGCTACCGCCTGGCCCGCTCGGCTTCGACCCGGTCTTGCTGACCACCATCGAACGCCGCCTGGCGCATCATGTCGGCCCGATCGCCGGTCATCTCGTCCGCAGCGCAGTCAAGAAGGCGGACACGATCGACAAGCTCTACGACGTGCTGGTGGCCACCGTTCCCGACGGCGTCGAACGGGACCGCTTCCGTGACGAGTGGCAGCTCGAGCTGTCGGCGTCATTGGTTCGATCCGGCATTGCCTCGACCCGGCAGCACGAGGCCGCTGCTTCTCTGCCCGACGCCGAACTGGCCCGGGTGCAGGCCGAACTGGCGCGACATCTCGGCCCCATGGCGCGCATCCTGGTCAAACGTGCGACGCCGGGTTGCGCGAACGTCGAGCAGCTCTGGCTTCGTCTCGCCGAGCATATCGAGGTTGCCGATCGGTCCGCCTTCCTGAATGCAAGAACGAAGGATGGCCGGACTGGCTGAGGACGAGGACAAAACAGGATGCCTGCGGACGCATCCGGGCCGTCAGCTCAGGGCACGGACATAGTCGATGAAGGCGCGCAGGGGCGGCGGCACCAGGCGGCGGTCGAAATAGTAGAGGAACGGCCCAGGAAAGGGCTGCCACCAGTCTTCCAGCACGGGTTCCAGCGCGCCGCTGTCGAGGTTTGGGCGTAGCCACTCCTCGAACAACTGGATGACGCCGGTACCCGCGACCGCCATGTCGACCGCGAAATCGGTGGCGCCACCGACGCGGACGATCAGCCGCGGCCGTGGCTCGATCAGGACGACGGCGCCGTCGTACTCGAACTCCCAGGGGCTGGTCAGCGCGCCGCCGGCAAAGCGTCCCAGGATGGCGTGGTGGTCCAGCAGGTCGCGGGGATGGCCGGGTCGCCCCATCCGGTCGAGATACGCCGGCGAGGCCGCCGTCGCGAAGCGCTGGATGCGCGGGCCGATCGGGATGGCGATCATGTCCTGCTCGAGCCGGTCATCGTAGCGGATGCCGGCGTCAGCGCCGGAGGCCAGCACGTCGACGAAACTATCCTCGGCGTCGATCTCCACCCGGATGTCAGGGTAGGCGACCATGAAGCCGGGCATTATCCGAGGGAGGACCAGCCGCGCGGCGCTGACCGGCACGTTCAGCCGCAGCGTGCCCGCGGGTCGATCGGACGAGCCGCCGATCGCGTCGAGCGCGGATGCCACCTCGTCGAGCGCGGGAGCGAGCCGGGCGATAAGGAGTTCGCCGGCCTCCGTGGGCGTGACACTGCGCGTCGTGCGGTGCAGCAACCGGATGCCGAGTTGCGTCTCCAGCCGCCGCACGGCCTCGCTCAAGGTGGAAGCGCTGACGCCCGTCACTCTCGCCGCGTCCCGGAAGCCGCGTATCCGGGCCACGGCGAGGAAAGCTCTGAGGTCATTGAGGTCCGCATCCATTGTTCGGCATTCCATACAGGGCGTTCGTATTTTCCCCTCTAATCCGCACGATGGCGGCAGCATAGCTATGCGGCGGACACGGAGAACGACCATGCTGACGATTGAACA